>NZ_CP102279.1:1836652-2512478 GCF_025150245.1 Dorea formicigenerans
GTTTCATACCGCTAAAAATCAAAGGATGATGTGTCACCAGCATATCTGCACCTGCCAAAATTGCCTCATCTACCACTTCATCTGTAGCATCCAGTGCCACATATATATTTGCAACTTCTTTATCATCTCTTCCTGCCAGCAGTCCGACATTATCCCAGGAAAGAGCATATCTTGGTGAATAGTCCTGTTCTATTATTTTGATAATATCTTTACATAGCATGCAATCATTCCTCTCTAATATTCACATAGTATTCAACAATGTTTTTCTTACAATGCTTTTCTTACTCTTCATAGTAAGACATTGCTTTTTTTGCTACTTCCAGTTCATGTTCAATTTCTGTCATACGCTCTTTTATCCGCTCACCATCTTTTCCGGCAAGACCGAGAAGTATATCTTCACGAATACGGATTTCACGCTTCAGATATTCATATAATATCGGATTTTTGTTTTTTAAAAGTAGTGGTCCATAATGGTACTCCCATTCCTCTTTTTTACAATCTTCCTGCCGGTCAGCCGTCTTATGTTCACAATATTCTGGTGGTACCACCCGCATCATAGGATAATATTTCCCGTCTTCCTCTACCATATCTTCTGCTTCGAACCGAAACCCATGTTCCACAAGATATTCCCGTACTTTCTGTATCTCAGACTGAGGCTGTAAGATGCAGCCTTTTAATGTGCTGACGATTTGTTTTCCTTCTTCCAGAATGTGAATCACAAGACCGCCGCCCATTCCGGCAACGATAATCTCCTCCACTTCTTTCGGCTTTACTGCTGCCAGTCCATCCGACAGCCTTGTCTCAATCCGGTCACTCATTCCATAGCCTGCTATGTGAATTCTCGCACGTTCCAGCGGTCCCTTATTGATATCCATCGCTATCACTTTCGGTGATAAGTTCTGTTCTATCAAATGAATCGGTATATATCCGTGATCTGTTCCTATATCTGCGACAGAGGCGCCCTCTGTCACAAGACCTGCTACTGCAGTAAGTCTCTTTGATAGTTCCATAGGCGCCTCTTTCTTAATCCAGATAATCTCTTAGTTTTCTACTGCGGCTCGGATGACGAAGCTTTCTAAGTGCTTTTGCCTCGATCTGACGAATACGCTCACGCGTTACATCAAACTCCTTACCAACCTCTTCCAGTGTACGTGCACGTCCATCATCCATACCAAAACGAAGTCTTAAAACTTTCTGCTCTCTCTCTGTCAGAGTATCTAACACTTCATCTAACTGCTCTTTTAAAAGTGTCTGAGCTGCGGCTTCAGCAGGTACCGGAACATTGTCGTCCTGAATAAAATCTCCCAGGTGACTGTCTTCCTCTTCACCGATTGGTGTCTCCAGTGATACCGGTTCCTGAGAAATCTTTAAGATTTCACGGACACGTTCCACTGGCATATCTAATTCTGCTGCAATTTCCTCCGGCGTAGGTTCACGTCCTAACTCCTGCAGTAATTGTCTGGAAACACGAATCAGTTTATTGATCGTCTCTACCATATGCACCGGAATACGGATAGTTCTGGCCTGATCAGCAATTGCTCTTGTAATTGCCTGGCGGATCCACCATGTTGCATAAGTACTGAATTTGAATCCTTTATGATAGTCAAACTTCTCAACCGCTTTAATTAGACCCAAATTACCTTCCTGAATCAGATCCAGAAACAGCATTCCACGTCCCACATATCTCTTAGCAATACTGACAACAAGACGAAGGTTTGCTTCTGCCAGACGCTTCTTAGCATCCTCATCTCCCTCTGCCATACGCTTTGCAAGCTCTACTTCTTCATCTGCTGAAAGAAGCGGTACCTTTCCAATCTCTTTCAGATACATACGGACCGGATCCTCTATACTGATTCCATCCGGCACAGACAAGTCGATTTTCTCCATATCAACATCGTCTTCATCTGTCAGAACAATATCGGAATCATCAACATCATCTAATTCCTCAATTCCATCCCCATCTCCGCTTACACGAAGCACATCAATATGATTGGCCTCCAGATACTCATAAACTTTCTCCATCTGTTCTGCATCAAGCTCCATATCTGAGAAAAAATCATTGATTTCCTGAAGTTCCAGGATACTCTTATTCTTCTTTCCATGAGCAACCAGTTGTTTTAACTTTTCCCCAAATTTCGCTATGTTTTCTTCCATGTGGTGTCCATCCTCCATTATATGTTTTTATTTTATCCTTAATTAATAGAAATATGCAATTTTTCAAGGTCCTGCAACGCCCGTTTTGCTTCCATCAGCTTCTGCAATCCCTGTATATCGGTCGGATCAAGCTTTGCTGAGTGTTCTTCAATACTATTCTTCTTTACCCGGATAATTGTCTCTTTTAATGCCTTTTCCTGTTCATGTGCTGTTTTAATTTCCCGGATTCTTGTATTAAAAAGCGCTGCCACCTCACGATGTTCCTCTTCATCTGTAAAATGATTCATGATCTGCGCCGGATTGAGCTTTCCCTGTTCGTGCTGCGCATATAAAAGCTCAGCTACAGTCCGATATATCCCTTCCTGAAAATCTTCCGGATGAATATACTTCTGGATCTGTGCAAATACATTCTCATCCGATGCCATCCATGTCAGCAGAATCTTCTGTGACTTTCGTGTACCATCTTCCTTATCCAGGTTCTGACTCCTTGTAGATCTCGGTCTTTCCACCGGCTTTGCAAGTCCGGTCTGAACTGCCATTCGTCCGACCAGTTTTTTCAGATCTTCACTGCCGACATGATAAGTCCCTGCAACTGCATCAATGTAGTTATTGCGCTCTATCTCTTCATCAAACTCTGTAAGCTTTCTCGCAGCTTCCTTCATAAAGTCCGTTCTGCCTTCCGGCGACGTCATATCATAATCCCGTTCCAGAATTTCAAGACTGAACATAAATCCATTCCTTGCCTTCTGGATCCGTTCTTCAAAGGCTTCAGCACCGAGATTTTTAATAAATTCATCTGGATCTTTATACGGTTCCATCCGAATGATTTTTGCCGTAATCCCAACTTCACGCAGAATCGGTCCTGCCCTCAGAGCTGCTTTCGTTCCTGCCTCGTCACTGTCATACGTCAGGTAGACTTCATTGACATACCGTTTGATAAGCGCTGCATGTCCCGGTGTCAGGGCTGTTCCAAGTGACGCTACTGCATTGGTAAATCCCGCCTGATGCAGGGAAATCACATCCATATAGCCCTCACAAAGCAGAAAATAAGGTTTTCTCGACTTTCTTGCTCGATTCAGTCCATACAGGTTCCGGCTTTTGTCAAAAATGATCGTCTCCGGTGAGTTCAGATATTTTGGCTTTGCATCACCCATGACACGGCCGCCAAATCCAATAACACGACTGTTTACATCCATAATCGGAAACATGACCCTGTTCCAGAACTTATCGTGAACTCCGTATTTTTCATCAATACTGATCAGACCTGCCTGTGAGATCATATCGTCTTTGTAGCCTTTTGATTTCAGATACTTGTACAGATCATCACTGTACTTGTTCGAATATCCCAGACCAAATGCTTTGATCGTATCGTCACTTAGCTTTCGATCTTTTAAGTATGTAAGGGCATGTCCCCCTTGCGGCCTTAAAAGCTGTACATAAAAGTACTGTGCTGCTGCCTTATTAATCTCCAGTAATATAGCTTTTGTATCTGCGCGCTTTTTCGCCTCCCCGGAGTACTCCGGTTCCGGAAGCTCCACACCTGCACGATCCGCCAGATATTTCAGTGCCTCTACAAAAGAATAATGTTCATATTCCATCAGAAATGTGAATACATTTCCTCCGGCACCACAGCCAAAGCAATAATACATCTGCTTCTGTCTGCTGACTGAAAATGACGGGGATTTTTCATTATGAAATGGACATAATCCAAAGTAGGAGCTTCCTTTTTTCTGAAGTCTCACATAACTGGAAATTACATCTACGATATCATTTTTTGACCGGATTTCTTCCACTAATTCCTCTGGATAATACATATCTGCGTCCTTTCATTTTTCATCATCTCTTCTTCAAATCCAGAAGAAGAAACGTCCCTATTAATAATATTCGACACAAACTTTATATTTCCTTTAATTTTTCCAAGATTCTGGGATAAAAAATTCCGTAAATTTCTTCACTGCATAAGTATCCGTCATTCCTGCGATATAATCGCACACGACCCGTGACAGCTCTTCTCCCTTTTTTAACATATTCTGTGATTGCTCCGGAAGAAACTCCGGATTCTTTATATAGAATTCATATAGATTGGTAATCATATGGATTGCTTTGCCCTCTTCCTTCTTGGCAACCGGGTTACGGTAAACATTTTCAAACATAAATACACGAAGGCCCTGCATAGCCTCATGAACTTCCTCAGACATCTGAATCACCGGACGATCCACACTGTTGATAATAACATTATGTACAAGTGTGTTCAGGCGTCCTTTCACCGAAGTTCCCAAAACATCCGTATATTTCTTCGGAATATCTTCTTCTCTTAAAATACCGCCACGGATTGCATCATCAATATCATGATTAATATAGGCGATCTTATCTGACAGGCGCACGATCTGTCCTTCCAGTGTTGACGGGCGTCCGCTTGTTTTGTGATTCCTGATCCCGTCAATGACTTCCCATGTAAGATTCAGTCCCCGTCCTTCCTTTTCTATAGATTCCACCACTCGCACACTCTGCTCATTGTGTTTGAAACCTCCCGGGCAAAGTTCATTGAGCGCACGCTCCCCTGCATGCCCGAAAGGTGTATGTCCCAGATCATGCCCCAGGGCAATTGCTTCTACCAGTTCCTCATTAAGCCGGAGTGCTTTCGCAATTGTTCTTGCATTTTGTGACACCTCCAGTGTATGTGTCAGCCTTGTACGGTAATGATCTCCTTTCGGAAGAAGAAACACCTGGGTCTTCTGCTTCAGTCTGCGGAACGCCTTGCAGTGCACGATCCGGTCACGATCACGCTGAAAGACCGGACGAATATCACATTCCTCTTCCTTAATCTTCCGGCCTTTTGAATTCTTACTCAATGTCGCATAAGGACTTAAATACTCCAATTCTCTTTCTTCCATCTGCTCCCGAATCATCATAGAATCACGCTCCATCTTCACACTTGTATAATCATACTTTCATTATACAATACAATTCCGTCTGCTGGTACTGTTTTTCACATTATATTTTCTTACAGATTCAAGAATACCTGATTGATGTATTTTTACATATAATGATATTTCTTTCGCTGTCTGATAAAAAATGCAGCTGTCATAAAAAGTGTACAAAGCTCTGCCACTGTAACGGCACTCCAGATTCCGTTCACTCCAAAGAATACAGGCAGTATCAGAACTGCCGCCATCTGGAATAATAATGTTCGAAGAAATGAAATCGCAGCCGAAATCATTCCATTGTTCAATGCTGTAAAGAATGCTGATCCATAAATATTGAATCCATTGACCAGAAAACTGATAAAATATATCCTGAATCCGTGTCTTGTCAGCTCAAATAATTCTGCGTCATATCCCACAAACAATTTTGCAAGCGGTGTTGTAATCACCTGAGAGAACATGAAAAGTCCAATCCCCCATAGTCCAATCAGCCGCAGGCTCTTTTTAAACATATTTTTCAGCTCACTGTGATTGCCGGCACCATAATGATAGCTGACGATCGGCGCACTTCCAATAGAATATCCGATAAAAATAGCAACAAATATAAAGTTCGCATACATAATAGATCCATAAGCCGCTACTCCATTTTCACCGGCCACTTTCATAAGCTGCAGATTATAAAGAGAATTTACCACTGAACTGGACAGATTCGTCATAAACTCGGATGCACCATTGCTGCATGTCTTTAATAAAATTCTTCTGTCAAAACTTGGTCTTCCAAGTTTCAGAAGACTTGAATTTTTTCGTGCAAAATAAAAAATCGGGAACAATCCGCCGATAAATTCTCCGCATACTGTCGCAACTGCTGCCCCTGCAATTCCAAATCCAAGACGTCCCACAAACAAATAATCCAGAACCATGTTGGTCACACCCGCCACAATGATAACTTTTAGCCCAAGTTTTGGTTTCTGTGCTGCTACAAAAAAGCTCTGAAACACATTCTGCAGCATAAAAGCCGGAAAAGAAATAAATGTGATGCGCCCGTACAACACGCAGTCTGAAAGCAGTTCACCAGCTGCGCCAAGCATCACTGCTACCGGACGAATCAAAATCATTCCAAGAATACTAACTGCTATGCCGCCAATGATCGTAACATAGACTAACATGGAAAAATATTCATTTGCCTTTTCTTTTTTTCCTTCTCCAAGAGTTGTTGCTACAATCGCGCTGCCTCCGGTACCGATCATAAATCCAAGAGCTGAAAGTCCCATCAGAATCGGCATAATTAAATTGATTGCTGCAAATGCAGTCTTTCCGGCAAAATTCGACACAAACAGACCGTCTACAACTCCGTAGATCGATGTAAAGATCATCATCACAATAGACGGTAATACAAATTTTATTAATTTTTTATAAGTAAAATGATCTGATAACTGAATCTCCATAAAAAAAATCTACTCCTCTTTTTCAAGAATACCTCTGCAATCCTGCCGGATGCTATATCAGAAGTGCATTCACTTCTGCTTCTATAAAATCCTCAACTATACTCGAGACATTTGAAGCTTATGGATATTCGCTTTTAATTCCATATTGTATTTTTCGTAAAGTTCCAGCATTTTCTTGCATTCTTCCTTACTCATACCAGAAAATGCCTGATTCTCTGCCTCTATCACTGGATAAATCTTCTCTTCCATAAGTTTCTGTCCCTTTTCCGTCAGATGAATATGCATATCACGGCCTTTTCCTTTTTCCAGTATCAGATATCTATCCTGTTCCAGCTTACGGATCGATGAATTCACTGTCTGCTTTGGAATACAGCACATCTGACTGATATCGCGCTGCAAACATCCATCCCCCATCTCACAAATGGCGTATAGAATATCAAATCCGCTTAATGACAGTCCTACCTTTGTCGCAGCCTCACGGTATACATCATTAAACTCTTTATAAATGTGATTAAACTCTATGAGCTGACGGCTCATGTATAGTGTTTTTTGTTTCGACTCCATTATTTTTTCTCCTCAAGTCCGATTTCGTACTTATTACAGTATAGTCCGATTTCGTACTCGTGTCAAGTGTTTTACTCGATATTGCCAATCCAAATGAAAGAAGGAAAGGACGAAGTCAAAACAATTCGCAAAAGAACAAAAAAGATGAAAAAAAGCAAAAATTGTTGTTGCTTTTTTCCTGAAAGTGTAGTAATATAATCTTCGGGCAATCGAGAAAAGCCTTTTATGCGGAAGTGTCGGAACTGGCAGACGAGCAAGACTAAGGATCTTGTAAGCATTGCGCTTGTGTGGGTTCAAGTCCCATCTTCCGCATTAACTTTTCAACAACATATTGCCTGCGATCATGAAAATGATTCATAATGCGGAAGTGTCGGAACTGGCAGACGAGCAAGACTAAGGATCTTGTAAGCATTGCGCTTGTGTGGGTTCAAGTCCCATCTTCCGCATTAACTTTTCAAATTTTATATTGTTTGTAATCATGTAAATGATTTACATAAATGCGGAAGTGTCGGAACTGGCAGACGAGCAAGACTAAGGATCTTGTAAGCATTGCGCTTGTGTGGGTTCAAGTCCCATCTTCCGCATTAAAAAACTCAGGTAAAAGTACCTGAGTTTTTTTCTTAAGAATCACAGCGTTTCCTGTCTCTAGACTTCAAAATCATTGCCTTGCTTTGGTCTGCTTCTAACTTATTCTATTTCGCTGATATCTTCAAGTGGTATTCTGCATCCATCTTCCAGCACAAGAATTTTTTGATATTCATCGATTTTTTTCACGATTCCTATTTTTGTCTTATAACTGCCACCACTTTTTCTTCCATCCGGAACATAATATACAAGTTGGATTTTCTGCCCCGGCTCTGACACAATTTTTTGAAGCTTCACATTCAATTGTTCTTTCATCTCTTCATCCAATTCCATACGTATATCTGTAACTCTTGCCGCCTCCTCGATTGCTGCCTGGTGTCCGGTCAGTGCTGCAAATGGTGCAAACTGTGCTGCCCGGTCTTCCACCGGCATAGGTTTATGCCTTTTCGAAACAGGATGTGGCAGATTGATAATATCTTCATAATTTAAATTTGTATTGTCCCTATCATATCCAGTCATTTTCCACCTCAATTTATTCGCCATTACTACGTTTCTATGCTTTGTGCCCGCCAATCTGACTATTCCTCTCAACAGCCGTGGCACCTTCTTCCAGATTCATACCTTTGAGGAGAGCATTTTTCCCAAATTTCTTTTTGATATCCAGTGCTGCATGCTGCAATTTCTTTTCCCGTTCCAGCTTCTCTTTGCGTTTCTGCTGTTCCTCTTCCAGGTGACTATAATCGGTAAATAAATCTAACTGTTCAAAAGAAGCCTTCTCTTCCGCCAGCGATTCATCGACAACATGATTTGCCGTAATATATACACGGCGTACGAAAAGGTCAGGATTCACGATTTTGTCATACAATTCCAGAATCATCTCGATCATCTCTATTGAAGAGGAAGTTCGGTTTTTCAGATTTGCTGTTCCATGTGCATGCTTGGGTACTTTTCTTCCATAGCGGTCCACCGTAATTTCCCCTTGATACTGTTTCTTTTTGTTTCCACTTTCCAGATTACCAATATCATAACCAACCGTCAGAACAAGCTGATCTGTCACAAGATGCTTATCCACCAGATCAAGTGCAAGAAGGTCTGTCATTTCCTTAATGATCAGTCTGGTCTGTTGAAAATCATATGGGCAATGCAGTACCTGTCCGGAACCAATGCTGTTACTCTCTGGTTTATAGGCTTTGACCTGAGCAATCGTACAAGGTTCCCACCCCCATGCATGATCAATGAGAAGCTCTGCATTTACCCCAAACAGCCGATACAGCAATTCTTCATTATAATAATCTGTTTCTTTTCCAATGGAACATCTCGCCACATCTCCCATGTTATAAATGCCATGAGACAAAAGTTTTTTTGCGTATCCCTGTCCGACCCTCCAAAAATCCGTAATTGGCTGATGCGTCCAAAGCAAACGTCTGTAACTGATCTCATTGAGTTCTGCAATTCTGACCCCATTATGATCTGGTTCCACATGTTTTGCCAGAATGTCCATGGCAACTTTACAAAGATACAGGTTCGTTCCAATTCCCGCAGTCGCAGTCATTCCCATTGTATCGTAAATGTCCCGGATTATTTTTGATATCAGTTCTTTCGCCGTCATTCCATATGTGTTCAGATAATCCGTTACATCACACATAATCTCATCGATAGAATATACATGGATATCTTCCGGTGCCAGATATTTTAAATAAATCTGATAAACCCGTGTACTATATTCCATGTAATGCGCCATTCTCGGGGTTGCTACAACATAATCTACAGCCAGATGCGAATTCTTTTCCAGTTCTTTCTTATCAAAAGAAGAACCGGAAAAACAATGTTCCGGTATCTGTCTTAATCTCTGATCATTCACTTCTTTTATACGTTGCACAACTTCAAACAATCTGGCTCTTCCAGGAATCCCATAAGTTTTGAGCGATGGTGACACTGCAAGACAAATTGTTTTCTCTGTACGGCTTGCATCTGCCACAACCAGATGCGTACCCAGCGGATCTAAGCCACGCTCTATACACTCCACAGACGCATAAAAAGATTTCAAGTCAATTGCTGCATAGATTCGGTTCTTTTCCACCGGTCACACCTCCTTATCTTATACAATCCATTTTACTTCTTATTCTTCAATACATATTTTCTAATATAAGAACAGGTCTTCTCTTCTCCCTCTTCTGCCAGCATCTTAAGCAATTGATGCAGAAGCTCTGCTGTCTCCGGATGAATCATCTTGCCAAGCCTTGCAGCACCTTTTTCATAGTATTCCAAAGGTGCCTGATTCGTATACTTCTCTTTCATATAATTCTTCGACGCTGCCACACGGTCGATAAACATTTCCACCACATATCTGACCGGCATCTTCATACCGATAATTCCTTCATTCAGATCAGTACTATAATCCAGCCAGTATTCATAGTGATGCCTGTTGCGCCCTTTGTGGTGTAGCCATGCCGCAGAATAACCTTTCACTTCCCGTTCTGCATTGTTAGGGCTTCTTGTTCCCTGATAGAACTTGCAGCCCACTAGAAATTCAGTTGGTGAATACTTGGACAGATCATGCAGAAGGCCCTGTTTATATAATCCAACTTTAAAACAACCTTGGCAGACAAGCCATTTATGGTGATTGATCGTCTTCAAATGTTGCAGTGCCTTCATACAGTTTCTCCTTTCCCAGATACAAGAACAACTATCTCTCGCTCATCCAATTCTATATTTCTCTGATTTTCCAACACAACCAGATCTTTTAAAATGCCTTCTTTCGTTGATGCTGCTCTGTACCATTTACGGCCTTTCTTTAATGCCGGCAACGCAAATTCGTGTTCCAGCCAGTGCATATTATAAGCCACAAAGCAATCTGCTTCTTCCTTATCCTGACTACTGTAATATATGCCGATCTGTCTGCTCGCCACTTCAGTTGACGCTCTCCATGCCATCTCTCCGTGATAGGATACGTCCGGAATTCCACAACCGCTTTGGTCTATTCCAAGCAGCTCTTTCTCCTGATGAAACAGCCTATATTTCTTCCGAAATTTGATCAACTGCTTCACAAACTGATACATCTCCTGTTCTTTTAACAGATTTCTCCAGTTTAACCAGCCAATCGGATTATCCTGGCAATAAACATTATTATTACCTTTCTGGGAATTTGCAAATTCATCCCCGGCAAGAATACACGGAACTCCCTGGGAAAGCAATAGCAAAAACAATGCATTTCTCATCTGGTTCTTCCGAAGCTCCAACACAGCTTTCTTTCTGGTCAGCCCTTCTGCGCCACAGTTCCAGCTATAATTATAATCCGGTCCATCCTGATTGTTTTCTCCATTCGCCTCATTATGCTTGCCATCATAGGACACAAGATCTTTCAATGTAAATCCAGTGTGAGTTGTAATACAATTATAAATACCTTCCAGATCCCATCGTTTTCTTGTCTGATACATCACATCCGTTACAACCCCTTCGTCACCTTTTAAGAAACGACGCATCACATTCTGATATTCTTCTGCGTGTTTTAAAATCCGGACTCCCGTAAGAATTGGATCTTTTAAAATGATATCCATCGGCACATTGTATGGATTCAGTATAAATCCATCCACATGATATTCCATCACATAATTTCTCAGACAGTCTGTCACCATCAGCCCGGAAATACCTTCTGCAAATGGCATCTCAAGCACAACTTCAATACCAGCCTTATGACAATACTTCACAAGATCTTTTAATCCTTTTACTCCATCACCGTCCTTGGCATAAGCACTTTTCGGTGCGAAATAATATCCCGGACCATAGCCCCAGTAATTTACCCGCATTCCTGCTTCTTCAAACTCATAGACAGGCATGCACTGGATCTGGTTAATTCCCAGATCTTTTAGATAAGGAATTTTCTCAATTACCCCTTGAAATGTTCCTTTGTTCTTCACTTTTGAATGAGTATCTTTTGTAAATCCACGGACATGTATTGCATAGGCAATCAGTTCTTCTTCCTTTATCCGTGGCGACTGATCTGCCTCCCAGTCGTAATGATCTTCATAAAATATACCGCGCACATTTTCTTTACTTTTTTCCGATATTTCTATGTTTTTAAACCATACTTCCTTTCCGGAAAGCGCCTTTGCATAAGAGTCCGTCACACGCTCGCCATCTATGTCATAATTATACTCATATGCCTCTTCCTTAAGTCCGTCAACCGCCATATAACACACCGAACCAATCCGGTCAGAAAAAACATAAGAAGCCAGCAAGCTGGCTTCTCCTTTCCGATAGAGCAGAAGCTTACATGTTTTCCCTTCCGGGACCTCCATGGCAAAATTCGCCCTTCCATTTTTATATGTCACACCCAAAGGCAATGGGCTGCCCGAAACTTTCTTCATGCTCTGTCCTTTCCGCTGTTACTGCCAGCCATCTACTCCGTACATGTCAACATTCTCCTGATTGATCATGAACACATTTTCTTTGATTTCCTTTTCATAATCTTTTCCATTTAAAATGTTAAGAACTGTATTTGCAGCATCTTTTCCCATACTGATTGGAGACTGTGCCACTGTTCCGGCAATCTGATTCTCTGTCTTTTTCAGTTCCTTCTTAATATCCGGAGAACCATCTACTCCATAAATGAGGATCTGCCCCTGCTCTGCTACATTCATAGCTGTTTTGGCACCGACTGCCATCTGATCATTTCCACACATAATTGCTACAATATCGGAATTCTCGCTTAAGATCTTCTGGGCTGCTTCCAGGGATTTTTGAAATTCTCCGCTTGTATCCTCTCTAGCCACAATTTCAAAACCATTTTCCGCTTTTGCCAGGGTCTCCTCGAACCCTGTGATTCTCTCATTCACAGAATTCTGTGTCGGGCATTCCAAAATTGCTACTTTACCTCCATCCGGACATCTCTTGATCAGATCTTCGCCACACAATACACCGGCATTATAATTATCAGATCCAATATATGCATCCACATAGTCCATCTCTTTTACCTGAGTATCTACATTGACAATCTTCACATCAGCTTCTTTTAAAGCTTCCAGCGAAGGGGTGATCTTCTCCCAGTCCACCGGACTTAAAATAATTGCATTGATTCCTTCGTCAATCATCTCCTGGATCTGCGAAGCCTGCATATCTGGGTCAGTCTTCGGATCCTTTACGATCAATTCACAATTCTTCCCATCCACTTCTTCTTTGATTGCACTTTCCAGTGTGAGAAAATATGGATTCTCCATATCAATCCCAGAAAATCCTATTTTCCAGCTTTCCTGTTCGTCCTTATCCTTTTCTTCTGTATTTTCATCTTTAGAAGCAGCATTATCTTCCGGTGTTCCTACATTCTTTTTACATGCAGTAAATGTAAGAGCACACAGCAGTATCAATGATAATATCCGCAATGCTCGTTTCTTTTTCATCTCTGTTTTATCCTCCTTGTGCAGCATAATGCTATACTTTGATTATTCATTACAATTCACCAAAGCCTGTGAACTGTAACTATTTTACAACATTTTTATGAATTTGGCTACTATCACTTGCCTTTTACATGCTCCTTTGTTACATTAGATATATACAATTTTAACAAAAAGGAGAATTCATATGTGTGAACATTGTCATGAGGAAGAATATAATGCCGTTATTCTGAATCTGGAAGACCAAGACCTGGAGTGCGGCGTTATCACCATTTTTGAGATGGACGGACAGGATTACATTGCTCTCTTCCCAATGGATGAGAACGGTGAGCCTGCTTCTGATGACGTCTATCTGTACCGCTATCACGATGACGGTGATGAACCGGAAATCGAATACATCGATGATGAAGATGAATTGAATGCCGCATCAGACTGCTTCGATGAATGGCTGGATGAGCAGGAGTTTTTAGACAGTGACGAGTAATTCATCAATAAAACGGGACGGGGTTTTGCTCTTCCCGTTTTTTTCTTTTACATAAGTGATAAAAAGCTTTTTCTTCGCCCGTGTCATAGCCACATAAAAAAGTCTTCGCTCTTCTTCTAATTCTTCTGGTGTCCCTGCTTTTTTATATGGTGTCACTCCTTCATTACTTTCAATCACAAAAACAACTTCATATTCCAGACCCTTTGCTCCATGCATCGTCAGACACGTTACTCCGTCACCGGTGCCATTGCCTCGCTGTTGCCGTTGCATTTGCAAGGTATGCTTATATTCTTCTACATGCGCAAGCCACTCTGGCAAAGTCTGAAATTCCTTCGTCCGCTCCTGAAGTTCATCCATGATTTCTTTTAATTCTGAATACTCCATCTGATGTCCAAGAGCATATTCCTTTAGAAATTCATCATACCCGATACTCTTACGGATATATTGAATTGCAGCATAAGGCGTCTTTGTGCGAATCATCTTCATATCCCACTCTAACTGATCAATTCGATCCTGCATCCACTCTTTATCACAGTAGAAACGTCTCAACGATTCATAAGTAACCGGTGTTTCTTCCATACAGCCACGGCTCAAGTAACGCTTCGGCCGATTAGCGATCTCCAGGAAATCTCCCCGGTCGTAAGTTCCAACTGCCAGCCGGAAATAGCAGTTCATATCCGTACACACAAAATGTTCATACAGATGATGAATCCTCTCCTTCATGGAAAATGGAATCTGATACTGGGTAAATGTCTCTGCCAGCACCCGTGCATCTTCGCCTGTCCGGTACAATACAGCCATCTGCTTAAGATCGACTCCTTTTTTCATATACTTTTGAATCTCTTTTAAAATATATTTACTTTCATCAAGCGGATCCAGTGTCTCCTGCACATGCACAGTCTCCTGCGCTTCCCGAAATGGCTGGATTTTCTTCTCATACCGGTCTTTATTATGCCCGATCACACGAAGCGCACCTTTCACAATATGTGCGTTAGAACGATAATTAATATCCAGCAAAATACGCTTTGCCTCCGGATAATCCTGCATAAAATCTTTCATGATTCCTGGTTTTGCACCGCGGAATCCATAGATAGACTGGTCATCATCCCCAACAATGAACAGATTATTCTCCGGCGCTGCCAGCATACGGATGACATCATACTGCACCTGGTTAATATCCTGGAACTCATCTACCAGCACATAGTGATATTTTTCCTGCCACTTTGCAAGAAGATCCGGTCTTTCAAGGAATAATTTTCGACACCAGATCAACATGTCTTCAAAATCAAGTTTTCGGTATTTTTTCTTTTCTGTCTCATAAATCCGGTAAAGCTCCCGGAATTTATCTTTCGGAAATCTTCTGGATTCATAAAACTCAATATCGACTGCATTATTTCCTACATTTCCAATCTCTTCCGATAGCTCCTGAAGAAAATCTGCTTCCTGGGATTTTTCGGTCTGTTCCCAGTCCATTTGTTTTAATATTTCCTTTAAAAGTTGATTTTTTTCTTCTTCGGACAGAATATTACTCCGATCCAATTTATACGCCCATTTCAAAATTCCGTAAAAAATACCATGAAATGTTCCAAATGTGACGGGAAGCCTTCGCCCTTCCATGACATATTGAAAACGATCTCGCATTTCTCCTGCCGCATATTTCGTAAAGGTAATGACCAGAATTTCTTCTGGTCTTACCTTATATACTTTAATCAGATATTCAATTCTTTTTGCAATCGTAAGAGTTTTTCCCGAACCGGGACCAGCAAGAACCAGACACGGTCCTTCCTTATGAGAAACTGCCTCTTTTTGGGCTTTATTAAGACTCATAGACTCCCCTTATCTTTCCAGTAATTCAATACCTTTCTGAACTCTCTTAAGAGACTCTTCTTTTCCGAGAATCTCCATGATTTCCGTTGCTCCACCCGGTGTACTCTGCTTACCAGACACAGCAGTACGGATTGGCCACATAACATAACCTGTTTTGAAACCTTTTTCGTCTACATAAGATTTCAAGACTTCAAACAAAGCATCATTGCTGAAATCATCCTGTTTCTCAAGAAGTGGATATATCTCTTTTAACACTTCCAAAGCCTTTTCTTCATTTGTCTTCATTTTCTTATGGCAATACATTGCTGTATCATATTCTGGGAGTTCTTCAAAGAAGTCAATCTGCTCTTTGATATCCGGGAAGATTTCAATTCTTGTCTTAACAAGTGCTGCAATCTTCTTAAGATCATAATCTTTTGTAACAACTTCTTTGATATATTTTTCAGCTCTCTCAAAAAACTTATCAAAATCCATAGCTTTCAAATACTCGCCATTCATCCATTTTAATTTCTGAATGTCAAATACTGCCGGTGATTTGCTCATATTATGGTAATCAAACTCTTTTACAAGTTCTTCCAGAGAAAATATCTCCTGGTTTCCTTCCGGACACCATCCAAGAAGTGCAACATAGTTAATAACTGCCTCTGTCACAAACCCCTGCTCGATCAGGTCTTCATAAGATGAATGACCACTTCTCTTACTTAACTTCTTATGATTCTCGTCTGTAATCAGCGGACAGTGTACATAAATCGGTACTTTCCAGCCAAATGCTTCGTAAATCTTATTATACTTTGGTGAAGAGGAAAGATACTCGTTACCACGCACGACATGTGTAATCTCCATCAGATGATCATCTACGACATTTGCAAAATTGTATGTCGGATATCCATCGGATTTGATAAGGATCAAATCTTCCAATTCTTTATTCTCTACAGTAATATCTCCATAAATCTCATCATGAAATGTTGTGGTTCCCTCTGTCGGCATATTGAAGCGGATAACATAAGGTTTTCCTGCTGCAAGATTTGCCTCAACTTCTTCTTTGCTAAGGCCAAGACAGTGTTTATCGTATGCTACAATTTCTGTCCCTTCTTCTGATACTTTGCTCTTTAAGGAATCCAGTCTTTCTTTGTCACAGAAACAATAGTAAGCTGCTCCTTTGTCAATCAGCTGTTTTGCATATTCCAGATATAAGCCGGAAGCATTACGCTCACTCTGAACATATGGACCATGTCCCATATCTTTATCTGGTCCTTCATCGTGAATCAGGCCTGTCTCCTGCATCGTACGATAAATAATATCAACTGCTCCTTCCACATAACGTTCCTGGTCTGTGTCCTCAATACGAAGCATAAAATCCCCGTCTTCATGTTTTGCGATCAGATATGCATACAGTGCTGTACGCAAATTTCCCACATGCATTCTTCCTGTAGGACTTGGTGCAAATCTTGTTCTTACTTTACTCATTTCTCTATACTTCTCCTAATTCTTTTAATATTTTCTCTAATGTAATATCCACCCGCTCTGAAACGAGAATATCTGCATATTTATCTGAAAAATGTGGTTCCGGATTGACCACGATCAGCTTATCTCCTTCATAATAATTGATAAGCTGTGTACACAGATATGTCTTCAGGTTCGTTCCAAGAACAAGCAGAACATCCGCTTTTTGGACTTCATCGGCTGCTTTTGTGATCACTGCGTTGTCTACCTTCTCCCCCATCAGACACACACCTGGACGAATTGGTGCATTACATTCCGTACAAAGAGGAACTCTCTTTGCCTCCCGGATATATTCCACCGGATATTTTTTTCCACAGTGCGGACAGTAATTCTCATAAACACTGCCATGCAGATTAATCACATTCTTACATCCTGCTCTCTCCGGCAGACCAAAAACACGTCTTGTGATAATTGTCTGAAAAAGTCCTTTTTCTTCCAGCTCTGCCATCTCCAGATATCCTTTTCCTGGCGGTATATCAAGGGCGCTTAACAGTTCATTACGATAAAATTCAAAAAACTGTGGTTTTCTGGTCGAATAAAATGCACTGGTGAACATCTCATCTACTGAGTAGCCATACTTTTGTTCAATGTCATAGGATTCTTCTCCATCGCGGATAGCCGGATATCCATTCTCCTGTAACATCTCAAATCCACTGAGTACAGTTGTATATTTACTTTCCTTTAGAATCTTCAAAAGATCTTTTCCAACCATAAAAATACCTCCTATTCTCAAGTCCTTGAACTATTTTATCACATATTCCCATGGTTCTTCAACCTTTTCCGCTTTCTCTTTGCTCTCCAGTAACGAATCTGGAATACATCTCTTGGAATTGATACAACAAAAATAATTCCCAGTACAATGGCAAATGCAATTTTCACTGCCTCTAATCCCTTCACAGCTGCCAGTGACATCTGACCTGTCACAAGGTAATATGCTGTATAATATATTCCGGCTCCCGGAACAAGTGGAATAATTCCGGAAACCAAAAATATCGTAATCGGGCATTTTTTCCGTACCGTCAAAATCCTGGAAATCAATACTACTGCCAATGTTCCTACAAAGGACGCCAATGCCACAGTTGTCACCTGACACATTGCCAGATACAAAAGCCACCCTGCCATACCGGTAATTCCACATGCTGTATAATATTGCTTCGGTACATTGAAAAGAACTGCATATGCCAATGTCGCCAAAAATGATTCTACGATTGCAAGAATTGTTGTTGTAATCATCGTAAAATTCCTCCCATCATCGTATTATAAATACTAAGAGTCACTCCGACTCCAATGGCAATATATACGAATACAAGCAGTGCATCGATCATCCGTACAAGCCCTGACAGAAAGTCTGTATCCGCAATATCACGGATTGCATTGACAAATGCCACTCCCGGGATCATCGGCATAATTGCTCCAACCATCATACCATCCAATTTCAATATCGGCAGAAACGGTATATGCATAAATGCAAGTGCCAGCACCGTCATGATCACGCCTCCGACAATATTTACAATAATTTTTGAAAGGTTGTGCTTTCCGGCAAACAGCACCCACACATATGATAAAAAACCAATTAAAAATGCAGCCACGGCTTCCAGAACACTTGACCCTAACATCAACGCAAATGTTCCACTGGCAAGCCCCGCCGCCATATATTGAAACCACCGTTTCTTCGGTGGAATCTTCTCAATCTTTTCCAGTCTCTCTTCTGCTTCTTCCAGTTTCACACGTCCCGCTGAGATTTCTCTGGAAAGCTCATTGACCTCTGCTACAATTCCCAGATGGGAAGAAGAAAGTGGTACATGATTCACTTTTGTATAAGCTTCGCCATTCTCATTCTCTGCACTTACAAAAATACCATGGCTCATAGAAAAAATATCAACATGATTCACATGAAAACGTCCACATATTCTCTTAATCGTCTCTTCTACACGAAAGATTTCACCTCCGTTTTTCAAAAGTATCCTTCCCGCATGCATAGCCATATCAACGACACGTTTCACATCTAATACCACATCCAGATTCTTTTTTAGATAAATCATATCGGTCAATTGTATTCCATTTTCATAAATCGGTTTCTCATAATGATCTACAAAAAAATTTGCAACGATATGTGAATTAACAAATCCACATTGTTTATAAAAATCAAGCGTATTCGAATTGTTCCCTGTACCGACATACATAACATCACAGGTCACACTGTAATATTCAGAAAGATAATTGACCATATAAGTCCCATATCCCTGTCTTCGATATTCCTGTGCAGTGACCAGATTCTTCAATTCACATCGTTTGTTTTTCATATGTTCCACAACACCGATTGTCAGCACTTCACCGGCATCTTCCAGCACAAACATATCACTTTTATCCAGATACCGCCGGATCATATTCTCCTGCGGATCTGCAATCAGGAGCATTTCAAGATAATTATCTTTATCTTCAGTAATCCGTCTGATCTCCATAGGCCTTCTCTCCTTAATATTCTCTGTAGTTCCTGTTTGTTTTACAAATTCCCAATTATATCTGTCAGAGAATCCGTCAGTTACAACAATCTGCTATAAGTAAACAGCGCCAATATACTCTTCCAAAAATGTTCTGTATACTGACGCTATTATATCACTGGATTAATAAAATAGATAGTTGTTTTTTTCTATATACAATTTTATATCATGTATTTTTTCACGAACAACCTGGCATATAAACATATGCTTTCCGGTTATTTACAAATTCTTGCCTGTGGCATACATGCAAGGCTTCCATCTGCATGATATAAAATACCAAACTCACTATAATATGCCGGATTTCCATTTGCAACTTGTATGAAATCCACATTTTCCAAACAGTCAAAAAGTCCGTCATCCATATGCACAATATTTGCTGGAATATAGACTTCTTCTGTCTCATTCTTCAGGGAACTGTCTGAACGCTCAAATACATCTGAACGGATTCCTTTACATCTTACATCTGTTGGAAATGCTAATACTCCATCTGGTGCACCACTTAAGATTTCTGTCACATACCCTTCTGAGTCGATCTTCATTCCGGAAATTTCTATATAGACCGGTTCTTCTACGACATTCTCATTATCTGTAATCGGATAGACAATTGGCTGTTCTATGATTCCCGATACCAGATCAGAATCATCTCTTTTATCTAGAATCGGAACTGATATATCCGAATAATCCATCATGTTTTCTCTGCTAACTGATTTTCCTGTACATGCTATATTCTTTGTCACAACAGTATGCTTTATTTCTCTGTTTTTCATCCTACATAAATCCGCATAATTTCTTCTTGCACTTAAACTCCCAAGAATATTCTTTTCCATTGTCAACATCGAAATCTTTTGTCTCAATTCACTTGAACACACATTTCCATATGGTAATGCTTTTGTATCCGTATTCACGACTTTTCCCATTCCATTGATTTCCTGAGCAGTGTTAAAATCTGTAACATAAGTCAACGGATTAAGTACTCCAAACACCATCACAACCGCGATTGCAAATGCCAACACAAATCTCTCCGTCCTTCCGGAACTTTTCTTTAGAATATTTTCCATATTCTATTCCTCTCTTTCTCATCCTGTTTCTGATAGAGCTATCCCCAACATGTCTTTGTTTTGTCCATTATAAAACAAATTTATAAATTTGTATACAAAAAGGAAGTGGCAACTCGCCACATTTTACATGTTGACAAATCACCACTTTCTTTTATTTCATATACACCTTAAAATTAACTGTAATTAGTTAATGTATCCGGCTTTCTTAAGCTCTTCATGAGCTTTCTCAAGGTTTGCATCTGATACACGAATGATCGGTCCTGTACAACCCATTCCGCTCTCTGCATAGATATTGATCTTCCATAATGCTTTTACGGCATCCTCAAGATCCATTACTTCGATTCCTGCGATCTGTGCTGTTACGATCTCCTTCGGCGGCTCTTTTACATCCTCCTCTGCTGCAGCCGGTTTTGCTGCTGCTTTTCTTGCATCCAGGATCTCTTTTAAGCCTGCTTTCTTTGCTGCTGCAAATTCTGCTTTTGCTACCTCAAATACTTTGTTTCTTACAAGCTGTGCTGCATAACGGATTGCTCCTGCAATAACAGGTGCTCCGCTGGCTCTTGATACGATCATGACTAACTGCTCATATCCTTCGCCGATTCCTGGTCCGTATCCGTATCCAGTTGCTTCAAAGCTTCCGCCTGTTGCTGCGGATGAAAGCATTTTTACCATGATGTTTCCTGTCAGGGAATCTGTTACCATGATATCCGGTGTTCCCTGAAGTACGTCATTTCCTCTCATGACGCATCCACCGTCTGCTCTTGCAGACTCTGCGAATGTGATATCATATCCGTTCTCCTGAAGCTCTTTGAGAGCTTTCTCTGTCTGACGTGCTCCGTCTACATTCAGGATTCCGACTGTTGGATTAGCAATTCCACATGTTTTTGCTGCAATGATTCCGTAGATTGTGTTCTTGATCATACCTTCGATACGATCTGCACTGGATGTTCCTGTTGTATTTGCTACGAACATCTCTCTTCCCTTTGCCGGTGTCACTACTCGTCCTACTGTAGATACTCCGATTGGGAATGGGAAGTGCATGGTAACTGCTCCGTCTACTTCTCCATTTGCAAGCATCTCTTCCATCTTCTTGTGGCCTTCTTCGTCATCTGCAACTTTTACTGTTGTAACTCCCTCTGCCTCAAGTGATCCGATATAATATACATCAACGCCATCTTTTGCTGCCATCAGGGCTGCTTCCATGGCATTCTCTTCTCCATGTTCGCTTCCCATTCCGGTTAATGCGATCTTTGGTCTCTTTCCATAGCTTCCGCTCTCAAGACCCTGTGCCATCTCCAGGAATGTTTCTGCGATCATCTTTTCTACATTTGCCATCTTTACCACCCCTTACTCTGCTATCAGAGTAGCAGCGAATTCTTTCATTGCCTTAGCGATGAGTCCCTTTACTTCATCCTCAGATACTCCGGCTGCAGCTTCTTCCTGTGCCTTTGTATTTCCATGGATCACGAAAGATACTCCATCGAACAGGTTTGTCATTCTTCCAAGGAACAGACTTCCTTTTCCGATGATCATTGCATTCTTGATCTTTCCTTCCAGAATGTCCTCTCTTGCAACTCCTACATATGGTACTCCTGATGGGATATGTCCCTGTGTCGGTGCCCATCCTGTAAGTCCGTGTTTTGCAGGGAACTCTCCGATCTCTTTACGGTCGAGCTCTCCTCTCTTAACTGCAAGGGCTGCGATCATCTTGTAGTTAGCAAGCGGTACATCTCCAGCTCCTGCCGGTTTTGTGATATCCGGATTCTGCATCTCTGGTGAGTATTTATCGATGTCTGTAATCTTCATTCCTGCTCTGTCAAGCGGATCTGCTACCAGACTTCCGATTACGTTCTGTGGTGCGGAACCTGTTCCTACACTGTGGCGTCCAAGCATGCTAAGGTCGATCTCCGGATTTACTCCATCGTTCTCTGCAAGGATTACACAGAATCCACCAAGGCAGTCCTCAAGGATTGGAAGACCTTTCTTGATGTGGTCTTTTCCGTTCATTCCAAGTTTTGCTGTACAACCTCCGGCTGTTACTGCTACACACTTGTATGCTCCGGATTTTACTAATGCTGCTGCTTCGATCAGTGCATGTGTCGGTGCTGCACAGAATCCTCTTGCGTCTGATCCTGATGCGCTTACAAGTCCTGCAACCTCTGCTGCAGCCTTTGCAAAGTTACCGCCACCTCTCTGGTTCATGTCTCCACATGCTTCCTCTGCACAGTCAATAACATACTCTACATCTGCTTTTTCGATTCCTGCGTTACGTACTGCATAAAGAAGAGCAAGTACACTTGTTGCTTTACTCATTAAGTTCTCGTGCATTACGTGTGCGCTTAAGTTCTGATCGATATCATGTGCACGTTTTACACATCCAACCAGCTCGTGGTTGAAGTAAAGTCCCTCTGCGTGCTCATCATTTACATATCCCTCGATCTCGGAAAGCTCTACACCGTCTTCGATCTGGGATGAAATATCTTCTGTAATGATTGGGTTTGCTGCAAACTGACCTTTGTACTTCTCTACGAAGTTCTTCTCCAGTTTTACAACTTCAAACTGGTCACTGATCTGTACCAGGAATAAGAACTCTTCCTCAGGCATGATCTCACCGTATTTTCCATAACGGCTTGCATTCTCCATCTTCTTGTCATACCATGGAGCCTCTACCTGTGCCAGCTCATCCGGATGTACATTTCCGATGTATGTCTGGTTTGGCCAGTAAGCTACACAATCCTCATATGAACGAAGATGCTCTGGCACCTCTTTTAAGTACTCTGAATCTGGATTTACGATTCTCTCTGTTGTCTGAGTTGTTCCATTATATAAAACCATGTCAGGAGTATGTGCTAAGACATAACTTGCTCCTTTAATTACACTATTCATTACAGTTTTCCACCTTTCCTAAGTTCGCTTCTCTATTTCCCCATAAATAGAAGAATAGAAAAAGAGGGTCTGACCCTTTCGGGCTTACCCGGGGTCTGACCCTCTGACATATCTTACAGATATTTGCAGTATTCGTCACGGATAGCGCTCATCTCGCTAACGATATCGTCAACGTCGAGTACCATCTCCATCATGCTTACCTGCTCATCATAAACAGCTTCGTCAAACTCTGCCTTCATTTCAGGCTCGCAAACGTGATATACTGTGAGTCCAAGCTGGACCCCTGTCAATGGACCTGCGAATGTCGGATCTCCTGCTGTTACAGTCTCAGCTGCAAGACCTGCAGCTTCACCTTCTGCAGCACCAAGAACTACTACTAAGTTCTCTGCGCCGTATTCATCAGCGAAATCCTTTACTCTTTTCTGATTCTCTAAGTCCATTGCGCCTGCGCTCGTTCAGACGAAACACTCCGTAGATGAAAATACTACTTCAGCACCAGCAGTTTTTACGCACTCTGCGATAGCTGGTCCCGGAATTCCATCACGGTCTCCGATAATTATTGCTTTTTTTCCCTCTAAAATAGCCATAATTATGCTTTCTCCTTTCTTTTGGTAAAAAACATGTTTATTTAAATATATATGACAAAGAACTCACCTAATTATTAGATGTATTTCTTGATCATCGCTTCGATTGTCTCCGGTGTACAATCATCTTTTACAAGCTCATCTACTTTTTCTCCATCTTTGTAGATTGCCATAACCGGAAGGCCAAGAATCTTCTGGCCGATTGCCAGACGACGAGCCTTTGTTGTATTCAGAGATGTAAACTTAAGTTTATCTCCGTATGTGTCAGCGAACTCATGTACCTTTGGCATAAGTGCTGCACAAGGAACACATCCGTCACCGAAAAAGTCAACGAATACATATCCTTCAGCTTCCAGAACCTCTGTCTGGAACGTATTCTTATCTACTTCTATCATTGGTCTGATCCTCCTTTTAAGTCTTATTTATGAAATAGAATATATACTCTACGCCATGCTTCTCTCTACCATAACTGCAGCGATCGCTCCGTCAGCTGCAGCAGTAACAACCTGTCTCAGGCTCTTCACGCGTACATCACCAGCAGCGTATACGCCTGGGATATTTGTATGCATGTCCGCATCAGTTGGAATATATCCTCTTTCATCCATCTCAACACTTCCCTTGAAGATGTCAGAATTAGGAATAGTACCGATGAATCCGAATACTCCGAACATTCCGTCGTCTTCGTCAGCTTCAATCTTAGTAACTTCTCCAGTTTTCACATTCTTAACTGTCATCCAGGAAAGGATTCCATCTCCTCCAACTTCCTCAACAACTGTATCCCACATAAAGTGAAGTTTGTCGTTTTTGAAAGCTTTCTCCTGAATGGATTTTGCTGCACGCAGCTCATCACGTCTGTGAATGATTGTAACTTTTCTAGCGAATTTTGTAAGGTACATAGCCTCTTCAACAGCGGAATCTCCACCACCTACTACATATACCTCAAAATCCTCGAAGAAGTTAGCGTCACAAGTAGCGCAGTAAGAAACTCCTCTTCCAAGGAACTCTGCCTCACCCTTGCAGCCGATTGGTCTTGCATGAGCACCTGTAGCAATGATAATATTCTTTGCCTGATACTCACCTTTTTCACCTTTGAGGACTTTTACATCTCCCTCAAGTGAAACTTCTTTGATTGTGTCAGATACACGCTCAGCCCCAAACTTCTTAGCCTGCTCTGTCATACGTGCAATCAGAGACGGACCTGACTCCGGCTGATCTACAATCTGTCCAGGATAGTTTTCAATCTCATCTGTGATTGAAATCTGTCCGCCATCCTGTCCTTTCTCAACGATAAGAACTGATAAGCGACTTCTTCCTGCGTACAGTCCTGCTGCTAATCCAGCAGGACCTGCACCCAGGACAATTACGTCATAAATTTTGCTCATAACGAAATTCTCCTTTTTTCATTTTTATTCTATAACGCTACATACAATATAGCACATAGTTTTCAAAAATGAAATGCATATTTTTTATAAAATGCACAATTTTACTCAAAAATTGTCTGTTTATCAACCTCTGTTGTAAGAGCTTCAAGAGCTTTCTTAACTAAGGATTTACGAAGTGCGTACTCCTCATCTTTATCCAGCTCCGGATTTCCAAGTGGATGTGGAATAGCGATTGTAGGAACGATTCTGTTAGCTCCAACTGTCATAGAAATTGGAGTTACAGTACACATATGAACTACTGGAAGTCCTGCAGCTTCAATAGCTTTTACCATCGTTGCACCGCAACGTGTACAGGTACCTCAAGTGGAGGTCATGATAACTGCATCAACACCATCAGCGATCAGCTTCTGAGCATACTCATCAGCGAATGCTTTAGCTGATAATACGGCTGTTCCGTTACCAACTGTTGTATAGAATTTATTGTGAAGTTTTCCAATAACACCCTCACGCTCGAACTCACGCATAACGTCTACTGGAAGTACACGGTCAGCATCCTCGTTAGCGTATACCGGATCGTATCCACCATGAGCTGTCTCGTATGTCTCCTCTGTCAGATCGTTAACACCTGTAATGTCATACTCACCATATCTTGTAGCATTAGATGACTCGATGTGATCTGGATTACCCTTCGGAACAATACCACCGGATGTACACAGAGCGATTGTAGCTTTGCTAAGATCTTTGATAGCCGGCTGTGGAGCAACCTTGTCGAATGTCGGCATTGGGAACTCTGTTACGAATGGCTTACCAGCAATCTTCTTAAGAAGCATCTCAACAGCACGTTTTGATCCACGTTTCTCCTCGAATAAGTTTACACGGATACCGTTTGGCATGTAGTTGTCTTCGCAAGAAGCACCAATCTTCTCACCTTTAGCAAGTTTCATAGCAAGTGGAGCTAATTTTCCAATTGCATCTCTCATACCAGCTGCACTGTTCTTTGTAGGAACAATGTATACTTTGTCTTTGAACATATCAGCACCTGGATTCTCAACGTACATTCCTGTAACTACCGGGATTCCAAGCTCCTCTTTGATCATATCGCAAACTGTTCCGCAAGCAACTCCGTAACGTCCTGCGTTGAATGCAGGTCCAGCGATGAACAGATCAGCATTCTGTCCTTTAACCATCTCAAGAATCTCAGCTTTAGCTTTTTCAAGATTCTCGTTGAAGTAAGAGTCACCACATACGATTGTAGCAACGATCTCAGCTTCATCTCCAAATTTCTGAGCAAGAGCGAGTCCTGGTCCTACGACCTCTCCTACGCGAAGCTCTGCAGGGTAATCTGCTTTTTCTTCTCCACCGATATTAGCGAAGAACTGGTTGATATAATGTACAACTCTAATTTTACTCATTATGATTCGTCCTCCCTTTCTATCGTGCACTCAGTACGTTGAATCCTGTCTCGTTTGTTGCGCCAGTCATAACCTGAATCTCAACTTCAAGAGATCCGTCCTCCTGAAGAGTCTTGTCGCTGGCACCAGCGATAACATTAACATAGTCTAAAGTTCCGATAACTTTATCAAGTTTTGGAAGGTGAATCAGCTCATTAGCATTTCCGCCTGTTACTACAGCATCTGCAGCCGGATCAGAGTCAGCAAGTGACTGAGATTTTCCATCACGTCCAGCATACTCATCTGTAATGATAACAGTCTTAACGCCTTCAGCCTCAATTTTCTTTGTATTCATGATAAGGTCTGTATCTGGGTTACCGAATCCCTCCTGAGATACGATTACAGCATCCAGGTCTAAGAAACGGCAAAGTTTTGCTGTCCAGTCAGAAGAACGCATCTTGTCTGCAAGGTAAACGTTCTCATTTGTAAGGATGTGGCAAACAAAGTTAATAGTTTTACCATGCTCCTCGAACAAATCGTGAATAACCGGGTTATTCTCGTGAACATATGTTGGGTTTTTATCACAAGCAGATACACAGTTACCGGATACGATAGCTCCGTCCATGATCTCTGTTGGTGTCATCAGAGTAGAAAGTGTCTTCTTAGCATCTACTCCGTATACATATGTGTCATGAAGAAGTCCCTGGCTCTGTAACATCTGTACATAAGCAACTCTCGGAAGATCTGGGAATTTTTCTTTTCCTTCCATAACCCCGTATGTCTCATAAACCTTTGTCTCATCTGGTGTAAGATCACGTGCTAATTCCCCAAGATATACAGCAACTCTGAATCCAGCGAAACGAACAGCTTTCTCATAATCATGCTGTTTGATGTTATCAACTGGCTCACATACCATAACAAGATTTAATGTTTTTGAGAATGGTGTATACTGTGCTCCAACACCTGTCATATCGATGATACCTTCCTGGAATCCAACGATCTTACCAGCTGTAACAACAGCCATTCCTTTTAATGCATAAGTTTTTCCTTCACCAACTGTATCTACTTTGTTGATTACTCCCGGGAAGACTCCTCCTCTTCCTTCAACCTTTACACGTGGCTCGATAACGTCTTTAACCGGTGTGATTCTCACTGACTCACCTGGTCTAGCAATATCAAATGATACGCTCTTAATGTGCTCATCCTCAAGAGCAACAGCCTCTACAGCTTCTTTGTTTACATAAAGAATTCCATCTTCGATCTTAGACTCTGCTGCGAACTGGATATCCTTAATGTAAATGTGTCCCATTTCCAATCTTCTCACTTATGGTTCCCTCCTTCAAGAATTTTGATATTATTGTGTAAGCTAAATGCTTTAACAACCTCTCGCTACTCGACCTACCACACATCTGCGGATGAAATAGCGCTTTGTAACAGGGTCCAGTCAATTAACTGGAAGTCTTTGAATGTTTCTGGCATGAATTCTCTGTACTTTTCTGACTTGAATTCAAACTTTGCACAGGATCTTATGGCTCCTTCTATAATTGACAGTGACCTCTCATCCAGTTTTCCGGCTTTACGTGAGATCATAACCGACTTATATGGTGTTTCATTCGGCTTCACGCTTCCAGATAATGGATGTGATAAAAGCAAATGTCCTTCGTGTATTCTGTCTCTAACTTTCCCCAATACATCCTCATAAGAAATCTCACTATAATCCACTTCATGCTCTTCATCAAGCATCTGTGGAACTAATGGATTGTTCGTTATTATAATGTAATCTTTCTTCATTTTTTATCCGCCTTCCATTTTTGATTTCTTACATAGATGAAATAAGTATTGTGTCATTCTTCCCAGCTATCCGGTAGGATTAAAAAAAGACGATACAACACCAATATTGTGTGTGCATCGCCTTTCTGTCTTTTGTCTTGACCGTCCTTCTTAGATAGCCTTTCTCTTCAACACAAGATTCAGAACGCAGTCCCTTTCTCAGTCCTTTTGCCTGAAAGTTTCACCCCTGATATGTTCACCAACATACCTTGGCTTGCCTCTTCGGCGGTCTTCTTTAGTAAAGACTCTCTCTTAAGAAAGATCATCCCGCTATTCACTTTTATTTTATAGAGACAATGAATATCTCCCATTGCCTGTATCTATAATAACGTATTGTTAATTTATTTGCAACCCTTTTGCCATAACTTTCTTTTTTTAGTCATTATGCACATTTCGCAATGTCCCTTTTTGGTCACAATTGCCATTGCATTTGTTTTGTCTATAAATAATATATTCAGTTTTTCACAATATTCTATTAGTTCACAAACAATTTTGCCTTTTTATTATAAGATGTTCTACTTTTATTTATTAGCACTCCTTAATTTAGTGCTTTATCACAGTAAACTCCAGTTTATTTGCAACTGGAGTTTACTGATTCTACTATCAATTATTCAATTATTTATTGACACCATCTATGAATTATTTTTCTTTTTAAAGTTTTTAAAGTAATCTTCATGCACCTGGCTGATTACTTTACTCAGCGCAAATAATGCAAGAATATTTGGTACTACCATCAAAGAATTGAAACAATCTGCCATATTCCATACAAGATCAACTTCTGCAAGTGATCCAAGGAACACACAAACCGCTGCAGCTGCAGAATAGATTTTCACTGCTTTCGGTCCAAACAAATATTTGATATTAGCCTGACCAAAGAAATACCATCCTATGATAGTAGAAAAAGCGAAGAAGAACATACAGATGGCTACGAAGATGTCTCCGCCTTTTCCATATAATGTAGAGAATGCATACTGGCTAAGTTCTGCTCCTGTCTTTCCGCTCGGGATAGATTTCGTTGTCAGGATAACAAGCGCTGTCAGATTCAGTACAACGAATGTATCAATAAATACACCTGTCATAGCTACAAATCCCTGTTCTACCGGATGATCCACTTTAGCTACTGCATGCGCATGTGGTGTGGATCCCATACCAGCTTCGTTAGAGAACAATCCTCTTGCTACACCTTTTGTAAGTGCAAGCTTCACAGTTGCACCGGCTGCTCCACCGACTACAGAGCTCGGAGAAAATGCGCCGATAAAGATAGATGCAAATGCATAAGGAATATTTTTATAGTTGTAAATAATTACGATTAATGAGCCGATAATATATAATGCTGCCATAAACGGAACAATTGTCTCCGTAACTTTTGCAATTCGTTTCATACCACCCATGAATACGAAAATTGCGATTACTGCTACTACAAGACCCATAATCCACTGTGGAATACCAAACGCTGTATGGAATGATGCCGCAATAGAGTTAGACTGTACTGCATTACCCATAAATCCAAGTGCAAGTGTAATCAGTATTGCAAAAATTCCAGCAAGAACTTTTCCAAACGTCCCCTTGAATGCTGCTCTTATGTAGTAAACCGGTCCTCCTGTGACCTGTCCGTCCGCTCCGACCGTCTTATACTTCTGTGCCATAATCGCTTCTGCATAGATAGTTGCCATTCCAAGGAATGCTGCGATCCACATCCAGAAGATTGCTCCAGGTCCTCCAATTGCAAGTGCTGTTGCCGCTCCGGCAATATTACCGGTTCCTACCTGTGCTGCAATTGCTGTTGCCAACGCCTGGAATGATGACATTCCATCCGCTCCGGCTTCTCCTTTCTTACTGAACAGACCGCCAAAAGTTCTTTTCATTCCTTCGCCAAATCCTCTTACCTGGATAAACCCAAGTCTGAATGAGAACCAAAGGCCCGCACCTAACAGTGCAATAATCAGTACGTAGTTTGACATGTAATTCTGAATCGTCAATACAATGTTATTTAATGTCTCCATAAAACGACCCCCTTTTTTCCTTTTCGAAAGACATTTGTAATAATGTATTCGTGCTTCTCGAGTTTTAGTATAACCGAAATAAATCTTTTTTTCAATAGAATTTTCTGTAAACAATGATTATTTTTTATTTGTTTTAGTTTTTTCTTATATATATTCTTTTATTGTAATACATTAATCACTATTTTCTGAATATATATGCATTATTATTTTAAATTAACCAACCAGTTTTTAACATTAAAGAAGCCCGGCAGTTTTAATTCTGCCGGACTTCTTTTCTTAACACTATCTTAGCTTATGTTTTTATTAATTAGTTTATTTTGCTTTGTTAAAGTTGGTGAAGTAATCTTTATGTACCTGGCTGATTACCTTGCTCAATGCAAACAATGCAAGGATATTCGGGATTACCATCAAGGAGTTGAAGCAATCTGCCATATTCCAAACAAGATCAACTTCTGCAAGTGATCCAAGGAATACGCAGCACGCTGCTAATACAGAGTAAATCTTCACTGCTTTTGGACCAAACAGATATTTTACATTTGCCTGACCAAAGAAGTACCATCCGATAATGGTTGAAAATGCGAAGAAGAACATGCAAATTGCAATGAATACATTTCCACCTTTTCCATATAATGTAGAGAACGCATACTGGCTAAGTTCCGCTCCTGTAAGCCCTGTAGGAATAGACTTTGTTGTCAGGATAACAAGTGCTGTCAGATTCAGTACGATAAATGTATCAATAAATACACCAGCCATAGCCACAAATCCCTGTTCTACCGGGTGATTAACCTTTGCTACTGCATGAGCATGCGGCGTAGATCCCATACCAGCTTCATTAGAGAACAATCCTCTTGCGACACCTTTTGTAAGTGCTAATTTTACAGTTGCACCGGCAGCACCACCGACTACAGACTGTGGAGCAAATGCTCCTACAAAGATAGATGCAAATGCATATGGGATATTCTTGTAGTTGTAAATGATAATGATCAGGGCGCCTACAATGTAAAGAGCTGCCATAAATGGTACGACTGTCTCTGTTACTTTCGCAATACGTTCGATACCACCTGCGAATACGAAAAGCGCAATCACTGCTACGGCCAGACCCATAATCCACTGCGGAATACCGAATGCTGTATGGAATGCTGCTGCGATAGAGTTGGACTGTACGGCATTACCCATGAATCCGAGCGCCAGTGTAATCAATACTGCAAAAATTCCAGCAAGGACTTTTCCAAATGTTCCTTTGAACGCTGCTCTTATGTAGTATACCGGACCTCCTGTAACTTGTCCATCGGCTCCGACCGTCTTATACTTCTGAGCCATGATAGCCTCTGCATAAATGGTTGCCATTCCGAGGAATGCTGCGATCCACATCCAGAAGATTGCTCCAGCTCCACCAATTGCAAGTGCTGTTGCCGCTCCGGCGATATTACCAGTTCCTACCTGTGCTGCAATTGCTGTCGCAAGCGCCTGGAAAGAAGACATTCCGTCTTTTCCTGCTTTTCCTTTCTTACTGAACAGACCGCCAAAAGTTCTTCTCATACTTTCGCCAAATCCCCGAACCTGGATAAAACCAAGTCTGATTGAGAACCAAAGACCTGCTCCAAGAAGTGCAATTACCAAAATGTAGTTTGACATGTAGTTCTGAATTGTCAATACAATGTTATTTAATGTCTCCATATAGTTTCCCCCTTTTCACTTTAGATAGACATCATTAGTTACATTTTGAAGTTTTGCGAAGTTATTTGTAACTTGCTAACTTCTTTTACATAGAATTATAGTTTATTAGCACAAAATTTGCAACCAATTTTAATATAAACAGTGATTAATTTTGACAATTTGCAAAAATGGACTAAAAAAGAAGCGAGTTTCCTCGCTTCTTAATACATTTTTCTGTATATTTATACATTAATTTCTGCTGTCATGCCAAGCACATCTTTATTAGCTTCCAGAACTGGATCCACAACTTTTTTCAGGAAATTTTCCACCTGAAGCGGCGCGCGTCCAACATATTTTGCCGGATCCATCGTCTTCTTTAACTCTTCCTCATTCAGACCAAATGCCGGATCTGCTGCAATCAGGTCAAGCAAGTTGTTATCCAGACCTTTTTCCTTCACATTACGTCCGGCCTCCATAGAAAGCTCACGGATTCTCTCATGGAGTTCCTGTCTGTCTCCGCCTGCTTTTACTGCATCCATCATAATATTCTCAGTTGCCATGAACGGAAGTTCAGACATTAGCCGTTTCTCAATCACCTTCGGATATACAACCAGTCCATCTACAACATTCAGACAAAGATCCAGGATACCATCAATTGCAAGGAATCCTTCTGGAACGCTGAGTCTCTTATTTGCAGAATCATCAAGTGTTCTCTCGAACCACTGTGTTGCAGATGTGATCGCAGGATTAAGTGCATCAATCATCACATATCTGGAAAGAGATGCAATACGCTCACTTCTCATCGGATTTCTCTTGTATGCCATAGCAGATGATCCTATCTGCGTCTTCTCAAACGGTTCCTCTACTTCTTTCAAATGCTGGAGCAGGCGAATGTCATTGGAGAATTTGTGTGCACTGGCTGCAATTCCTGCCAGTACATTCAGTACTCTTGTATCAACTTTTCTGGAATAAGTCTGTCCTGATACCGGATAACATGCTTCGAACCCAAGCTTCTTTGCGATCATCGGATCAATCTGATCGATTTTTTCCTGATCTCCATCAAAAAGTTCCAAAAAGCTTGCCTGAGTTCCGGTCGTTCCCTTAGAGCCAAGAAGCTTTAATGTACTTTTTACATATTCCAGATCCTGAAGATCCATCAGAAATTCCTGCATCCAAAGTGTTGCACGCTTTCCAACCGTCGTCGGCTGTGCCGGCTGAAAATGTGTAAAGGCAAGTGTCGGCTGATTTTTATAATTATCCGCAAATTTTGCAAGTTCTGCAATAACATTTATCAGTTTTTTTCTTACAATTTCAAGTGCCTCAGACATTACAATAATATCTGTATTATCTCCTACATAGCATGAAGTTGCTCCCAGATGAATAATTCCTTTCGCCTTCGGACACTGCTGTCCATATGCATACACATGAGACATTACATCGTGGCGCACAACTTTCTCACGTTCTTTTGCCACCTCATAATTGATATCTTCTGCGTGAGCTTTCAGTTCATCGATCTGCTCCTGTGTAATGGACAGTCCCAGTTCTTTTTCTGTCTCTGCCAGAGCGATCCAGAGCCTTCTCCACGTCTTAAACTTTTTATCCGGTGAAAATACATACTGCATCTCCTTACTTGCGTAGCGCTCTGAAAGCGGGCTTACATATCTATCGTAGCTCATTTTTCTTCCTCCCTGATATACCACATTTAAGTGATTTCTTCACATATTATTTCTACATTATCATTATACAGGATACCTTCTCCTGCTATCAACACATTTAATAAAAAATCACATTTCACAATTAATCAAATGCATGAGAAATGTCCTCTGTCGGAACTTTCATCGGATAATTTCCAGTAAAGCATGCATCACAATACGCCAGTTCTCCGACCATATCTTTCAACTTATCGATTTTCATATACCCCAGTGAGTCAGCACCGATCATCTCGCGAATTTCATCCGTCGTATGAGAATGTGCAATAAGCTGATCATTGGACGGTACATCCGTTCCAAAATAACAAGGATGTAAAAACGGTGGAGAACTAATTCTTACATGAACTTCTGTTGCTCCTGCCTTTTTCAGCATTTTTATAATATTCGCACAGGTTGTACCACGTACGATAGAATCATCGACCATGACAATTCTCTTTCCTTTTACTACTTCCTCGATAACATTTAGTTTAATCTTAACACTGCTCTCCCTCTGGCTCTGCTTTGGTTTGATAAATGTTCTTCCCACATAACTATTCTTATGAAAAGCCATACCATAAGGAATTCCTGACTCTTCTGAATATCCTTTTGCAGCTACCAGACCGGAATCCGGCACACCAACTACAAGATCTGCCTCCACCGGATAGGACTGTGCCAATGCTTTTCCTGCCGTAATTCTAGAATGATAAACATTAACTTTATCAATTGTACTGTCCGTTCTAGCGAAATAAATATACTCAAAAATACATCTCGCCTGCTTCTTAGGAGAGATTGCCATAGATTTATCTGATGTAATGCCATTCTTTGTAAAGCTTACAATCTCACCTGGTTCTACATCTCTTACAAATTCGCCGCCTACTGCTGCGATCGCACAGCTCTCTGATGCAAGAAAATATGTATTGTCTCTTTTTCCGATACAAAGCGGACGTAGTCCGAACGGATCTCTCGCTCCAATCATTTTTCTTGGAGAAATCACAACCAGTGCGTAAGCACCTTCTATCTTTTGCATGGCATTACGGACAGCTTCCTCTGCTTTTGCCGTCTTCAGTCGTTCTCTTGCAATATGATACGCGATTACTTCTGAGTCAATGGTCGTCTGGAAAATCGCTCCTGTATATTCCAGTTCATGACGAAGCTCCACAGCATTTGTCAGATTACCATTATGGGCAATTGCCAAAGTACCTTTCACATAGTTCAGAACAAGTGGCATAGCATTTTCTACCTTCGTTGCCCCTGCAGTTGAATAACGGACATGTCCGACACCAAGATTACCTTTCAACCCTTCTAAGGCTTCCTCATCAAACACTTCGTTTACAAGGCCAAGCCCCTTCTTCGAATGAACTTTGCGCTCTCCGTATGTGTCTGTCACTGCAATTCCACAGCTTTCCTGTCCTCTGTGCTGCAAAGCAAATAAACCATAATATACAGATGGTGCTACATCTCCTCCATCCATATCATATGCTCCGAATACACCACATTCTTCACCCATACCTGTTGTTATCTTCTCATAGTTGCTCATGAATGTAACTCCTTCTTCCTATCAGTCATCAGATGTTTTTAAGTATAATACAAGGCAGATGGAAATGCAATTGCCCCACCTGCCCTTAAGTCTTACTTAGTCATTATTTTTATTTTGGTTTATTTATTAGTATTATTAATATTAAGACCCCATTTATTAGTTTTCTCTAAATTTCCCAAGGAATTCTTTCATTCTTTCGTTAGAAGAACCAAATACTTCCTCCGGCGTTCCTTCCACAGCAATATAACCGTTATCCATGAAAATTACATGATCTGAAACATTTTTTGCAAAATTCATTTCATGTGTAACGATCACCATTGTCATGTGCTCTGCAGCCAGATCTTTGATGACTTTCAGAATCTCGCCGGTAAGCTCCGGATCCAGTGCTGAGGTCGGTTCATCAAAAAACAGAATATCCGGATTCATAGCAAGTGCACGGGCGATCGATACTCTCTGCTGCTGCCCACCCGAAAGCTGATACGGATAAGCGTTTTCCTTATCAGAAAGTCCCATCTTCGCAAGCAGCTCTCTCGCCTCTTTGTACACTTCCTCTTTTTTTCTCTTTTGCACACGAAGCGGTGCATCTGTGATATTCTTCATAACCGAATAATGTGGAAACAAATTGAAATTCTGAAACACAAGTCCAAATGTTCCATCATAATTGATTTCTCCATCATCCGGTGTCTCAAGTCCTGTTGCACAACGAAGAAGTGTAGATTTTCCGGAACCGGATGGCCCGATAATTCCAAGCACTTCTCCTTTATCTACTTTTAGAGAAATGTCTTTTAATACTTCCACTCCTCCAAAATTTTTCTTCACATTTTTTATTTCCAGAAGACTCATGACTTTTCCTCCTACCGATAATAATTCATTTTCTTCTCAATCCGTTCCATAATAAATGCAACCACAAGATTCAGTATGTAATAGAATAGAGCCGCAAATGCATATGGGAGCATGGATACCTGGCCGGAAGCAAGTGCTTTTGCCATCGTAAACATCTCTGTCACACCGATTGTAAATGCAAGAGATGTATCCTTTACAAGTGTAATGGTCTCATTTGTAATTGCCGGAAGGATTCGTTTAATGACCTGCGGAAGAATAATTCTTATGAACGTCTGAGCCTTTGTGTATCCAAGTATCTTGGCAGCTTCATACTGTCCTTGCGGCATAGACTCAATTCCCCCGCGATAAATTTCTGCAAAATATGCTGCATAGTTCAGTACAAATCCAATTGCCACAGCCATATTCTTCCAGGACTGGGAAATCTGTACACCCAAAATATAAAACGGTCCAAAATAGATCACCATAAGCTGAAGCATCAGCGGAGTTCCTCTCATCACTGATATATAAAGTTTAAAAATCGTACTGATAATCTTATTCTTTGACATTCTGCCAAAAGAGATCAAAAGTCCTAACGGCAGAGAAAATATCAATGTCGCTGCAAATATCCACAGTGACGTAACCATTCCTTCTCCTAATTTTTGTAACATGACTGATGTTGCCATACCAAAATTCCTCCTCGCGAATCATTGTCATCGCTTTTCAAGAAAAACGGGCCACCCGTTTTCAGGACGACCCGGTCTTTCCAGTTAGTCTGTTTATTTATTTTCCAATTGTTGTGATATCTTCACCAAACCATTTTGTAGAAATCTTTGCAAGTGTTCCGTCTGCCGCCATCTCTTCCAGCGTCTTCTGAACCTGATCTTTTACAGCATCATTTCCTTTTGCAAATCCAACTCCGTACTGCTCAGAAGCAATTTCATAATCGAGAATCTTAAATTCCGCAGAACGTGATTCAATCTGATACTTTGCTACTACAATATCCATTGCGACAGCATCAACAGCTCCTGATTCCAGATTCATAAATCCTGTATTGTAATCTGGAATGATCTCTGTTGAAAATGTAGAGCTAAGTTCTGTATTATCTTTTAATGCTGCCTCTGCGGAAGAATCTGTCTGTACATCAACAGTCTTTCCTGCAAGATCCTTTTCGGAATTGATTCCAGAATCTGCTCTTACGACAAATACCTGCTGATTATCAAGATAAGGCTCTGACCATGTATATTCATCTTCTCTTCCATTCATGGTAAATCCGTTCCAGATACAGTCAATCTCTCCGGATTTCAAAAGTGCATCTTTAGAATCCCAGGCAATCGGTTCCGGATTGAATTCCCAGCCATTGCGGTCACATACTTCCTTGGCCAGCTCTAAATCAAATCCTGTATACTCACCGTCGTCTCCTACAAATCCCATCGGCGGAAAATCCTGATCGAATCCTACCGTAAATGTATCTCCTTCTTTTTTTTCTTCAAATGTAGCTGCAGAGTCTTTTGAATCTGCCGATTTACTACTGTCCTTTCCACCACAGCCGGCAAGAACCGTAACAACTGCCAGTGAAAGTGCAACTAAAAGTGCAGCTCTCTTTTTCATCTTTATTATCCTCCTGAACTCAAAGCTTTTTTCGCAAATCCCGATTCGAATTCAACCTCGAGAAATACCTTTTTCTTTCGAATCTCCTATTGCTTTTCGATGCGGTGTAATCTTTTATCAATTTACCAATTGATTACTTTACCACGCTAAATCGCTTTGTTATAGTAACATATTCAGGACTTCTTGTCAATCCTGCGGTTCTCGCTTTTCCACGTAATCAGCTTCTCATCAGAAAAATCCAGATCATTTTCCTTCTTTGCTTCCTCCATCTCTGCTTTAATCTTTGCAGACATTGAAAGAAACATCGAATTCCCGGATAACATTTTTACATAATCTTTTTCCGGAAGTCCCCGATAGCAGCAATAAATATATGCTTTCAGCATATCTTCTTCCTCACAGATGCTGTAAGCCTCCTTAAACATCAGTGCTGCTTCTTTATAAAGAAACAGGTATCCATAAGCGCTACCGAGACAGCCGTATATTTTTCCATAGAATTTTTTATTCACGGACTCATCCCAGTCCTGACTTAAAATGGATTGATATACCAAAATCGCAGACTCATATTCTCCTGATTTCATTAAACTGTCCGCCTTATACTTCGCACGTTCTACATCTCTTTGGTTTTTCAGCTGTTCCAAAAGATTCTGAATCTTCACGATCTCTGATGGTGCATAAATCACAGATCCTTTCAATATTGTAAGTACGAACTCTTCTAATGTCGCATTCTGATCCAGATCACGGCGCAGATCCTCTGCCATTTTTGCAAGACCAAGTTCGTCTTCCAACCAGTCACACAGTCTACGGTTCATAATTGTATAATCAATTAAATACAAATTATTACACAGATAATAACATAATTCTTCAATTGTATAAATTCGCATATGCACCCGGGAAATCTCGTACGGGCGCTTTGCACGTTTACTATGACATAGAATTAAACTGCCCATTGATTCCTCCTAACTGAATTGTCTTCTCCACCCGGAAATCTGTCGGGGTGAAGAATTCGCCAAATCCCACATCGCGAAATGTCAATTTACAGGTACGTTCATCTAAAAACATAACCTCTACTTGAAGTCTTAAAGAATAATCTGTTCTCTTCGGAAGACCTTCCAGCGATACTTTCTCCACCTGTACTTCTTCGTCTACCAGACTTTCCACTAAAATTTCAATATCAGAAGCGTCCTCCAGGAGCACTTCCCACTGTCCATCTGCTTCATACCAATGCGTTCCCCATGTCACAAGCGGATACCACCCCTCCTGACCATCCACACGCATACGCAGACAAATCCTCTCTGTCAGTTTTGTCTCATCTAAATAAATCGGTCCGTCATCATTTGGCTCACATTTCCGGATAGATTTATAGCAGGCTCCCTTGCTGTAAAGATTATTTCCCATAAAGGCACGTCTGCCGTTACAAAGCACCCGGAGAGAATTCGGGTACCAGTTCTTCTCAAATCCTTCTCCCGTTAAATATACCGAAGAAATAACCTTTTTTTCGAACACATTTTCAATCATAGACTTGAAACTTTCGTCCGGGCTCTTTTCCTTATTCATAATCGGATAAAGCGCTTCCAGTTCCTTTCTCTGGGCATTTGCCACTTCATCGACTGTCACAAATGAATTCATGCCGTGGCTTGCATCCACTCGGAGCCTTCGAAGCATATATGCCTTGATCCGCTCTTCATCACAATAGAACAGAGCAGATTCATATTGCCATAATTCTTTTGGCTGAAAAATCATATACTGGCAAAAGCTTTCTTTATAATCCTGAACATTGATGATTTCCTTGTCTACGCCAATATGTTGACCGATCCCTTTGAGCATCTTCGCCATATCCACGTCCGTCTCCGGAGTTGTAAATGTCAGATACTGAATATTTTCAAAATCCTGAAGTGTCAGACTGATGTATTTTGCAAGGAGCCACACTGCATCATAAGTCTTGCCGGCAAGGCTTACTTTCTCGCGGCGCTTTGCCTTTCCATAAAGGTCCGTCTCCGTGCAGTCTTCTCCTACGACCGCCAGTCTTTTTGCCTCTTTCCCAAATACCCAGCGGTCTTTAAAATATCCCAATACAAGAGGAATCAGGTAATTATTGGACGAAGCCATCATTGTATCCGGCTCTTCCATAGAGTCGTCATAATAGCTGATCTGGCAGCCCTTCTCATTGATGTCATAGCCAATCACACAACCTCTTTTCATTACCATTCCTCCTTTCTCTTTTTGTTGTATTTATTCATAAAGTTTGAACATTTTTTTTGCAAGTATATCCTCTTCTTCATACTCCATCATAGCCTTGTTACGGTTTGCCGGCGTCATCTGGACCATGGCGTTGATTCTTCCGAAACGCCCAGCTAAAATTGCATGATCATTTCTGATAATCTGCTTTTCTGTATTTGTACTCTCTTTTCCATCAGACTCCTGGATATAATAATCCAGTTCCTCATCTGCATAGAGTACAAACTGTTTCACATACAGATTCTCAAATACCGGAACAAGCATCTCTGAATGATAACCAAGTGTTTTCTTACCGGAACCCTTGATTTTATAGAACAATTTTACTTTACTTCCTTCTTTTGCCTGATAAGAAACTATAGTCTTATCATAAAGCTGCACTTCACGAAGCCACTCTTCCTTGTATTTCATGTACGCTGGAAAAATAATCTGTTTTTCACACATTTCCCGCAAGAGCTGATGCAGAACGGCTTCTATGTCTGCCGGGTAATCACTGCCCGCATAATAACATAAAAGTGCCACTTTGCAGACATCCGGAAGTTCTTCTTTCTGGTCACATTCTCTGGCAATAATATGAAATACACATGTTTCAAGTTCTCTTTCATAGAGAATATACTCTCTGGAAACAAATGCAAGATATGCCTGTTTCAGCCGGAAATATGCTGTGTCAGACAGATAATAATCTTCGAAAATTTTCTCTTCATCAAAAATATTTTCCGAGAACAGCATCTGCGTAATAATACGCTCTGCTACTTTATAGGACGGAATCTCATATTCCCGCATAACTTCCCAAAGACGTTTCATATCTCTTGTTGCACCACAGAAATATTCACCCAGATATGTCAGCGTCGCCTTATCATATTGCTGTTTCTTGAACATTTCAAATGTCAGATAAAGGAGAAATGCATCTTCTCCCGGATCTTCCTCGCGGATTTTTTCGCTGCAAAGACGAAAGACCTTTCTCTCATCTGCACCGGTCAGTCCACTTTCCCGTAACGTGTCAAAAGTCACTTCCACGACCTCGCCAGTCTTCTTCCACATACCGGCCTCGTCCTCATATTTCTTACACATTTCCATGAATCTCGGTTCGTAAAATAACCGTTTCGTCTCGTAAGCAATAGAATCTGTGTAATATCTGCCATCCATGGACTCCCACACAATTCGGGATTCTTTATCGTAGAGCTGAATGATTGCACCGGTCTCTTCGTCATACGGGATACGTTGCCTGACGGCACCATCTTTTTCAATGACAAGAACGCAGCGCATATGTGGAACTTTCGTGGAAACCTCATAAGAATAGCAAATATCTCTCATAGCTTTCATTCGTTTCTCGTCCATTTCCTCTGGCAGGCAGAAACGTTTATAAAGAATCTTCAATGCCTCTGTAATATGGCGTTTCATGAGCTGCTCCCATGTAAATGCCACAATCTGCTCACGGTAATTTAAGAACATTGCCTGATCATCACTGTAAGTCAGAAGATTTGCATATAAAAATGCTTCTTTCCGGTAATCCAGTGTATTACCATGCATAAAATACAAATAAATTTTCCGTGGAAGCGGTCCGCGCATACGTGTCTCGTCCATGGCAATCATATAATACTCATAAAGTCTGGCAATCCGAAAATCTTCCTCCACTGCTTTCTGATACCATGGAAAATATTCCGATGATGTCTTATTTCCTTTGATCAGAAGAGTGCAGATTGTATTCAGAATCATCGGCTCTTCGTACATATTATAGAGGCGCTTTAAAATCCGATAAACCCGCTCATTAAATGTCTTCTGCTGGCTGGCAAAATTCGCTACATAAAGGGCCAGTTCCTTCGTCATAAGACGGTATTTTGATGCAAATGTCAGTACCAGAAGTTCAAATTCTCCAAGTTTTCGAAGAAGAATCGGCTTCTCCTTGTAGCACAGATATGCCTCCAGATAAAATAACACGTCCTCTGTCCCATACTCATACTGCTGTTCCAGAACTTCCAGCTTCTTATATGGATTCTTGTACTTTGGATCCATCTGGATGATCATATAGAGCAGAAGCCATGAATCCTGATGCCGGATATACGTCTTCTCCAATTCATCCAGCACACGGTCTGTATGCGCTTTATTATCCCGGATCTGAGCTGTCAGAAAGAGATAATAACAATTCGTGATCGGGTCTTTACCAATGGCAAAACGATTATAATTGTAATTTTCAAGAATCCATTTTGCGTCTTCGATACGGTCACCCAGCATGTAAATATGTGCCTGCACAAGTTGATATAATTCGCTCTGCGTCTCAATCCTTCGAACCGCAGTCATTTTTTCCACTGCGCTGTCCACCCATGTCTTCAAGTCAATCCGTCCGGCCACAAATCCGATATATTCTTTCAATATCTGAGCAATCAAAAGCTCCGGCACATGGTGATTCTCATCATATTCCTGATTCTGCAGCACTTCTACTTCATAGCTTAACGTCTCATATGGAGTCTGGAAACGGATTACGCCGTAATTACGCCCTACATGAAGGAATTCCGGGCGTACAAAGTATTCAACTTCATAGTTGTTACCTACAAAGTCTTCTGTAGAAATCTCCTGTCTGGACACCTTTAAGAAACGTCCCTCCGTCTCAATGTGGATTGGCACATAACCCCATGTATTTTTCATCAGAGTCACAACACCTTTTGTAGACTCCAAAATATCCTCAAAGAGCATTCCTTCTCCCGGAAGTGTCAGGAAAATACATTCCTTCTGCTTAATTCCTACAAGAAATTCTTCCATTGCCTGCTCTTCCAGTGACCATTTGCGCATATTATCATAGAGATAAAAGATACGTTCATTCTCATATTTTAAAATGGCATAAAAATCTCTGGAGCGGAATAGTCTTGCCGCCTCAGAATAATCTTTTACTGCCAGCTTTCTGAAATCATCTGTACTCTGTACCTTGCCATAGGTGGTCATCACGTAAGGTTTCTCTATGATTGCCGTAAATGACAGTTCATATTCTCCACCGGTACATACAACTGTGAATTTACCTTCTTCTACGTGTCCTGGTTTTAAACCACGCCCGTCATATGTGAATTCCACTCTTGCCGGATTTCCTTCAAATCCGGAATCCTTGAGCTTAACACGAAAAGAAGACGGGTAAACTAAGCCCCGTATCACATGTTCATTCTCACTTTTAATTATGAAACTCCCCCGGTATACTTCCCCTTCACCGATTATCAGAACCAGATTCGTTTCTTCAAATATAACTTCTGGACGACCGGTCCTGAAGTTCCCTTTCGAAAATTTCTGGATTTTGTTTTTCAAGTCCTACACCTGCTTCTTTCGTTGCATTTTTCTGAAAACATACTATAATGAATTATAGCATTGTTTTGTCCTGAATGGCAATACCATGAAAGGAGTATTTAGAGTATTTATGGATAAAAAGAATCAAAGACCTGAATTTCACGGCAGTGATCTGGAAAAAATCGCTGCATATTACCACATTCCGGCATCCGAAATTCCAGGCATCATTAAATTCGGTGCCAACGTGAACCCTCTTGGACTGTCCGAATCTGTAAAAAATGATCTGGCAGGGCATCTGGATATTATTTCCTCCTACCCGGACCGGAACTACACTTCACTTAAGAAAACTATCGGAGAATACTGTCACATTTCCCCTAAACATATTGTTGTAGGAAATGGATCAACAGAATTAATTTCTCTGCTCATCAGTCAGAGACAGGCAAAAAAAGCACTTGTTGTAGGACCAACTTATTCTGAGTATGAACGCGAGCTTGCCCTCACCGGTGGAACGATCACTGAATATAACCTGAAAGAAGATTTAAATTTCCAGTTAGATATGCAAGACTTCTTTGCCTCTATGGCAGATGATGTCGACCTGCTGATTCTGTGCAATCCGAATAACCCGACATCATCAGCGATTAAAAATCACGATGTGAAACAGATTTTAACCTTCTGTAAAGAACGTAATATCTTCGTCATGATAGACGAAACTTATGTAGAATTTGCTCCGGACGTAGCCGAAATTACTGCCATTCCACTGACTGATGAATTCGATAATGTAATGGTCATCCGCGGTGTATCCAAATTCTACGCAGCACCGGGACTACGCTTCGGCTACGGTATCACAAGCAATCATGAATTTTTAGAAGCACTGCTTATTCACCAGAACCCGTGGAGCTTAAACAGCGTCGCAGCCTATGCCGGTGAGCGCATGTTCAAAGACAACACCTACCAACAAACAACAAGACAGCTTATCTGCTCCGAACGCGACCGCATGTACATGGCTATACAAAACATGCCGGCCTTCAAAGCATACAAGCCTTATGCCAACTTCATACTTGTACGCATCTTAAAAGAAAGCTTAACTTCATTTGATATTTTCGAGGCAGCCATAAAAGAAAGAATGATGATCCGTGACTGCTCATCATTCAAAAGTTTAGATGGCGAATATATCCGGTTCTGCATAATGAATCCAGAAGATAATACACATCTATTAAAATTGTTGGAACAATTCTAATACAATTCAATTGGGGACGGGGTTTTTTTGAAAACAATGTCATTAAGTTAAGGATAAAATTGTAATTATTGAGGCTTTGACACTTCTTTTTTATGGATTGTCAAGGCTTCTTGTTTTTCAAGGATACTACAAGTAAGCAGCGAAAAATCCCTGCTTTCTCATGGTTCCTATTTTCATTTTTACAATCTTATGCTATCCTACTATTGAATGCTATTGCTGACTTTTTAACCGTATCTCGTGGAAAAGTCCGGTTATCCCTTATGGGGACAAGATAGTTCAGCAACATTTTTTCAACCTCTGGTGCTGCTAAAGTCTGGGAGCACCAGAATTCTCTACAAATACACATTGCCATTTTTATATTCAATTTATATTCATATTTCCAGTATTCCTGCTGTTTTACCGCAATTCCACCAACTATAGTTTTACAAAAATTGAACATAATTAGCTTTCCATACAATTCTTGTATGATTAATTCTGAGTTCTTAGAATGAACAGATGCAGCGCCAAGCGCATATTTTAACTGGTCAAATGCAGTTTCAATTCCCCAGCGCATATGATATAACCGTTTTAAATCATCTGCCGAAAATTTCTCTTTAGAAAGATTTGTAAACAGTACTTCAGTTGTGGTTTCAGAGAGTTTTATTTTTACAATTCTAAGATTTAATCGATATTCCTCACAATCGTCTGTGAAAAAATCAAATGTTGCATCACTGCGAATTCGTTTATATTTTCGTGGGTTTGTTTTTACTTTTTTGCTATGTTTTTTACAGATATAAAGTTCTTTTTCGATATCGTATTCTTCTGTATCAGGAAGATTCAGACCAGAACAGATACCTGTACCTGATTCTCTTCCCCGAACCACGTATTTATCCCCTTTTTGTTCTATATGGGCGAAAGTATTATAACTTTCGTATCCCCGATCAGCCATAAAAATAGCAGGAAACGCAGAAGACCGGCGGTCTACCATTTGAGCCAGGGCTTTATGCTCATTACATTCACAGATTGGCTGAAAAACGACATCTTCAAAAATACCACTCTGAAGATGGTACATAGCATTTAAATGTATCACATTTCTTCCCTTTGAGATATTGGGTATCTTACGCCAGCATAGTGGTTCTTTTAGATTTTCCGGGACAGAAAACTGGGAACCATCTATTGCCAGAAGTTGGTAACCCTGGAAAAGCGCACCTTTTTTACAAGTCTCTGTAAACGAATGGAACAAGGCCGGCATTGCAGAATCTGAAAGTTTTTGCCGAGCCTGAATCATAGCGGAACTATGCGGAATACCCGAATAGTCTGTTGAAAAGAAGAGTGGTTTCTTTGAAAAGTGACGGAATAATTCCTGATCCATACATTGTCCTTGCAGAGGGAGAAGGAATCGAATCACCTCTTCAAATGGAAGTTTACGATTCCTAGAAAAGTCTTTTCCCGGACGCTTTACGTGTGATGAAAAATCTCTGCATAATATTTTTATAGCAGACTCCAGTTTTTGCTTTACAATAAAAGAAATATTTGCCATTTGAACCTCCTAAAAAAGAATATATTCAAATGGCTTCGCCACACTTTTGTGAAGTTTTGTCAAGCTTTTAGGCAAAAAAAGTAGTGCAAAAAGTAAAAAACTACTTTTCACACTACTAAAATCCTTAACTTAATGACATTGTTTTTGAAAAAACCCCGTCCCCAATTGAACTTTAACCTGTCCCTTTTTGAATTGTTTCTTTTTCTAAACTATTTTACTATTCTATAATATTCTCGTTCTGTCACCATAAATACAATACAATAAATCACTGCAAAGACTATAATTGTTGCTATTGTGCATTCAATAAATAATGTGATGTTTGTCATGGAAAACATTGCCAGTAGTTTTGTAATGACTTTGAAGGCTGCTGCCACATGAATGATTGCCATAATAAGCGGCAGGAAGAAGATCATTAGCACCTGGCTTCGAATAGATTTTTTTACTTCTTGTTTATCCATGCCAACTTGCTGCATAATCTTGTAACGGCCTTTGTCGTCGTAACCTTCGGAAATCTGTTTGTAGTAAATAATGAGTACTGTTACCATGAGGAACATGAAGCCGAGATACATGCCCATGAAGAAGAGGCTGCCATACAATTCGTAAAAGGAGTCTTTGTTAATTTGTCTTCCGCTACAGGAGCAGAAAGTTTCTGGAACTTGCTCACTCAGTGCTGTTCTGATCTGTTGTTCTACGTTCTTTTTTAATTCGCTGGAACCTTTCATATCGAAAGCCTCATAATAAGTCATTGCCATCAGGCTTGCTTTTGTTTCATCATTCTGTGTACTTTTTTCATAAGTCTGTTTTAAAATATTCAGAATCTGTTCTTCGTCTTTCATAATCATGTAAGTAATTGGAATATCTTTATCGTTATTTTTCTCGTCTAATTGAGATTTGTCCAATTCTTTTTTTATATTAAATTTTGTATCATCTAAATAAATTTCATTCTGTCCGTAACTTTTTGTCTGAGTAGAAAAAAGAAGTACTTCTCCATCATTTAATGTCTCATTTTTTTCTTCCAGACGGTTATAGTCTGCAAGTGGAATCAGCACAACTGAACTGGACGTTTTGTCTGAATAATATTTATCAGGATCCAGAATCATCTTATTTCCATCCAGATAACCGGTCAGTTCTCCCAAATGATAAATACGTTCATTTTCCGCCTTCGTATTATTTTTTCTTATAATTTCCTCAATGATTGTATGCACTTTTTCTTCTGTCTGTGCATTTGTTCTGTAAATGCTCACCTCGCACTCTCGTGGATATCTGACGCTGATAATGTCATTCATACCCACATAAAGGCAAACGGTAGTGGATACCATAATCAGTACCATCGTACTTAAGATGCAAATGTTTGCGAGCCCCACTGCGTTTTGTTTCATGCGGTAAACCATGCCGGATACTGCCGTAAAATGTTTTGCCTGGTAATAATATTTTTTGTTTTTCTTTAACATTTTCAGGACTGCGATACTTCCTGCAATAAACAGACCATAAGTTCCGAGCACAACACAGACAACTGCGAAGAAAAATTTTGTCATCGCATCCAGTGGATTTCCGGTCGTTTGTGCAATGTAATATCCGGTTCCAAGCAAAATCGCTCCCACAATCGCCAGAAGCCACTTTGTCTTTGGCTCACGCTCTCCTTGATTGCTCCCATGCAGAAGCTCTACCGGACTGACTATGCGGATCTGAAGCAAATTATAAAGAAGAATCAGTACGAAAATTGCCATAAAAAATACAAATGTCTTCTCCAGCACCGGAATCTCTACCGTAACTTTCACACTGATATCATAATGTAAAAGTTTTCCAAGTACAAGATACATCAGCTTTCCAAATACAATACCTAAGAGTATACCACCGAAAATACTGATAAATGCAGTAATCACCGCCTCAATCGCAAGCATTTTTGCAATATGTCCTTTTCCCATACCAAGAATATTGTAAATCCCGATTTCCCGCTTTCTTCGCTTAATCAGGAAACTGTTCGTATAGAATAGAAAAATTACAGAAAAGATCATCAGCAGTCCATTCATATAGCCCATAATCAATTTCACATTTTTACTTAGCCCGTTATTTCCCTGTGCCATACCACCAACAATGTAGTACATCATAACAGAAAGTACTGCCATTAAAATGTATGGAACATACGTCTTACGATTGTTTTTCAGATTGGTGATTGCAAGTTTTCCATAGATTTTGCTACTCAACGCGCTCACCTCCTGCTTCGAGAACAGTCAGTGTGTCGGAAATTTTCTGATACATCTGTTCATCAGTCAGATTGCCACGGTACAACTGATGGAATACCTCACCATCTTTAATGAACATCACGCGATTTGCACTACTGGCAGCTTTCACACTGTGAGTGACCATGAGAATTGTCTGTCCATCATGGTTCACAGAAGAAAACAAGCGAAGAAGTTCCTGCGCTGCCTTGGAATCCAGTGCTCCGGTCGGCTCATCTGCCAGAACGATCTGCGGCTTGATAATCAGCGCTCTTGCCACTGCCACACGTTGCTTCTGTCCACCAGACACTTCGTACGGGTACTTTTCCAGAATTTTTTCAATACCAAGATGCCTCGCGATCGGCGCAAGGCGCTGTTCCATTTCTTCATATCTTCTTCCGGACAGAACCAGTGGCAGAAAAATGTTATCTTTCAGTGTAAATGTATCTAACAAATGAAAATCCTGAAATACAAATCCAAGATTCTGACGACGAAATGCAGACATTTCCTTTTCCTTAATCGTACTTAAATCTCTTCCCTTTAAAATGACCTTGCCACTTGTCGGGCAGTCAAGCTGTGCCAGAATATTTAACAGGGTACTTTTACCAGAACCAGACTCTCCCATGATTGCCACATATTCTCCCGGCTCTACTGAAAAATTCACATCACGAAGTGCCTCTACTTTATTGCCCCCAAAACGAGTCGTATATATTTTCTTTACATTTTTCACTTCCAATAACGCCATATCAATTTCTCCTTCTTTTTCATTGTATAAAAACTGCTTTCAAAATCCTGCGGACATGTCTTTCACACGATTTTTTTAACTTCTTTACACAATCAATTATAAAAAAAGAAGAAATGCATTTCCATTGATTTTGGTTACATTTCCCCCTGCTAATCTTACAATCTTGTCACTATTTACTCTACCTGTAAATTTTCTTTCATCAGATACAATAACACCCGTGTTCCTTTTCCCAGCTTAGATTCTACTCGGATCTGGCAACGGAGCTTCTCTATAATCTGCTTACATAAATAAAGACCGATGCCTGTAGATTTCTTATCACTTCTTCCATTATACCCGGTGAATCCCTTTTCGAAAATACGCGGCAAGTCTTCTGAGCATATACCGATGCCTGTGTCCTCAATTACAAGCCAATCATCTTCCATATAAATAGAAATGCTTCCTTCGACTGTGTATTTCAATGCATTGGACAAAATCTGCTCCAGTACAAAAACGAGCCATTTTTCATCTGTCGTAACGGTTACCCGAAGTGCTTCATAATGTAATGCCAATTTCTGCATGGCAAACATACGGGAATACTTCTTAAGTGCCTGCTTTACCAGATTGTCCAAAGCATATTCCTTCAGCATAAGATCTCCCGACATATCCTCCATACGCACATAAGTCAGAACCATTTCCACATACTGTTCTGTCTTAAAAAGTTCTGTCTGCATATCCTGCAAAAGCTCATAAGTTCTGGCATCTTCCGTGTCGCCGGCTGCCTGCGCAAGCACTTTCATGGCAGCAATCGGTGTCTTGATCTGATGCGCCCACATACTGTAATAATCTTTCATTTCCTGGCGCCCAATCCGCTCCGCTGATTGCAGATCAGACATTTTCTTATACATATTTTGAATAATTGCCTGATACTCTAACTCGATATATGACCTTGTCGCCGGAAGATTTTCCGTCACCTCTTCCAAACGCTGCTTTGCCTCAATGACTGCCACACCCTTCTTATAATATTGGTTAAATTTGAAAATTCCATATCCAAGCAGCCAGATTGCGGAAAGAAAAAATGCATAGTTCACCGCATCAACTGGCAAGTTGCTCAGGCTGAAAATGACATAAAACACACCAATGAATCCAATATACAGGCAGATATCGCCTCTTTTTTCTTTCAAAAAACTCCCCAGCAGCTTTATCATTCCACAATATACCCAATTCCTTTCTTCGTCTGAATCCAATTTTCTGCTCCGATTTCTTCCAATTTCTTTCTAAGCCTCGCCACATTCACTGTCAATGTATTATCGTCAATGAACTCATCACTCTCCCACAACCTCGTAATCAGATTTTCCCTTGAAACAATCCGTCCTGAATTCTCCATCAGAAGCTTCAGAATCCGGAATTCATTTTTCGTAAGCTCCACCGACTGACTCCCACAGGTCACTGTCGCATCATTAACATTTAGCATCACTCCTGCATGCTCAAGTACGTCCATCGTCCCACGGAATGCATAAGCTCGCCGAAGCACCGCCTGCACCTTCGCCGTCACTACGCTAAGGTCAAATGGTTTCTCCACAAATTCATCTCCGCCCATATTCATGGCCATAACAATATTCATATTATCATTTGCCGATGATAAGAAGATAATCGGTACTTTTGAAATCTTGCGGATCTCCTGGCACCAATGGAACCCATTAAACAATGGCAATACAATATCCAGGAGCACAAGCTGCGGCTCATACTCCCGGAAATCTTCCATCACATTCTTAAAATTCGTCACACAATGCACCTCATAATCCCATGTTCTTAAATGCTCCGCCAGCACATTTGCAATCGTCCGGTCGTCTTCTATAATTAAGATTCTATACATACATCCTCCTAAGTCACCCGTTTGGCAATAGTGTAACTGATTTTTTTCGATTTGTGTATAGTTCTCCTCAAATCTTACAAAAATTTAAGGTTCCGTGTTAAGTCCGAATCTCCCAGCTGATATAAATCTTTCTTTTATTCTCTACTCCGCAAAGAATTTTGCTTTCACGTCTTCCACCGGCATTTCCTGGCCTGTAAACAAATGAAACGCCTCTGCCCCTTGCCACAGGAGCATACCTTTTCCACCGACCACACATTTCACACCGGCTTCTTTCGCCTCGCGCATCATACGTGTCTCCTTCGGATTATAAATAATCTCCGCAACGACCAAATCTTCCCTATATACAGAAGTGTCCTGGATCATCGTCCCTTTCTCATTCGGTTTCATGCCCACATTTGTTGCATTTACAAGAATATCACTCTCTCCAATACTCTTATACAATGCTTTTTTATCTGCCATATCACAGACCTGTATCTTGCACTCTGGTGCAAATTCTAATATTTTCTTCGCAATCTTCTCAAGCTTTTCGAAGTTTGCTCCCTTTCGGTTAAACACATGAATCTCGGAAGCTCCGTCCAGTGCAAGCTGTACAAAAATTGCAGTTCCGGCTCCACCACCGCCCATAAGTGTAATTGTCTTATCTTTTACAGAGACGCCGTGTTCTGCAAGATTTTTCACAAATCCGACTCCGTCTGTATTGTGCCCAATTAGTTTTCCATTTTCATTCACTACCGTATTGGAAGCGCCCATGATCTGCGCTGCCGGAGACAACTCATCGACCTGTCTTGCAACTTCCATCTTACATGGCATCGTCACATTAAAACCGCGGATTTTAAGAAGTCTCGCCGCATCCAGAAATTCTCCTACCTGGTCTTCTTTTATCTCAAATGCCATGTAGGCATAGTCAAGTCCTAATTTTTCAAAGCTGTAATTGTGCATTGCCGGAGAACCGGAATGTCCCACCGGAGAACCAATCAGTGCTAATAATGTCGTTGTTCCGCTAATTCTTTTTTCCATGTCATGTACCTCTTCCAGTCATTATATAATATTATCAATTATGTTCTAAAACAACTGATTTTCTGATTCCAATTATAACACACCGCTAAACTGACCGCACTCTTTAATTATCTTACATTCTCAGAGATTGTTTTCACTTTCAAGAATGCCTCGGCATTCTTGCTGCGAGGTGCGCGTCATGCAATTGCATGACATACTTCTACTGCGCACCTCTGCAAGTCTACACTCCGTTTCGGTCGGCGCAAAACCATTGTCCACCGGACAATGTGCGCCCTACCGGAGGCTATATCAGCTGGGGGATTGACTCCCACCACTGATACCAGCTTGTTTCTCACCACCTATAGGTGGGAGTCATCTTCCAGCTGATATAAAAAGACAGCCACGACACATTTTGTGCGCCATGGCTGCCTTTTTCAATACCACCCTCATCTCATGATATTTTCTACTTTCAAGAATGCCTATACTGCCTGAATCTTTGCAATGTCCACCAGTGTCAGTTTCTGAATATCTGTATTCTCCAGACTGGTGATCAGTGCTTTTGCTGTATCGATAGCTGTCAGGACATTGACACCCGTCTCAATTGCACTTCTTCGAATTACGAAACCGTCTTTGGAGTGTTCTGCTCCCTGTGGCGGAGTATCAATAACAAGATCTATCTTATGTCCAAGGATCAGATCCATGAGGTTCGGTGTGCTCTGTTCAATCTTGTTGACTGCAATTGCTTTCACACCTGCTTCTGTAAGTGCTTCTGCTGTTCCTTTTGTCGCAAAAATCTTGTATCCGATCTTTTCAAAACGTTTACCGATTTCTACAGCCTCATCCTTATCCTCATCACGGACAGTCATAATCATATTGCTAAATTTCGGAAGTTTGATTCCTGCACCTAAGAATGCTTTATATAGCGCCTCGTCAAATGTCTTGGCAATTCCAAGGCACTCTCCTGTAGACTTCATTTCTGGTCCAAGGCTGATATCTGCATCACGGATCTTCTCGAAAGAGAATACCGGCATTTTAACTGCATAGTAATCTGCCTCCGGCTGAAGTCCCGGTGTATATCCAAGTTCTTTGATCTTGTGACCGATAATCACTTTTGTTGCCAGTGGAACAATTGGAATTCCAGTTACTTTACTAATGTATGGTACCGTACGGCTGGATCTTGGGTTTACCTCGATAACATAAACCTCTTCACCACACACAATGAACTGAATATTAATCAGTCCGATGACATGCAGGGATTTTGCAAGTCGTCTTGTATATTCTTCAATAGTACGTTTTGTCTTATCAGAAATACTCTTTGCAGGATATACAGAGATACTATCTCCGGAATGGATACCCGCACGCTCAATATGCTCCATGATACCTGGAATCAGGATATCTTCTCCGTCACATACGGCATCGACCTCAATCTCTTTTCCCTGTAAATATTTGTCTACCAGAATCGGGTGATCCTGCGCAATCTGATTGATGATTCCGATAAATTCCTCGATATCATTATCGTTAATAGCAATCTGCATACCTTGTCCGCCAAGCACATAGGACGGTCTTACCAGTACCGGATAGCCGAGTCTGTTCGCAACAGTCTTTGCCTCCTCAGCTGTAAATACAGTTCCACCAGTCGGTCTTGGAATCTGGCATTTTTCCAGAATTTCATCAAATAATTCGCGATCTTCGGCTGCATCTACATCTTCTGCTTTTGTACCAAGAATTGGCACTCCCATTTTCATCAATGCTTCTGTCAATTTAATTGCTGTCTGACCACCGAACTGAACAACTGCTCCGTCCGGCCTCTCCAGGTCTACAATGCTCTCTACATCTTCCGGTGTCAGCGGCTCAAAATAAAGCTTATCGGCAATATCGAAGTCCGTGCTGACTGTCTCCGGGTTATTATTGATGATAATTGTCTCGTATCCCTCTTTTGCAAATGCCCATGTACAGTGTACGGAACAGAAATCGAACTCGATTCCCTGTCCGATACGGATTGGACCAGAACCAAGGACAAGAACCTTTTTCTTACCGGAAGTCTCTTCTACTTCATTTTCACTTCCAAATACAGAGTAATAATACGGTGTTTCTGCCGCGAACTCAGCGGCACAGGTATCTACCATTTTGTAAGATGCGGTAATACCGTATACCATTCTAAGATCATGCACCTGTCTTTCTGTAAGACCTGTCAGTCTTGCGATAACCTCGTCCGGGAACTCCAGGCGTTTTGCTTCTTTTAATAATTCCTTTCCAATTCCGCCACGTCCAGACGCTACTCTTGGCGCGCATGCACGCAGAGACTGCTCCATCTCTACCAGGTTTGCAATCTTATCGATAAACCAAATATCAATCTTTGTAATCTTATGTATTTCTGTATAAGGAATTCCTCTTCTAACTGCCTCTGCAATCTTCCAGATTCTCTGATCGTCTACTACGTCCAATGCGTTCATCAGTTCTTCTCTGGAAAGATGACTGAAATCATAGGACATAAGACTGTCCACATGCTGTTCCAAAGATCGGATTGCTTTCATAAGCGCTCCCTCAAAATTATCACAAATACTCATGACCTCTCCGGTCGCCTTCATCTGTGTAGTCAGTGTACGTTTTGCACTGATAAATTTATCAAATGGAAGTCTCGGAATCTTAACAACACAATAATCAAGCATCGGTTCAAAACTTGCATATGTCTTCTTTGTAACTGCATTTTTAATCTCGTCAAGTGTATATCCAAGCGCAATCTTTGCTGCTACCTTTGCGATTGGATAACCCGTAGCTTTCGATGCAAGCGCAGAAGAACGGCTGACACGTGGATTTACTTCAATAACACAATATTCAAATGATTCCGGATTCAGGGCATACTGTACGTTGCAGCCTCCTGTAATATTAAGCTCACTAATGATATTGAGGGCTGATGTACGGAGCATCTGATATTCTTTATCGCCCAGCGTCTGAGACGGTGCTACAACAATACTGTCTCCGGTATGTACACCAACCGGATCAATATTTTCCATATTACAAACCGTGATACAATTTCCTGCTGCATCACGCATTACCTCATATTCAATCTCTTTCCATCCTGCGATACAACGTTCAACAAGTACCTGACCCACACGGGAAAGACGAAGTCCATTTTCAAGAATCTCTACAAGCTGACGTCTGTCATGTGCAATTCCACCACCGCTTCCGCCAAGAGTGTATGCCGGACGAAGAACGACCGGATATCCAATCTTTTCTGCAAATTCGATTCCGTCCTCTACGCTTTCAACTACAAGTGATGCTGCACATGGTTCGCCAATTTTTTCCATTGTTGATTTAAATTCCAGACGATCCTCTGCCTTCTTAATTGTCTGAGCTGTTGTTCCGATCAAGCGGACATTATGTTCTTTGAAAAACCCCCGCTCTTCCAATTCCATAGCAAGATTCAGCGCTGCCTGTCCTCCCAGAGTCGGCAGGACACTGTCTGGCTTCTCTTTCATAATAAGCTGTTCAACAACTTCTACCGTCAATGGCTCTATGTATACTTTATCAGCAATATCCTTGTCCGTCATAATAGTCGCAGGATTTGAATTCAACAGCACAACTTCCAGTCCTTCTTCTTTCAAAGAACGACATGCCTGTGTACCCGCATAGTCAAACTCTGCTGCCTGACCAATGACAATAGGGCCAGATCCAATTACAAGTACTTTCTTAATTTCTTTATTTCTTGGCATCTTATTTGTCCCCCTTCATCATCTCAATAAATCTGTCAAACAGGAATGTAGAATCCTGTGGTCCCGGGCATGCTTCCGGGTGGAACTGTACAGTGTATATCTTCTTGCCTATGTAATTCAATCCTTCGTTTGTTCCATCATTGACATTGATAAATGCTTCTTCTGCAACATTCTTATCCATAGTATTATAATCAACCGCATATCCGTGATTCTGCGAGGAAATGTAAACGCGTCCCGTAGACAGATCTTTTACAGGGTGATTGCCACCTCTGTGACCATATTTTAATTTATATGTCTTTGCACCATATGCAAGAGCCATCAACTGATGTCCCAGACAAATTGCAAATATTGGAATGTCTGTCTCTGATAATTTTCGGATCTCTTCTATAATAGAAACACAAGTTTCCGGATCTCCAGGACCATTGGATAACATGATTCCGTCCGGATTAGATTTTATGATTTCTTCTGCTTTTGTGTCTGCCGGATAGACAGTCACTTCACAGCCTCTTTGAATTAAAGATTTTGAAATATTATTCTTTGCTCCAAAATCCATAAGTGCCACTTTAAATTTTTCTCCTGGAAGAACATGTTTCTCGTCGCAGGTCACCTTTGATACAACATCTCCAACGGTGTACGCCTTAAGTTTTGGAATGATTTCATCTAAATTATAATTCTCATTTGTAGTAATCATACCATTCATGGTTCCCTTTTCCCTGAGAATCTTCGTCAATGCTCTTGTATCCACGCCTTCAATTCCTGGAATGTCCTGTGCAACAAGGAAATCCTGAATTGTACCGTTGCATCTGAAATTACTTGGCATTCTGGATAATTCTCTTACAATATATCCGTCCGGCCATGCTTTCTTTGACTCCATATCTGGTGTGATTCCATAGTTTCCTATCAGTGGATAAGTCATCACAACGGCCTGTCCGGCATATGAAGGGTCTGTCAGCACCTCCAGATATCCGGTCATTGACGTATTAAAAACAATCTCACTGATCATATCCCTCGTCGTCCCGATACTTTTTCCCTCAAAGACTGTCCCGTCTTCTAGAATTAGAAATGCTTTCATATATTCACCCTTATCCTTTCTGTTACTTCTAGTCTGCTCTAAAGCTTCCCAAATTGTTAAAAGTATACTATACTTATTATCCTTTTTCAACCCAAAAAAAGTATTTTTTAGCAGTTTTTTATCTACTTTCGACAAAAACCATTAAAATAGTCTCTAATTTTAATGGTTTTTATTTTACGTTAAAAAATTGTTTTTTTCGTCAATATGCCTGTTATATTGGTTTTATCCATACTTTTTCGTTTAAAATCCGGTTGATATTTTAGCATTTAGGATGGGATATATTTCAATTCTTTTTTTAAGAATATTTCCAGAAAATTGTAATTTTATTCATTTTTTTGTCATCTATGTAACTGTAGGAGACTTCTGTCAAATGATACCACTGCGCCAGATTCTGTGCAGCACGCTTCACCTCGTTATTTAAAATGTCTTCTTTTGCAGTTTTATAAACTGATTCATCGGAATATTTCAGTACAACTTTCGTCTCTCTCGCCGAAATCACCTGGTTCATTACTTTAAGCGCCGTCTGACCATCATATTCTGTATAATACATTCCATTAACTACATAATAATTCAAATCCATCTTCGTACAATCTGGAAGTTCTACTTCCAAATCCGGCGTATGAGTCCGAAACAACTCATCATCATCACAAAGCATATAATCGTAGCTGATATTGTCACGAATTTCGTCATCCATTACATTTTCAGCCTCCTCTTCCGACTCCTGGAAAATTGGATCTCCCCACGTCACATCCACATAATAATAATCGCCGTCACATTTCACCAAATTCCATGCATGAGGAATCTTATGACCATCACCATCACTGAAAGATTCTGTCACCTCCCCAGTAACATAAGTGCAGAACAGCCCCTGCTTCTCCATGAGATACTGCATTGCTTTAGAATAACCGGCACACACTGACTTTTTTCCAATAAATACACTGCAAATATTTTGGTTATCTTCTGCTGCATCATCATAATCCACCTGATTCACAATATACTCATAATCATAAAGAATCTTCTCATAATCCGAAGCATTTTCACTGATACCGGACAGACACTCCGACACCTCCATGTCAATCTGTGTCTTCTTTTTCTCACATTCTTCTTTCGTATACAAATATCCCGGCATCACAGACGTATAATTCTGAAGTCCAGAATAGGCTGTGGAAGAAGCTGTCCCATCGCTCCAGAAAATCTCTGGATAATCATTCAACACATAAACAAGAAGTTCATTAACACGTTCCGGCTTCTGGCTGTGCACATGAATTTGCTCTACATGTTCCAAAAGCCCCTGCAAAAGCTCCTGATACACTGTCTGCTCTTCTTCACTTAGTTGCTGATAATAAAATTTACCGTCCATTTCTACGATTTCTTCTGAAACATGCTGATATATCACCGGATCCTGACCAATTAATTTCAGCATGACATCTTTTATATTGCCATATTCCCTGTATTGATATACTCCACAGACAATCAAAACTCCCATTACTAAAATCAGGAATCCCAAACCTCTATGGCGTCTTCTTTTCTTCTTTTTTTCCATCTATAATCCTTTCTTCACATCTCACACATTTTCTTTCTCTATCATACAATAAAAGTAATCTAGTTTCTATGAGGTATTTTTTATTATGAGCATTTTTCATATAACCGACACGCCGGATTGGGGGCAGTTGAAAATAAATCTGACTTCCAGGATTCATGCACATCCTATTGAAAATGCACGTATTTCGATTTCATACACTGGAGTCCCTGATGAGACATTGGAAGAGTTGACTACAGATTCTTCCGGTCAGACCGACACCATTAATCTTCCTGCACCTCCAATTGAATACAGCTTAGATGAAACAAACGAATTGCAGCCCTATTCTGAATATACAATTTCTGTGGAAGCAGCAGGCTATGAATCTATCCAGATTGCAGGTGCTGAGATTCTATCCACAGTCACAGCTATCCAGAATATTTCCATGCGTCCGCTCATTCCTGACACAAATCAAAATTCTATTTATGTGATACCTGCACATACATTATATGGAAATTACCCGGCGAAAATACCGGAGGAAGAAATCAAACCATTAACCGAAAGCGGTGAAATTGTCTTAAGCCGGGTCGTTATTCCCGAATACATCGTTGTTCATGATGGAAGTCCGAGAGACTCCACCGCTAAAAATTATTATGTCCGTTACAAAGATTACATCAAAAATGTGGCATCCAGTGAAATCTATGCAACCTGGCCCACCAATACGATTCGCGCAAATGTACTGGCAATTATGTCCTTTACATTAAATCGGGTCTATACAGAATGGTACCGGAACCAGGGCTATGATTTTACTATTACATCTTCCACTGCATTTGACCACAAATGGATTCCTGAACGGAATATTTACGATTCTATTTCAATCATCGTAGATGAATTATTTGCCGACTATCTTGCAAGACCAAATGTAAGACAGCCGATACTTACACAGTATTGCGATGGAAGACAGGTTCAATGTCCAAATTGGATGACACAGTGGGGCTCAAAGACCTTAGGTGATCAAGGGTATACTCCCATCCAAATTCTACGTTACTACTACGGTGATGACATGTATATTAACACTGCCAGTGCAATTTCCGGTATTCCATCGTCCTGGCCGGGTTACGACTTAAGTATCGGTTCCACCGGTGACAAGGTACGCCAGATGCAGGAGCAACTCCTTGTTATATCTGATGCCTATCCAGCAATTCCTAAGATTGATGCAGATGGAATCTTCGGTCCTGCCACTGAAGCTGCTGTACGAAAATTTCAGTTAATCTTCGGTCTTCCAGTGACTGGAATTGTTGATTATAAAACATGGTATAAAATCTCAGAAATATATGTTGGAGTATCTAGAATTGCAGAATTAAATTAGCTTAGATGGTTAAATACATCACCAAAGAATAAAATATATTGAAATAACTTAGGATTGCGGAGGTGCGCAGTAGAAGTATGTCATGCAATTGCATGACGCGCACCTCGCAGCAAGAATGCCGAGGCATTCTTGAATATCTAAATTTTTGTGTGATACAGGTATGTTTTCCTGTATCACATAAAACCCTCAAACTGACAGAATAATTACATTTTTTCATGTTTCTTTTTTCCACGTTCATCGTAGTCATCAAGGAAATTGTAAATATCATCATCTTTGTGATATCCAATGATTGTTCTTAAATTTACATTATGAACACTTCGGAAAATATTCTTTTCAATCAGATTGCTTTCTTCTCTGAACTGCGCGATTAGTTCTTTCATTTCATCACGTTTGGAACCACGTCCTCCGCCACAGGTTGCACAATTTTCTGTAAACCTGCATGCACACTGGATAAAATTTAATTGATTATAATCTCGCCATCCAATAATATCCGCCTCTTTAATCAGATACATTGGTCGGATCAACTCCATACCTTCAAAGTTCGTACTATGAAGTTTAGGCATCATTGTCTCAATCTTTCCACTGTATAGCATTCCCATCAGAATCGTCTCAATCACATCATCATAATGGTGTCCTAATGCAATCTTATTACATCCAAGCTCCTTCGCATGTGAATAAAGATAACCTCTGCGCATTCTTGCACAGAGATAACACGGATTTTTGTCAATGTCTGCTACAGTATCAAAAATATTGCTTTCAAATACTGTTAACGGAATTCCAAGGACCTTTGCATTATCCTGAATAATCTTCCAGTTATCTGCATTATATCCTGGATTCATCACAAGAAAGACTAGCTCAAAATTTGCTTTTCCATGCTTTCTAAGCTCTTGAAAAAGTTTCGCCATAAGCATAGAATCTTTTCCACCAGAAATACAGACAGCAATCTTGTCTCCGTCTTTTACAAGTTCATACTCCCGAATTGCCTTCGTAAATTTGCACCAGACAGATTTACGGAACTTTTTAATAATACTTTTTTCAATATCCTTCTGTTTTTCAGCCATGACTGTCTCATTTTCCACAAAACGTCCAAGCATCATACGTAGAAAAGAACGATATCCACCTTCAATATTGTACGCTTCATATCCTGCTTCTTCCAGCATATTTACTGTATAAGCACTCCACTCCCCGGTGTGGCAAAGTACATATACTGGTTTATCTCTCGGAATCTCATCTCTTCGATTGTCCACTTCCTGCATCGGAATATTGATTGCACCTTCAACGGTTCCTCTACAGTAAGCATCCTCCGGACGGATATCCAAAATTGTGACCTGATTTATATCTTTCTTCTCTACATCTTCTATCGTAATCGTCTTCATTTTCCCTTATGTCCTCTTATCTACGCAATATTTTCTCCATCACAGGATACACAAGCACTGCCCCATTTCTCACAGTCCACTTTTCATGGCGAATTGTACGGTACCCTCTCTTTTCAAACATAATTACTGCAGGCAACGTAGCCTCCAGACGTACCGACTCATATTCTCTGGCAATCACATCTTCCAACCGCTGCATGATCAGACTGCCAACGCCATGTCTCTGATAATCTTTCCTCACAAAGACCCGAGTAATATGGTTGCCCTCAAAACTGCCGGCACCAATCACACACTCCCCATCCTGAAGGATATAAATGCGTTCCTCTTCAAGATCACGTTCCAAATTCTCCCAGCAATGCTGCTGGCTAAAGAACCTTACCACTTCCTCCGGATAGTACTTTGGATAAACTTCTTGAATCGTATTTTGAACAAGATCATAGAATTCTTCCATATCATCAATTGTCGCTTTTGTATACTCCAATTCAACACCTCATACACAATTTCAATTTGGGACAAGTTACTTTTCAGTTGGGGACGGGGGTTTTTCAAAAAAACCCCGTCCCCAACTACAATTAAAAGAAAATTCTGGCAATATCGTTATACATCACTACTACCATCAAAATCATTAGAAGTGCCATGCCTGCCAGATGCACGTAACCTTCTTTCTCCGGTGGAATCCGTTTTCTACGGATTGCCTCTATGAGTAAAAATACAAGTCGTCCTCCGTCCAATGCCGGTAAGGGTAATAAATTCATGACCCCTAAGTTTGCCGATAGCAGAATTCCAATATTAAGGAATTGTGCTATTACAATAAATACACCATATGACTTGCTTTCATTATAAGTTGTATCTACCATATTTACGATTCCCACTGGACCGGATAATTGTTTGACGCCTACGTTTCCTGTCACCAGTTGTTTTAGACTTTCAAATGTAGTACATACCCAGAATTTAACTTCGTACGCACCATATTGAACAGATGTCCATGCATTTGCTTTTGTATTTCCACCTCCACTGATTCCGATACGATAATATCCAAGTTCGTCATCCATCTTCGGTACTAATGTCGCTGTATGTTTTTCTCCGTCATGAAGATATGTTACTTTTACTGTCTCTCCTTGATGGAATTGGTTATAATAAGTGATCTCACGGAAAACATTAATCTTCTTTCCACCCATCCGAACAATGGTGTCTCCCTCTTGTATGCCGGCCTCTGCCGCAGAATATCCTTCTTCTACACTCGAGATAACTGGTTTATCATATCCGACCATTGCTGTCAAAATTACAGCGAGAACAAATGCCATAATAAAGTTAAAAATCGGTCCCGCTGCAATGACTGAAATTCTTGCCCATACAGATTTTTTATTGAAGTTTCCAGGTGACTCTGTCTCTTCATCGTCTTCGCCCATTGCACAAAATCCACCGATTGGCAACAAATGTACAGCGTAAACTGTCCCTTTGTATTCTTTTGAAAATAATGTCGGACCCATGCCAATAGCAAATTCCTGTACATCAATGCCGTTTAACTTTGCAAGTGTAAAATGTCCAAGTTCATGAAAGAACACAATAAAACTAAAAATTAAGATTGCAAATATAATACCCAAATCTAACGATTACCTCCTGCTTTTGATTCGTGCGTAAGTTTCAGCTTCTGTCTCCAGAATCTGGTCAAGTGTCGGGTTCTCAATATTCTTATGTGCTCTCATACAATCCTCTATAATCTCTATAATCTCCAGATATTTAATCTCCCTGTTCAAAAATTGTCCGACTGCCATTTCATTTGCCGCATTGAATACAGTTGGAAGCGATCCACCTGTTCTTCCCGCTTCATAAGCCAGTGCCAGTCCGTAAAATGTATCCATATCCGGCTTTTCAAAATCCAGTTTTCCCATGCGCCAGAAATCCAGCCTGTCTCCCGGCAAATACCTGCGCTTAGGATAATAAAGTGCATATTGAATTGGAAGTTTCATATCTGGTGTACCAAGTTGTGCAATAATTGCGCCATCTTCATATTCTACCATAGAATGAATGACACTCTGCGGTTGTACAACGACTTGTACTTTATCCACCTCCACTCCAAAAAGCCATTTTGCTTCAATGACTTCCAGACCTTTATTGACCATAGTTGAAGAATCAATCGTAATTTTCCGTCCCATTGCCCAATTCGGATGCTTTAACGCATCTTCTACCTGAATATTCAAAAGGTCTTCCTGTTTTTTCCCGCGGAACGGTCCACCCGAAGCTGTCAATAAAATCTTATGGATTGAATTCATCTTATTGCCTTGAAGTGACTGGAAAATGGCACTGTGCTCACTATCCACCGGAAGAATGGAAACCCCCATTTCTTTTGCCAGGGGCATAATGATATGTCCCGCAGTTACCAATGTCTCTTTATTTGCGAGAGCGATATCTTTTCCTGCTTTAATTGCCTCAACCGTCGGGCGGATTCCAATCATACCAACAACAGCTGTCAACAGTATCTCCACTTCTTCCATAACTGATACTTCAATCAGTCCGTCCATACCAGTTACGATTTTTACATCCAGATCCTGTACTTTTATTTTTAATTCTGCCGCTTTTTTCTCATCCCAGACAGCTACAAGTTTTGGCTGAAATTCCCTTATCTGCTCTTCCAGAAGCGAAATATTGCTTCCTGCTGCCAGACCAAGTACCTCGATATCTCCATTTTCTCTTACGACTTCCAGTGTCTGTGTTCCAATGGAACCTGTAGAACCCAGAATTGCTATTTTCTTCATATTACCACCTTTTAATATATCATATGATTTCTCGTTACAAATTCCCCGCCAGCGCCATGGTCAGATAATAAATAATCGGAGCTGTAAATATTACACTGTCGAACCGGTCCAGAATTCCACCATGTCCCGGGATCAATTTCCCGTAATCCTTAATCTCATGATTTCTTTTGATTGCAGAAGCAGCCAGATCTCCAACCTGTGAAATCATTCCACCGACTCCGCAAATGATTGCGTATTCCAGAACTCCTGCCTGTGCTCCTGCCCACTGATTCACAGCTAATGCAAATAACACTCCTAGAAGCGCAGCCCCCAGTACGCCACCAATACCACCTTCTACAGATTTCTTTGGGCTGAGTTTTGGTGCCATCTTGTGCTTTCCAAGAAGCATACCGGCACAATATGCACAAGTATCACAGCCCCAGGAACTTAAGAAAATCAACCATACAACTATGCCCCCATCTTCCAGCATGCGTGTCTGATAAATGTAGGACAACATTACTGCTACATAAAACACTCCAAAAAATACAGTCATCACCTGTTCAGATCTGTAATTTGGAAATGTAAATACATATACCGCCATAACTAATACTAAAAACACAATCGTAAAAAGTGTCATATACTGAAGATTCCCAGTATAGAGCAGTACATAATAGGCCACTGTTGCCAGATATCCTGCAAATCCTAAAAGTTTATTCTGAACTTCTATCACTTTATATAATTCTGTCAATCCAATCAGGCTGACAACCGCAAGCAGACCAAAAAGAACATTTCCTCCAGTTCCGACTGTCGCAATCAGCACAATCACCAGTATAATTCCACTTATGAGCCTTGTCTTAAACATCTTATTCCTCCTTCACGCCGCCATAGCGTCTGTCCCTGCGATTATACTGTTCAATTGCCTTCTCCAATTCCTGCTTGGAAAAATCCGGCCATGGAACATCGGTAAAATAAAACTCTGTATAAGCAAGCTGCCACAAAAGATAATTGGACAATCTCTGCTCTCCACTTGTGCGAATCAGAAGGTCAGGATCTGGAATATCGTGTGTATCCAGATACCTTTCTATACATGCCTCATTCACTTCTTCCGGCATAAGTTTTCCTTCTTTTACATCTTCAGCCAACGTGCGTACCGCTCTTGTGATTTCATCACGGCTTCCATAATTGATTGCAATTTGAAAATTCAATCCGCCATTATTTTTCGTTGCCTCTTCAAGCTCCAGAATTCTCTTCTGAATATCTTCATCCAATTTTGTAATATCTCCGATTACACGGACTTTCATATCATTTTTCGCTGCTGTCTTAAGACAGGTTTTCATGTAATTGCGAAGCAGCTTCATCAGAGCATTTACTTCTTCTTTTGGACGATTCCAGTTCTCAGTAGAAAAAGCATATACGGTCAGATATTTTATTCCCATGCACCATGCTTCTTCACAAATCTTCTCTACATTCTTACTTCCCTGTGCATGCCCATAATTACGCGACATTCCTTTTGCCTTTGCCCAGCGTCCGTTACCATCTAGAATAATCGCAACATGCTGTGGTATATTCATAATATTATCCTCCTGCTGACTAAAATTATCTCACACATTTCAAATCTGACACAAATATATTTCAACATTCAAGAATGTCTCGGCATTCTTCTGTGAAAATTTTTTCTTATCAACATTAAATCTTATCAACATTAAATGAGGACAGACCCCTCCTGCATATCTGCCGGGGCTGCCCTCTTCTTTTCATTCCAGACTATACAGTCATAACTTCTTTTGATTTTACTTCAACAGCACTGTCAATCTCTTTAACATACTTATCCGTCATCTTCTGAAGTTCATCTTCCAGATTCTTGATCTCATCTTCAGAAACATCAGAACCTTTCAGCTTCTTAAATGCATCATTTCCATCACGACGGATGTTACGAATTGCAACTTTCGCCGCCTCGCCTTTTTTCTTAACATCTTTTACAAGCTCTTTACGTCGTTCTTCTGTAAGTTCCGGAAAGATCAGTCTTACAGCAGTTCCATCATTTGTCGGATTGATACCCAGATCAGAAACCATGATCGCTTTCTCGATAACTTTGAGCATGCTCTTCTCCCATGGCTGAATCTGAATCATTCTCGGTTCCGGAACAGATACGTTCGCTACCTGTTGGATTGGTGTTGGTGTTCCATAATAATCTACCATAATTCTGTTCAGCACATTCGGATTGGCACGTCCTGCACGAATCGTTCCCATCTCACTGTCCAGACTATCCATTGTCTTCTGCATCTTTGTATCATATACTTTTAATTTCTCATTCATATTGCTATATCCTCCTTATTATACCGTCACTTTTGTTCCTGTAAATGTTCCACTCATTGTCTCTACAATGCTGTTCGGCTCATTCAGTCCGAATACAAGCATCGGCATCTTATTCTCAAGGCACATAATAGAAGCCGTCAGATCTACCGCCATCAGCTTTTTGTCAATAATCTCCTGAATACTAATTTCGTTATATTTCTTTGCCTGTGGATTTACCTTTGGATCACTGTCATAGATTCCATCGATTGCCTTTGCCAAAAGCATTGCATCTGCTTCAATCTCAATAGCACGAAGTACAGCACCTGTATCTGTAGAAAAATACGGGTGTCCGGTTCCTCCTGCAAAGAAAACAACCTTTCCCTGATTCAATGCTTCCACAGCTTTATCTTTTGAAAATAATGTAGTAAATGCACCGCATACGAACGGGGTAAATACTTCTGTCTCCATTCCTGCAAAACGGAAAATATCAGATACGTAAATACAGTTCATAACTGTTGCAAGCATTCCAATCTGATCTGCCTTTACACGGTCAATTGTCTCGCTGGTTCTTCCTCTCCAGAAATTACCTCCACCTGTTACAATTGCTACCTGAACACCGTCATCAACAAGCTGTTTTACCTGCTTTGCGACTCCAATACATGTTGCCTCGTCAAATCCTGTCTTTTTCTCCCCGGCGAGAGCTTCCCCGCTGAGCTTTAACAATACTCTTTTCATAGTTCATTACTCCTTGCGCTACATTTCATACAGTTCATTTTTTTAATATCTGTATGATCTGTTTCGATCATTTCTGTCATCTGGCACTTTACTTACAGACAGACAACATCTCTGTATATTATATCATAAGCATCTGTAAAAAGGAATATCCTAGTGATTATTGATTGAGAAATTGATTTTCTACCATATCCCAGATTTCATCTCTTCCTTGCTTTGTCTGAGAAGAAAATGGAATAATCGTTGTCCCTGGAATCAGTTTCAGTCCTTCTCTTAACACTTTCATCTGCTTCTGTACCTGACTTCTTTTAATCTTGTCAAGTTTCGTTGCTATAATGATTGGATGAAATCCCTGTTCAACAATCCACTGATACATTATTCTGTCATTTTCAGATGGTGCATGCCTGATATCAATCAACAGGAATACTGCTTTCAATTGTGCGGAACTATGAAGATAACGTTCAATCAACTGTCCCCATTTAATTTTTTCCTGTTCAGACACTTTTGCATATCCGTAACCCGGAAGGTCAACAAGATACATTTCATCATTAATACTATAATAATTAATCGTCTGTGTCTTACCCGGAGTCGCTGAAATTCTTGCATAAGATTTCCGGTTCATCAACGCATTGATCAGCGATGATTTTCCTACATTTGATTTTCCCGCAAATGCGATCTCCGGTTTTGTATTCTTTGGCAAAACACTTGTAATTCCACATACTGTTTCAAGATTTACATTTTTAATGACCATCTTCTATCCCTCCTGCTCTTTCAAAAATGCATAATCAAGCACTTCATCCATATGAGATACACTGACTATCTTAAGACCCTTTGTAATCTCTGAAGACATTTCTTCAATATCCCTCTCATTTTCTTTTGGAATCAGAACCATCCGGATCCCGGCATTTTTTGCAGCCAAAAGTTTTTCTTTTAATCCACCGATTGGAAGCACCCTTCCTCTTAGTGTAATCTCACCGGTCATAGCCACATCTGCACGTACCTTTCTTCCTGTCGCAGCTGAAAATATCGCCGTTGCCATTGTAATACCCGCAGATGGTCCATCTTTTGGTACTGCTCCTTCCGGAATATGGATATGTATATCATGTTCTTTGAAGAATTTCTCATCGATTCCATGTTCTTTGCTGACAGAACGTATATAACTGATCCCGGCTCTTGCAGATTCTTTCATTACATCACCAAGCTGACCGGTCAGAAGAATCTCGCCCTCTCCCGGCATCACATTAACCTCAATCTGAAGTGTATCCCCTCCGACACTGGTCCATGCAAGTCCTCGGACAATTCCGACTTCATCCTGCTCATTTACCTTCTGGAACTGGTAAATCTCTTTGCCTAGATAGTGTTCCAGATTACGTTCTGTAATTTTGATACATTTCTTATTATCTTCCAAAATCTCTCTGGCTGACTTTCTGCAGATGCCTCCAATTTTCCTTTCCAATTGACGAACTCCCGCTTCCCTTGTATACACGGTCGCAATTTTTTGAAGTGCTTTCTTACTGATTGAAAGTTGTTCCTCTGAAAGTCCATGACTTTTTAACTGCTTTGGAATCAGATGTCTCTGGGCAATATGAATTTTCTCATTTTCTGTATAACTGTTGATCTCGATTACTTCCATACGGTCAAGAAGTGGCCTTGGAATTGTTTGTAATGTATTAGCTGTCGTAACAAACAGTACTTCCGACAAATCGATTGGAACTTCCAGATAATGATCACGGAACTTGTCATTCTGTTCACTGTCCAGTACTTCCAGAAGTGCAGAAAATGTATCTCCTTTATAGTCATTACTAACTTTATCAATTTCGTCTAAAAGCATCAGTGGATTCTTTACTTTTGCATTTCGAAGTGCTGTCGCAATTCTTCCAGGCATTGCGCCTACGTAAGTCTTGCGATGTCCCCGGATCTCAGCCTCATCACGCACACCACCAAGAGAAATGCGGACATAAGGTCTTCCAAGCGCTTCTGCAAGTGATCTTGCAATAGAGGTCTTACCGGTTCCCGGGGGGCCTGCAAGGCAAAGAATCGGAGTCTGTCCTTTACTTGTGAGGATTCGAACTGCCAGAAATTCCAGTATACGATCTTTTACCTTTTCCAGACCATAATGTTCTTCATCAAGCTTTTCTTTCGCAGCTTTGATATCAAGATTCTCCTCACATCTCTTATTCCACGGCATCTCAAGCATCGTTTCAATATAAGTTCTTACAACACCAGACTCTGCCGGACTTGCCATCTGATTTTTAAATCTTTTAATTTCTTTTGCTAATTTTTCTTTCACTTCACAAGATGCATCTAAATCTTTCACTGCCTGTTCGAATTCCTCCGCATCTGTCTGAAGTGTATCTTCCCCTAGTTCCTCACGAATCAGTTTCATCTCTTCTCTTAAGATATATTCTCTCTGATTCTTATCTACACGCTCTTTTACCTTTTTCTGAAGTTCCTCTTTCACACTGAGTACGCGCATCTCATTGACCACACGAAGAGAAATGTCTTCATACCTCTGAAGAATATCCTGCTCTTCCAGAACTTTTTGGGTATCTTCATAATCCATTGGAAGATTGGCAGCAATTGTATCGACCATGACGCGCAGCGATTTTATCTCTTCGATCATCATAGCAAGTTCTTTTGCAAGCTTTGGATTTTTTGACATATAATCCCTGAACAGTTCACGAAGTCCACGTACCATTCCTTCTTCATTGATTGGATTTTCCAACAGTTCCCTGTCTTCCGGTTTGCAGAAATCCGGCAATATTTTTACCGCGGCCTGAAAATAAGGTTCTTCAGATTCAATCCAGGAAAGACCTGCACGCTGCTCTCCCGATACTAGAACACGTTTCATATTTCCCGGAAGCTTTACAATCTGTTTTACAGTTGCAATACAGCCAATTCTGTAAAGATCTGACTCCTTTGGCTCTTCCACTTCAACTTCCTTCTGCATTACAAGAAATATTTTCTGATCTTTTTTCATGGCCTGTGTGATTGCCTGCACAGATTTTTCACGGCTCACATCAAAATGTGTCACCTGCTCTGGCAGCACTGCAAGTCCACGAAGTGCCACCATTGGCAGACTCATCAACTCATTTTCCATACTGTTTACTCCTATAATTCAAAAATGAGACGGGAACAATTTTACTCGTACCCGCCTCTTTCATTATGCGCTTTGTGTATTCACAGAAGTGTGTTCACACTCTGGTTTTGCTTTTCCTGTCACCACGTCACCGGTGATCCGGCACGTTTTCAGTGTCTCATCGGACGGTGCGCGATACATAATATCCATCATTGTATTTTCCATGATTGCCCGAAGTCCTCTGGCTCCGGTCTTTCTTTTCAATGATATATCTGCAATCTCGTTTAATGCAGAATCGTCAAATACTAATTTCACTCCATCTAGTTCCAAAAGTTTTTGATACTGCTTTACGATTGCATTCTTTGGCTCTGTCAAGATACGGATCAAAGCATCATGATCCAGCATCTCAAGAGATACTGTAACTGGTACACGCCCTACCAGTTCCGGAATCAATCCAAATTTCACAAGATCCTGTGGCAGCACCTGAGCTAACAATTTATCTACATCATCTTCATGCTTCTCTGCAATTTCTGCATTAAATCCGATAGATTTCTGATCAATACGTTTCTCAATAATCTTATCAATTCCTTCAAATGCACCGCCACAGATAAATAAAATATTCGTTGTATCTATCTGTATCAATTCCTGATGTGGATGCTTTCTTCCACCCTGTGGAGGAACATTTGCAACCGTGCCTTCTACAATTTTAAGAAGTGCCTGCTGAACACCTTCTCCAGATACATCTCTTGTAATTGACGGGTTCTCAGATTTTCTTGTAATCTTATCGATCTCATCAAGATAGATAATACCATACTCTGCACGTTCAATATCATAATCTGCAGCCTGAATCAGTTTTAGAAGAATATTTTCCACATCTTCTCCTACATATCCTGCCTCAGTAAGAGCTGTTGCATCAGCTATTGCAAATGGAACATTCAGAATTTTTGCAAGTGACTGGGCAAGAAGTGTCTTACCACACCCTGTCGGACCCAGCATCAGTATATTACTCTTATTCAATTCGACGCCGAGATCTCTCTGTGCCATAATACGCTTGTAGTGATTATATACAGCAACAGAAAGAACCTTTTTTGCCTCATCCTGTCCAATCACATAATCATCAAGAAATTCCTTGATCTCTTCCGGTTTCAAAAGATTGATATCTGAAAACGGAGTCCAGGAATCATTCTCATCATATGCCATCTCTTCTTCTATAATCTCAGAGCATACTTCCACACATTCATCACAGATATAAGTATCATTCGGTCCTGCAATCAATTTTTTCACCTGAGCCTGTGACTTATTACAAAATGAACACCTTATCTGATCATCATTTCTTCCCAATATTCTACACCTCATTAAAGAATAGGGAACATATCTGTTCCCTATCGTCTTGTAATTACTTCATCGATTAATCCAAATGCTTTGGCTTCCTCAGCGGACATAAAATTATCTCTGTCAGTCTCTCTGCTAATGACCTCCAGCGGCTGTCCTGTATTCTCTGCAAGAATCCGGTTCAATCTCTCACGAGTCTTCAGGATATGCTCTGCTGCAATCTGAATTTCAGTTGCCTGACCCTGAGCTCCTCCAGATGGCTGATGAATCATAATCTCGGAATTTGGAAGGGCAAGTCTCTTTCCTTTTGTACCTCCGGCCAGAAGGAATGATCCCATGCTTGCTGCCATACCGATACAGATTGTCTCAATATCACATTTGATATACTGCATAGTATCATAAATTGCCAGACCTGCAGATACAGATCCGCCCGGACTGTTAATGTACAGATGAATATCCTTTTCCGGATCCTCTGCTTCCAGGAAAAGAAGCTGCGCAATTGCTACACTCGCTGATGCATCTGTAACTTCTTCTCCAAAAAATATAATTCTGTCCTTTAATAATCTTGAATAGATATCATAGGAACGCTCTCCTCTGCTTGTCTGTTCAATGACATAAGGTACTAAACTCATACATATGCCTCCCTATTATATTTCAGTGACTTATTATTTCTCTACAGCGTTCTCAACAAGGAAATCAATTGCTTCCTGAACAGCCATATCGTCTTTCATCTGCTGTTTCTCAGCCTCTCCTACAAGCTCTTTAAGTTTTTCAACTTCCATATCGTAAGACTTAGCCATCTCAGCTAACTTCTCATCGATCTTCTCGTCAGAAATCTCAATATTCTCAGCTTTTGCAATTGCCTCGAGAACAAGACGTGTCTTAATGTTCTTCTCTGCTGATGGAAGCATCTGCTCCATCATCTTGTCTGCTGTCATTCCTGTGAACTGTGCATACTGCTCCATTGTCAGTCCCTGTGACATCAGATTCTGAGCAAAATTATCCATCTGCTGGCGCGCCTGTGTCTTGATCATAAGTTCAGGAATCTCCATTGTTGCATTCTCGATAGCTTTTGCGATTACCTGATCTTCTTTTTTTGCTTTTCCTTCTTTAGCTTTTTCTTCTTTAATCTTAGCTTTTACATCAGCCTTGTACTCATCTAATGTATCAAACTTAGATACTTCTGCTGCGAATTCATCATCAATCTCTGGAAGCTCTTTCTCTTTGATCTCATGTACTGTACATTTGAATACAGCATCTTTTCCCTGAAGGTTCTCTGCGTGATACTCCTCCGGGAATGTAACTTTAACTTCTACTTCTTTCTCTGCCTCTACTCCGATAAGCTGATCCTCGAATCCTGGAATAAATGTTCCGGAACCAATTGTAAGAGAATAGTTCTCTCCTTTTCCGCCCTCGAATGCTTCTCCGTCAACAAATCCTTCAAAATCAAGAACAACTTCATCTCCGTCTTTAACCGGACGTCCTTCTACTGTAACTGTTCTTGCGTTCTTTCCTGCCTCTTCCTGGATCTTAGCGTCAACTTCTTTCTGTGTTACGCGTGTAGATACTTTATCTACCTCAAGTCCTTTGTACTCTCCAAGAGTAACCTCCGGTCTTGTAGCAACAAGTGCTGTGAAGATGAACGGTTTTCCTTTCTCGATCTGTGTAATATCAATCTCCGGCTGAGATACGATCTGAAGATCACACTCATCATAAGCCTCTGAGTAAGCCTGTGGAATCAGAGCATTCGCTGCATCTTCATAGAATACATCTGCTCCATACATCTTCTCAACCATCTGACGCGGAACTTTTCCTTTACGGAATCCTGGCATACTGATTTTATTTTTCTGTTTCTTGTATGCGTTCTGAAGTGCTTTTTCTAATTCATCAGCAGAAACTTCGATTGTGAGTTTCGCCATATTTTTTTCTAATTTTTCTACCTGTAAACTCATTTACCCTTTTCCTCCTATTTCTATCCCCCTTGCATGGGCAATCCGCAAAAGGGCATATTACATTGCATTCACTCAAGAAGTATATCACAAACATTTCCAAATATCCAGTTCGATTTTACGGATATTGCGTTTTTTTATAAGGTTTTCATAAATTATCTCTGATATACAATAGAATCTGCAATTTCTACTGCTTTTTCCTCGCTGATAAGCACTTCGATCAGTTTCAGTGCAAAATCAATTGCAGTTCCAACTCCCTGACTTGTAATGATATTTTCGTCAGTTGCTACTGGTGCTCCGGTCAGATATGCATCTTCAATCTCACTTTCCATGTCTGGATAGCAAGTCGCTCTCTTTCCTTTTAAAAGTCCCATATCTGCGAGAATTGTCGGTGCCGCACAAATTGCTGCCACATATCTTCCGTCGTCATATGCTTCTTGAACTGCCTTTCTGACATTCTCATCTTCTTTCAGATTCGTTGTTCCCGGCATTCCACCCGGAAGCACGATCATATCGGATTCTTTAAAATCAATCTCTGTGATCAGATCCTCTGTCTGCACAGGTATTCCATGTGCTCCGCGCACTGTATAATCATCTGTAATTGATACTGTATCCACATACACTTTTGCTCTTCGAAGCAGATCTACTACCGTCAGAGCCTCAATCTCTTCAAATCCATCTGCTAATAATACAGTTACTTTTTTCATACTAAATTTCATAACGGATCTCTCCTTTTCTTATTTTTCTTGACTCATTTTCTTAATAGTAACACTGTTTACTTTTTGTGTAAACTGAATTATGATTATGCCATGGAGGTATTATAATATGGAAATAGAACGCAAATATCTTATTGATACTCTTCCGGAAGATTATCAGGATTATCCCTGTCGTCACATCGAACAGGCTTATCTGAACACGGATCCGGTTATTCGTATCCGGAAGGACAATAATAAACATGAACTCACTTATAAATCAAAAGGTCTCATGGCAAGAGAAGAATATAATCTGCCACTTGATGAAGCTTCATATCAGCATCTGCTCACAAAGATTGACGGACGTCTCATCAGAAAAAAACGTTATATGATTCCACTCAATGATTCTCTAACTATTGAATTAGATGTCTTTGAAGACGATCTGGCTCCACTGCTTCTGGCTGAAGTAGAATTTCCAGATGAAGCTTCGGCACTCTCTTTCACACCACCAGAATGGTTTGGAACAGATGTTACATTCTCCAGCGAATATCACAACAGTACTCTTAGTTTAAAATAGTCTGATTATATTGTTAATTTTATTTAAAAGCAACACATTGTTGCTTTTTCTTATTTTGCGACATTTTGGCGCATATTCTTTTATTTATTGAACAAATTGTTATGATGTAAACATATTTTTGATTCAATGGAGGAAACATCAATGGCCAATATCCAATTGACCGAGAATCTTCGTATTCTGCGTGAGCGAAGTAATCTTAAGCAGGATGAATTTAGCAGATATCTGAATATTTCTCGTCAGACATATTCCAATTACGAGCGTGGCACACGCACCCCTGATCTGGAATTACTCAAATCAATTGCTGACTTTTATCATATTACCATTGATGAACTTTTATTCTGTAACGGCTACAAGATTCCTCTGTATTCCATGCAGCCCGATAGAATTTCCGAGGGCGAAATTCCGTATATTAAATGCAAAAAATCCGATAATATCATCTATCTCACCGATGAAGAGCTAAAGCTTTTACTTCTTTTTCGTGCTGCTTCTGACGAAGTGAGACAGATTATTACCGGCTTTCTTGCAAATTCAAATAATCAGGAAGAATAACAGATTGGGAAGAAATCCCATCTGTTATTCTTCCATGATAAATTCATCATGTACTGCATTCATAGCTTTGTCAATATCTTTCTCAGCTACGAGTACTGTAATCCGAATTTCTGATGTTGAAATCATGTTGATATTGACTCTGGAATTGTACAGCGCCTCGAACATTCTGGATGCAACTCCCGGATTGCTCATCATTCCTGCTCCTACAACAGATAATTTTGCCACATCTTTGTTGTATGTAATATCCTTAATCGTAAGTCTTTCTTTATTCTTATCCAGAACTTCTAACGCATGTTCAAGATCATCCGAAGCAACAGTAAAGGAAATATCTTTTGTCCCCTCGCGTCCTACAGACTGTAAAATAATATCTACATTAATGTTATTGGCTGCCAGTGTATCAAATACACTAAAAGCTGTCCCTGGTTTGTCTTCTACTCCGATTACAGAGATTCTTGCTGTATTTTTATCTGCTGCAACTCCTGTTACTAACAGTTTTTCCATTCCTGTTCCCTCCCCTACTACGGTTCCTTCTGTCTGATTGAGACTAGATCTGACTACCAGCTCTACATTGTATTTTTTTGCCATCTCGACTGAACGGTTGTGAAGTACTTTCGCTCCAAGGCTCGCCAGCTCCAGCATCTCATCATAAGTAATAAAATCTAATTTTTTTGCATTCTTTACAATTCTCGGATCAGCTGTAAAGACTCCATCAACATCTGTATAAATCTCACATTTGTCTGCATGAAGTACCGCAGCAAGCGCAACTGCAGTTGTGTCTGAACCACCTCGTCCAAGTGTTGTAATATCGTCATACTTATTCACACCCTGGAATCCTGTTACGATCACAATCTTTCTGGAATCCAGTTCATGTCTGATACGCTTAGTATCTACACGTTTAAATCTTGCATTTCCATAACGTGATGTTGCATGCATCGCAACCTGGAATGCATTTAGAGATACCGCTGGCACATCCAGTGCCTGCATAGCCATAGCCATCAATGATACTGACACTTGTTCTCCTGTTGTCAAAAGCATATCCAACTCACGCTTCTTTGCATCTGGGTTGATGGAATTTGCAAGTTCAATCAGCTCATCTGTTGTATCTCCCATCGCAGAAAGCACGACTACCACATCATGCCCTGCTTTATAGTCTTCAATGCAGCGTCTTGCCACATTAAATATTCGTTCTTTATTGGCAACAGAAGTCCCGCCAAATTTTTTAACGATCAGCATAGTTTCTCCCTTTCCCTAATCTTCAATACGAATCATATGAAGAATCTGGTCTTCATAACTCTTCGCTCTTGTATCATAATCACCTTCCATCATGATTGGAGTCACAAATCCAAACTCTCCGTCCAGACCGTCAACCTTCACGATTTCAACATCCCCAAAGGAATAACGGATATCTTCAATCTTCTCCTCCACGTTCCCTTTCATACGGATAAAGAATCGTCTCTTCATGGAAGATTTATCTTCCAGACGGAGTTTCTCTTCTTTCCACATAGTCATCACATTGCGGTTCAGGTTCTTAGCCGCTTCCACAACATCGGATACAACAGCACTTGCTGTTGGAAGTTTTCCTGCCCCGCTTCCATAGAACATCGCATCTCCCAAGACATTTCCATGAACGAAAATTGCATTGAAAACACCATTTACATTGTAAAGCGGGTGATCCGGATAAAGCATGCAAGGTGCGACCATCGCGCCAAGTCTTCCGGCATGTGTCTTGCTGGAAGCCAAAAGCTTGATTGTAGTTCCCATAGCCTTTGCATATCTCATATCTTCTACTGTAATCTTTGTAATTCCTTCACAGTAAATATCTTCAAAATCTACCTGCTGACCGGAAATCAGAGATGACAAAATTGCAATCTTTCTGCAGGCATCGTATCCTTCTACATCTGCCTCCGGATTTCGCTCTGCATATCCGTTATCCTGTGCTTCCTTTAATACAGAAGCATAATCTGCTCCTTCATAGAACATCTTCGTCAACATATAATTCGTCGTGCCATTGAGGATTCCGGTAATTTCTTCAATCTCATCTGCTGTCAGTGAAGAATTAAGCGGACGGATAATCGGAATACCACCGCCTACACTCGCCTCAAACAGAAAATTTATGTTCTTTTCTTTTGCAATAGAAAGCAATTCTGCACCGTGCTTTGCCACAAGTGCCTTATTGGAAGTTACGACACATTTTCCGGCAAGAAGGCTTCTTTTCACAAAGGTATACGCTGGTTCGATTCCTCCCATGACTTCCACAACGATCTGGATCTCATCATCAGAGATAATTGTCTCAAAATCATGAATTACTTTTTCCTGTATCGGATCTTCTGGAAAATTCCTGATGTCCAACACATATTTTACATTCAGTGCATCCCCGATTCTCTGGGCAATGCGCTCACCATTGGTATCAATAACTTCCACGACACCTGAACCAACTGTACCATACCCCATCACTGCTATATTTATCATACCGTTCCTCCCTTTTCACCGCCTGATACATATTTTAAATAGGCGTTTATAAACATATCAAGATCTCCGTCAAGAACCGCCGTAACATTGCCATTTTCCACATTCGTTCTGTGGTCTTTTACCAACGTGTATGGCTGCATAACATAGGACCTTATCTGATTACCGAATCCGATGTCTTTTACTTCTCCCCGGATATCTGATACTTTTTCTGCCTGTTCCTGCTCCTGCAGCAGCTTTAATTTTGCCTTCAACATCTGCATAGCTTTTTCTTTATTATGATGCTGTGACCTTTCATTCTGGCATTGAACTACAATTCCTGTCGGCAAATGCGTGATTCGGATTGCAGAAGATGTCTTATTGACATGTTGTCCGCCAGCCCCGCTTGCACGATAGGTATCAATTTTCAGATCATCCTCTAAAATATCAATATCAATGTCTTCTTCAATATCCGGCACCACATCGCAGGAAGCAAAAGAAGTCTGTCTCTTTCCCGCTGAATTAAATGGCGAAATTCTCACAAGCCGATGTACACCTTTTTCTGATTTCAGATAGCCATAGGCATTGTCTCCAACTACTTCAAATGTAATATTTTTTATTCCGGTAATATCTCCATCCAGATAGTCCAGTACCTGAACCGAAAATCCTTTTGTCTGAAACCACCTGGTATACATACGGTACAGCATGTTCACCCAGTCACATGCCTCCGTTCCGCCTGTTCCGGCATGTAATGTCATAATCGCATTGCAGGAATCATATTCTCCTGATAACAATGTCTCAATTCTGAGTTTTTCAAAATCTTCCTCAAAATGAGCAATATCCTTTTCAATTTCCTTCACCATCGAGCGGTCTTCCTCTTCATCAACCATCTCAATCAGTGTACAGATATCATCATACTCCGAATATAATGCATGGATCACTTTCAAATGTTCCTGAAGATCTTTTAATTCTTTCATGATTTTTTGTGATTCTTCCGGCGCATCCCAGAATCCCGGTTCTTCTATCTTACGTTCCAGTTCCTCAACCCTGTTCTCTTTGCCGGAAATGTCAAAGTGAATCCCTCATTTCGGCAAGAGGTTCTTCATAGGAGTTCATAATTCCCTTATACTGTTCTAATTCAATCACACTGCCTCACCTCTTTCTTTTTTATATTTTTAACTTACTGCATAACGACATCTCTCCCGTCACTTTTCGCAACGGGAGATTCATCCCTTTTTAGATTTGTCTGTTATTTATTTCTTCCACAGCACTGTTTGTACTTCTTACCACTTCCACATGGGCAAGGGTCATTTGGATAGACCTTCTTGTTTTCCCGCTTCTTCGGCTCACGAAGAGCTGTGTCATCTTTATTGGTTCCAGTTACTTTTGCGACCTGCTCACGCTCAGCTTTCTGCTCGATTCTTACATGCATCAAAGTTCTGACTGTTGTCTCTGTAATTGCCTGAGTCATCTCGCCGAACATATCATATCCAAGCATCTTATACTCAACCTTCGGGTCACGGTTACCGTAAGCCTGAAGACCGATTCCCTGACGGAGCTGATCCATATCGTCAATATGATCCATCCATTTTGCATCAATAACTTTCAAAAGCACGACACGTTCCAGCTCACGGATATGCTCCGGCTCCGGGAACTCTGCTTCTTTTGCTTCATACGCTTTTGCTGCGCGCTCTTTTAACAGATGCTTCAGCTCTTTCTGTCCCATACCTTTGACATCATCCGGTGTTACCGGTGCCATCGGAATGACCGCTCCTATTACACGGTTCAGTTCAATCAGATCCCAGTCCTCATAGTCCTGATCTACTGAAACTTCAGCATCTACAGTATTCTCAATGTAATCGTTAATCATATGGAAGATGGAATCACGCATATTCTCGCCATCCAGCACACGTCTTCTCTCTTCGTAGATGATTTCTCTCTGCTCATTCATAACCTGGTCGTACTCTAACAGATTCTTACGAATTGCAAAGTTATTGCTCTCAATCTTCTGCTGAGCTTTCTCAATCGCACTGGAAAGCATCTTATGCTCGATCTGCTCGCCTTCTTCTACTCCAAGCGTCTCAAACACCTGCATCAGTCTCTCAGAACCGAACAGTCTCATCAGGTCATCTTCCAAAGAAATGTAGAATCTAGATTCTCCCGGATCCCCCTGACGGCCGGAACGGCCACGTAACTGGTTATCAATACGTCTGGATTCGTGACGCTCAGTACCGATGATCTTTAATCCACCGGCTTCTCTTGACTCATCATCCAGCTTGATATCTGTACCACGGCCGGCCATATTCGTTGCGATTGTGACCGCATCGTGAATACCTGCCTGCGCCACGATCTCAGCCTCCAGCTCATGATACTTAGCATTCAATACATTATGCTTAATTCCTCTTCGTTTGAGCATACTGCTTAAAAGTTCAGAAGTCTCAATTGTAATTGTACCAACAAGCACTGGCTGATGATTTGCATGCGCTTTTTCAATTTCATCACATACTGCATTGAATTTTTCTTTCTTTGTCTTATATACGGCATCTTCCAAGTCTTTTCTCGCAACCGGACGATTAGTCGGAATCTCAATTACATCCATTCCATAAATCTCACGGAACTCCTTCTCCTCAGTAAGGGCTGTACCTGTCATACCGGCTTTCTTCTCAAATTTGTTAAACAAGTTCTGGAAAGTAATGGTTGCCAATGTCTTACTTTCTCTCTTAACCTTCACATGCTCTTTTGCTTCGATTGCCTGATGAAGTCCGTCTGAATAACGGCGTCCCGGCATAATACGTCCGGTAAACTCGTCAACGATGAGTACTTCATCGTCTTTTACAACATAATCCTGGTCACGGAACATCAGATTATGTGCACGCAGCGCAAGGATAATATTATGCTGGATTTCCAGGTTTTCCGGATCAGCCAGGTTCTCAATATGAAAGAACTTTTCAACTTTCTTTACACCATCTTCTGTCAGGTTGATATTCTTCTCTTTTTCATTGACGATAAAATCACCAGTCTCTTCAATATCCTCGCCCATAATGGCATTCATCTTACTGAATTCACCACTCGCCTCGCCTTTTTCCAACTGACGCGCAAGAATATCGCATGCTTCATATAGCTTGGTAGATTTATCACTCTGACCGGAAATGATCAGTGGTGTTCTCGCCTCATCAATCAATACGGAATCGACCTCATCGATGATAGCATATTTCAGTCCACGCTGAACGAGCTGCTCTTTATAAATAACCATGTTATCTCTCAGATAATCAAATCCGAGTTCGTTGTTCGTTACATAAGTAATATCGCAATTGTATGCAGCACGTCTCTCATCATTATCCATGCTATTCAATACAACTCCGACAGTCAGTCCCAGGAACTCATGAACCTGTCCCATCCACTCAGCATCACGCTTTGCCAGATAGTCGTTGACTGTTACAATATGCACCCCCTCACCGGTCAATGCATTCAAATAAGCCGGAAGTGTAGAAACCAGTGTCTTACCTTCACCAGTCTTCATCTCAGAAATACGTCCCTGATGAAGAATAATTCCTCCGATCAACTGTACTCTGTAATGCTTCATGCCAAGTGTACGTCCTGCCGCCTCACGCACAACTGCAAACGCCTCCGGCAGAATATCATCCAGTGTCTCTGTGCCTTTCAGACGGCTCTTAAATTCCTGTGTCTTATTCTTAAGCTCCTCGTCGGAAAGCTGCTCCATCTGCGGCCCCAACGCTTCAATCTCATCTACAATGGGATAGATACGCTTTAACTCATTTTCACTATGTGTTCCAAAAATTTTTTGCAATAAGCCCATATCTATACATTACTCCTTGTCCGTAAATTTACTCAGTATCCATTCTATCACTATCAAGAATGCAATTCAACCAATTTACAAAGTGTTTTCAAACTGTTCACACTTGAAATATTTTCTCATCATTCAAGAATTCTCTCGCATTCTTGTTGCGAACTAAGCTGCATAAATTCTATACTAATATTTTTTAATCTGCTCATATGGAAGATGTCCTCCAAAAAGATCCAGCGCACTTCCTATTGTAAAATCCACTTTTCCACCCGTCTTTTTTCTAAAATGTTCAATGTCCTCAAGACTTGCGATTCCTCCTGCATAAGTCACTGGTATCATATCGAACTCTCCAAGAATTTTTGCCAGCTCTTCATCAATTCCTGCTGATTTTCCTTCTACATCCACACCATGCACCAGATATTCATCGCAATATCCGGCAATTTCCCTTAAAACTTCCTGTGTCAGTTTTACATCCGTAAACTTCTGCCAGCGGTCTGTCACTATATAATAACCGTCTTCTTTTTTCCTGCAGCTCAAATCAATGACAACATTTTCTTTCCCCACTGCATGTTTAAGTTTTTCCATATTTTCCCAATTTATCTTCCCGTCGCGGAACACATAAGATGTTACGATCACATGGCTTGCCCCCGCCTCCAGAAACTCTTCTGCATTTTCGGCATGGATTCCACCGCCCACCTGAAGTCCTTTTGGATATGCGCCAAGTGCCAGTATTGCCTGTGCTTTCGTTTCTCTATAATATTCTGAAGATACCGGATTTAAAAGTATCACATGTCCCCCTATAAGTCCGTCTTTCTGATACATTTTTGCATAATAATCCGCATTTTCAGAGGCCGTGAAATTTTCCTTTGCCTGATTGCCCTGATCAGTAAGACTACCGCCTACAATTTGTTTGACTTTTCCATTATGTATGTCTATACAAGGTCTGAAATGCATGAAAAAACTCCTTTCCTTATCCAAAAGAAAAGCCACACTCTCACAGGGACAAATCCATTTATCCCCGAAAAAATGTGACCTTGTCTTCTTATCTTACGTTCTTTTCTTATCTGTCGTTTACATTGTCATTACCAGTCGTCGCATCATTCACTGTGTTATTGTTTGTGTTTTTCCGGTTATCCGACCGTCCATCACCATCCAGATCATCGACTACTTCGCCTACGCCTTTTCCGACATCGTCAATTCCATCTTCCAGGCCGTCACCGATTTTGTCCATGGCACTATCACCAGTCTGTGTGTCATTCGCGCCATTGTCATTCACCACATCATTCTGCCCTGCTCCATTATCATTTGAATTTCCTGCACAGGCAGTAACTGAAACCAGAATACCAACACACATCATAATCAACAATAACTTTTTTAACCGTTTCATAATTTTCGTCTCCTTTTCCGTATAGAATGCTACATGCAAATACTTCACTTGCTGATAGTAATATCTGCATTTTACAGTTTTCTATACCTTTTTAGAGATTGACATTATTTTACAGTCGTTCTGCAATGCGGCCGCTTCTGTATGCCTCCAGGAGAAATTCCAGATCATGGATCTGTTCTACCAGTTCTTTTCCCACATCCGTGTCTAAAACAGACTGGCGCTTTGATACAATTTCTGTCACAATGGTATCAGAATGAATATCTGTTTCATTTTCAATTGCTGATTCTTTCGATTCAAACGGCTCATGGGCACTTAAAATCATACCATAAGAATTATAGATCAGCGTATAACCTGCAATTCCGGTCTGTTTCTGATATGCTCTTGAAAATCCTCCATCGATAACAAATACTTTGCCTCCACATTTCATCGGATTTTCTCCGTTTTTGGATTTTACCGGCATATGACCATTGATGATATGACTAAAGGAATGCTCTAGTCCGAATTCTTTCAAAATACGGTCGACCACCTTATCATTTTCCAAAAAATCATAATAAGGATTCTTTTTCTCCTTGTGTGTCTCTTTTTCTGCCAGGAAATATCGCTCAAACGTTGCCATCTTGTCCTTACCGAACAGCGGTGAATTCTCACTGAGCCAGATATACCACATCATATCCTTCCCACGCTTTCGTTCTTTCTCGTCAATGGCATAAAATCCCTTTCTCACATAGCTTTCCAGCACCTCATAAAGTGCCTTTCCTTTGTAAGAACGCCCGTATATTTTTACTGACTTAAAACTTCCATCTTCATTCAGCGGAATACAACCGTGATACAACAAGTTGTTATTGTATACTTTGTATAATCCACCTTTACTTAAAAGGAAATGCATATGGCTCTGTAATTTTTCGCAGTTGACAAATGCCTGTGTCAGACGATCCAGCACCTCTTCTTCGGCTTCTGTCAATGCATATGGCCGTTTTGGATCGATCGTCGGGAAATTTTTATCCAGAAGTTCATATGTTTTTCCATCCAACTCGATCAAACCATTTTCATAATCAATCAGATGCAAAAGATTTCGGTGTTCCAGCTTAAATCCAGGATTTTTTTTGATAATCTGCCCTTCTATTTTAAACTGGATAATAGAAATCGCCTTATGCATCTTCATGTTCAGCATTGTTTCGCTGGGATCATAGTCCGGATCATCCTTCAGTTCAAAGCAGCTGCATGGATCATCCCGATATGTGTTCAGTGCAAATGTAGCAAGCGGCAGGAGGTTAATTCCATAGCCATCCTCCAAAATCTCCAGATTTGCATATCTTGCACAGATGCGGACAACATTTGCAACACAGCCCTGTTGTCCTGCTGCCGCCCCCATCCAGAGCACGTCATGATTTCCCCATTGGATATCCATAGAATGATAACCCATCAGCTTGTCCATAATAATATGTGGTCCCGGCCCACGATCATAAATATCTCCTACAATATGCAAATGATCTACAGTAAGTCTCTGGATCAATTCACTCAAAGCCACAATAAACTCTTCGGAACGTTTGATCCGGATGATCGTATCTACAATAGAATTATAATAGGACTCCTTATCCATAACATCTGCTTTCTCTGTAATCAATTCCTCAATGACATAAGCAAATTCCGGAGGCAGAGCTTTTCTGACTTTAGATCTGGAATACTTACTTGAAGTCCGCTTGCAGATTTCAATCAGACGATACAACGTAATCTTATACCAGTCCTCCATATTTTCTTCTTTTTTCTTAATGAGCTCCATCTTCTCTCTTGGATAATAAATAAGAGTAGCAAGGGTCTTCTTATCCTTACTACTCATAGTATTTCCGAAGACTTCGTCAATTTTTCTACGAACTGCTCCCGATCCATTCTTAAGAACATGGGAAAATGCTTCATATTCCCCATGGATATCCGTAAGAAAATGTTCCGTCCCTTTTGGCAAATTTAAAATTGCCTGTAAGTTAATAATCTCTGTTGATGCCTTAGCAATGGTCGGATACAGTTGAGAAAGTCTCTCCAAATAACGTGCTTCTAAATCTTTCATAACCTCTCCTTTATATAATATGGTTGTTTTTTCCAACTATAATATTTACGGATTGCTTTGTGCTTTGCATTCCTGCAATCTGCCCCAAGATTCCTCGTAATATTATTTTAATATTACGTCTGACATATCGTATTTTCCTGCCTCTTTTCCGGCGAGGAATTTTGCAGCCTCTACAGCACCTTTTCCAAATACAGTTCTGGAGTATGCTGTATGTTTGAACTCAATCACTTCATCTATTCCTGCAAAGAGTACTTCGTGTTCCCCAACAATTGTACCTCCGCGCACGGCTGATATTCCAAGTTCTTTTTTATCACGTTTCTTTCTGACCTGACTTCTGTCATAGACATACTCGTACTGTCCATCTGCCGCCTCATTGATAGAATCTGCAAGAGCGATTGCAGTTCCACTTGGGGCATCCAATTTCTGGTTGTGATGCTTCTCAACAATTTCAATATCATAACCTGCCGGAGACAATACTTTTGTCGCCTCTTTCAAAAGCTGCATCAAAAGATTGATTCCAAGTGACATATTAGCAGAACGAAGAACTGCTACCTTCTTGGATGCTTCTTCTACCTCCTGAAGCTGTTCCTCTGAAAGTCCTGTTGTGCAAAGAACAACAGGAATCTGTTTTTCTACGCAATAATCCAAAAGTCCGTCTACTGCCTTTGCATTTGAAAAGTCAATCACAACATCTGCTTCTACATCACACTTTTCGATACTATCGAACACTGGATATTCATTTGCAACTTCCGTATATGCATCCACTCCTGCCACAATCTCTACCTCTGCATCTTCTTTTGCAAGTGTAGTGATCGCACGTCCCATCTTGCCATTGCAGCCATGCATAATCGCACGTACCATAATATTTTTCCTCCTTGTCTTTTTACATGACAGAAAAGGATATCACCCGGGATATCCTTTTATCTGTAATTATCATTCCTACTGCCATTCTTAAAAATCTCTATGCCAGCTCAATTCCAAAACCCTTCATGGCCTGTGCAAGTGCTTTTGTGTGTTCTGGTGAAAGTTCAGTTAATGGCATGCGAAGCGGTCCGCAGTCTTTTCCCATAAGTTCCATTGCTTTCTTAACAGGAATCGGATTTACTTCACAGAAAAGCTTCTCAATAAGCGGAATTGCTTTTAACTGAAGATCCAGACTTCCTTTCACATCTCCCTCAAAAAACTTCGCACAGATATCATGCGTCTCCTTTGGAGCTACATTAGAAAGAACCGAAATCACTCCCTTTGCTCCCAGAGAAAGTAATGGTACGATTTGATCATCATTTCCCGAGTACAGATCAATGTTACCATCTGTCAGAGACATGATCTTTGCAACCTGGGAAATATTTCCAGATGCCTCTTTTACACCTACAATATTGTCAACATTCTTTACAAGTTCTGCCACAGTTGCCGGCTCAATATTACAGCCTGTTCTACTTGCAACACTATACATAATAATTGGTGCCTTCGCTTCTTTTGCTACAGCTTCATAATGTGCGATCAGTCCTGCCTGTGTGGCCTTATTATAATAAGGTGTAACAAGAAGTAATCCGTCTGCACCATAATCTGCTGCCTCCTTAGACATATCAATTGCTGTACGTGTACAATTAGAACCTGTACCTGCAATAACTGGAATTCTGCCTTTCACTCTGTCAATTGCAAACTTTACGCACTGCATATGTTCTTCTTCTGTCATTGTTGCAGACTCGCCAGTTGTTCCACAGATTACAATACAATCTGTTCCATTATTACAGTGGTAATCAAGCAGTGCATCTAACTTATCATAATTAATACTTCTTTCTTCATCATCATTAAATGGTGTGACAATTGCCACTCCAGCTCCAGTAAATATAGCCATCGTACTCCTCCTGACTTTTCATGTGCTTTAAATTATCTGTCATGATTCATTATTAATTGAAATTTTAGCATCATTATCAAGGGATGTCAATGAAAGACTATACTTCTAAACAAGTTGCGAACATTCTGACCTACCCATTTTTTATATTTCCACACATTCCAGTTTACTTACAGATACCTCATACGCGGTTCTCTCTTCCGTCAGCGTATCCGATAACTTCTTTATATAAGTACGACTCTGTATTCTGCCTATGATCTGAACATGCTCTCCTACTTCAAATGCAGAAGCATATCTTGCATTTCTTCCCCAGCAGATACATGGTATGTAATCTGATTTTCCATATGGTCTGTTCACCGCCAGCAAAAGGTCAGCGATTTCTCTCCCAAGTGGAGTTTTCCGATAGACCGGAAGTTTACAGATATAGCCGTCCAGGAAAATGCTATTCGTCTTCGCTCCATCCAGTTCTTCATCAATAAACTCCAACTCTCTTACAAATACAGATAATACAAGCCGATTTTTTTGCTCTTCATGTCTGTTATAAGACCGGAACTGACCATTCACCATAATATACTCACCTGTATAATCTCTTGTCACATCAATCAGACGCTCCGAAATCATCAGTGGAATCCGGTCTTCCGAGTTGCTCAGACGCTTCACCTTTACCTCTACCATATAAAATCCTTCCCCGAATACCTCATGGCTGAAAGTAAAATCTGAAACAATCTCTCCCATAATCGTCACCTGGTTATTTTCAATAATCTTATCTGACATAATTTTAAGTTCTCCTTCCTCTAAAACGTATTTCCTATGGTCTTTAATAACCTATGCTTAAAGTACAGAATTTAGAACAACTTTTTTAAACTCTTGTAAAATTTCAAAAATGTGGTAGACTAATAAAGTTGTATATATTAAATTAGAAGTGTTTACAAGTGAAGATTCAAAGAAAAGGATGTTATAAAATGAAGACAAAACGCGAAGATGTAAGAAATATCGCAATTATCGCCCATGTTGACCACGGTAAAACGACACTGGTAGATGAATTATTAAAGCAAAGCGGCGTATTCCGTGAAAATCAGGCCGTTGAGGAACGTGTCATGGATTCCAATGATATTGAAAGAGAACGTGGAATCACTATTCTTTCTAAAAATACTGCCGTTACTTATAATGGGGTAAAGATTAATATCATTGACACACCTGGACATGCTGATTTCGGCGGCGAAGTAGAACGTGTCCTTAAAATGGTAAACGGAGTTATCCTCGTAGTTGATGCATTTGAAGGTGCTATGCCACAGACAAAGTTCGTTCTCAGAAAAGCAATGGAATTAAAACTTCCTGTTATTGTATGCATCAACAAAATCGATCGGCCAGAAGCAAGAGCTGAGTCTGTTATCGATGAAGTTCTGGAACTTCTCATTGATCTTGGTGCATCGGATGAGCAGCTTGACTGTCCGTTCGTATATGCTTCTGCAAAAGCTGGTGTTGCTGCTTTAGAGCTGACAGATGACATGAAAGATATGAAACCACTGTTTGATACAATCTTAGACTACATTCCTGCACCGGAAGGCGACCCGGAAGCTCCGACTCAGGTTCTTATCAGTACAATTGATTACAATGAGTATGTAGGACGTATCGGTGTTGGTAAAGTAGATAACGGTACGATTGCAGTGAACCAGGATATGGTTGTTGTCAACCATCATGATCCGGACAAACAGCAGAAAGTTAAAATCAGTAAGCTCTACGAATTCGATGGTCTGAAAAAAGTAGAAGTAAAAGAAGCAACCATCGGTTCCATTGTAGCAATTTCCGGTATTTCCGACATTTCCATCGGAGATACACTCTGCTCTCCTGAAAATCCGGTAGCCATTCCGTTCCAGAAGATTTCAGAGCCTACGATTTCCATGGACTTCATGGTAAATGACAGCCCATTTGCCGGACAGGAAGGAAAATTTGTGACTTCCCGTCACCTGCGTGACCGTCTGATGCGTGAGCTGAATACAGATGTCAGCCTTCGTGTCGAAGATACAGAGAACATGGATTCTTTCAAAGTTTCTGGTCGTGGCGAACTTCACCTTTCTGTTCTTATTGAGAATATGAGACGTGAAGGATACGAATTTGCTGTCAGCAAGGCAGAAGTTCTTTATAAGAAAGATGAAAATGGTAAGCTCTTAGAGCCTATGGAGATTGCATACATCGATGTACCAGACGAATTTACTGGTGTTGTCATCGAGAAACTGAGCCAGAGAAAAGGCGAACTTCAGACGATGGGTGCCGGAAATGGCGGATATACCCGTCTTGAGTTCCGTATTCCTTCCCGTGGACTCATTGGATACCGTGGAGATTTCATGACTGATACAAAGGGAAATGGAATCATGAACACAGCATTTGACGGCTACGCACCATACAAAGGTGATATTCAGTATCGAAAACAGGGATCTCTGATCGCATTTGAGACTGGAGAATCTGTAACTTACGGACTTTATATTGCCCAGGAGCGTGGACAGTTATTCATTGGAGCAGGTGAAAAAGTTTACTCCGGTATGGTCATCGGACAGAATGCAAAGACAGATGATATCGAGATTAATGTCTGCAAGACAAAACATCTTACAAACACTCGTTCTTCCAGTGCAGATGAGGCTCTCCGCCTGACACCTCCGCGAGTATTAAGTCTGGAGCAGGCAATCGATTTTATCGACACTGACGAGCTTCTGGAAGTTACACCAGACAATTTGAGAATCCGCAAGAAAATTCTGGATCCTAAGATGAGAAAAAGAAGCAACCTGAAATAATAAAATACTATTCAAGACTTGAAGCTGTCCGTATACATTTTTGTTGCGGACAGTTTTTTGAATCTTTTGACCGTGTTCTTCATATTTTCTACATCCTTTCCAAATTCTATATTGGCAAGACTACTCCGATACTTTATACTCTATATTGTAGATTTTTACTACTTACTTATTACTAATTCCCAAGGAGACAAAAAACATATGAAAGAATCTATATCTGTATTTTTAAAACGGCTGTCTGATATTTTGGAATTTGTTATTTCATTTATATTGACCGCCGGTATTATCTTATTGTGTCTGCGTGTAGCCGGTGCGATTTACAAAATTCCAGATTTAAATGTCTGGCCTAACTACGAAGATCTTCTGGAAACTTGCTTCAATCTGATCATCGGTGTCGAGCTTATTAAAATGATGTACTCTCACTCCCCACAGACAGTTTTCGAAGTTCTCTTATTTGCAATTGCAAGACAAATCATCATCGATCATTCTTCCATCTGGAGCAGTCTTGTCGGTGTCTGCGCAATCGCTGTATTATTTGCCACACGTAAATTCTTATTCTGTAATTTTGATGATGCTGACAAATACATCTTCCACGCATCTGCAAAAGCAAAAAATATTGCCAGGCTTCTTTCCATTGACCTTCCGTATTCAGGAAACGATACACTGGAAGAGGTGATGCTTGATCAGTTAAAAAAAGAAAATATAAATAACGAGATCGGAGCCTGTGTTTTCTTCAAAAGCTTCGGTCTACGCATCGCAAAAAAATCTGATGGAAAAATTTCAAGAATTGAAGTAATACGTGCTATACATTAACAACAAAACGTGCTATACTATATCTATCAGATAGATTACCGTTCTGGCCACCAACTGTCAGATATTAACGTCTGAAAAAACGTAGCAAAGGAGTTGGACAATATGAAATTCATTATTATTGGAAAGAACATTGACGTAACACCAGGATTAAAAGATGCTGTAGAGAGCAAATTAGGAAAATTACAGCGTTACTTCACACCTGACACAGAGATTCATGTAACACTCAGCGTTCAGAAAGAACATCAGAAGATTGAGGTTACAATCCCTGTAAAAGGCAACATCATTCGTTCCGAGCAGGAAAGCGACGATATGTATGTATCCATCGACCTAGTAGAAGAAGTCATCGAGCGTCAGCTCAGAAAATATAAAAACAAACTGGTAGCAAAGAATCAGGAAGGTAACAACTTCAGCAAGACTCTTTTTGAGACAGAAGAGTCAATTGAAGACGATGAAGTAAAAATTGTCCGCACAAAAAGATTCGGAATCAAACCAATGTATCCAGAAGACGCATGCGTACAGATGGAATTACTTGGACATAACTTCTTTGTATTCTTCAATGCTGAGAATGAAGAAGTTAACGTAGTATATAAGAGAAAAGATGGATCTTTCGGATTAATCGAACCAGAATTCTCATAAAGCAACAAGCAAGACATGGAAATAACAAGAACGACCGGAGAGTGTTTACATTCTCCGGTCGTTCTTGTTATTTTTATGTATGGCGACTGCCATGGCCGAGAGGCTGCGTCGCGGCATCGAGGCTCTTGCTTGTTGCTTTTTTCTGTATGGCGACTGCCATGGCCGAGAGGCAGCATCGCAGAAGCTTTGCTCTTACGCCACTATCTGCGGCTCCCCATCAATCTGTGCGAACCAGCACTCATCGCCTTCTTCCATTTTTACTCTTCCATTAGTTCCTTCTGTAATCTCTGCTTCCACAGTCTTTACCTCTCCCAAAGGCAATAAAACACTTAATTCTACATTTTCCGTATAAATACTGTCAATCAGCTTGATTCCACGTTGTCCCAAAATATACTGCACTTTTCCAAGACCATTATAATCTGTCTTAATATTCAGTTTAAGCCCCCGGATTCTGGTTATAATTACAGATGCACGGATTCCCGCCTGTGTAGAAGAAGAATAAGCTCTTACAAGCCCTCCGGTTCCAAGAAGTGTTCCTCCAAAGTAGCGGGTCACAACAACTACTATATTACGGATTTCTTCCCCAAGAAGAACATCCAGCATAGGTTTTCCGGCAGTGCCGCCAGGTTCTCCGTCATCACTGCATCTTGCAAGCTGTCCTCTCTCTCCGATGACATACGCAAAACAGTTATGTCTCGCATCCCAATATTTTTTCTTCATTGCTTCTATAAAAGCAAGTGCTTCTTCTTCGCTTTCTACCGGAGCAACTGTCGCAATAAATCTGGACTTTTTTTCTATAATTTCATCCTGTCCACCTTTATACACAACTTTATATTTATCCAACATATTTACATAACTCCCTTGATTTTCCATTCATACATATTACGCTTAAGAAGTCTTTTTTTACTTCCTACCACATTACTATATCAAACTTCTTAAGATTTTCCATAGAAAATATGAAGTTTTCATTTTTTTCTTTATTTCAAATAGCTAATTTGCTATAATAACCTGGTATAAAGGAGGCATATACGCATGAATTATGGTAAGAAAAAAGCCGCAAAGCGCCAGAAGCAGATTACGTCAAAGTCTGCTATGCAGGCAAAGCGTGTAGGAGTCCGATTATTTAAGGCACTCCTTCTTTGCATCATCGTGGTTGCAATCGCCGGTGTTGCCGGTGGCGGACTATTTGTGAAAAAGATTATTGACAATTCTCCGGATATTACACCTGATGATGTAAAACCACAGGGATTTACAACTTTAGTGTACGCTGACGACGGAACAACTGAAATTGAACGTTTTGTTGCCGCAGGTTCTAACCGTGTATATAAAACAATCGATGAGATTCCGGCAGATCTTCAGCATGCATTTGTTGCTATCGAGGATGAACGTTTTTATGAGCATAACGGAATTGATATCAAAGGTATTGTCCGTGCCGGTGTTTCTCTTATTTCCGGGGGATCCCAGGGAGCCAGTACACTGACACAGCAGCTCATAAAAAATAATGTCTTTCCGAACTTTGTAAATGAAAAGACATTCTACGATAAGCTACAGCGAAAACTCCAGGAACAGTTCCTTGCCGTTTCCATCGAAAAGCAGATGAGTAAAGATGAGATTATGGAAGCTTATCTGAACACCATCAACTTAGGACAGAACTGTCTCGGTGTTCAATCTGCTGCGAAAAGATATTTCAACAAAGATGTTTCAGAACTGACTCTTTCTGAAAGTGCTGTTATTGCAGGTATTACACAGAGTCCTGGTAACCTGAATCCAATCACGAACCCTCAAAAGAACCAGAAGCGTCGTGATAAGGTTCTTAAGAATATGCTGAAACAGGGATATATCGACCAGGCTGCTTATGATGAAGCAATGGCAGATGATGTATATGCAAGAATCCAGTCTGTTAACGAAACCCAGACAGATTCTTCCAACGCATATAGTTATTTTGTAGATGCACTTGCAGATCAAGTCATGAATGACCTACAGGATCAATGTGGTTTTTCAGAAACACAGGCTTACAATGCTGTTTACAGTGGAGGTCTTAGCATTTACTCCACTCAGAATCAGTCTCTTCAGCAGATTTGTGACGAAGAAGCCAACGATGATTCCAATTATCCATCGAATATCGAATATGGTCTCGACTATGCACTGACTGTCACACGGGCAGATGGAAGTACTGAGAATTACTCTTCCGGCCACATCAAAAAATATGTAAAAGAAACTTATAACAAAGATCAAGGACTTTTATATAAAAGTGAAGATGCCGCCCGTGCCATGGTAGAAGAATGGAAATCTACTATCGCTCAGGAAGGTGATACTTACAATGAAGTTATAAACATCTCACCACAGCCACAAGCTTCCATTACTTTGATGGATCAGTATACCGGTCAGATCAAAGCCATGGTCGGTGGTCGCGGTGCCAAATCAACCAGTCTAGGACTGAATCGTGCATACAAAGGTTCCAAGAGACAACCTGGATCTACTTTTAAAATCCTGGCTGCTTATGCACCGGCTCTGGATCTGGACGAGATGACACTTGCTTCTGTCATTGATGATAAAAATTATGATGTCGGCGGTGGAAAAACTATTAAAGGAAGCAAAGGTGACGTATCCATGCGTACCGCTATCGCACTTTCTCTCAACTCCTGTGCTGTGCAGACCAGTGATCTTGTTACTCAAGATGTAGGTATGGAATATTGTGAGAAACTTGGCATCAGCACACTGGTAACTAACAAAGTAGTAAATGGAAAAACTTATTCTGATAACACAAAAACCCTTGCCCTTGGTGGTCTGACAGATGGTGTTTATAATTACGAACTCTGTAGTGCCTATGCTGCAATTGCCAACAACGGCGTTTACAATAAACCAACTCTTTACACGAAAGTTTTAGATCATGATGGCAATGTTCTTCTTGACGGAACTGGCGAAAGTCACCAGGCAATCAAAGACAGTACAGCCGGACTTCTTACGAGTGCTCTTCAGACCGTAGTAGAGGAAGGTACCGGTAAAGCCTGCCAGTTAGATAATATGCCGGTTGCCGGTAAAACAGGTACAACAACATCCAACAAGGACTTATGGTTTGTCGGATATACACCATATTACACATGTGCTGTATGGGGCGGTTATGATGATAACAAAGAATGTAATTCCGATACAAAATTCCGTTTCCGCATCTGGAAAGGAATCATGAGCAGAGTACATGAGAATCTTGAAACAAAAGATTTTGTAATGCCAAGTTCTGTAGAGCAAAAATCCGTCTGCACAATTAGCGGATATCTGGCAAATTCCAGTTGTCCAAGTGTAACAGAATACTTTGCAACAGACAGCCTTCCAGATCAGAGTTGTCCGGGACATAAAAACCATTCTGAAGACTATGATTCTGAAGAAAATGACAGTAAGTCCCATGACACAAATAGCGATAATACTGGTAACAATACCGGTACTAATACCGGAGATAATACTGGCGGCACCACTGGCGGCAATACCGGCGGCAATACCGGCGGCGGTGATGCTGGTGGGGGTAACACTGGTGGTGGTGATACCGGCGGCAATACCGGTGGTGGTGATACCGGTGGCAATACCGGTGGCGGTGATGCTGGTGGTAACACACAATAATCATTTTGGCTTACCCCAGTATTGATAATTTAAAAAGCAAAAACAGGAGAGTGGATATCCACTCTCCTTTCCTATATTCCTATATTCGAAACATCTGCCTTCTACACTTGACTATCCAGGATCAATTTTGCAGCTCCACAGATTCCTGCATCATTTCCAAGGCTTGCAATAGCAAACTGAGTATCTTTATTTGCAAAAAAGGCTCGCTTGCGATAATATTTTTCTATATATGTAAGGAGAATTTCTCCTGCTTTTGACACTCCTCCTCCAATTACAAAAAGGCTTGGATCTACTACGACTGCTACGTCTGCTAATCCTTTCGCCAGGTATTCTCCGAATTCTTCTACAACATCTACTGCAAGCTGGTCACCTTCTTTTAAGGCATCAAATACGATTTTTGCATCTATCTTATCTAAATCATAAGTTTGCAATATTGAATCTTTCGTATCAGCTGCGAGATGTTCTCTGGCAATTCTTGCAATTCCTGTTGCAGACGCATACTGTTCAAGACAGCCTTTCTTTCCACAGCCACAACACTTTTCTTCAAAGTAATTTACACAGATATGTCCGATTTCTCCGCCAGCTCCATTGGCACCGATCAAAGGCCTTCCTCCCATGATCACTCCTCCGCCAACTCCAGTTCCAAGTGTGACCATGACCATATTCTTCTCACCATGTCCAGCACCTTTCCACATCTCACCGAGTGCCGCTACATTGGCATCATTGCCAACAACAACCTGCCAACCTGTCAGATTCTCTAATTCTTTCTTAACCTCTTTATATCCCCATCCAAGATTCGCTGTCTTTCTCACAATACCTTCCGAATTTACCGGTGCCGGAATTCCCATTCCAATTCCTATCACTTCTTCTGCCGGAATTGCTTTTTCCTGAATCTTTTCCTTTAAAGCCGTTGCTATATCTTGAAGAATGGATTCACCTTCATTTTCAGTTCTTGTAATAATCTCCCATTTATCAAGAATTTCTCCATCCACTGTAAACAATCCCAGTTTTATAGTGGTTCCCCCAACATCTGCTCCAAAACAGTATTTCATAGTTATTTTCTCCTCGTGTATATATTTTAATCTTTTTTTGTAAGATTACGCTGTACTCTCTGATATAGCTCCTGTGCAGCATTATAACCCATAGACTTCTGTCTGTGATTAATAGCAGCCGTCTCTACAATAATAGCCAGATTACGTCCTGGACGGATTGGAAGATTGTGGCAGACTACCTTATTCCCAAGAAATTCTGTATACTGATCTTCCAGTCCCAGGCGATCATACTCACGCTCTTTATTCCACTCCTCCAGTGTAATAACAAGGTCAATATTCTTTGTCTCTCTGACGCTTTGAACACCGAATAAAGTCTTAACGTCCACAATTCCAATACCTCTGAGCTCAATAAAATGCCTTGTAATATCCGGTGCTGTTCCTACCAGTGTCTCATCACTGACCTTGCGGATCTCCACAACATCGTCACTGACAAGCCGGTGCCCTCTCTTAATCAGTTCCAGAGCCGCCTCACTTTTTCCAATACCACTCTCTCCCATAATCAGCACACCGACACCGTAGACATCTACCAGTACTCCATGGATGGAAATACATGGTGCTAACTGAACATTTAACCACCGAATGATTTCTGCCATAAATGCAGATGTATGTGAATCTGTTGAAAATACCGGAATATTCGCTTCTGTTGCCTTTTGCAAGAGCATATCATCTGGTTTTAAAGCACGGCAAAATACCAGGCATGGAATCTTGTAAGAAAGAAGCGTGTCATAAATTTCCTCTTTTTTCTTTTCTTCCAATGTTGTCAGGTAGCTATATTCTACATAACCGATGACCTGCACCCGTTCCGAATCAAATCTTTCAAAAAATCCTGTCAATTGTAATGCAGGACGGTTAATATCCGGAACCTCCACAGCCTTATCCGACAACTCTACATCCGGTGTCAGATTTTTCAGATTCATCTTCTCGACAATCTGCTTCATTTGAACTACATTTTTTCGCATATATGTCTCTCCTTCCAGGCATCCTATTACTAATATTAAAATTATAGCATATCAGTGAAAAAAATCATACACATCCTTAGCGGATTTTTCATTCATAGAAGGAAGACTCTTTAGTTCCTCTACAGTGGCATTCTTGATTGCCTCAATGTTGGCAAAATGCTTCATTAAATCTTTTCTTCTTGCTGGTCCAACACCTGGAATATCATCCAAAATCGAATGAACTTGTCCTTGACTGCGAAGCTGCCTGTGAAATGTAATTGCAAACCGGTGAGCTTCATCCTGAATGCGCGTGATCAGTCTGAATGCTTCCGAATTCCGGTCAATAGGAATCTCTTCATTGTGATAATAAAGCCCTCTGGTTCTGTGGTGATCATCCTTTACCATACCGCAGACTGGAATATCCAGATTCAACTTATCCAGCACTTCCAGTGCAATATTTACCTGCCCTTTACCACCGTCCATCAGAATCAGATCTGGAAATACCGTAAAACTACCAAGTTCTCGACCTTCTTCCTTTTCTCTTAAGCCGTGCCCGAACCGCCTTGTAAGCACTTCATTCATACTGGCATAATCGTTCGCCCCTTTTACCCCTTTAATCTTGAATTTACGGTAGTCATTTCTCTTCGGTTTTCCTTTTTCATAGACAACCATAGAGCCAACTGATTCAAATCCATTTGTATTGGAAATATCATACGCCTCCATACGATGCAGTCCGGTTAAGCCCAAAAGATTTTGAAGTTCTTTGACTGCACCAATCGTTCTTCCCTCTTCTCTCTTAATCCGCTCTTTATCCTTCGTCAGAACCATTCGGGCATTTTTTTCTGCCAGCTCTACCAGTTTTTCCTTTGTTCCTTTTTTCGGAATGACCAGATGTACTTTATGCTCTTTTTTCCTTGTCAGCCATTCCTCAATAATCTCATGATCTGGTATTTCCTCTGGCAACATAATCTGTCCCGGAATATATGGTGTCCCTGCATAAAATTGCTTGATAAAACTGGAAAGTATCTCTGCCTTTGTCTCCTTATCCACTAGCTTCAGATAAAAATGATCCCGCCCGATCAATCTTCCATTTCGAATAAAAAACACTTGCACAACCGCATCTTCCAAATCTTTTGATACTGCCACAATATCCCTGTCATCTCCCGCAGTGTCTGTAATTTTCTGCTTCTGTGCAATTTTCTGTACACTGTTTATCAACTCCCGATATTCAATTGCCCGCTCAAACTCCAATGACTCTGACGCTTCTTCCATCTGTGCCTTCAACTTTTCCAGAATTGGATCATAATTGCCATTCAGAAAATGTAAGACTTCCTCTACAGACTTGCGGTATTCCTCCTTCGAAATGTATCCCTGACACGGAGCTTTGCACTGATGAATATGATAGTTCAGACATGGCCGCTCTTTTCCAATATCCTTTGGCAGTCTCCGGTTACAGCTTCGGATAAAATATAACTTTCGAATCAGTTCTATTGTGGCTTTCACTGCCCCGGCACTCGTATAGGGGCCAAAATACTTTGCCTTATCTTTCTGCACTCTTCTTGCCAACATCACTCTTGGAAATGGCTCCTGCACAGTAACTTTTATAAATGGATAAGCCTTGTCGTCCATCAACATTGTGTTATATTTGGGTCTGTGCTCTTTGATGAGATTACACTCCAGCACCAGCGCTTCCAGTTCCGAATCTGTTACGATATACTCGAACCTGGAAATGTGAGTCACCATCTGTTCTATCTTAGCCCCTTTGTTACGACTGCTCTGAAAATACTGTCGTACACGGTTTTTCAGACTGATTGCTTTTCCCACATAGATGATTTTATCTGTCTCATCATGCATCAGATAAACTCCCGGCTTGCCCGGCAGCTTTTTTAATTCTTCCTGAATATCAAACATAATTTACTCCCTGTTTTTTCAACTCAATGTAACAGAAAATACCGCCTCCCTGACAAAAATCTGATTTGCCCGGGAAACGGTATTCAAATACATTAACTTTCTGTATTACTCTTCTGCAATTCCTTCTACTTCATGGAAAATCTTCATGAATTCTTTTCCTGTGATTGTCTCTTTCTCAATCAGAAATGCTGCAATCTTATCCAGTGATTCTCTGTGTTCTGAAAGAAGTTTCTTTGCTTCCTCATAAGCTTCTTTCAGCATCTTCATAACTTCATGATCAATCTCAGAAGCTGTCTCCTGACCACAGTTCATAACCGGACGTCCGTCCAAATATCTGTTCTGGACCGATTCCAGCCCGATCAGCCCGAACTTCTCACTCATACCATATTGGGTAATCATAGCTCTTGCCACACTGGTTGCTTTCTCAATATCATTAGAAGCCCCTGTTGTCACTGTATCAAATACAATCTCTTCTGCAGCACGTCCTCCGAGCATTCCAACTAACATAGCCTGCAGTTCTTTCTTTGTATTCAGGAACTTTTCTTCTTCCGGAGTCTGCATAACATATCCAAGTGCTCCCATCGTACGCGGTACGATCGTAATCTTCTGAACTGGCTCAGAATCCTTCTGCAACGCACTGACAAGCGCATGTCCGACTTCATGGTAAGACACAATCTTGCGCTCTTCCTGATTCATCACACGGTCTTTCTTTTCTTTACCTACCAGCACAACTTCCACTGCTTCAAAAAGATCCGCCTGTGATACGGCATTTCTTCCATTCTTAACCGCGTTGATTGCGGCTTCATTGATCATATTTGCAAGATCTGAGCCAACTGCTCCGGAAGTTGCAAGTGCGATTGCTTCCAGATCAACCGTCTCATCCATCTTCACGTCTTTAGAGTGCACTTTCAGTACTTCCACACGTCCTTTAAGATCCGGTCGTTCCACAATAATACGACGGTCAAAACGTCCCGGTCTTAACAGTGCCGGATCCAGAATCTCCGGACGGTTCGTGGCTGCCAGAAGAACAAGACCTTTGTTACTTTCAAATCCATCCATCTCAGCCAGAAGCTGGTTCAATGTCTGCTCACGCTCATCGTTACCGCCCATCTGTGTATCACGGCTCTTACCAATTGCATCAATCTCGTCAATGAAAATAATACAAGGTGCCATCTGCTGTGCCTGCTTAAACAAGTCTCGGACTCTGGATGCTCCGACGCCGACATACATCTCTACAAATGCAGATCCACTCAATGAAAAAAACGGTACTTTTGCCTCTCCTGCAACTGCTTTTGCCAAAAGTGTCTTACCTGTTCCCGGAGGTCCTACAAGCAGTGCTCCTTTTGGAAGCTTTGCTCCTACGCTTGTATATTTTCCCGGATTGTGCAGGAAATCTACAACTTCCTGCAAAGATTCCTTCGCCTCATCCTGCCCTGCTACATCCTTAAATGTGACACCGGTCTGTTTTTCCACATACATCTTGGCATTACTCTTGCCAATTCCCATCATGCCTCCGCCTTTCGACATCTTACGGGTCATCCATACGATCAGTGCAATAAATATGACAAGCGGAATGATATTCATAGCATACTGGGCAACAATTGCAGAAGTTGTATCCGGTACCTCCTGATTGAAATCAATCTTTGCTTTTTCCAGTTTCTCCACCAATTGGTCATCATTCATCCGGCCTGTGTAATATTCCTTGTTGACCTTATCTCCACTTTCTTTCTTTGCCGTGATCAGAATCCTGTCACTCTTAATTTCAACTTTCTCGACCTTCTTCTCATCAATCATCTTCAGGAACTTGTTATAAGTAATTTCCTGGTCACTGTCCACTCCCTGAAACTGATACATGGCAAATACTAGAAGTGCCGTCAGCATCGTAATCAGTATGACAAAAGAAAAGCCTTGTTTGTTATTTTTATTATTATCCTTGTTTCCGTTCTGGTTGTCCATTTTTCTCCTCCTGTGTCACTCTCCATTATACGGACAGCCTTGTTAGAAATCAATAAAAACATTATGAAAAGATTGTAAACTAACCATAATATGTAGTATACTTTTTCTGTGGTTTTTCATGCCTGAATTTTTCTGTATATTTCAGAACAGTTCCGGCATATGAACGATAGAACTCATAATATAATACAGAGGACAAGAGAGGATTTATTCATTATGAAAATTGGTTTTGACAATGACAAGTATCTGCAGATGCAGTCTGCCCACATTAAAGAGCGAATCAGTCAGTTTGACAATAAGCTCTATCTGGAATTTGGAGGCAAATTATTTGACGATTATCACGCTTCCCGTGTACTGCCTGGATTTCAACCTGACAGTAAGCTCCGTATGCTGGACAAGCTTTCCGATCAGGCAGAAATTATCATCGTGATCAGCGCCGAAGACATCGAGCGCAACAAAATCCGTGGAGATCTTGGAATCACTTATGATTCTGATGTTCTCCGCCTGATGAACATTTACCGTGATCGCGGACTCTATGTCGGCAGTGTTGTTATTACAAAATACAGTAACCAGGAAAGTGCTTCCTTATTTAAAGCCCGCCTGGAGAAAATGGGCATCCGTGTATACTGCCACTACTTGATTGCAGGATATCCGACCAACATTCCGGTCATTGTAAGTGAGAACGGTTATGGAAAAAATGATTACATTGAAACTTCCAGACCACTGGTCGTTGTGACTGCTCCCGGACCCGGAAGTGGAAAAATGGCTGTCTGCCTCTCCCAGCTCTATCACGAACTGGAACGCGGAATCCGTGCCGGTTATGCCAAGTTTGAGACATTTCCTATCTGGAATATCCCGCTGAAGCATCCGGTCAACTTAGCTTATGAAGCAGCCACTGCAGATCTGAACGATGTAAATATGATCGATCCATTCCATCTTGAAGCTTATGGCGAGACAACCGTTAACTATAACCGTGATGTAGAGATTTTTCCTGTATTAAATGCAATTTTCCAACGCATTTACGGAGAAAGCCCTTACAAATCACCAACAGACATGGGAGTGAACATGGCCGGAAACTGTATCTGTGATGATGAAGCATGCCGCGAAGCTTCCAAACAGGAAATTCTACGCAGATATTACGAATCCCTGCGCCGTCTTCTTCTTGGTCAGTGCTCCGACAATGAAGTCTATACCATCGAAATGTTGATGAACCAGGCTGGTGTTACTATCCATGACCGCAAAGTTGTTGACGCTGCCCTTGAATACGAGAAAATAACTAATGGTCCTGCTGCTGCTATCGAACTTCATGACGGACGCATTATAAAAGGAAAGACTTCCAAATTGCTCGGAGCAACTGCTGCCATGCTGCTTAATGCCCTGAAAGATCTGGCTGGCATCGAACATTCCTGCCATGTCATTTCACCGGAAGCCATCGAACCAATCCAAACATTAAAGACAAAGTATCTCGGAAACAAGAATCCACGCCTTCATACTGATGAAGTTCTCATTGCTCTTTCTGTAAGCGCAGCTTCTAATCCACTTGCAAAGAAAGCACTAGAACAGCTTCCGAATCTTGCAGGATGCCAGGCACATACTTCCGTCATGGTAAGCTCTGTAGACATTAAACAGTTAAAGCGCCTTTCTATTCAGGCAACTTATGAAGCAAAATATGAAAAAAGAGACTAAAATCTCTGTATTTTTTAATAAAAAAGGTGTATACTTTTAAAGTATTTTTTGAGATATGTTTTTTGGGGGACATGCTTGAACATATTTTTTCATTCTAAGGAGGACATTATGGCAGTAAAATATGTATTTGTTACAGGTGGTGTCGTATCAGGACTTGGAAAAGGAATCACTGCTGCATCTTTAGGTCGTCTTCTGAAAGCTCGTGGTTATACCGTGACTATGCAGAAATTTGACCCTTATATCAACATTGATCCAGGTACTATGAACCCGGTACAACATGGCGAAGTATTTGTAACTGATGACGGAACTGAGACAGATCTTGATCTTGGTCATTATGAGCGTTTTATTGATGAAAGTCTCGGTAAAAATTCCAACGTTACGACTGGTAAAGTCTACTGGTCCGTACTTCAAAAAGAAAGACGCGGAGATTTCGGTGGAGGAACTGTACAGGTTATTCCTCATATTACTAACGAAATAAAATCTCGCTTTTATCGCAATCCTGCTGCTGAGAATACAGAAGTAGCAATCATTGAAGTCGGAGGAACTGTAGGCGATATCGAAAGTCAGCCATTTTTGGAAGCCATCCGTCAGTTCCAGCATGAAAAAGGACATGACAATGTAATTCTCATTCATGTTACATTAATTCCATACCTGAAAGCATCTCAAGAGATGAAAACTAAACCAACACAAGCTAGTGTGAAAGAACTGCAGGGCATGGGAATTCAGCCAGATATCCTTGTATGTCGTTCTGAATATCCACTTGGAACAGGAATTAAAGATAAACTTGCTCTGTTTTGTAATGTTCCTGCAAATCACGTATTGCAGAATCTGGACGTTGAATATTTATATGAAGCTCCACTTGCAATGGAAGAAGAACATCTGGCTCAGGTAGTATGCGAATGCTTGCACTTAAATTGTCCGGAACCAGATTTAAAAGACTGGAAAGAAATGGTGAACTATCTGCGAAATCCAAACACAGAAGTAACCGTCGCACTTGTCGGAAAATACACACAGCTTCATGATGCTTATATCAGTGTTGTAGAAGCACTCAAACATGGTGGAATTTTCAGCCGCGCTACTGTCAATATCAAGTGGGTAGATTCTGAACTGGTAACTGCAGATAATGTTGATGAAATTCTTGGCGATGTCAGTGGTATTCTTGTTCCAGGTGGTTTTGGCAATCGTGGAATTGACGGTATGCTTGAAGCGATCAAATATGCTCGCACACACAATATTCCATTCCTGGGGCTCTGCCTTGGAATGCAGTTATCCATCGTTGAATTTGCAAGAGACGTCATTGGATACAATGATGCTCACAGCGCTGAATTAGATCCAGATACTACACATCCGGTCATTCATATCATGCCAGAACAAATTGATGTAGAAAATATCGGTGGAACATTAAGACTTGGCTCTTACCCATGTGTTTTAAATAAAGACTCCAAAGCATATAAGCTGTACGGATCTGAAGAAATTCAGGAACGCCACCGTCATCGTTATGAGGTAAATAATGATTACCGCGATGCACTGACTCAAAATGGTATGCTATTATCCGGACTTTCTCCGGATGGACGTATTGTAGAGATGGTAGAGATTCCAGATCATCCTTGGTTCATCGCGACCCAGGCTCATCCAGAATTAAAATCCCGTCCAAACAGACCACACCCATTGTTCCGTGGATTTATTGAAGCATCTCTGGAATATCAAAAAGAACATAAATAAATCACTTGCAGTATATAACTGCCGGAAAATAGACAATTCCAAAATAGGGAGGGTTTGACTTGTACCGAGTCAAACCCTCCCTGAACTTTTATATTTCTAGTAAATCACTCTTTATTATTTAATCTCTACCTGATTCTGCGCTGCGACCAGATGTGCTGCACCATACTTCTCACGAAGCTTTGGCTTTTCAATCTTTCCAGTAGGATTTCTAGGAACCTTTGCAAAAATCAGCTTACGAGGTCTCTTGTATCTTGGAAGTTTCTTGCAGAATTCATCAATTTCCTCCTCTGTGCACTCTACACCAGGTTTTAACTCAATAATTGCTGCTGAAATTTCTCCCAGTCTATGATCTGGAAGTCCGATAACTGCCACATCCAGAATTTTATTATTGGTACGAAGAAAATCTTCAATCTGTACCGGATAAATATTCTCTCCGCCACTGATAATGACGTCTTTCTTACGGTCAACCAGATAGATAAATCCATCTTCATCTTCCATTGCCATATCTCCAGTATACAACCAGCCATCATGAAGTACTTCAGCCGTTGCTTTTTCATCTTTATAATAGCAAGTCATGACTCCCGGACCTTTGACTGCCAGCTCTCCAGTTTCGCCCTGTGCAACCAGATTTCCATTCTCATCGATAATCTTTGTCTCCCAGCCAAATCCTGCTTTACCGATCGCACCGACTTTATCAATATGATCCAATCCGAGATGCACACATCCAGGTCCAATAGATTCACTCAATCCATAGTTTGTATCATATTTATGATTTGGGAAATATTCCTTCCAGTGACGAATCAGACTTGGCGGTACCGGCTGCGCACCGATATGCATAAGTCTCCACTGCTCCAGATCATAATCCTTCAAATCTACATCTTTGTTATCAATTGCAAGAAGTAAATCCTGTGCCCACGGTACGAGCAGCCATACGATAGTACATTTTTCCTCTGAAACTGCACGAAGAATTGTCTTCGGATTCGTTCCTTTCAAAAGGACTGCCTTTCCACCTGTCAAAAGACTTCCAAACCAATGCATCTTAGCCCCTGTATGGTAAAGTGGCGGAATACATAAAAACACATCGTCCTTTGTCTGTCCATGATGATTCTGCTCTACTCGTGCAGCATGCATCAGAGATTCATGATTATGTAAAATTGCTTTTGGAAATCCTGTTGTTCCAGAAGAAAAATAAATTGCTGCATCATCTTCATCTACAATGTCAATCTTTGGTGACTGACTGGAACAGTTTGCTGTATGCGAAGTATAATCTTCTGCAAATCCCGGACAGCCATCGCCTACAAAATACAGAAGTCTTCCTCTTCCGATATCGTCCGCAATCTCCTCCACACGTCCGATAAATTCCGGTCCGAACACTAAAATATCTACATCCGCCAGTTCTACACAATATTTAATCTCATCGGCTGAATAACGGAAGTTCAGCGGTACTGCCAAAGCTCCCGTTTTCAGAATACCAAAATAAATCGGCAGCCACTCCAGACAATTCATCAAAAGGATTCCGACCTTGTCCCCTTTTTGGACTCCGCGTTCCAGAAGCAGATTTGCAAATCGATTTGCTTTCTCATTGAATACATTCCATGTAATTTCGCGTCTGTAATATGGTGCACGGGATGGTTCAATCAAATCATACTCCTTCCACGTGCTCCTTTTTGTCTCTGGCATCTCTGGATTAATCTCTACCAGACAGACGTCATCGCCGTACAGGCGACAATTTTTCTCCAAAATATCCGTAATAGGCATTGCTAATTATTCCCCTTTCTGGCACAAAGCTTCAAATGATTTCAATTATCCTCTTTCCATACTGAAATTTCAAAATCCTTTATAGCTTTGACGCTTTAGCGCTTTTACCCGATAAAGTATATGATATCGGATTTCAAGGAAAATGTCAACGTTTCCACAGAATCTTTCCATCTTAGTTTCCACATTCTAATTTCTGTTGAATCTTTCCATCCTAGTCTTCAATGATTTCTTCATTGTAACCTTCTTCATAATATTTGATCAACGCTTGTGTTCCAAGATCACCATACCCTTCTGCTTCCAAAACTTCATAATTTGCAAGTGTCTGACTAAGCACATCCAAATCCAGCTCACACTGATTTGCCTCAATCAAAGCAATCTTCATATCCTTAATAAAATGTTTCATAAAAAATCCAGGAGTATAATCTCCGTGTAGTATCTTCTCTCCAAAGAAATCTAGCTGCTTACTTCCGGCTGCTCCTGTCGCAACAGATTTTAATACAGTCTCACAATCCAAATCTTTTGCTTTTGCATAGCTAAGTGCCTCACAAAGTCCTGACATGGTTCCGGCAATCATGATCTGATTCACCATCTTGGCATGCTGTCCACATCCAGCTTCTCCCTGATAATTGATATTCGTTCCCATAGCTTCAAATAACGGCATACAAGCCTCATAATCTTCCTTGTTGCCACCGACCAGAATAGAAAGTGTTCCTGCCTTTGCTCCTGTATCACCTCCGGTCACCGGCGCATCTACAACATGAACTCCTTTCTTTTTACCTTCTTCATATATTTTCTTGGAAATCATCGGACTGGTCGTTGTCATATCAATCAGATACATTCCTTTCTCTGCCTGATCCATAATATTTCCTTCATCAAAATAAACTTCTTCCACATCCTGAGGAAATCCTACCATTGTAATCACAGCTTCACTTGCTCTTACACATTCTCCAATCGTCTCATGAAAGATAGCACCTTCCTCTATCACATCATTCACTTTACTCTTTGTTCTTGCATATATATGTAGTTCAAATCCCGCTTTCATAAGATTTTTGACCATGGACTTCCCCATGATTCCAACACCGATAAATCCGATTTTCTTCATAGTCTTTCTCCTGTTTCTTCTATTATATGTATTCAAGAATGCTTTCAAAGTTCTTTCTATGCCTCTGAATTGTATTCTGTGGGGGAGCATACAAATACTCCCCATTTCATTCAGAATACGCCATATGTTTTATAATGTCAATTATATGTTTCTCTATTATGCCCCACCATTTGCCAAACAAACTACTGTTTAAGATTCTGTTACAATTTATAAATACACTTCATTAAAGCAGCACCTGTTTTACAACACTGAATATACTATATAACATAAAAAATTATTAACGGAGGACTGTATGATAAAACGTATTTCTGTACTTCTTTTACTTCTTGCATTGTCAATGACAGCTCTCTTTGGCTGTTCCCAGACAAAAGAGACAAAACATGCTTCAGCCATTATAAACACTGATAAAACAAACAAAGAAGAAAACCTTACGCCAGTAACACTTAATGAAGTAGCTCATTCTATCTTTTATGCACCTATGTATGTTGCTATTGAAAAAGGTTATTTTGAAGAAGAAGGTATTAATCTCAACCTGGTCACAGGATTTGGAGTCATATAGTTAGTGCAAAACCTTTACACCGCTATCCTACATACTTCTTTCCACCATAATATGCAGCAATCCAGCCGCTTGGAATCTTGATCCAGATGTCACTACCGTTCTTGCGGACGTCCTTGCAGGTTACGCGAGTGCCTTTCTTGAGTCTCCCGTTATCGTGCGCGTGTTGCTGTGCATTACTGGATAACTCCGCATAAGATTTTTCCGGATTATTGGTTCCCGGACCGGTTCGGACGCTCAGGTCGTCCACCTGTGTTGTATAGACTTGTCCGACGACATAAGCTCTGGTACTCTTTGAAGCGGAAGTCACTCCAGATCCATTGTCCAGGACTACAACTGTATGTCCCTTTGTGCGTGTAACAAGAATATCCCCTCGTTTCAGATATGTACTTTCCTTGCAGCGCTTATCATCTTTCAGGATTTCGAACGCTCCTATCTTTCGCAAGGTTTCCAGCTCTGACGCTGTGTTGAAATCTCCAACCTGTATTCCGGCATATAAGCAACATACTCTGACCAGTGCAGAGCAATCTACCTCCACATCAACATTGACCTTGCTGAGATTATAGTTATACTTAACCGCAATCTTTCTAAGGCTGTCTCTGTGTGCCTGGCAATAACCGATGTGATTATTGTTGCACGCTGCTTCCATTGCCTGTGCAATCTTCTCTGCTACAGTTGGATCTTTCGGTCTTGCTACGTACCAACCTTTTCTGTGCAGATAGTAATTCTGTATAGACACTTCTCCACCGGTCTGATCTCCGGCTTTTCCTCCGGTGGTGGTGCCCTTCTCATTAATACGTGCGCTTCCAATTCTTACTGCCATAATATCACTCCTATCAATAAGAGGACGATTACTCGCCCTCTACTTACACTGCTGTTTATACAACTGATTTACTCCGGTCGCTGCCAACCCACTCGCCATTCCGACCGCAATTGCATTAATCACATCTCCGGCCGGAAAGTCCGGCATCGTGTAGAGTCCGGCAACGCCCAGAGCTCCGCCACATACAGCCATGATGACCGGAATCCATTTGTCCGGAATTTTCTCATAAGCCTTACAGCCAAGTCCAATCACATAGCAGATTGCTACGATTCCAACTACTGTTCCTAATGTTGTAATATCCATATCATCTAATCCTCCTGATCATGCGCTTGCTTATTTATATGCTTCTCAATCTTGTCTATTGCCTCAGTTACTGGACCATTACACCCCTGCTCCTTAAGTCCTTTCAAGCAAGCGAGAATTCCATAAGTCAGCAAGCATTGTTCTGACTTTACTCTTTCAATTTCTACGTCCTGCTGATTCTGCTTTAAGTACCACTTGTACACCGCAAAAACAGCAGAAAAAATAACCACTACGGCTGTCAACAGACTTCCGGCCATAATGATTGTGTTTACGTCTACATACACTCTATGTACCTCGATTCTTAAATTTTGCGTAAAATAAAAAGACCTCTAGGGTCTTGCTCTAATTTCCATGTGTTCACCTACTTTTTAGGCTCTGCTTTTCTTGTACATGATACAGGAAAGTCATAAGGATAGTCGTAAGGGTAATCTATTATCTCATTAATATCTACGGAAATTACATACTTTTCCCCAGTATTCACCGTGTTCTTGCTTAACTTCACATTTGTAATTTCAAGCATCAGATTACCTCCACTTCTATCCTTGCCTTTCTCGTCGAATCACCAACCACGTATGTGATTTCCAGCACATAGCATGCCTTGTTCTGTGGCGAGATTTTCACGTCAAGATAATGACCATCTATCTCACACTCTCCGCTCGCTTCCGCTTCCCCGTACCTGAGAAGACTGTAATGGGCGCTTAATATCGTGAATGGTTCATCGTTGGGACTTCTGATCAGAAGTTTTACGTGCTTATCTTCTCCTAGAATAAATTTTACCTTATTCACAGCAACACCCCCTTCCATGATGACACGGATACACTGCCTCTACTTGAAAATCATCATTTTGCATGATGGCATCATATTCTTCCGGAACGACTTCGGCAAAATAATCAAACGCGACAAGCTGCGCGCATAGCGTAGTTGGATCCACAATCAACAGTATCTTTGTACAAAACGCTACGTTTTCCGCATCGTCATAAGCTGTAACTTCAACCACATACATTCCATCTAAATCAAGAGGGACTGTGGTGTTCCACAAGTCCCCCTCTGCACGCTCAAAGACAACTTCTTTTCCATCGACCTTACCGATTACTTTCGTAACCATACGGTACCTCCTTAGTCTACCACCTTAACAGAGATAACGAATGTCTTACCGCAATCAACTGGGTTAGGAGTAAGAGTAACTTTCTCAAATACCGGTGCGCCAGTATCAAGAGTAACCTTACGTGTTACAGTTGTAGTCTTGCCAGCCTTATCCGTTGCAACAACAGTAATTGTATTAGAACCATTAACAAGAGTGATTTCCTTGCTGAATGAACCATCAGAATTAACTGCAACGGATGCACCGTTTACTGTAACTGTGACAGGTTTAGATGTAACATCGTCTGTTTTACCAGATACAACCAGAGCTGCATCATTTGTGATAAGTTCATCTGCTGGATTTGTAAGAGTAAGTGTCGGTGGAATTGTATCAATCGTAAATGTGACCGTCTTAGCTGTTGCAGCGTTTCCATCAAAATCAGATGCTTCAATTGAAATAGTATGCGCGCCATCTGCCAGTGCTGTTCCCGGCGTGTAGGAGCATTCGTAACCACCTGTGACTGCTGTTTTTGTGAATGCAGTTGTAACTTTTGCGCCATCAACTTTGATAACGATTGTATCTGGATTAACCCCAGAGTCATCATCTGTCACCTTGAATTTAATAACCGGTGTTGCATTGGTAATGTAGGCGCCAGCTGTCGGGTAAGTGAAGACAAGTGTCGGTGCAACTTTTTCAAGGACGCGAAGTAACAGATTTGCTCCGAAAGTAGCATCACTTTGAGTTATTGTAGTTGAGTTTCCGGCATCATCTGTAGCTATTACAGAGCCCCCATATTTATGACCATCTTGTGAGTAACTGGATTTGCTAGGCGCCGGGACTGCTGCTTTATACTCTCCTGTAGATGCATCAAACGTCAGATCATATGTCTGACCATTAAATACATACTGTACTGTTTTTACTGCCATCTACGTTGCCCTCCTACTCTGTCGCTTCTGTAACAAGTTCACCCATTCCAGAATCTTCCAGAATCTCTTTTACCTTATCCTTTAAAAGTCTCGGTACCTGCTTATAAGTTTTCTTTCCTAACATAATCTGCTGTGCCCATAACATTGCCATCATTTCTTTACCTCCATTGTTTTGTAATAATATGAATAAGTTTGTTAATAGAGTTACCATTATTGATATACCAACTCTGACATTTCAAGAATGCATTCCTGGAGCATATCAACAGTCTTTTTCAGTCCAGCATTCTCTGATGCTAAAGCCTCTATTTTTTCTGCTGGTGTCTCTCCAACTTTGTAGAGAATCACACCGGTAATTCCAGCCGTATACTTCACGATAGCGTCCATATTGGTGTAATTCTCATACTCCCCCAATGTGGACTCCCGTTCTGTCACGGTCATCTTCTTGGTTTTTGTCTGATCCTGGAACATGTTTTTCAAATTCGCTTCTGTATCAGAAATCGTTTTGATTAGTAGTCCTCCGTCTCCGCGAATTGTTGCAGACTGGACAACCAGTTCCGTTGCGTCATTGAAAATAATCTTCAATTGTTACTCCTTTCCAGGAGGAATACTTAATAAAATAGCAAAACAATACACATCATAGAAAATGATAATGAATATCAGATATGTAGCCTGTGTGACGGGAAAATAAAAATTGTATCTGGCAGTATTATCAAAGAAGTTCAAGGCACAGATTATACACGCTTATTTGACAAAGATAAGCTAAGAGAAATTTTTGGTAATTCATATTATTTAACCCGACTCAGCATAAATACATATAACGGTGATAACGAAGCTACGAATACACGCTTTTTAGGGGTAGAAAATTGGCAAGGGCACTTATATCAGTATTTTTCACAAAAGCTAAGCTGTAGTGTTCGTATTAATTACAGAATGGTTTACATATATCCATAAGCATTTTAGTCAGAAGCAGCGATAGGCAAACTATTTCCATGTTCCAAAGCAACGCCAAAAAATCGTTATTATTTCGCTTGCAGATTTGCTTGAAGAATATATCCATGCTTGAAATAACTTTGTTCCAAACCCATTTAATGGAATTGAAATCCAAGGAGCACATGATCCGGCTGCTGTTGCTATAACTGAAACCCAGGTTTTGGATTCCATTGGGAGGGGAACATTAACTTTTCCACCAGAATAATAATTCCAATTATCTGGAGTTTGCATATTTATATCCTCAAAACGTTTACTTCCCCACATTTCAAGTGTGCCATCAGCGTATTTGCGATAATATCCATTATCATTATGACCAGATTCAATTATGCTATTGCTATTTTATTAAGTACTCCTCCTTTCTTGCATTAATAAAGTTACATATATAAAAGCGCATAACAAAAGCACCCGACCATTGCCGAGTGTGAGTGTGAATTGTGGTAAGAGAAAAGCTACTACTTTTTTATTTATGCTATGCGCTTAAATATTTCTTGTGGTGATACTTCACCGATTCCTGATCAACGCTGCAGTAGAGCATTGTCGTCTCAGTTTTGGCGTGCCCGGCCATGATAGAAGCTTCCTGTAACGGCATGCCTCTGTTAATGGCATTAGTAATGGACGTACCTCGAAATCTGTGTGGATGAGCCTTTTCGACTCCTGCACGTTCTCCGGTACGTCTTATCATATCTTCTATTCCAGCCTTCGATAGCCGATTGTGTGGACTCTTAAGTCCTACAAATAATGCCGGATTATTATCGGTTCTGCTCTGCAGGTATTCCTGCAGATACATGTTCGTGCGTTCATTCAGGTACACCGTCCTTTCTTTTCCACCCTTACCGTATACAATTAAATCCTTACTGCTCCAACGAATATCATCTCTATTAAGGCTTGCAAGCTCCGACACTCTGACCGCCGTGGAATATAAGAATTCCATCATAGCCTTGTCCCGGATAGTTGCACAGCTTCTAAGCAACTGCTCACGTTCCGCATCTGTGAATGGACGCTTGATGCGTTTCTCCACCTTGATTGATTCCACCAGTACCATCGGATTTCGCCTTACCCGATCTCTGTCTCTGAGCCACACGAAAAAGCTACTGTATACTGCACGTACTCCCTTTAGCGTACTATTTTTCACTGCCCTGATATTCTTGTAGGCTCTCAAGTAACTTGATATATCCCCGTCTGTTATGTCTGCCACTGCCTTATTGATGTATGATAACAATCTTGTCAGCTCATATCGATACCGATTAACCGTATCAACACTCTTGCCCTCCAATGCCTTAGACATTAAGTAATCTTCCAGGTCAATCCTCCAGGAATCATCCACGCATTGTACCTCTGTCTTTTGTGCAACGTCGCACCCAGCGAATACCATATGCAGCACATTCTTAAGCTCCCGGAGTTCCTCGTCCTCCAAGACTGGTTGCATTCTACTTAACACTTCCATAATCCGTTGTTCCATATCGATCTCCTTTTTGCTTTATGGTAGCATGTAGGAAATTCATATGATGCAACAATTCGTTGCTTAATAAAATAGCAAAATAGTATCACTCGCTGAGTAGAAACAATCCTTCCTTGGGAAGTGTGTTTACAGATTACAGTTCGGAAATTCCAATAACGGGATTATACAAACAAATCAACTATCAATTCCTTGGAGACCAGAAGAGGTTACCGTAGAATTGTTTGGACTCAATATACAAGGCGCTGGAGCTGTGCCAATCGATTACAAAGTAGCTTGTCTTTCTGAACAAGGTGGACTATATGTATATTGCTCAACACCTGGCGCATCTGGTGTAAATTTACTTCCTTGGCAAGTTGTTGATGCAACTATTTTGATACAGCGCAAATAGTTATAATGGGTACGAAACCGTAAAACCAGCTTCTACGAACGAATCGCCAGCCACAAGACATATCTGTCCGTTTGGCTTGATCTCAATGGAAGCACCATGACGTTGCGAGCTTCCATTTGCTGTCCAAGCTTGAGACTTAATTGTATTTTTCGGATATATTGAACTAGGAAGCTTTGCAACTAAAAAGGATATACCCGGTGCTCCACCACTTACAACGCAATGATAATCAATATGTATAATGCCAGATTTCTTTGTAATATGATATGTGGGATTCGTCCAAGATAAAGAATCGAAGTTATAACTTGTTTTGCTATTTAATTCAGTAAGATTCGGTGCTACAGATAGTATTTTTTTTACCTCTGTCACATTAATCCCATCATAATGGACCTCGAATACCGGGCAGTCATCTACAAGGTCGCCCTCCTGTAAATTTCCAACTGTATACGTTGGCGCTACAGGATTTGACGAAACAGGTGTTCCCATAATCACAACCCAATTGCAGCTTTCAACTTCTGTTTCAGCATTTCTGGTGTACCGGCACACAACAAGGTCGATACGCTTCATTCCCTGGCTGCCATTGCTAAGGTTCACCGCGTCATATGTTCCAATCTTCACGCTGGAAATGTTTCCATGATGTGCTAACATTCCGCTACGTATTTTCAAGGAATTATTAGATGCAAGCTCTGGTTCTAAATTTTCTCCAGATGCCAATATGCAGCTCTCTTGTCCCACGGTCCCCTCTATGAGTTGGCGAAACTGTTGACTCGTCACATGAGGTTTTCCGGTTCTTCCGCTAACTATTTCCATTATCATTTTCTCCTTCCAATTCATATTCTTTTGACACAACTCCGGCCGTAATACTGCAAATGATATTTTCAACTGGCTTTGCTCCGTACATACCGGTCAGATAATCACGGCCACCTACTACATCTCCAATATGCACATCAATTCCAAGTTTCTCAACACCCATACTAAATTTCTTTTTGCTCATAATCTCCTGCAATTTCTTAACTGATTGTTCTTCCAGTTGATCTGTCTCAGTTGATGTATTTTCGTACACTTGAGATATCTCGTCCAGCCCTTTATAATATTGCATCTTCTTGATAGTTCCATCTGGCCAGACATACAAGTGGAAGACATTTCTGTCTTGCAATTCTCCCTTGCCGGTTACAATCAAATGATTCACTCCATCCCGGATGTCTTCCATTGTGTAATTCAACCCACAATCCTTGGACAGTTCGATTTGATCAGAATAATCTTCAATTGGAACTGCTCTGATCAGCACATATCCTGGAACGCCTTGTTCTCTCCTGTGTTGGATATCAAGCCTGCAACCTTTACTTTTCAGCATCTTTGTGACACCATCTAGCAGAGTACAGTATCTGTCGAATTGATAACTATTGACCGATATTCCCGTATCCTTGCCTGACACAATAAAAAGTCCGTCATATTCCGGTTCAATAAGCGACTTAAGCACTGCATTTAATTCTCCAGACACAATCTTGTAATCACTTCCAGCTGGCGGAGATATGATCTTTTGCTCCAATCTTCCCCGCCACGTATACCCTTTCAGTTCTACATAATCCAATGTCGTGCTGGTAAGAACCTTTCCAATAATTCCACCAAACTCTGTATCTGGAATATATACCATATTCCCGAATGTCATTTCATCTGTCCAATAACACCTGGCAATCTTTACCGAAAATATCTTATTTCCATTCACATCAAAGGAACAATTTGCTTTTTTCAGCGGTGCTGTCCCGAGCTCCCGCTCTTTGGTAGCCAGTATTACCATGCTGCCTCCTTCCGCTTCAGAAAAACATATAGATCTATTCCAAAGTCTCCGCTCCAGTTCACATTTATAAGCCCCGGTGGAATCTTTTCAAAAACTGAATAATCATATCCTCTTACGTTAAACAGGTTATCTGTCGTGCCATTAGACAGATACTTCGTAATCGTCTGTTCTGCGGTATTAAGAATCAGATATTCATTACCTTCTAACGTGGTTAAGATTTCATACGGATATCCATTAATAAGCACCTTCGGATTGATGCATGGACCGTAAACAATCATCTCAAAATCCGACGGAATAATATGATTGATTTCAAATGAACTGGATCCGCGTTTCTCATTTGTAAAATCAAATGGAATGTCTGCTGAAAAATCCAACCCACTGTCTGGCGCTGGCTTAATCTGTGGATAAAATCTTTTATCCAGGATTGTGATCCAGGACAATTCCGGAGCAAGGAAGGTAAGCTCTACTTCGGTATACACATACCCTTTCCATCCTGTTTTCTTGGTTGTATAAATCTGACACGGAAGAAATGTATCATTGACATACAAACGTCCGTAATTGCCCGTTTCAGCATCAACAGAAATGATTTTATACAGTGTTTCCATGTTCTGTATGAACTCTTCTCTCTTTCCAAATACATCCAGTGTCACAGTTTTCTCATATCCGCTGTCGCTCTCTTTCCACGTACTGTCAAACCAGTCTGCATCGATTGTACGAAAAGGCGCCCTGGTCAACCAAAGCACCTCTCCTTTACTATTTTTATAATACGCTTTTACCATACAGGTACCGCTCCTTCCGGTAATGGTGTGTCTATCCGTTTCGTATCAAGAAATATCGGACGTTTTGCAAGCTTATCCGCTGCTTTCATTTGGATTTTTTCCAGTCTGTCATAATCAATATCATTATTATCGAATCCCGGCATATTCTTCACGCCTCCTACAGTTTTATCAGAAGTTCTTGCAGACAGTGCAATGTCTACGGATTTTTGTAATCCAGCTACAGCCCTCTGAACTCCGGTACTCATGGACTTGACTGGAATATTCCGCTCAAATCCGATTCCCATTCCAAGAGCCATCATCTTTCCAACCTGATCACGGAATACACGTGACGGGGAATGGATACCAAGGAAATTCTTGGCCGCATTCAGTGCGCTTTCTGCTGCGCTCTTTGCCGCATCTACAATTGCTCCTGCGGCACCCTTGAGGCCGTTCGCAATTCCTTTAATGATGTTCATTCCGACGCTGCCCCAATCAACACTTGTAAAAGCGTTCTTTACTTGGCTGATAATCGATGGAATCTTACTAATAAGCTGTGGCACTGCCTGGATAAGTCCGGTTCCTAGAATTGTTATGATCTTAATCCCGGCAAGCAAAATCTTCGGCAGATTAGAAATAATTGCTGTTGCTAACTGCCCGATAATCGTCGGTGCCTTATTAATTAGCTGTGGAAGTGCATTCACAACTCCCTGAGCCAGTCCCACCAATAGGTTAATGCCTGCGTCTACCAATTGTCCAACGTTAGACAGTAAGGAACTGACCAACGTCAAAATCATCATGAGCGCTGTTGGAATCAATGTAGGTAACTGCTGCGCAATGCCTGTAATCAGAGTAGATACAATTGCAATACCACCTTGAATAATTGCCGGTAGATTTGCTGTAATCGCAAGCATGAGGTTATTCAGCATCGTAGCGCCTTGCGCAATCAAATTCGGTAATGCTGCTACAATTCCATTACAGAAATTGGTGATAACCTCCGGTCCCTTAGTCTGCATCATAAGCAGGATCTGGTCTATCTGTGTACCGAACTGGCTGTATAATAAGCCAAGCCCCACGGCTACAACTCCGAGTACAGCCCCAAATCCCATAAGATTTGCAAATGCGGGCATGAATCCGGCTACTTTCCCAAGAACTCCTTGGAATGCCGTTCCTATCTGCCCTCCCCAGGCTCCGATGTACCCACCAAAATCTTGAAATGCGGATGTAATTTTAGGAAATTTTCCGGCTACTGCAGGACCAATCTTTCCAACGTATCCGGAAATCTTAGTCGGTAAAAAAGAGAACGTCTTTCCGATAACACTGTTAAGCTTCGGCGTTAATACTTGAAATGGTCCAACAATTGAACTGCCTAAATTCTTTAGACTTCCACCAAATCCAGTAATTGCACCTTTGGCATTTTTTAATCCGCCTGGAAACTTACCGATTGCAGTAATCGCTCCTCCTGTGACATCTCCAAGTCCACCAAGAATATCAGAAAATGTTCCGGCACTCTTGCCAATCAGTGAAAATGCTGGGACAGCTCCAATCAGAACTGCGGACATCTTACCAAGGTTTGCAAGTTGTCCGGTATCCATACTGCCGAGCTTATCAGTAATGTTTCCAACTGCATCAGCAAAACCTTTCGCCGCTGGAACGGAATTGCCAATTTTATCAGCAATTGCCCCAACAACTTCAAGTCCGGTTTTTCCCAATCTTGGGACTATCTCACCAAGATTCTTGAGAATATTCTGAGTTGCTGTTCCAAATGTTTCTACAAGCTCTTGACTTGTTATTACTCCGCCTTGGAAATTCTCCCATGCTGCCTTAGCAGAATTAACAGATCCTCCAATTGTTTCTCCGGCCTCTTCCGCTGAAGTGCCTGTAATTCCAAGATTCTGCTGAATTACATGAATTGCCTGGATCATCTGGTCAAATGTGACATTGTCCAGATCACTTATCTTTTCATTTAGGATTCCAGAATCATTAATCAATCGAATCATTTCCGATTGAGTACCGCCATAACCTAGCTTTAGGTTGTCGAGCATCGTATAATTCTGCTTAGCGAAGCCTTGATAGGCGTTCTGGATATCTTGCATGTTGGTACCCATCTTATTAGCATTATCTGCCATATCGATGAGCGCCATATCTGCAATCTCTGCTGCTTTAGCTGTATCCCCGCCAAGTCCCTGCAACAAAGATGCAGAAAAGCTCGTGACTGTAGACATATAATCATTTGCAGATATCTGCGCTGTTTTATATGCACGGTTAGCATTCTTGATTACAGTGTCCGCACTATCCTTAAACAGTGTCTCTACACCGCCTACCTGTTGCTCCATATTCGCAACAACACCAAGTGAAGACTTAATGATTACGCCGGCAGCGGTTCCTACAGCTGCCACAGCTCCAGTCATTGCCTTAGACACTATGGATAGTCCGCTTTTTCCGAGACTGCTTAGTTTGCTAACGCCCTCATTAAAACCTTTTTCATTTATCTTGGTATCAAAATTCAAATATCCGTCTGCCATACTACCATCCTTTCTGATAGCACGGCTCAACGGCTCACATGTGCTTTTAAATCTTAATATTTATTTCTCTTTTACATTCCCGGCAGTTCAGATACACTCCGCTACATTTGGCTGTATCCTCGTAAATCAATAACTTCTTACCGCAATAAGGACATCTGTACCATTTTCGTTCTGTCGGGATCTTAATCATATGCTTCATCACGCGAACATATCTCCAATCTCATAATCTGTCATTTTTCTGCGCTTCTTTTTCTTGAGAGCAACTGCCTCTTGAATCTTTTTCACTCTCTTGCGCTCGTCCTTATCTTTAATATCCCGGAGGTCTGTGTTCCGGTACAAAATGCGCTGTTTGATTTCTGTGTTGTCCGGAAGTCCGATGAACAGCGTCTGAAACTCCCACCAGTGCATATATGGCACAGACTGCAGGTCGATTCCGTATGCTTCGCGGAATGCGCTGTAAATCCAAACCATATCCTCATCGAAAGAATACACTTGTTTTGGTGGAAGCATTGGCTCATCGGATTCTTCGCCATCCTGCCTCATTGTAAGAAAATCCCCTAGAGCCTCAATCGCCTCTTCCAAATCATCCGGAATTTCATCTGTATACCACTGCAATAATAGCCGACACTTAATCTGCCACGGGACGTCCTCGTCTTCCACTAACTTCGTGAATCGTATCCATTCCCGGAAATCTGTCTCGACCTCATAATCTTGTCCGTTTACACACACCGTATCGGGGAACTTATCAATCAGAATGTTCATAGCATGCTACCTATTACCATTAGGATAATAACTAACATTTCCTTTATTGTGCTTCTTTCCCTGTTGCTTATTATAATTGCGCTTTTGCTGTCTGTTTCCGTGCTGCTGAACAGTATATTTGTCATACTTTTTGTTCAACTTGTCAACCTCCTCTTCCTCGAACTTAGCAATCATATCTGATGCATCTATGCACATGTTGAGGCTGGTTCTACCCTGGAACATCTCTTCGTGTGTTCCCTCTCCAAGAATATAGTCAAAAAAATTGAAGAAACACTGACACTGTGCGCGAACAATATCTGCTGCTTTTCCAGTCTTAGGGATTCCCTTCATGTCTTCTTCCAAATTCTGCTTCGCTTCATCAATGCGGTCCAGGAAATCCGCATCGGTAAAATCAATCTCTGCTTCGAGATTTCCGTATTTAAAAAGGCTCATCGGCTCACTCTCCTATCTTTTTATTAATCCGCTGCAAACGTACATGTCTGCCAATTGTCTGTTGTTGTGGCGGTACCCTTGATTTTCTCACCATTGGCTTTCAGGCTACCTTTGTAGATCAATGCATCAGTTCCATCTCCTGAATTGTCTGGAACAACGCTCCAATCACGCTTTCTAGCAACACATGTATTCGGTGTATCTGTCTTAATATCAAAAAGATCTACCACAACGATGCTTACCTGTGCATCAGAGCCAAGTAATTCATCATCTGTGATTTCTGAAATTTTCTGCTGTACCAGATCATTGGTATAGCGGTCAAATTCATAATCGTTTGATGGGGCATATCCCACAACATCTGTTCTCTCACTTTCTTCATCCACATAATGGCGACTGTACTCGGAAGCGTTCTTACTCTCAGACATGGACGTGAATCCTGTCATTCTGGTATATGTCTTTCCATCACCGGCAACGTCCATAAATGCCACTCTCTTGTGTCTTCCGACTAATTTCTTTTTTGTATCTGCTCCTGACATTTTGTACCTCCTACTTATAAATCAATCTGCAAATCATCTGATACCGCCCCAGATCTTCCTCTGTGCTAAATAAATAGCCGGACTGCAACACGTCTACCCGTATAGCATCGTGACCCTCCAACTCCGGGAGGATATCGTCTAAATTGTTCTGTTCTGTCCATTCCGCAAAATCCTGATAAAAACCACTGTTGGCAATGCCTGTTCTGGCGTCACCATCATAAGCTTCTTTCGAAGTGAATGCGAACTGGAATTGTTTCAGGCAGCTCCCATCTACATATCTTTTATAAATAGGATCTGCCCCAATTGGGTCTATAGAATATTCCATTCCATTGCCAAGATAATCAATATTAATTTTCCGGTCATCAATATCCGGGTACGTCATAACATAATCCCGGATACTCTGGATAATCGGCTTCTTACCGTCCTGCAATCTGCTCTGCTCCTTTCAGAATAGCCTCCTTGTTGCTTGCCTTCATCTTTTCGAACCATCTCGCTTTAGACTTATGCTCGTAATACTGCCGGCGGGCGTAAGGTGTCAGGTACTCAATGGATCCGGAACCTATCACAGTTCCAAGTGTTGCTGACTTAATCATCATACCTGTTCTCCTTGGCGTGAGCGGATTCATATATCTCAGGCATTCGGAATCGACAAACTCTTGAGCTTTTGAAAAATTCTCTGCTTTTGTCCGGGCAAATGACGGATTCCATTCAAGCCTCGCTTGGACAGAACCGTTCGCCGTTACCTCTGTGAATACGCTTCCTCTTGGAGTCGTAATGCTGAAATTTTTCTTTGATGCCATTTCTTAAGCACCTCCAATTCTCCAATGCGGGAGACCTCTGAAGCGGTTGTCTGACCAGGATAACACTTTACAGTGTCTCAGTTGTACACCTGCGAGATCTGCTGGCTTTTCAATCTCCTTGTCACATTCTCCCAGAACAATATGATCATCAATCTGAATCGTCCAGCAATCTCCCAGATTATCTTTCTTCACAAATTCCTCTGGTGGAAGATACTGATCTGCATTCTCCACATCTGTAGGGATACGAATCTTGTACACTTCTGCGCTGTTAAGTCCGGAATCTCCAACAGATGCCTTGTGATCCACGTACACATGCACATCTCTAATCACTGTTCTGTGCCAGGTGTCAAATGTGTTCTTTTTTCCGGGAATTCGGTTATAGATTGTAATCGTCGCATTCGTCAGCATGACAACACCCTACCTTTCTTGATAACCACCCAGTCGGGAGCAAATATGTAGATGCAGCTTCATACGCTTTCTTTCTGATCAGCTCTTCCATTGTCTGACCATCAGCCTGTTCTACCGCATATGATACACTATAGCCATCGTTACTCTCAGACTTGACCGTACCTGCTTCCTGCTTCTTTTTACAGGAATAATACACGTCAGCCACAGCGCACACTGCATCTTTTACTGCAGTATTTTCAACTGCAAAAATATTTCCTCTGACATAAGTCAGTTTCCTGATATAAGCTTCAGCCCTGCGCTCAGCAGATGGATATTCCCTTTCAGGAATATCCCCGCCATAGTGATCCGCATAATATGGATAATCTGCGTACATTTACTCCTACTCCCCTGCTTTCAGAATTGAGAACGGACATCTTTTGGTTTTATCTTTTGCAAGTGCATTGATTGGGTTTGGAATCTCCCAGCCAAGACGCATTACTGCACGAAGTGCAACCATGTCATTCTGCATCAGGTTGTATGCAATAGATCCATCTGTGTTCTGAACAACACCCTCAGTAAACAGCTTAAATGTAATATCCTGTCTGATGGAATATACAAGCTGTGAGAAATCTCCAGAAATCATCAGCGCCTTAGTCTTATCGAATGAACCATTGTTTGGGAAGTTCATTGGAGAACCGTCCAATGCATACTGTGTAGAACCCTGCATATCTGTTTTGAACAACGGATCACCGTTGGTATTTTTCAGCCCGCGAAGCTTCGCTCTCATGGAAATATCAGCCATGTGACCATTGACCATGTATCCGCAATTCTCAACTTTGGCAATCACACCGTCTTCTGCCATGATTTTGTCATACAGCGGATCCGCTGAGCTAAGTGTTACCACGGATCCAGCTTTTGTGGCTGTCGCAACAACATCGTCTCTCCAAGTAGACGGTTTATCGGTACCAAACAGTACAGCTCCATCAATCTTATTTCCAAATGCCTCTGTGACCCTTGGTTTTACTTCGCCCCAAATATCATAGTCTGAATCATCTAATACAGATTCTGGAATCGGTACAATTACCGCAATTTCCTCTGCAATGATAAATTTCTTATCCCATGCCTGCTTTGTTGTCTTTTTCTGTCCAGAATCGCCATTTACGAAATAGGCAATCGGCAGCATATCAAGAACTGGCATCTTGTATTGCTTGCTTGTCATATTTGCCAGCTTACGTCCCCTTGACAGTACTGCAGACTGCGCAATTGTACCCTGAATAATTTCTTTTGTTTCCTGGGTTGGAATCAGGGACTCTGCTCCGGTACGGTCGATAATATTCACATCGTCCTGGAACATTCTTAAATTCATTCTGTTTTTATTCATTTTATACCTCCATTATCTTCTTGCTGCAGCACGGATACGATCATTGATGGAAGCGTTCATATCTCCACCAGAACCCTCAGAAGTGTTCCCTGCAGATGTTGAAATACGATAACTGTTCGTACCACCTGCAAATCTTGGATTCTCCTTCAGGAATCTTTCTGCAGCTTTCTCAAATGTTGTCTTATCGTCTACAAGTTTCGATACCTTGAACATGACATAATCAAGATCTTCTGATTTCACACCTTTCCCAGATAAGAATTTTTCATTCTTCATCTGCTGCACCTCATTCAAAGCATCGTCACGCTCCTTCTGGAGCTTTGCAGCGTCTGGCTGATTGGCAGCACGTTCTGCTTTGAAATTATTGATTGCCTGTGTGACCTCAGTTTCTGTCATTCCCTGCGTCCGAAAGAAATTTGCAAGTGCTGTTCTCTCTGAACGCTCTACCCTTGCACTCGCGATCTCTTCCAGCTGTTCATAGGTATATGTTCCGGTATTATGCGCTCCGGATGCGCTCCCAGCGGATCCCTGACCGCCGTTTCCAGCCCCGGCATTTCCACCCTGTCCACCAGAGCCAGCTCCTGTGCCGTTTTCAAAGAGCTGTAAATTCATTCTGTATTTCATGCTTTTTACCTCCGTTTTGCCTCGACAGGCTCCCGAGCTTTTCTTGTCTTCACGTTTTGGACATAATAAAAACACCCTCTCGGGTGCTTGTTACTGAAATTCTATACAATTGTATTCCCGGTTGATATCTGTAAGTCCCAGGAACCATGAATCTATCAGAAGTTTTCCACCATCTGAAAGATTCTCCCATTCAATTACCATCATGCCGCTGCCTGTATCTGCCTGGATTCTATCGCCGGTCAAATCCCTTAATGAATTGATTAGACTGCATGTCAGAGCTGATACTGCAGCACATACCCGGTCGATACCACTGGAATCTTTCCGGCAGGCATGGCCAGACATGCTAATTTTTTTATTTTTTACCGTTACAGTTATCATGATACCTCCTAAAAATGCGTACAAAAATACCACCGGTCATATCGACTGGTGGTAACTACACAACTGCTTTTAACGCTTTGTTGTATTCAATTTCCAACTCACGTTTAAATTTTTCAATCTCTTCTGGTTTCATTCCCGGTTCTGCTGATGCACAAATGTCTGGGGTTTCTTCTGCCAATATTTCAGTTGCTCTCGGCTGTTCCGCATGCATTGCATCGTACTCATCAACTAATGCATCTTCAAGGATAATAGAAAACTCATATATATCTTCCGGAGTATTTTCAAGAAAATCCTTTATATAATTCATATATTTTTTAAAGACCTGCATCCGTCCATTCCTCCTTTTTATTTTTCCTTCGAACAATACTAACTATATCGCCGGAGTTTTTATTTTTTATAACTACAAGCTGTTTGCTTGGGCTGAACCAAATCATTTTCTCTTCTCCTTCAGAATAATTCGGCATAGTTTTTATTAGATCGAGCACATCTTCTTCGTGAATCACTTCATATCCTGGCTTATTTAATCTTGGTAATCGACTCAAAGCATGAACTGATAATTCTTCTCCTTGCTCTCTGAATCTATCATACGCCTGTTTAGACGTGTTCTTAAATTCTTCCGACCAATCTTTCTTGTTGATTTCAACATATGTAGAAAACCTATTCTGAAGCTTTTCCCACTGTTCACTATCATTATATTTCAACTGCCCGAACTTAGCAAGAGAACCAACAGGATCTCCAAGAACTTCTTTATATCTTTTATACTGAGCTACGTCTTTCGATGCGTTCTTAACCATTTCTGGGTGGAACATGGAATTCTGGCTCTTGTTGTTCGTAGCAACTTTTCCACGCATATCCAGATAAATACGCTCACGTTCCTCTGTGAGGCTCATCTTCCTGCAGAACCTGGAATACTCGTTGAGCTGTCCTTGATATTTTGCCTTGTGCAGAATGATTTCGTCCTGATCAGCGCCACCATACTGCAGTAATCGCACTTTCTCGCGTTGCGCTCTCATAGCTGTTTCCATCTGTCGTTGCCTCTGTTTAGCTTCATACAAGGTATATTCTTTGCCGTCAAATGACTTAGGTTCTGCCTCTTTCCGGTTCTGCTCCTCCAGCCAATCATCAGACCAGTTGCGCTGTGAAATGCCAGGGAAGAACGGATAATAAGTATGATAACAGTGGACTCCCAGAAGTCCAGTCACAGTACCCAGTCCACAGACTGAATACAATTGCTCTTTCGACCAGACACGCCCCTGCCACACTGCATGAGTCGGACGTGCTCCCGCATGCCACTCCACTTCAAAATACTCTGTTCCAAGCTTCTGTGCGTTGTACTCAGATATCTTTCCGGTAATTTGACTGACTGCAGTCATGACCGCTCTTCTTGCAGCCACATCAACCCGGTTAGCTCTCCCGGAAGAATAATCAATCTGCCGGAGTCCGCTGTTGGTGAGCTGTGTCACAACTCTACGCAACACACTGTTGTAATCGAATGCACCAGTTACAATATCGTAACATGCTGCATCAAGGTATTTGGTATACACTTGAGAAAGTGGCGTCAATACCTTCTTACCATTGCCGTAGTCCAGGTAGAAGCCAAGGGAGTTGGTCACATTCTCCAAATCATCAAAACTCTGATCAATGATTGCTTCTGTAATCTGCTTGAGCTGTCCGTTCTCTTCGAATGGTATGTACTCAGCGTTAATCTGCTCATATATATCCTTATTCCGGACATATTCCCAGTTGATCACCTTGTCGTATAACTCAAACATTTCCGGATAAGAAGCATTGAGCGTCTTCTTTATCTCCTGTTCAATATCCTCCGAAGAATATCCTAAAATCCGTAACCGGTTGATCTGCCAGTCTGCGGTGCTGGTTATCTCACCAGCTTTCACAATCCTCCGGACAATATCCTGCATGATACGCTCTTCCAAATCCTGATACCTGGCAACGATCTTACTTGCAAGCTTATTCTTGTAATCATCTTTCATATTACTCCATCACCTGATTTTGCTCTGGGAGATTCTTAGCAGCATCTTCTTCTGATTCTCCATACCATTTAGCACGGTACTCTGCCAGACTCATGACTCCCATACTGACATCTTGTCGGTCTCTGCTCCGCTCTGTCTCTTTGTCCTCAATAATTGAATCATCAAAGTCAATGGTGATTTCGCATTCAGGATTCAGTGTATTCCCCAGTATCATTCCCAGACGGATTATAATTTGAATCAACTGCCTCAGAGCATCTTCCAAAAGTATTTCATGCTTTTTAATCATTCGATACATATCTGAGTTTTCCGAAATAATCTCTGTGGCTGTCTTAGCTCCAGTCGCCCCGAACTGATATCGGTCTGTACCAAACCCACATTTTAGCGACAGATAATTCAGATCATCATTGATTGCCTTGCTGTGCTGCTCTGCCCGGAGAGACATATCAATTTCTTTCAGAAGGCCTTCTCCATTTGCATCATCCTCTGGCAGTGCATAAAATACGCTGTCGTCCGGATCAAATGCTGGTGTACCATCTGCATTAGTCAACATCTCCGGGCGTACAAAAATACGCTTTCTGCCAAGCTCGAATTCATTGCAATATGAATCATACTCAATATCCAACTTCTTGAGCGTATCAATTGCATTTGCGAAGATTGCAACACCCATCGGATTGTTTTCATCAGCATTGTTCGTAATGTTCAGCCTGTCAATCACGAACTGCGCCTCGCTGGATCCCGTTCTTACTTCTTTTGCAAGCTCCTTGAATGGTTTTAACTGTTTCCACTCTTTCTCAGGTAACTCCGTACCCTCCTGGCTTCCAGAATCACACCGTAACACTGTGTTTTTAATTACATATTCACCATTCTCTAAGAGATGCGACTGCAACTGGACATATTTCTTTCTCGCTATTGTGTGTGGAAAAACGAAAATGCACTCCGTTACCTTGCCGTTGTTCCAACTGACTGGGAAAATGTTTGGTGCGTCCACATAATTGATGCTAATCTTTCCGGAAATCACTGTACCTTCCTCCGTGATTTCAGCGTTGTCCAAATACGGGATATATGCGACCGTCCCGGTGAATGCTTTCCGTTCCTGGTAATCGTTCCCCATAACAAGAAAACGGTTATTATCAAGGATCTGATGCGCAAAATTATGCGTAGCCTCATCGTCCAGAGTAATTGTAACCCTTTCATTGAGCAGGAGATCAGCAATATCTTCACTCAGTTTCTTTGCCATCCCCATGCTTTTTCTCCGGCAGCGCTTATATGTTCCACGTCCGCCATACACCTTGTAAAAAGAGAAATTTCTGACATTTCCTTCATACCAAGATACCCACTCTGCTATCTTCCGGTAAAATGATGCATCTACCGTATCGATTCCAGCTTTTTTGAAATAATTAAAGATATTCATCGTCCTCTACCTCCTTCCTGCTAATATCGCATACATCTATTTCTTCCGTTTCGTCTTTTGGCAGCCAGTATTTTAATCTCTTCCAAGCTCCCATAACACAATATCGGATTGCGTCCATGCAGTGATCATCTTCTTTTACAGGTACTTCCTTGCCTTTTTCAATGGATTTCTTGTCGTACTCGTAGGTACCGAACTCACTTACCGCATATTCCTGTTTTGGGGATACGCTCATAATGTCAAAACTCAGCACTTTCTGCACACGGCTGATTCCAAGTGCCACATCATTTTCAGCATCTCTTAGAAATACCTGATAATCCAGGCTCACTGCTCTGGTCGCCCGTCTAATTTCCTCCGCAAGCCCTTTTGCAGATGGATCAAGGAAAATATAAAAGACCCGGTTGTCATACTGCTCATGCAATTCATTCATGAACTCAACCAAGTCTTGTGCATATTCTGACGGACTCTTCTGTTTTCCTGTCTCACGGCCACTATGGTAATACTCTCCCAGTCCTGGAATTTTCTTTCGATACGTATCAAGTCCAAATGCTTCAAATGTCGTCGCATTCTGTTGACCATAATCACCGCCAATATAAATTCTGTCATATCTTCTGTTCGGATCAGGCTTCTGTCTGTGCCGGTCTCCAAACATGTAATAGATAAGCTCATCTACACCGACTGCCTGTCCAAGCCATACCCAGCGGTACATCTTTTCATCTGCCCGCTTCATAGCTTCTGCAGAATCAACCAGCGCCTGTCCAAGCCAGCTGACCGGAACATCTCTGTAATCCGTGTGGATATGGATGCAGTCCTCACGTTTCTCCATCTTCTTGCACCACTGATTGATTGGTGCATTTGGATTCTTCGGAGGATTATACAAATAAATCATTTGGAATCCGCTACTGTTACCTCGGACAAATGTCGCTTCGATATTGCTCAGCTCATCCTCGCCTTCGCCATCGTCAAAGAACTCCGTCAGCTCATCTAACACTACAAGCTTGATTGGTTTATCCTCATCGATAATACCCTTGGTATCGTCAATGCCGTCTGAACCTGAAAAATAAATGGTGGTGCCATACTTTTTGTACGTAATCTCCATTGGAGACTTTGTAATCGCAAATTTTTTCTTGGAAATACCGAGGCGGTTGATTCCTCGAATCATTTCTTTGTACACAGTCTTCCGTAGCTTATTGTGGTGTTTACGAAGAACAACTGCAGAACCATGCGGATCTGATACAATCTGATAATCTGTCCGAATGGCTGCGTAACTGGATTTCGTGCCGGCACGTCCGGAAGTCAGGATGATGTGCTTAACTTTCCTGTTGTTGAATATTGCCAGATACTTCGGTATCACAATGTCCGATATCTTCACCTGTTGGCGCGTCGTTGACAATCACCACACCGTCCTCTCCATCATCATTTCCACCAGATTTTAACCTGTCTGTATTAGCCTTAATCTGCTCAATTCTAGCTCTTTGTTCTTCTGTAGCAAAGTCCCAGTTCTTATGCAACAAATCCTCATACCGGTTAATCATTCCCTCAAGAGTCTTCTGAGCTCTCGCTTGAGCCGCTAAGAAGTTCGCCTGTTTATCCCAGGCTTGCTGTACATCATATCCGGTAGCTTCACTTCCATCCAAGGTCATTTCCTTAGTTTTGTCATTCTGATCACGGACATACATGATCTTCTGCGCCCGGATAATAGCAGCATAAGCAATCTGTATCTGATCCCACAGGACATCTAACGGATCTTCCGGCATCTCCCGAATAATGGATAATGTTTCCTCCGGAAGGTGCTTGGAAAAGAACCCGAACTTCTCAGCATGTTTATTTCCCGGTGGACCTGTTGCATTCTTGTTCCCTGGCTGTCCTCCCTGTTTTCTTTTTACGGGTACAACAGAGGGTGCACCCTCAACCTTAGAAGGTGCACCCCGTTCTTTCTTGAGCTTTGACCAGCCGTAACGCTTGATCCAGCTCTTTATTGTATTCAGACTGGTGTCGTACTTCTCAGACAATTTCTTCGGAGAGACACCGGATAAGTAATCATTTTTAATTTGTTCTTTTACATCTGACACGTCACCACCTCTCTCTTTCCTGTTTTATTGCATTATAAAAGCACCCTGTTAAGAGTGCTTAAAATTCCATCTTCACATTAATATCCTAGATTTTAAAATCTTCATTCAGATCTAGTTCGTCTACAATCTTATTATTTTCTTTAATCATTTCATCACGCATTTTATCATAATCATTTATTTTGAGCTTAAACCAAAGTTCTGGACTGTTTACAATATTAGTCACATCAAACTTAATTTGCGTAACAAGCAACGAATAGAAAGATAGTATCCTATACATGTTAACATTATTCTTCTGATTTTTATAATTTTCACTCTGCATGACAGAAGCAATTTTTATTGCATCTTTCGACCCATACGCACAAACAGTGTTCATAATTTTTCTAAAGTCATCTAAAACTTCCTCAGATTCGGGCTTCTTTATCATTTTATCCATTAAGATCAATATAGCATATGGCATTTCTGACATTTTCTGAATATGTAACGTCGTCTTTTCTTTCTTTAATTCATTTTTCAAATTTTTACTCATATTCTTATTCGTTAAAATAAATCCGATTATAGAAACTATGGACGTAAAAACAGCTGTTATTATTGCACCTTTCAAATCATCACTCATTCTTCCAAATATTTCAATTGCATCCTGCATCCTCGTTTCCTCCCGTACCTAAAACCTACCCTCATAATATCTCAAAATACGACATTATGCAACAAAAGAACGGCCTGTTGCCAAGCCGTCCCTTCTAGGTTTTGTATGTACTTCTTGAGGAAATTGAAAAATTGGAAATCGTCTTTCCGTTCGTCTTTCGACGATATCATAATATCACATGTACTACTGAACTTCTATGAACTCTTTTTCCGGAAGCTCCAAATGCGCCAATGCTTTTCCATGAATCTTCAACACCCATCTTTCAGAATAGTGCATCTGTTCTGCAATCTCATACCACTCCATACCCTTGATATACCGGTAGAACAATACATCATCCTCATTCCTTGATCTAAGCTTCTTGATTCTCCTTGCAATGTCCTGATACGTCATAATCCTCAGTCCACGTTCTCTCTTGAGTTCATCAATCAATCCCTGGATACGTGCCACCTCTCCGGATAGATCTCCCTGCCCTCCGGATCCATGAGGCATGCCGTCATAATTAATCGCCTTCGTGGACATCATCATTTCACGTAGCTCCTTGATTTCTTCCGAGATCCGGTTGACCCTTCTCACATGATCCTTATAGCTCCGGAGGTATTCCTTCTTCTGTTCGTTCTCTGTTTTCACTTCCTGCTCCACGTCCTATCTCCTCCCCTGTATCGATATTCTTGTGCCTCAGATATCTCAGCACTCCATAATACGCTGGCCGCTTCATAAACCTCTTCGCGTGCTCACAAGGTTCACGGTCTGCCATCTGGTCACGGTCTGATATGGCATCGAGGCGCTGGCATTTGCTATCGCTCATCGTCCTCAACTCCTTCGTCGTTTTGTGATTCTCCTCTCAAAATATCTGTGACATCTACTAATGCCTGACTATATCCGTTTAATTCCCATGTTTTCTTAAGCTCGTAATCTGCAAGCTCTCGCTTTTGTTTCTCCTCAAATGCTTTTACATCAACATCTCTTTTTTTAACCATTGAGCGTTCCAGTTCCACCAAACGCTCTATAAGCTCTGTATTATTCATCTTCGCCCTCCTTATACGTTTCCGGCAATCTCTCAATTGTCAAGGTGCTGTTATTTGTTACTTCAATTGCTTACTCCATCTTTGTTTCTTTTCATTAATCGGATATTTTTGTTTTTCTGGGAATAAACTCATTTGATTCGTTACCATCTCTCTTGGTCTGCTTGGCGTATTCCAATTAGATCCACCAACTCCGTCAGCTTCACAAGTCCACCCAGACGCTTTAAGGCTTGCGCCATTTTCGGATTCAAGAATATATGTTATAATTTTTGAATATCCCATTTCTTTTGCGATTCGTGCGGCTCTGCTATATAGAAAACTACATATATCCTTTTCTCCAGTTGTACATAATCTAAGCACTTCTAATGTATTGCCATCGTCCAATACTCTCGATACAGGTCTGCCAACTTGAACCACTCCAACAACTTTTCCATCTATTGTGGCTGCAATTCTAAATTTATCTCTATGAGCTGCTTTGTGATGTCGATGATATGTATTTATATAATCTTGTGCTTCTTTCAGCTCCATAGGTCTTGCTTCTATAGGCATTCGTTATTCCTTTCTGTATTTCTCCAAAATCTTCATCATTGCTTTCATGTGTTCCGCTACTTCCGACAAATCTTCATCGCTCATCTGACCGGGAAGTTGTCCTTCCTCCTCTTCGGATTCCGGATCCGGTGTTCGAATCTCTCTGATTTCCCGAACTGTCCTTTCTGGCTTTACTTCCTCCAACTCAAATGATACCAGTATGTAGCCTTCATCCTCCGGCTACCTCTCGCTGCATGGAATCCACTGAGTTTCTTTCAGTGCATGTATCCCCATTTCAATAGCATCTACTGTTTTCTCAGACCAGCCCCATTCAAGATGTTTCACCAATCTATCTATTGCTTGTTGATTATTCATCTTCTCCCTCCTTATACGGTTCCGGCAATGGCATCCATGCAACAATTGCTTTTGTCGTATGTTTATAGATTCCTTGAAAGATTTTATTTCCCAAATATCTCATTTCTGTAATTTCTCCGTTGTGAAAGCATATAATTGCATCCGTGTTATCCTCTGGCAACCGCTCACTGCATGGAATCCACTTGCCGAAATCATCATTCTCTCGCTGTGTCCCATTATCATAATCGTCCCATACCATTCTCTGAGAAATCATAAACCCCATCACGAAATCATCACTGATATTGTCAATAAAATCTTCGTCGCTTTTATGTTTTCTCATATACTTCTGAACATTACGCTTTGCTTCTTTTATCTGATCCGTTGTGCAAATTACTTGCAATCTACCCATCATTTAACACTATTCCTCCTATTTCTTCGTCAATCTTTCTCCTACCACTGCCTTATCACATACTTCCACATCACACACTCTCTCTTTTCCGGTGTGGATGCAATAATCACAACCACCTGCATCACTGTGGCGATACTGGCAAGTCCTGCATTTATGACGGTCAGAATTATTTCCAGACTTAATTATTTCTGCCTGTACCGGATTCTTTAACTCTTTCCGGATAGCTCCTGACAGACTATTAACTGTCCCGATTGGAATTCCTGTACGCTCGGCAATCTCTTTATTTTTCAGACCTTTCTTGATCAACGGACGAATGATCTTACTTTTTTCTTCCCTGCTCATCTTACCCGGAGCTGCTACCGTTTCTTTTTCCAGTTTCTTCTCCGGTTGGTCTGGGGGGAGCTGTTCGTCCCCTTCAGTATCGTTCTCATTCTGATCAGGCTCAACCATATCCTGTACAGCCTGTTCAAACTCCGGATTTGGTACTGCAGGAACATCTACCAAATACTTAGCTTCTTTCGGCAAACAATCTTCTATCCTTTCTGCCGATATACTCTTGTCATCATATTCATTCAGCACAAGGACCTTTCGCCCTTTCATGAAATACTTAAGTGCTTCTTTTAAGCTCATTTCTGTAAGCATCTATTCTTCTCCTTTCTCCCAATACTCCACGATATATTCTTTCTTGCCCTTTGTATTACCTGGAATCACACGATATCCAATCTTAACGGAATACCCTGCCTTAATTAACAGCCTGGCAATTGTAAGCCGTTCTTCTTCATTCAGACCGGCTGTACCGCCTCTGATACTACGAATTACCGCCATGTTCTCCTCCTTCCGAAATACCCAGAAGACTACGTTCGAGATTATTCATCTCATAATCACGACCACTGGTATAGTTATTAAATCCAGTCTTCTGCTTCTGAGTTTTTTTCTTCTCTTGCTTCCTGTTCGGGTAAAAACTCTTCCAGCCACTGGCAGTTGCTTTCTTCACAATAGCCAGTTGTTCCTCCGGGTTATCACTCAGCTTCAGCAGATCTTCACGAAGAGCCTGTACCTGCTCCGAAGGAATCTCTCCGAAATTACTCTTACGGACGACCAGATACAGTTGAAATGCTCTCTCCAGTTCCGGTGGCTGGAATATATTATTATTTATATTATTTTCTTTACTTTTATTTAGGGATTTTTCCACGGAATTACACTCGTTTTTCCCGGAAAAACCACCTATATTTCCGGGATTTTCTTCAAAAAGAGTGCACTTAATAAAAGGTTCTGTCTCCTGCTTATTTAAAAGCCAGTACCTTCCTACTTCTAACGATTCCTTACTCTTGCGCATTCTGTCTTTTATAGCAAGCTGAAACCGTCTCTGTATCCCGGCAGAGGTCAAGACCTTGTCCGAACTAAAGAGTGTGTTATTAAACAGTGACTTCTTTAGCAGGAAGTTCAAGACCTGCTTCACCTTGTTCAGATCTATTCCCAATTCACTGGAAACGATATACCAGAAATCATCATCTGTTGTTATGTAATATCCCTCCCGATAGATCTGTGTTAATAAATACAGGTAAATGATTACCCCGTCAGACTTATATCTCGCTCTGACGATTCGGATACTATTATCCTCGAAAAAATCTATATCTAATGGAAAGTAAAGAAGGCCTTTCAATTTGGGTCTGGCCATACTGCACCTTCTCTCTATCCAACATATTCCTCTACTGTAATATCCAGCCCTTCCATGGCCGAATATGTCTTTGCCGCGATCACCATGGCAATCTGTGTATCGTCATGATAAGCAACGCCATTCAGAGCATCTGCGACTACCTTTACAATGTTGTCAATATCTGGCTTCTTAAGTGGAAGTTCCCTTCCCTCCAACATATCCAGCTGTCGTTTCTTAGATACGCTCTTCGGTGGAAGGAATCTCGCTATGATCCGGAGCATCACCGGCTTTCCTCTTTCCAGATAGAATCCATTTGCACGATTCTGGAACTGAGCCTTGATATAATTCTCATACAACATATCTTTCTCCGGAGTATAGGAATGAATATTGCCAGTAGACTTATTCCTTACAGTCTTCGCCCTGGCTTTCCCCTGTGGTTTTCCAGGGACCTGAAATGTAACTGACTGCATGCCTGCTCTCCTTTCTCCCCTGCAATACCTCATCCATAGCACTGCAGGGGAACGACTTGTTAATTGTTACATGTGTGATACAATACAGACCTTAAAAGGTCGGTGCTTTTTGTTACCTATGCAATCACTGTAATGTGATGCTCCTTTAATTCTTCTGCAAGTTCGAACTCCAGATATTCCTTGATTTTCTTCATGGTCGCATTCTTCCACAGTCCGCCGTCAGCTTCGACCAATTTGAAATGCGGTCCTCTCTCACTGTCCTTGATACGGAACACATAAGAACTCTCTGGCTGCTCAATTTCTGCAAATGTGCGGTATGGTCTGAGCTTGACCGGATTCGGCACAATCACATCTGCCAGTTCCACACCTGATTTGATGGTTGTCTTCTGAGATACGCCATCATCGGAATAATTAGCCGTTGTTCCGGATTTGATATTACCGGCGACCTGCATGATCGTAGTCAGGTCTTCTGTCTCCACAAAGTTCGCCTGCAGCTCAATCAGGAAACGTTCCTGGTCATAATAATCATCAAACCGGAATTCATTCACAATTGCGCCTGCTGCCATCAATGACTCTCCGTTCCTCTCGTCAATAAGTCCTGAGAACAGAAAGACCTTTGTTGGACTCACTACATGAAGAATGGAAGATTCTCTCAATTCTTCCGGCTTTCCTTTGATATAATCCACCAGTGCTGTTAATGTATTTACAGAAAGATAACTTGCCATCGGGAATCTGTGATATCTGGTGAGATCCTTAGTACAATACGTCTCACCATTAATCTCCAATAACTTCGGCTCCATGCTCTCTGCTTTCAGACCCGTAATATACTGTAATGCTTCTTTTAATCCTTCCATCATCTTAAGTCCTCCTTATGCTTCTTTTCTTCTAAGATCTACTACTTTGTTACCATTGCCCTGCTGAGCTACAATCTCACCAGTCTCTGTATCTACTGTTTTACCTTCTACTTCTACAGTAGCTCCAGGCGTCACTCCCGGAATATCTGCTACAGACATCTGACCAGGAATCTGATTACCGATTTCCACAGCATCGACTTCTCCGGTCTGAAGATTCTTACCCATGCTGAATGCAGTGACTGCTCCAAGTGCCGGTGCCAGCGTTGTTTTCGTCTGTACTCCGGTCGCAACAAAGTTCCGCTCTGCATTTGGTTTGAATCCGATTGTTACGACAATCTTTCTTGCTGCAGTCGCATCTGTATTCGGATTCTGAATGTTCTCTGTTACTTCTTCAATGGCTCTGTTCACCTGTGCAGTAAAAGAACCATTTGCAAATGTTTCAAGATCAATGTGTTTCATAGTTACATACCTCCTTTTAAATGCTTACATATTCCCGAATCCCCTCTGTCAGATTCATTTCTGCCTTCTTGTTCCATTTATCCCAGAACTCAATTGTCTTGGACTGTGGACGTTCTTTTGCAAGAGTTACCTGTATCTTAAGTGGAATCGGTACCGCATCACCTATGATTAGGACCTCTCCCGGATTAAATGTTGTCGTAGTGCTCACAACACTTTCACTTCCGTCCGGAAGCATTCCCTTGATCATGCTCTTATCATTTTCATTGTTCAGCTTAGATACAATGAAATTGGCACATTGTGCCATAATCGTTTTATTAAGTTCCGAAGGTCTCTGACTCGCAACGAACAGCGAGATTCCGAACTTTCTTCCCTCTTTCGCTATTTCTTCAAAAGTCTCTGTCATTCTTCTCTCAGATGCAGAAAGCTGAATCCCGTTTGGTATATATACATGTGCTTCATCACATACCAATGTAACAGGCGTGATATCTGATATCTGGAAGCTTCTCTGTATTCCATAAATCAGTGTCGTGATGACTCCAATCAACGGGATTGCTACATCATGCGGAATGTCTGACAGGTCAATATTCTTGACCGGCTTATCATTGTCCATAATGTCATGGATGACTTGAATCAGGTATTCCTGCGGTCTTTCTTCAAATAGGAAAGAATATCTCCGGTCATGCTTCTTATCGTTCATGCTGTTTATTACTCCGGTCAGTTTCCCGTAGAATTCCCCTTTTACAGTCTTAGGCGTTCCCGCCTTGTCCCCGGTCTTGTAGATTTCTCCAGTCAATATTTCTTCTGTATTCATCTGGATCAGCTCCTTAAGCATCAGGTCATAATCAAAATATACCGGGCGGTCTTCTCTTCCTCCTGGACATATTTTATAATAAGCTTTCCGGATTGCCGACATCACTACTATGGATGTCTCACCTTTAATCTTCAAGATATTACTTGTCATCCCCGACAGTCCAAACAGCCATACTGGAAAAGTAAAACCCTTTCCTATCTTGATGTTCCGTGCATATGACAGCTGCGCATATTCACCATGAATATCAAATACTACAATGTTTCCTGCCTTAAGCTTGCTGACATTCTCTAATATCTTGGCTACTGTCTCTGATTTTCCGGAACCGGTGTTTCCAACAATACAGGCATGCCTCTGAAAGAACCGATTACCATTGACCCACGCTGGACAGTTATATGCAGCATATTTTCCAATTTGAAACCCTTTGCCATTCGCATATGCAATCATCTTCTTAAATTCTTCTGCCGTAATCTCTTCTACCTTTACGTTCGTAACCGGGTACTTGTCAATCGCATTGCTGAATTTTCCGTCATGAACACTTCCTATAATAGAACACTCAATAACCTTCATATCGACTCCGCCGAGCAGGGGTTCGTCATCATCCGCAAATCCCGCTTCACTTTCTGACTCTGTGACTGAGGTCACCATTGTGACCAACTCCACAGTATCATCAGAAATAGATACCAGGTCATTAATTCTGATATTCTCAAATTCTCCCTGAGTGGTGCGGATCTGTATCCGGTCACTCAATATCTTGATTAATTTCACCTTATTCCCTCCAATAATTCGCTGTAGTCTCTGATTTTCGCTCCTTTGATTCCTTTGCAGTAATCACATTTTCCACAACAAGACGGATCTTCCAATCCTTCTTTCACCCGCATAAAATGCTGAATATTTATTTCTACTTCCCGGAGAGCGATATCCAGCACCGGCTGTGTGATCTGGAAGATATCAAGGTCCGTTACCCGCTCTTTGGTCGCCACCGCAAGATAGAATGGCAGCTGCTCCCCGGTATTCAGCCGGACGCCCTCCTGATACACTGCTCCCTGCAGGTCATATCTCCAAAGCGGCAGCGACCTGAAATTCACTACCACTTTAAGGTCTGTAATACAGATGCCTGGCAGATAACTGTCCATTTTCATCTTCCAGGGAACTCCGAACATTTCAAAAGTCATGATCCGCTGTTTCTCTCCGGACATGAACTGCGCGAACAGCTTGTCCTCTGTCACCCTCTGGATGATTTCATTTGCTTTCCGGTATTCGCTCCGAAGTTCCTTCTTTCTCGTAAATACTTCCGGGTGCTCTTTCATGAAGCTGTCTAATGTTCCTTCAAAATAAGTGTCCACAAAAGAGCCCGTCAGCATGGCCTTGGTCATTGCTGGCCGATACTCGCCCCGTATCTTAGCAAGCGCCATAGCCTCACATTTCATGAAGTCCTTGTACTGTGATACAGAAAAGAACTGCTGATTAGCTTCCACAGAATAATAATTATCTTGATTCAGCTTCATCCTTCTTTGCTCCCTTTCCTGTCAGCTTAGGTTTCTCTTCTTTTCCTTCGAACGGATTCTTTACATTTCCTTCTGTTCCTCCTGCCGGCTCTGCGATTGAAAGTTCAAAATAATCCTCTCTCTTTGCCATTCCATCATGTAGGGAACTGTAGATTCTTCTAAGTCTGACCAAATCCCTCATAGAAAATGCTTCCGACTTGCAGCCGATATATTTCTCAATTGCCTCCAGCGGGACTCCAAACTCTTTCTGAAATATATTGGACATCTCACGAACCAAATCGATCAACGGCTTTTCTTCTCCGTTAATCAGTGTCTCTTCGCACTTCTTTACTGCAGCTTCTACCACATCCCCTGGAATGATCCCAAGGATACATGCCCTCAAACGTCTGGCGCCCTGATTTGCGACCATTTCATAGATGTCTCTAGGGTCTGTAAGAGGTATATTTCCTTTCTTTGTTCCTCTAATATGGGGAACTGTGAAGATTTTGGTCTGTCTCGTATTCGTCTCCAGATCCCATGCGTATGCCATGACCTGTGATTCTCCATTCGACTGCTCCAGCTCCGTGATTCCAAAATCAATGTTGCCCCAATTCTGAGCCATTGCCTCTGCCAGACGGATAGAAGGACCTGTTACTTTTGCCCCGCCCCTCGGATATTCGTAAGTTGCTGTCTCGGCCAGTGATTTTCTCTGGCATGATCTCAGGATCCGGTTGAAGCTATCCACTTCATTTCTCGGAAATCTCTTTGCAATGACCATGGCTGCCTGTACTTCCTGAGCCTGTCTGTTCACCATCATTTCTGTCTGCGAATTTCTTACCGCCATTCCTCTCTCTTCATTTACCATAACTTCATTCATCTATGCTTCCTCCAGTTCTTTTTCTAACCAATTTCCGGAATAAAACCATTCCACCAACATTTCTCTAAACTCCTGTTTATCTCGCGGTGTTCCGAAGAGACATCTTTTCAGCGCATAATCGTACGCTTCTTCCTCCTCTATCTCCTCTCCGGTTTCCGGTCCGATTCCTATATATACTTTTGCCAAAAGTCTTGCTCCTCTCTTCCTGGCAGTCACATGATTCTCCAGGATCTAAATTTGCTCCACAGAATGGACACTCTTTGTAATACATTATTTCTCCTCCGCCTGTTTAATTGCTTCTGTCGTAATCTTCTTCAGAACTTCTTTTGCCATTTCTGTCGGCATATGCTGACAAAGCGAACCGTGCATTGACACCACAATTCCTCTATATTCCTTTAATAATTCTCCTCCTGTTCCATTCATCTCAACCTGACAACCTGTTGTTCCTTTGCAAATGGAACTTGATATTGCTTTAATCATTTGACTAATTTCCTTTCTTCTTTTATAATTAAATTGACTAATTTCCAGAGTGCTTCTCACCTTGCCAGGCTTATGAGAGCGCTCTTTTTTATATGATCTGCCCGATCACGTCTCTGATCAGTGCTGTTCCGGAATCACATGCCACATTAGCAATCTTCTGATTCCCGCTTGCAAACTTCGCATACACCAGCTCTCGGTCTTCCCGGTACTCCAGTTCTACCAGATCAGATAGATTACGAGTCGCCTGAAGAGCAGGTAACAAAAGGTCCAGAATCTTCTGTTTATCTTCCATATCCTCACCACCTTCCTATACATATCCGTAAGCCCGTCTCCATTCCTGGTACTCATCCTCCAGGTCAGCTTCCTCAATAACCTCATGGAGCATCTTGAACTTTTCATATTCAAACCGATGTCCGACTGCCTCAAATGGAATGGCTTCACACACCTTGCACTGCTCCGCACTATTCCGGAATAAGATTTCTTTTAAGCTTGCTGTATCAGCCATGTGATCACCTCCTGCATTTTCAGAATCTTGATGGAGATCATCACGAACATTATCATTGTTGCAATGTCTCCCAGGATTACCAACACGAATAACGCATCCACAATCCTCTTCATTGTCCACTTTCTTTTCTTCATACCTAATACCCTATGAACAGCCAATGAAGAAACATAGCTATTGGCAGTCCGATCATCATCATTCCTACCGCTATCCAGTCTCTAACTCTCATGGGCTTGTCCTCCTTTCTACCGCCTAAGCGGTTTTATCCTCTTCTTTCTCAATTGTGTATGTAATCTCCACATGCTCCTGCTCTTCCAGCAGGGATATAAGTACCTGTATAACTCTTTCCATATCCGGTTTGTTTGACATATACATCACCTCTTCTATAAGTTATGTGGTACGGTTTGTACTTGTTGCATCTAATCCGTTCTCTTCTCCAATGCGAATTGCACAATCATTTATTTTAATTACCGTCGTTACCGGCACACCTCCTACATACTGCGAAGTCTGCTCCACAATATCTCTCATACACTTTCCACACACAGGACAGTAATTTGCCTCTTCCGGAAGTTCTGTAAAACATGCTGGACATAATCGTTGCATTCTACTCACCTCGCTTCTATGCTCCAAATTGTGAACGGATAGTCTTTTCCACACGCTCCACATCGGTGAGTTCGAGTTTCCTCTTGGATTCACCGATTAACCGGTTAAATTCATTGTCCATACCTTCCCGTAACTTAATCCATTCAAAATAGGAAATTCCCTTTAATGCTTCGATGTATTTCTCCACTTTACTCACCTCCCTGTTTCTTTGTTATTAGAATATTGTTCATACTTATTTTTGTGACTCCGTTTCACTCGAACCTTTTTCTTTCTTAAAGCTTTACCCTTTGTCTTTCCAGTAAAATGATTGAAGTTATATCCCGGCATTGCTTTTTCCTCCTTGGTCGCTTCCTGCACATATAGTTCATCTCTTGTGATAAGAAGCGACCATTTTCCATTATTAAATTCCAAATCAATACGGCTTACCATCGGTACTTCCTCGCCATTCAATAAATAGATTCCTTTTTCTGTATCAATATGAATTGATTTAAATGGTTTTCTTTCTACTGTTTCAGCCACCTTACTCACCTCCCACATCACTGATTAGTTCGTCAATAATTGAAAATATTTTCATGTTGTGATAAAATTCTTTCATAAAATTACGAAAGAAGGTTCATCTATGACACAAAACTCCCTGTCTAAAGCCTATTTATCCAATCCAAAACTCAATGAATCTTTCCAATCTGCTGTATCTGCAGCTGCTGATGCCTTAGAACTTCTCTGCAGCGCACACAATGACAACCTCTCTGAAGTAGTTAATCTTGCTACAAATCTCATTAATGAAATTGGGAATCGTTATATTCATACTGCTTTAGATTTCTATGTAGATGAATTCATTTCTACTCTCGGTAATTCCATAGCTCAATCCGCTATTTCCACAAGTAACAAATTTATAAAAGAGGTACTGAAAGATTTCCCAACCTCTTCTAGTTTCGTTTCAGATGAAGACTGCGTTACTGTAGATGAAGCAGTTATAAAGGAATATGAGCTGCCTGAAACCATCGCAATCCCAATAGGTCATAACCGAGTAAAAATAAAATTTGATACTTTGATAGCAATCATTGGCGTCATCATTTCTTTATTTGCACTTTTTAAACCTTCTGCATCTGAACAAGAACAGCTTGCTTTACAGCGCACAGAAGTTCAAATACTTTCAGAAATCTTAGAGAGCACAAAAGCTTCTAACGCTACAACATCTGAACAACTCGATACATTAAAGGAATCAGTTGATACAATCCAGAAAGAGATTGCTGAATCCAAAAACAACGAATCAGAAAACCAATAGTTGTCACAATAAAACAAATGCTTAAGATCAGATAATGTAATCGCAATGACTTTATCTGGTCTTTCATTTTTTCCATTTCCTTCTTCATCTCTTCCAAAATATCCCCTCCTACTCACTTTGCTTGCTCACTTTTTTATCTGGTGCAAATGTTTCTGCTGGCAATCCAAGTATTTCGCAAATCATAAAATACTCTTCTGCGCTCATTTTTCTTTTTCCATTTAGCGTCGGACTAAGAATATTCATTGGCATCCCTGCTCTCTCTGATAAATAAGAGTACTTAATACCATTTTCATCTAGGTATTCTTTTATCTTAAGTCCTACCATTTTTACTTCTCCTTTCTGTTATAATATTGTTGCGGACTGCAAATCGCCCCTATGGGAGGAGGTGATATTATAAAGCGAATGCTTCATTCTAAGGCATTAGCCGATAAGTGGATAAAACTTGGATATAAGATAGTCGCTCTGTCTTATACTGGTTGCTTCGGGGAAACTCCGTTAACATTCCACCTCGAAAAGGAGCTTTAATGCTTCTGTAACTATCAACCCAGCTCCAATGCAGTCCGCATATTCATAACTTCATATTCCGTGAAGTTATTTTTATATTATGTCATGTTTTATGAATTGTCAATATCTTTTTCACGTTTTGTGAAGTTTTTTTCTTGTATTCATGAAAAAGTTGTGGTAATATCCTATTAAAAGGAGGAGGCAGAATGAGTGATAATATAAAAGAAACAGTTGCAAAAAATTTACTTTACTATAGAAAGAAAAATAAAATAACTCAAAAAGAACTTGCCGAAAAACTTGGAGTTAAACATAATGCTATTTCTTCATGGGAAAATGGAGTTAATTCCATTGACATAGATACTCTTTTCCAAATTTGCAAAATATTCGGAATTTCTGTCAATGATATGTATGCATCACCTTTTCACCAATTAAGTAGTTTAAAAAATATAGATGTATCGAAATTTGATACCGCAAAAGTCGTATCAATAGAAAACTTGTTTTCCACACTAAAAGAGCTATCTATTGAAAATTTAAATAAAGTAAACATTTATGTAGAAAATCTTCTCACCAATCAGCAGATGGAAGAAGCCCTTACCGTCCAAGCAGCTCACGGACGTACAGATATAAAAGTAACTGACGAAATGAACCAGCACGATGATGATATTATGGATGATAAAAATTTCTAGGGAGGTGTTAGGTTGAATCCTTACGAAATACTTTTAGACAATGCCTACAATGATGGAATGCTGGTAAAGGAAAAGCCCCTCCAAGGAAGTGACGGAAGAATTAAGGGAAACAAGATTGCCATCCGAGAAGACATGACCATTCTGGAAAAGACCTGTGCCCTTGCCGAAGAGCTTGGACATCATGAAACGTCTGTCGGAAATATTCTTGATATGGATTCCGTACAGAACCGTAAACAAGAACGTCAAGCAAGATTTCACGGATATAATCGCTTGATTGGTCTTACTGGTCTGATTAGAGCCTATGAGCATGGCTGTACGAACAGATATGAGACTGCCGAATATCTGGAAGTAACTGAGGAATTCTTAGAAGAATGTATCTCATGTTATCGTGAGAAGTATGGAGTATATAAGATTGTAGATAATTATATTATCTATTTCATTCCGAACTTGGCAGTATTTAAACAGATATAACCGCGAAAGCGTTTATATATAAAACTTACTTAGATTTGCTTATTCTCAAATTACAAATGAAGAAAGAAAGGAACAATTTATGAAGAAAAGAATTGTAGCGTTATTGATTGCCGGAACAATGGCATTGTCATTGTCTGCTTGTGGAGGTGGAAGCTCATCTGATAAATCTGATTCCAAACAAAACGGAACTACACAGGAAACAAAAAAAGAAGAGGAAAAAGCACCTGTTGATTTAGCTGGGACATGGAAATCAGAAGATAATGACGGTTCCTGGATGGAGGCTGTTATTGCCGACGATACAATTACTGTCAATTGGGTATCTGATAACGGTGACACAACTTCTATCTACTGGGTAGGAACCTATACAGCTCCAACAGAGTACTCAGCTGACTACACTTGGACATCTGATAGAAATAAAGAGCAGACTGATAATGCTATGCTTGCATCAACTGATGATACAAAAGACTTCTCATACTCTGATGCAGATAGAGAACTTTCCTATCAAGTCTCTATGGCCGGTACAACTACGAAAGTAAAATTGACAAAAGCTGAATAAAAAAAGAAATCGCCACCCCGTTGGCATACGTATTGTCCAAGGATAGAAAGGCAGCTATCACACCCTTGTGGTCTTAAAGAAATGCCGGAGTTGTCGCCCGGCTGGACAAATTTCCAATCAAATTGGTTATACTTTAACCATACACTATTATGAAAGGACGTGAATCTTATGCCATTGCCAAAATCAAACACATATACGATTGATGACATCTATGCTCTCCCGGAGGGACAGCGCGCGGAATTAATTGACGGACAGATCTATGATATGGCTCCACCAAGTCCGATGCATCAGGAACTTGTAATGGAACTTTCTGCTACTCTCAGAGATTACATCAAAAAGAATGGTGGACCATGCAAAGTCTACCCTGCTCCGTTTGCTGTATTTTTAAATGAAGACGACCGCAATTATGTGGAACCGGATATCTCTGTTATTTGTGATTCTTCCAAGGTTGATAACAGAGGATACCAGGGAGCTCCGGACTTCATCATTGAAATTGTTTCTCCGAGCAGTCAGCGCATGGATTATCTGACAAAACTTTTTAAGTATCGTACTGCAGGTGTTCGTGAATATTGGATTGTCAATCCATTGCAACGCACTGTACAGGTATATTCATTTGAAGGTACCGAGGATTCCACCCAATACTCCTTTGATGATGAAATTACAGTTACGATCTATGGTGACCTTAAGATTTGTGTTGCAAATCTGCTGAAGTAAATACCATTCCGGCAAAATCACCGAAATGGTCAAGTGATTCTAAACTATAAAAAATAAGCAAGCTACCTTGTCTCTTGGCCGGAGTAAGTAACTTGCCTATTACATATAATTTATAACTATTCCCAGTTGTCTAGTTAGATATATTGTACGTCACCTATACAAATATGTCAATTTTCAACTTGTAAGGGGTACTTACAAGTTCACAATACACACAGAGAAAGGAAGAAATATGGACGATTTTGAAAGTAAGTTAACTGAATTACATGATCGAGTTATCGGAAATGCATTATCTGATGAAGAACGTGCAAATTATAGTGAATCACTTTTTGACTCTATCAAACACGAAAATGAATCAGGTGAAGAATTTTGGTATGCGCGCGAGTTACAAGTCGCTTTAGAGTATACGGAATGGCGTAATTTTTCTAAAGTAATCGAACGTGCAAAAAGTTCTTGTCAAAACAGTGGAAATCCTATATCTGACCATTTTGTTGAGGTCAACAAAATCGTGAAAGCCGGCGCAACTACAAAAGATATTGGTGATATCGAATTATCCCGATACGCTTGTTATTTAATTGTACAAAATGGTGATTCTCGTAAAAAGGTAATTGCTCTTGGCCAGACTTATTTTGCAGTTAAAACCAGACAGCAAGAGTTAATTGAAAACTTTGATAATCTTACTGAAGAGAAAAAGAGATTAGCAATCCGTGGTGAAATGATTTCACATAATAAATCTCTTGCTGAAGCTGCAAAAATGGCTGGTATCAGCGACCCAAGAGACTATGCTATTTTTCAAAACAAAGGATACAAGGGATTATATGGCGGATTAGGTGTAAAAGAAATACATGCTCGAAAAGGATTAAAGAAAAACCAGAAGATTTTGGATCACATGGGGAGCACCGAATTAGCAGCCAATCTTTTCCGTGCAACACAGACCGATGAAAAGCTTCGACGTGATCATATTATTGGGAAAGAAGAGGCTAATCAAACCCATTTTGATGTTGGTCAAAAGGTTCGCCAAACAATCAAAGATCTGGGAGGCACTATGCCTGAAGATCTACCAACTCCAAAGAAAAGTATTAAACAAATTGAAAGAGAACAACAAAATTTAAAAGAATAAATAAAAACCGCTCCTGCGCCAACAGGAACGGCTTAATGAATACTATACAGTGCCGAGGCACGTACAATACTCCCTGAACAAGAATATTGTATCACATTTCCTTGGCACCTGTACAGGTGTATTTTTTATACGCAAATTTGTGCGACGTCGCACATATACTTAAGGAAGGTGATCACATGAAATTAGAACGCTGTGCTATCTATATCCGAGTATCTACTGCAGAGCAGATGATGCACGGAAAATCCCTGGAAGCACAAAGAGAATATTTGGAAGCTTATTCCAGGGAACATAACATGGTTGTTGCAGGAGTCTATGCTGATGAAGGTAAGACTGCCCGGAAAGAATTGAAAAAGAGAAAAGCTATCCATGCATTATTGGAGGATGTGAAAGCAGGGAAAATAGATGTTATTCTCTTTTGGAGGCTTGACCGGTGGTTCCGTAATCTGTCTGACTTCTACAAAGTCCAGGATATCTTGGACGAATATCACGTTCGCTGGATCTCTACCAGTGAGCCAGGCATCAACATGGAGACCAGAGATGGAAGACTGCAGCTTAACGTCGTTCTGTCCATTGGCCAGAATGAAGTTGATACTACCAGTGAACGTATCAAGTTCGTCAACGAAGCCTCTATCCGGCAAGGTAAGTTAATCTTCGGTGATGCCAATATGGGATACGGCTATAAGTCCGGTACTGTCGATGGAGTCAAATGTATGATTAAGGATCCTGAACGTGAAGAGGCTGTAAACGCATTCTATCAATACTTTTTCAAGCACCAGAGCAAGACCGGAGCATTGAAATATATCCAGGAAAATTATGATCCGGATTTCAGTTACAGTAGTATGAGGACGCTTCTGTCCAGCGAATTCTACAAAGGTACTTACCGCGGAGCTCCATACTGCCCTGCTTACTTGTCAACTGAGGACTGGGATAGACTACAAAAGATTTCCGACAAAAACATTAAAGTCAACCGTTCCAATAGAGTATACCTGTTTTCCGGACTGATTTACTGCCCAAATTGTAACAATCTCCTGTCCGGTTGCGGTTGCTCTTCTATTATTAACCGGAAGACCGGTGCCAAACGCACGTACTGCTATTACCGGTGCAACAAAGCTTACATGGATAATCACTGCAATTACCGGCACAGGCTCAGTCAGAATCTTGTGGAGTCTTATCTTTTGGAGCATTTGGAAGATGAATATCAGAGATACCACGTCCGTTCCGGACAGATACGTGAAAAGCAGAAGAAAGAAAAGAAAATAAAGACACCGGAGAAGCTCCGATCAGAATTGGAACGATTAAATCTCCTGTTTCAAAAAGGTCGTGTGGAATGGGAATATTATAACAAAGAATACTCTCGAATTGAATACGAATTAAAAGAAGCGTTGGCTATCCAGCCAGAAATAGAACGAGACGTCTCTTATGTAAATGAAATCATACAGTCAGACTTCCGCTCTATGTATGCAAAGCTCTCTTTGGAGAACCGCAGAGCATTCTGGCGGTCCATTGTATCAGATATACATGTGGCGAAAGACTCCACTGTGAAAGAAGTGAATTTTTTATAATAAGTCTTGCACTAACCAATGAGTTCCATTTGGGGCTGATAAGACCATGACCGCAGTCATATCCGGAACCGCCGATATTGGATTTATGGGGTCTGAAGCTTCAATTTATGCTTACAATGAAGGAGCCAATGATTATGTCGTGAACTTTGCACAACTTACACAACGTGCAGGAAATTTTCTAGTAGCAAGAGAAGAAATCCCCGACTTTCATTGGACTGATTTGAAAGATAAAAAAGTACTTGGTGGACGAAAAGGTGGCATGCCAGAAATGGTATTTGAGTATATTTTAAGGCAAAATGGGATTGATCCTTCGAAAGATCTGATTATAGATCAGAGCATTGATTTTGGCTCTACAGCAGCAGCATTTGCAGAAGGAAATGCTGATTTTACAGTTGAGTTCGAACCAGGAGCCACAAATTTGGAAAAAGAGGAAAAGGGATATGTAGTTGCTTCTCTCGGTACAGACAGCGGCTATGTACCTTATACTGCATTTTCAGCAAAGAAAAGTTATATCGAGAAGAATGCAGATGTAATTCAAGGATTTACAGATGCATTGCAAAAAGGTATGGATTATGTACAGAAACATACACCAAAGGAAATTGCAGAAGCAATTGCACCTCAGTTTAAAGAAACAAATCTTAATACAATAGAAACAATTGTGAGCCGTTATTATGAACAGGACACATGGAAAGATAACCTCATATTTGAGAAAAAAAGTTTTGAACTTTTACAGGACATTCTGGAAAGCGCAGAAGAACTTGACACACGTGCACCGTACGATAAACTGGTAACGACTACATTTGCCGAAAAAGCAGCCAAATAATTTCAATATTATCTGAATCACTATTACTCTTTAATTAAGCAAAGGAAACGGCAAACCATGGCAGAGTTCGTCGTTTTCTTTGTTAACATATCTACTATATCTCATCTACTATTTTCCACTAATTCAAACAATTTTACTCGCTTTTTTCGTGTATTTCATATATAATAAATACCATGACTAGGGCAGGCTTGTCTTAGTACTTTTTATTGGGGGATTTTTTCATGCAACAAAAAGATCGTAAACAAATGTACAGACAGCAAACTATGAGCTACTTCATCAATGCTGCATTGGAGATCATTGAAGAAGAAGGCATCGACAGCTTGTCTATTCGTAAAACTGCAGAAAAAGCCGGCTATAACAGTGCGACTCTTTATCATTATTTTTCAGATTTTGAAGAACTGAGAATTTTTTCAGCTATGAAATATCTGGATCAATATGCTAAGGATCTGCCAGCCTACTTAGAACCGGTTACAAGGCCACTTGAAAGATATCTGAAAATTTGGGAATGCTTCTGTCTCCACTCCTTCTCACATCCAGACATTTTCTGGCTGCTATTTTTTAAGCATGCAGATACGAACTGGGATTTTTCCTACTATTTTCACGCTTATTATGATATTTTTCCTGAAAGTTGGAGTGAAGATGCTGCAAATTACAAAAATATGCTTTCATCTGCTAATTTCTCAGAACGTGAATTTTTATCATTGACTGATTCTTTGAATAAAGAGAATATTTTTCTCCCGGAATCAGACATTCACAATCTGGCAACAATGAATATTATGCTTTATCGTGGTATGTTAGAGACATTACGGGAAGACTCTGAATATTTGACAATTGAAGAAGCGACTGCGACAACTGTTTCGTTTATCCGCAGAGCGCTTACATCCTATAATATTGATTTAGATTAAAAACACTTATTAAAACCCATATACAAACATTGTCGTTTTACAGAATTGTTTAATCAAAAGAGCTGAAGGATTCGAATTCTTCAGCTCTTTTTCTCACCTGATATATCCAAGAATGCTCCACACATTCCTTCTTCAGCTTTTTGTATTTAATTATTTTGAAAAAAACATTTTCACTATGCCTTTTCTTCCTTCAACACTTTAATAAATGCTGCAATCGTTCCAAACATTACAAAAATAAATAAGAACGCTGCTACAAGTGAGATTGTCTGAAGCGGTTTCAATCCACCAGCCATCAGAAGTCCGATCGCCATAACTGACTGGATAACTCCCCAGAGAATCTTTCTGCCATTTGGAGGATTGATTGCACCGTCCGTTGACAGCATAGACAATACATAAACTCCTGAATTTGCAGATGTTACAAAGAATGCACACAAGGATACCAAGGCTACCAGTGATAAAATAAATCCAAGCGGATATTGTCCAAGCACTACGAAAAGTCCAACCTCCGGTGTTGCTACCGCTTCCTGGAGCTTTTCAATCGCCATTAGACCTTTTTCTCCAAGGTTGATACCAAGGTTACCAAATACTGCACCCCAAATACAGGAAGCAATTGTCGGTACAAGTACTACACCAAGTACAAATTCTCGAATAGTCCGTCCTTTAGAGATACGTGCTACAAATACTCCAACGAACGGTGCCCATGCAATGAACCATGCCCAGTAGAACAATCTCCAGCTTCCGAACCAACTATTGTCACTATAAGAATTAATCTTAAGTGCAGTTGGAATAAAATTACCGATATACTGACCCATACCATTTACAAATGCATTCAAAGTCTCTACTTTTGGTCCCACTATAAAGCATACTGCCAAAAGTCCGATTGCAACATAAAGGTTTGTATCAGAAATAATCTTAATTCCTTTATCCAGCCCGGATACTGCGGATCCAATATAAAGAAATGATACAATTATAATAATAATAATTTCTACTACTAAATTGATTGGGACACCAAATAAATAATTAAATCCGGCATTAATCTGCAATGTTCCAAGTCCAAGAGATGTTACAACTCCTGCAACTGTCGCAAATACACCAAGAATATCAACAACCTTGCCAAGCCATCCATTTGCAAGCTTCTCACCAATTAACGGCTCAAGCATAACACTTAACAAACCTTTTTTGTTCTTACGGAACATAAAGTATGCAAGTGCAAGACCGATAACTGCATAGTTTGCCCATGGAAGAATTCCCCAGTGCATAAAGAAATTCTCAAATGCAAAGTTTGCAGATGCCTGAGATGCTGCCTCAATTCCATCTGTCGGATTCAGATAATAAGTAAGCGGCTCAGCTACTCCCCAGAATACAAGACCAACTCCCATTCCACATCCAAATAGAAGTCCAAACCATGTTATATTACTGTATTCCGGTCTGGAATCATCGCTTCCTAAACGAATTTTTCCATATTTTCCAAATGCAAAATATACAATAAAGCCAAAGAATATAATCATAGAAATCAGATATAACCATCCAAAATCTGTGGTCAAAACTTTAAATGCCGCATTAGCTACTACCGTAAAACTATCATTAAATGCAACTGACCAGACTGCTATAATGCCGACGATAATCAGTGATACATAAAAAACTGTATTCTTACCTTTCTTTTCTCCCATATTCAATTCTCCTTCATCAAACTAAGCCAGATATAGTAGTGGGCAGATGTATAACCATCTGCCCGTTCACTCTAAATCATCGAACAGTTATCATACTTTAAATACTGTCTGCTCTTTAATATCCGTTGCCAGAGCCTCCAGAGCAACCTTTGTTCTGTGATAACGCAGTTTCCACTGCTCTTCCTTCGGAGTATCTGGATCTCCAAGTGGATAAGGAATAGAAATTGTAGGTACGATTCTATTAGATCCTACTGTCTTAGCTACAGGCACCAGATTACACATCTGTACGATTGGGAATCCAGCCTTCTCAACCTCTTTTACCATCGTTGCACCGCAACGTGTACAGGTACCTCAAGTACTAACCATGATAACACCATCAACATGATCTTCCTGAAGATATGGAATGATTTCTTTTGCCATTCTGGCAGCCTCTGCCTCAGTTGTTCCTGTTCCTACTGTTGTATAGAAATATGGATGGAGGCTTCCATAAACTCCCTCTTTTTCTAATACCTTCAATGCATCAATCGGAGTAATAACGTTTGGATCTGCGTCTGCTGCTGCAGGGTCAAATCCAGCATGAATTGTCTTGAACTCTCCACCTTTTAACCGTTCCATATTTGACACATCATAACGTCCCCAACGTGTTGCAGATGCTGACTGAATATGATCCGGATTATCTACAGGTACAATACCACCGGTATTCAGAAGTGCGATTCTTGCTTTTGACAAATCCTTGATAGCAGGAGCGATCGGTACTCGATCAAGCTTCGGAATCGGAAGCTCTGTCTCAAATGGCTGTCCATTTAATTTCTTAACAAGCATATCTACCATACGCTCATATGCCGGTTTTCCATCTGAAAGCCATACCTGATGACGGATTCCTCTCGGGAAATATCCTTCTTCATCCGCGGAGCCAACCGACTCACCTGCAAGAAGCTTGTTGGCAACTTTTGCCATTGCTTTTACATCCTGTCTCATCTTTGAAGCAATATTACCGCCTTTTAAGATATACATATCTTTTTTAAACATATCTACACCTGGCGTCTCCTCGTTCATAGATGTTACAACAGGTACACCAAATTTTTCTTTTACTGCCTTGCAGATTGTTCCACATGCAACGGTATAACGTCCTGCCTGAAATGCTGGTCCTGCAAGGAAAATATCAAACTCTTTACCTTCAAGCATTCCGAGAATTGTTGCAACTGCAGCGTCAGTATTGGTACCAATATAGTTGTCACCACAGATAATTGTATGGGTAACTTCTGCATTTAACTCTTTTTCAAGCTGTATTGCTGGTCCAATCTGACCTTCGTGGATTTCTGGTTCAATACCAGCTTTTTCTTCTCCACCAATCTGACCAAAAAACTGATTAATATATAAGATTGCTTTTTTCATCGCTATTGCCCTCCTTAGAATTCTTTCATTGTCTTCGGGGACCATCCAACTACCTGATCACCACAGAACATTGAGTTATTCTCCATAATAACGGATCCATCTTCTCTTACTGAAGGTCCTAAGATCTCATCTCCAGCCCAGCCACCGGACAGACCGTCTCTTGCTAACGACTGAAGTTCTCCAAGTACTGTTTCCATTGGAGGCAATTCAATTAATTCAGATACATTTCCACAGGATACAATTGCATCACACTTCTCATCCAGTGTTACAAGTGGCTGAGATGTACCATTACGTCCTGTACATTCATTGGTAACTCCAATTGTCTTAACACCGGCATCCTCAAGCGCAACAAGACATCCTACAAAGTCGGCATCCGGGTTGCCATAACCTTCTTCTGCGACGACCGCACCATCTGCTCCGAGTGTCTTTGCAATCTGTGCTACATAAAGTGCAGCACGTTCTTTCTGATCCAAAGCTACATTCAGGTTTGACATAATTACTCCGAGGAAATTAATTGTCTTACCATGCTCTCTGTAAAGAGCCTTGATATTCGGTGTGTTCTGGAAGTCGTATGTTGACCATTTTGATGATACAGGCATGAAACTTCCAGATACGATAGCGCCATCCAGTACCTCATTTGGATGCATTACTGTTGGAAGCATACGGTTCATATCCCAGCCATATGCCAGATCATTGTATCCCAGATTTTCCATCTGAGACTGTGGCTGCATAACATATACAACAGATGGAAGCTTTTCAATCTCCGGACTACGTTTGATCATCGCCTCAAGATCATAAACTTCTGTGTCTTCCGGTGTCAGTTCTTTTACACACTGTCCGATGAACTCTGCAAGTTTATGTCCTGCTCTTCTAAGTGCATCATTCTTCTTCTGTTGCTCATGCTTCTCAAAATCCTCATTCGTATCTGCTACGAGTACAATATTGTTCAAATAACCGAAGTATGTATATTTCTGTCCTTCACCACTCATGTCGATCAATCCATCCTGGAAACCTCCCCAGTGTTTTCCGACTACGAGTACGCTGCAGTTCTTTAATGCATGTAAAACTCCATCTCCTGCCTTTGCAAGTTCACTTGTATATCCAGGGAAAAGTCCTCTTCCATCCAATCTTACTCTAGGCTCGATTGCTTCCTTTACCGGACACATACGGATCTTATCTCCAGGTTTTGCAATATAAAGATCTGCCTCCGTGATTCTCTCATCTTCACGGATAAAATCAAGTGCTTTTTCTTTATTAATTGTAAGCACTCCGTCATCAAAGGATAACTTGTCGCCAAACTTGATATCCTTAACATAGAAATTGCCAATCTCCAGTCTCATGTGATTGTCCTCCTTTTCTGATTCATAGATAGGCTCTATGAACGACATTGATACATTTTTTAATAAGCGCGCTTATTTATTGTTTATGTCAAGATTATAACAGTAAGCGCGCTTATTGTCAATCGTTTTGTTAGATTTTTTCAATAATTCACAGTTAATTATCGATTTATTCTATTCATTTTCTCCAAATATTCTTTAATCTCTCTGTGGTCAATCACTTTTTAATTCCAGGCAACAAAGGGGGCGCTGATTTCTCAGCGCCCCTATTATCGGCAATTCCTATATTAATTTGCTTTCTTTTTATTCATCAGATCTTTGATGTTCTTGTAAATCATAAAGAGAATTAAAACTGCTCCAACATATCCATTTAATACATAGATAATATTAACCAATACTCTGAATGGAAGGAATAATCCTACAATTAAACCGAGAACTCCAAGAACAATAGTGAGAATCTTGAACTGTGATGTTCCCTCTTTTGCAAATCTAGAAGCTGGATTATAAAGGAGTGGAACCGCTGTTGTATAAATACCTGCAAATACAATAATTGCAAAGATAGCGGAGAATGGCTTCCAGATCTTAGCTGCAAGAATCAGATTTGGGATATCTGCATTCCATACAAATGTATCACTACTTCCAATCATCGGAGTATTAATGTTTGAAATCTGTGCGAACATTACTACTGCAATTGCCACACAAACTGCAACTGTTCCACCGATAATACCATAATTTAATTCTTTTTTCTTATTATTAGAACCAAGTGCTGCTGTAAAGCTTGCGAACCACAGGAGCACGAAACCGGCATATGATAAACCAGAAACAAGCCAGTTGGATCCTGCACTCTTAATTGTTTCCCCATTCGCTGCGCCTTCGTAAGCTGCATTTTTAATAATATCCAATCCAGCTCCAACATCACCGCCATCACGAATTAATGTAATAACTCCAATGGCAATACAAAGCACTACGATTACCGGTCCTACAGCACCGATGGCATCAACCATGGAGTTCAGTCCACCTACAACTGTAATCACTGCCAGTGCTGTCAGAACGACTCCTCCTACCCATGCCGGAAGTCCATATTCCTGATGAAGTGTAGAGGATGCTCCTCCTACCATAACGAAGAAGGACATGTAACAGAATAATGTGGAGTAATAATCACAGAAAGTTCCTACATACTTTCCACAAAAATGTTTGTATACATCATTTCCTTTTTCAAACTTCTGCTCTGCACCTGCTTTTGCAAAGTTAAAATTGTAATAAAGAAAAGCTACCAGGAATACCAAAATTACAAGTAATCCTTTTACTCCATATGCTGTATAATATTGAATGATTTCCTGACCTGTTGCAAAACCGGATCCAATTGTAAATGCAATGATTGCTCCCGCAAGTATCAGTACTCGTTTCCAACTCACCTTTTCCGCACTACCCATAATGTGCCCCCTTTTCATTCATTTCTTTTCTTATGAGCAATTACCGGCATATAAGCCGGTAATTGCTCAATGTATACTTATGTCAATGACTTACCACTCATCTTTTTCAAAAACAGTCTGCTCTGTTATCGGAGTCTGAAGAGCCTTGAATGCTCTTCTTACAAGTTTCTCACGAATCTTGTAGGACTCTTCTTCACCCTCAGTTGGATCTCCAAGTGGATAAGGAATACCAACAGCAGGGATAATTCTATTCGCACCGATTGTTCTGGAAATCGGAACAACTGTACACAGATGAACTACTGGGATACCGTATTTTTCAATACCTTTAACCATCGTTGCACCGCAACGTGTACAGGTACCTCAAGTGCTGACAAGAAGAACTGCATCTACATGCTCTTCAACTAATTTTTTACCAATCTCATCACCGAATTTGGCTGCTGAATTTGTAGCTGTTCCAGTTCCGGTTGTACTTGCAAAATAAGGATATAATTCTCCAAATACGCCTTCCTTCTGTAATTTACGAAGTGCATCAAGTGGGATTACAAGGTTCGGATTTTCCAGTACGAACTGTCTGTCATATCCACCATGGATTGTCATATAGTCATCTTTAGACATTCTGTCCATGCCTTCCATTGTATACCATCCAAACTTCGTCGCATTAGAGGACTCGATATGATCCGGATTACCAACTGGTACAATACCACCAGATGTAACGATTGCAATCTTTGCTTTGCTAAGATCTTCAATTGCTTTTCCTGGCTCTACACGGTCGAATTTCGGCATAGGAAGATCTGTCTCAAATGGCTCTCCTGCTATCTTTTTAAGCAGCATCTTAAGACCACGAGTTGCTCCTCTTTCTTCTGCGAAATAGTTCACACGGATACCACGCTCAAGATATCCTTCGATTGATGGTCCAAGAATCTCCTCGCCTGTAGCCAGTTTCTTAATCAATGTTACAAACTGTGGAACTGCTTTTTTCATAGTTGCAGCAGAGTTACCTGTCTTTACAAGGATTACATCCTGTTTAAACATATCAGCTCCAGGGTTCTCTTCATACATACCAGAGAGTACCGGAATACCGAGTCGCTCTTCAACCGCTTTACAAATTGTACCGCAAGCAACACCATAACGTCCAGCATTAAATGCAGGTCCTGCAACAAAGATATCAGGCTCGTATTTCTTTACCATCTCAACGATTGTATCTGTTGCTTTATCAAGATTTTCTCCAAAATAGTTGTCACCACAGATAACTGTTGCAACAATCTCATAATCATCGCCCAGTCCGTCATTCAGTGCCATACCAGGTCCTATAATTTCTTCTCTTACTTCCGGCTGGAAGTCTGCTTTATCTTCTCCACCAATTCCACCGAAGAACTGATTAAGATAATGAACGATTTTATATTTTGCCATAACTCTGAATCCCCCTTCTTAGTATCCTCTTGCAGCCAGTTTGTTAAATCCATTTGCGATTGTAGATGCGATGATAATCTGAAGCTCTGCCTCGAAAGATCCGTCTTCGTTGATACATCCAGCCCATCCACCAATCTGGCTTTCAATAAATTCCTGAGTTCCAATTACTCTATCCATAGCTGGGAACATCAGTGTTGCATTTCCCTGTCCACATGATGCAAGTGCTGTTGCCTCTTCACATGTATCTGCCAGAGATGCTGATTTACCATCTTTTCCTGGGAACTCATCTGTGATCAGGCAAACCTTTGTACCTACTCTCTCAACCTTTTTACAGTTCATCATGAGGTCTGTATCCGGGTTACCATAACCTTCCTCTGTAATCAGAACTCCGTCTAACTGCAGCCATTCACAGAATTTTGCAACCATATCGGAATGTCTCTCTTTATCAGCAAGGAATACATTCTCATTTGTAAGGATAACTCCCATAAAGTTAATGTCTTTTCCATGATGTTTGTAGCATTCATCAATAACCGGATTGTGGAAATGATGATATGTTGTAACTTTATCACATGGAGCCACACAGTTACCAGATACGATTGCTCCATCCATAATCTCTGTTGGATACATGAATGTCGGAACGATCTGTTTTGCATCTACACCATAATAATATGTGTCATGCAGAAGTCCCTGTGACTGAAGCATATGTATATATCCTATCTTTGGCAGATCAGGATACTGTGCTGCCTGCTCAAATACTGGTTTTGTCTCATATGTCTCAATTACATCTGGCTCAAGATTTCTTACAAGCTCCCCAAGATATGTAGCTACTTTCAATCCTGCCATACGTCCTGCTTTCTCATATACATGAGTTTCTAATCCATCCTTTGGTTCAATGACTACGCACAGATTATATGTTTTTGAAAATGGGCAATATTCTGCAGCCGGTCCGCTCATATCAATAACACCTTCCTGGAATCCAACGATTCTTCCGACTGTAACTACGCAGCAGCCATCTAAAGCATGTGTTCTTCCAGATCCAACCTGTGGTGATACCTTTCCGATAATTCCTGGGAAAATCTCTCCGCCGCTCACTTTCACACGTGGTTCAATGACATCCTTAACAGGTGTGATTCTTGTTGCCTCACCAGGTTTTGCAATTTCCAAATGGCATCCGATCAGCTTGTCGTCCTCCAATACAAGTGCTTCCACCTCTTCTTTGTTTACATACAATACGTGATTTTCCACATATGATTTGTCTGCAAACTGGATGTCCTTGATCTCAAATTTGCCGAGTTCTAGTTTCATACAAATTCCCTCCTTATGATTTGTAATCGCGATAACTTAACACTTAAAATATAATCACGTTTTTCATTTCCGAAAGCTGGCAATTTTTCTTTTACAAATTCCTCAAGCGCGCGGAATGTAATCATGATAACATATAAGTAAAAAAATATCTTTTTTTGCTTTTTATGTTTACTTTCAAAAAATGTAATCGTGATAACTTTTTTCCATGTAAGTAATTGCTTTTGATAGTTCTAATTATACACACATTTTTTAAATGCGCAACCCCCTTTTATAAATATCGTCAATAATACAAAATATCTATAGATGTTTTTGTGCAGATTGCCTATTTTTTATCATTCTTTTCACGTTTTTGTTTAAAATATCCGTCATATCCCTGCAATTCTGACGCAAGTGCCTTAACGATTATATCGAGATCATCTATAAATGAATGAACTCTTTCTTCGATTTCATCTTCTTCAATCCCGTCATCCATCACTCCTTTAAAATATCCTTTATACAAAATACAGGACATGCGATTTAAAATAAGCGCATTCTCCTCAGAAATTGCCCCTGCTTTCATGCATTTTTTACACATTTCAAAATCACGTCCCCAGAAATCTGCTGTTCCAAGCATCTCTGAAAAGAATTTGTTTGCCTCATTAATATTTTGTGGAAACATCTGATAGAATTCCTTCATAGCTCCACCCAAATATTCATTCGTATGTTCAAAAAACAGTCTATTATAATCTTTTGGATGTCGGAAAGCCTCCTGGCTGTAACAATACCACACACCCACATAGATATCCCATACTCCTCTCCAGGTTTTTTCCGCCTGATTCAGACGGATAATATATCCCTCCAGCGTATTCAGGCTGACATAATACATCAGTTCCGACTTGCTGTTAAAATAACGGTATAATGCAGCTGACGAACAGCCCAGCTCCTTCGCGATTCTACGAATAGAAAGATCTTCAGCCCCATCTTTCTCCATAATTTTACATACTCTTTCAATATAATCTTTTCTCGTTAAACCTTTGAAGTAATTCTGTGTTGTTTCTTTATTATCCAGCATTGCTCCACCGCCTATTCTTTTTCTTACCTGCTTTTTCTAACTAATTCTTGGAATAATATTGTCAATCACCGATAAATCGATTGTCTTAAAATCATTCGCCACCTTTTCCTGATAACTCTTTGGACTTGGTGCGATATCCTGCCACTCTTGATAAACCTGAATGCATTTGTCGATCAGCATGATATCTTTTATATTATCCTCTTCGCCCTTCGGATATACAACTACCGATCGATATGGTGTCTGATTCGGTTTCAGGCTGGATGCCTGCGGATGTGTCAGAAGCACATGCTTATCATAGACAAGATCTCTCACCTTAATCAGAACGTCTTCATACCCATCAAGAAGAATCACTTTCATCTGATCCTTATACTTCTCATACACTCTGTCGTTATTCGTTACCAATATTGCTTTTTCCAGCTCCCACATGATTGCCGTCTCCCTTCTTAACATCTCATTTCACTCAGATGCGTTTTAATATAGTATGTTTTACTATAGTTTATCATATTTTATCTTTTTTCGCAAATATTCTGTCATTAATTCATTTTGTAAATACGATTCAGTTACTATCTTTATAGTAGAGAAAAAGCTCGGATTTCTCCAAGCTTTCTCCCTGTTTTTAAGTTGTTGCCAACTATATGACCTCTCACTATAATTAATTAATGTATCCGGCTTTCTTAAGCTCTTCATGAGCTTTCTCAAGGTTTGCATCTGATACACGAATGATCGGTCCTGTACAACCCATTCCGCTCTCTGCATAAATATTGATCTTCCATAATGCTTTTACGGCATCCTCAAGATCCATTACTTCGATTCCTGCGATCTGTGCTGTTACAATCTCCTTCGGCGGCTCTTTTACATCCTCCTCTGCTGCAGCCGGTTTTGCTGCTGCTTTTCTTGCATCCAGGATCTTTTTTAAGCCTGCTTTTTTTGCTGCTGCAAATTCTGCTTTTGCTACCTCAAATACTTTATTTCTTACAAGCTGTGCCGCATAACGGATTGCTCCTGCAATAACAGGTGCTCCGCTGGCTCTTGATACGATCATGACTAACTGCTCATATCCTTCGCCAATTCCTGGTCCATATCCGTATCCAGTTGCTTCAAAGCTTCCACCTGTTGCTGCGGATGAAAGCATTTTTACCAGGATGTTTCCTGTCAGGGAATCTGTTACCATGATATCCGGTGTTCCCTGAAGTACGTCATTTCCTCTCATGACACATCCACCGTCTGCTCTTGCAGACTCTGCGAATGTGATATCATATCCGTTCTCCTGAAGCTCTTTGAGAGCTTTCTCTGTCTGACGTGCTCCGTCTACATTCAGGATTCCGACTGTTGGATTAGCAATTCCACATGTTTTTGCTGCAATGATTCCGTAGATTGTGTTCTTGATCATACCTTCGATACGATCTGCACTGGATGTTCCTGTTGTATTTGCTACAAACATCTCTCTTCCCTTTGCCGGTGTCACTACTCGTCCTACTGTAGATACTCCGATTGGGAATGGAAAGTGCATGGTAACTGCTCCGTCTACTTCTCCATTTGCAAGCATCTCTTCCATCTTCTTGTGGCCTTCTTCGTCATCTGCAACTTTTACTGTTGTAACTCCCTCTGCCTCAAGTGATCCGATATAATATACATCAACGCCATCTTTTGCTGCCATCAGGGCTGCTTTCATGGCATTCTCTTCTCCATGTTCGCTTCCCATTCCGGTTAATGCGATCTTTGGTCTCTTTCCATAGCTTCCGCTCTCAAGACCCTGTGCCATCTCCAGGAATGTTTCTGCGATCATCTTTTCTACATTTGCCATCTTTACCACCCCTTACTCTGCTATCAGAGTAGCAGCGAATTCTTTCATTGCCTTAGCGATGAGTCCCTTTACTTCATCCTCAGATACTCCGGCTGCAGCTTCTTCCTGTGCCTTTGTATTTCCATGGATCACGAAAGATACTCCATCGAACAGGTTTGTCATTCTTCCAAGGAACAGACTTCCTTTTCCGATGATCATTGCATTCTTGATCTTTCCTTCCAGAATGTCCTCTCTTGCAACTCCTACATATGGTACTCCTGATGGGATATGTCCCTGTGTCGGTGCCCATCCTGTAAGTCCGTGTTTTGCAGGGAACTCTCCGATCTCTTTACGGTCGAGCTCTCCTCTCTTAACTGCAAGGGCTGCGATCATCTTGTAGTTAGCAAGCGGTACATCTCCAGCTCCTGCCGGTTTTGTGATATCCGGATTCTGCATCTCTGGTGAGTATTTATCGATGTCTGTAATCTTCATTCCTGCTCTGTCAAGCGGATCTGCTACCAGACTTCCGATTACGTTCTGTGGTGCGGAACCTGTTCCTACACTGTGGCGTCCAAGCATGCTAAGGTCGATCTCCGGATTTACTCCATCGTTCTCTGCAAGGATTACACAGAATCCACCAAGGCAGTCCTCAAGGATTGGAAGACCTTTCTTGATGTGGTCTTTTCCGTTCATTCCAAGTTTTGCTGTACAACCTCCGGCTGTTACTGCTACACACTTGTATGCTCCGGATTTTACTAATGCTGCTGCTTCGATCAGTGCATGTGTCGGTGCTGCACAGAATCCTCTTGCGTCTGATCCTGATGCGCTTACAAGTCCTGCAACCTCTGCTGCAGCCTTTGCAAAGTTACCGCCACCTCTCTGGTTCATGTCTCCACATGCTTCCTCTGCACAGTCAATAACATACTCTACATCTGCTTTTTCGATTCCTGCGTTACGTACTGCATAAAGAAGAGCAAGTACACTTGTTGCTTTACTCATTAAGTTCTCGTGCATTACGTGTGCGCTTAAGTTCTGATCGATATCATGTGCACGTTTTACACATCCAACCAGCTCGTGGTTGAAGTAAAGTCCCTCTGCGTGCTCATCATTTACATATCCCTCGATCTCGGAAAGCTCTACACCGTCTTCGATCTGGGATGAAATATCTTCTGTAATGATTGGGTTTGCTGCAAACTGACCTTTGTACTTCTCTACGAAGTTCTTCTCCAGTTTTACAACTTCAAACTGGTCACTGATCTGTACCAGGAATAAGAACTCTTCCTCAGGCATGATCTCACCGTATTTTCCATAACGGCTTGCATTCTCCATCTTCTTGTCATACCATGGAGCCTCTACCTGTGCCAGCTCATCCGGATGTACATTTCCGATGTATGTCTGGTTTGGCCAGTAAGCTACACAATCCTCATATGAACGAAGATGCTCTGGTACCTCTTTTAAGTACTCTGAATCTGGATTTACGATTCTCTCTGTTGTCTGAGTTGTTCCATTATATAAAACCATGTCAGGAGTATGTGCTAAGACATAACTTGCTCCTTTAATTACACTATTCATTGTTTTCCACCTTCACCTTTCTTTAACAAAAGGGCGGAGGGGTGAACTCCGCCCTTTACGACAACATATTTTCACATAATATGCGTCTTGTCAAATTATTTAATATTTAATACTTACGATCAATAATCTTACAGATATTTACAGTATTCGTCACGGATAGCGCTCATCTCGCTAACGATATCGTCAACGTCGAGTACCATCTCCATCATGCTAACCTGCTCATCGTAAACTGCCTCATCGAACTCTGCCTTCATTTCAGGCTCGCAAACGTGATATACTGTGAGTCCAAGCTGGACCCCTGTCAATGGACCTGCGAATGTCGGATCTCCTGCTGTTACAGTCTCAGCTGCAAGACCTGCAGCTTCACCTTCTGCAGCACCAAGAACTACTACTAAGTTCTCTGCGCCGTATTCATCAGCGAAATCCTTTACTCTTTTCTGATTCTCTAAGTCCATTGCGCCTGCGCTCGTTCAGACGAAACACTCCGTAGATGAAAATACTACTTCAGCACCAGCAGTTTTTACGCACTCTGCGATAGCTGGTCCCGGAATTCCATCACGGTCTCCGATAATTATTGCTTTTTTCCCTTCAAGAATAGCCATAATTATTCTTCTCCTTTCTCTTTATTAAATATTATTAAGGTGTATATGATAAAGAATTACCTCTAAAATCTTAGATGTATTTCTTGATCATCGCTTCGATTGTCTCCGGTGTACAATCATCCTTCACAAGCTCATCTACTTTCTCTCCATCTTTGTAGATAGCCATAACCGGAAGGCCAAGAATCTTCTGACCAATTGCCAGACGACGTGCTTTTGTTGTGTTAAGAGATGTAAATTTTAATTTGTCACCATATGTATCAGCGAACTCGTGTACCTTTGGCATAAGTGCTGCACACGGAACACATCCATCTCCAAAAAAGTCTACAAATACATAACCATCTGCCTCCAGAACCTCTGTCTGGAATGTATTCTTATCTACTTCTAACATTTTAAAAATCCTCCTGAATCGAACCATACTTTGCTTTGAACATTCTTCTATGGTTCTTTTATTACAAATAATTTCATTCAAGTAAGCCAACGGAATGCCTGATTAAGCCATGCTTCTTTCTACCTGAACTGCTGCGATTGCTCCGTCAGCGGCTGCTGTAACAACCTGTCTTAAGCTCTTCACACGCACATCACCGGCTGCGTATACACCCGGGATATTGGTGTGCATATCTGCATCTGTTGGGATGTATCCTCTCTCATCCATCTCGACGCTGCCTTTGAAGATGTCTGAATTAGGAATTGTGCCGATAAATCCGAATACTCCGAACATTCCATCGTCTTCATCTGCTTCAATCTTAGTAACTTCACCGGTTTTTACGTTCTTAACTGTCATCCAGGAAAGGATTCCATCTCCTCCAACTTCCTCAACAACTGTATCCCACATAAAGTGAAGTTTGTCGTTCTTGAAAGCTTTCTCCTGAATGGATTTCGCTGCACGTAACTCATCACGTCTGTGAATAATTGTAACTTTTCTTGCAAATTTTGTAAGATACATAGCTTCCTCAACCGCGGAATCTCCACCGCCAACTACATATACTTCAAAATCTTCAAAGAAGTTCGCGTCACAAGTTGCACAGTAAGAAACTCCTCTTCCAAGGAACTCTGCCTCGCCTTTGCAACCGATCGGTCTTGCATGAGCACCTGTAGCAATGATGATATTCTTTGCCTGGTACTCACCTTTCTCACCTTTGAGCACCTTTACCTCTCCCTCAAGTGATACTTCTTTAATTGTGTCAGATACTCGCTCAGCTCCGAACTTCTTAGCCTGCTCTGTCATACGTGCGATCAGAGACGGACCAGATTCTGGCTGATCCACAACCTGTCCTGGATAATTCTCAATCTCGTCTGTGATTGAGATCTGTCCACCGTCCTGTCCTTTCTCAACAATCAAAACAGACAGGCGGCTTCTGCCTGCATAGAGACCTGCTGCTAATCCTGCAGGACCTGCACCCAGAACAATTACGTCATAAATCTTGCTCATCTTTTTTATTCCTCTTTTCTCTTTTTACATGGTTCCCCTATAATAAGCGCGCTTGTACTTATTGCCATGCATTTATAGTAACAACACATTTTTCGCTTGTCAATATCTTTCAAATATTTTTCAATATGAATTTTTATTGGAAATTTTATTTATACAATTTTTTATATATTTCAATTTTTATTTTTCACTTATCATCAAAATATGCTATGATAGAGACATCGTTTAAAAAGATTTTTCAGGAAAAGGATTATATAATTATGGGCGGAAATAATAAAGAAGCATTACAGCGTGAGAATACGATTCGTTTCATCGAGGCCGCAGAAGAACTTATTGATGAACATGGCATTGATAACGTATCTGTTCGTAAGATTGCCGAGAAAGCCGGCTTTCATAATTCCACTATTTATCTCTATTTTAAAGATGTAAACGAATTGATTCTTCTCGCTTCCATGAAGCATTTTAATGAATATAGCAAAGCGCTTGCAAGGCTGAGCAGTAAGAACTGGGATTCAACTGAGAATTTTTACTTTGTATGGAGATTCTTCGTAGAATCTATGTTAAAGAATCCGAAGATTTATTATAATTTTTTCTTCGGGAAACATGGACAGGATTTTGGCAGTCTGTTTAAGCGGTATTATGAATTATTTCCGGAGGAAGCTGACAAACTCTCACCGGACCTCATGGACATGTATTATGGAAAGAATATCCAGGAACGCTGCATGAAGCTTCTTCTCACGATCAAAGATAAGGATAACCAACTTACATCTAAGAATATCAATATGATCAACACTATCATTGTAGCCAGTGTCAAATATATACTGGAACAAAAATGTATGGAACCCGAGCTGGATTCCGATATGCTGACCCGTGATCTGATGAATATAATCGAATATACAATTTCCAAATAGTCACATCGGAAATACAATTTTCTATTATAAGAAAAAGCTGCTGTAAATTCATGACCTATGATATGCCATGAATTTACAGCAGCTTTTATTTTGTCTTCATTTTCACTGCGGATTCTTTTTCTGACCGCTGCTATCGAATGTATCCTTCATTATACGCCTGAACTTTATTAAATGCATATAACTCTGTATTTGTTGCATTTACATATGGTGTCACATAGAATACACCTGCAATTCCACACGTAATACCTGCCACGAGCGCCCAGCCAATAAATGAAAGGTCCAATATAAATGTCTCCATCTTCTGTCCATTCATCATTCGCTTGCTGATTTCAAATACCTGTTTAGAATCCATACCCGGATTTTCAGCCAGTATATATGGAACCATCCGATATTCATAGGATTTGATAATTCCAGGCACCACCAATAACAATGACCACAATGCTATATACAAATCATAAAAAAACATGGTCTTTACAACATTTCCGTAATGTCCGGACTTGAATCCATCTAATAGATTTCCAAATGTTCCTGTCATGGTACGATTTTTAATAAAGAAACTGCATCCGCCAATTTTAAATACATTTCCTGCAAAAATCGTAAATGCAACAGCTGCAAGTATTACGATCAGCGTAACTGCCACCACGACCATAGAAATCATAAAACCTCTGGCAGAATCTCCATAATAATAATCACTTCCATAATGATGATAAGAAACACTGGTGTTGTTTCCTCCGATTCTTCCGATAACAGAACTGCCGCCTCCGGTCAGCGCCGCAAGTACAAGTGACACACCAACACAAGTCCAGTAATTTCTTTTAAATATTTCTTTTGCATTACGTTTCAATAGTTCCCTTGTCCACATATCTGTTCCTCCTTTATTCACCATTCAAGATTCGTTCATTCAGATCATTCAGATAAACCCATCGGTCCATCTTCTCTTCCAACGCTTTTTCTGTCTCGTCTTTCTTCACCATAAGCTCACCAAGTTTCACAGAATTCGTTGCACTTTTCATCATCTCGCTATCTAGATCTGCAATCTTTTGTTCCAGTACTTCAATTTCTTCATCAATTGTATCAAACTCGCGCTGTTCTTTAAAGGAAAACTTCAGCTTTTTCTCTCTACGTTTCCATGCGTCCTGCGAATTTGCAGAATTATTTTCATTTTCATCTGATTCTGAATTATCTTTTCCACTTGAAGCGTTCTGTGCTTTCAGACTGGCAGAAGCATTCCCGCTTTCCGGACTTTCCAGTTCTTTGCGGATCAGGTAATCTGAATATCCTCCTTCAAACTGACGGATCACTCCATTTCCTTCGAAAGAAAAAATGCGGTTCACAGTACGATCCAGGAAATAACGGTCATGGGATACGATGATAATGATTCCATCAAATCGATCCAGATAATCTTCCAGAATGGTCAGTGTCTGAATATCCAGGTCATTGGTCGGCTCATCCAGGATCAAAACATTCGGCGAACTCATCAACACACGCAGAAGAAACAGTCTTCTCCGCTCACCACCAGATAATTTTTCAATAGGTGACCACTGCATTGCCCCATCAAACAAGAAATTTTCAAGCATCTGGGAAGCTGTGATCCTGCCATCTGAAGTCTGGATATACTCTCCTACTTCCTTAACATAATCGATGACACGCATCTTACCATCCATCTCTTCATTTTCCTGCGAGAAATACCCCATGCGGATCGTCTGGCCAATTTCTATCGTGCCGACATCCGGTTTCACATTTCCATAAATCATCTTCAAAAGTGTGGACTTTCCACAACCATTCGGTCCGATAATTCCAATCCTGTCATTTTTCAGGAAAATATACTCATAATTATCAATCAGTTTTTTATCCCCATAGGATTTGCACAGTCCGGACACTTCAATCGTCTTATTTCCCATTCGGGATGCCACCGAATCCATAGCAACACGGCGTTCTTCCTGGATATCTTTCATCTCCTGCATGGCTTTGATCCTGTCAATGTGCGCTTTCTGCTTTGTACTTCTCGCTCTCGCACCGCGGCTCAGCCACTCAAGCTCTGTACGCAACAGACTCTTTCGTTTTCTCTGAGTAGCAAGTGCCATATTCTGGCGTTCCTCTTTGAGTTTTACAAACTCCGAATAACTTCCCGGGTAATTATAAAGATTTCCATGATCTACCTCCACGATCCGATTTGCAACGCGGTCCAGAAAATAACGGTCATGCGTCACCATGAGAATTGCTCCCCTAAACCTGATCAGATACTCCTCCAGCCACTCAGACATCGCGTTGTCCAAATGGTTCGTCGGCTCGTCCAGTACCAAAATATCTGCCGGTGTCAAAAGAGCGTTCACAAGTGCCACTCTTTTCTTCTGTCCTCCGGACATATGCGACATCTTTTCTTCATAGTCTGAAAACCCAAGCTGATTCAGCATAGATTTTGCCTCTGCTTCCATCGTCCACTGATCTGTATCACTGATGATTCCACGCACTGCTGCCTGAAGTACCGTCTCTTCCTCTCCAAACACCGGTGTCTGTGGCAGATAACATATCTTTACCGTATTTCCCATACTGAGCTTTCCGGAATCGTATTCCTCCACACCAGCCACAATTTTCAAAAGTGTAGATTTTCCCATACCATTGATTCCGATGACTCCGATTTTTTCATTCTCATTTATTCCAAAAGCCACATCATCTAAAAGCACACGGTCTGTATATGCTTTTGTGACGTGTTCCATCGTCAGTAAATTCATATTGTTTCATACTCCTTCGCTTTCTTCGCGTTTTATCATTATACTACAGAAATATAAAAGATACCAGTAGCAAAAGGCAGAAGTACACTGCATAAAAAGGCGAAAAAAAGACTACTATTTTACGAATTGGGGGTTCGTAAAATAGCAGTCTTTCATTTTACATATCCTATTTCTACTCTGCTTCCCGGATTTTCTGTCTGACTTTCAAAACCATTCCCGGAGCTACTGATAATTCATCAATACCCATTTTCAAAAATGTCTCTGTCAGAGTCACATCTGCTCCGAGTTCTCCGCAGATACCGATCCATTTTCCTTCTGCATGAGCGCTCTCTGCTGCCATACGGATCATAGCAAGTACTGCCGGGTGATGAGAATCATAAAAATCCTCCAGCTTCTGATTCTGCCTGTCAATAGCCAGTGTATACTGTGTCAGATCATTTGTTCCGACACTGAAGAAATCAACTTCTTTCGCCAGTTCACGGCTTACCATAACTGCTGCCGGTGTCTCAATCATAATTCCAAGTTCTACATCTTCCCGAAAAGCTGCTCCTTCTGTGCGAAGTTCTGCTTTGACTTCCTCGACGATTTCTTTGATTTTCTTTACTTCTGCTACCGAAATAATCATCGGGAACATAATAGATATCTGTCCATAAGCGGATGCACGATAGAGCGCACGAAGCTGTGTTTTAAAAATCTCAGGTCTTGTCAGGCAAATTCGGATTGCACGATATCCAAGTGCCGGATTATCCTCTTTATCAAGTTTAAAATAATCTACCTGCTTGTCAGCTCCGATATCTAAAGTACGGATAATGACCTTTTTCCCGGCCATCGTTTCAGCAACCTTTTTGTATACTGCAAACTGCTGCTCTTCTGTCGGATAAGTATCACTTTCCAAATATAAAAATTCACTTCGGAATAATCCGATACCGCCGGCATCATTCTTAAGGACTGCTCCTACATCTGCCAGGTTTCCAATATTGGCGTAGACATTCACTTTCTGGCCACTCTTTGTCACATTCTCTTTGCCTTTGAGCTGATTCAGAAGTTCTTTCTGTTCCTGATCTTTCTTCTGCTTTTTCTGCATGGAAGCCATAGTCTCTTCATCCGGATCAATATAGACTTTTCCATCTACTCCATCTACAATTGCGACCTTACCATCATATTCTTCTTTCAATGCTTCACCAAGACCGATCACTGCCGGAATATTCATGGTTCTTGCAAGAATCGCCGTATGAGAATTAGCAGAGCCATACATGGTCACGAAGGACAACACCTTCTCTTTGTCAAGCTGAACAGTTTCACTTGGCACCAGATCATCTGCTGCAATGATCACAGGTTCATCCATCACCATAACAGTTTCATTCTGACTGGATAATGCCTGAAGGAGCCGCTCTGAGACATCTCTGACATCTGCTGCTCTTCCCTGCATATAAGCATCGTCCATAGCTTCAAAAATTGCTGCAAAGTTGTCCGCTGTCGCACCGATTGCATATTCTGCATTCACATCCTGGGTGCGAATAATATTTTCAATTGACTCTACATAGTCCGGATCCTCCAGCATTAACTGATGCGCCTCAAAAATCATGGCATTTGCCTCTCCCACATCTTCCAATGCTTTCTCATATAATCCTTTTAACAGTTCTAACGTCTTTGCTTTTGCATTCCGAAAGCGTTCTACTTCCGCCTCCACATCTTCCACACGGGTTCTCTTTATCGTAATCTCATTTCTCTTATAGAACTGGATTTTGCCAATTGCAACCCCGCCAAATACACTTTTACCTTCTAAAGTAATCATCATGATCCGACTCTCCTGTTTTCAAGATTCTCTTAATAATCCATTCCTCTGTGCTTTCCAAAAAGAAATGCTTCTTACAGGTTCTCTTTTAAAAATGTTTCAAGCTCTGCTGCTGCGATTTCTTCATCTTCACCATCTACAGTTACTGTAATCTCTGCTCCCTTTTTAGCGCCGAGTCCCATAACACCAAGAACTCCTTTTGCATTCACTTTTTTTCCTTCTGCCTCAATGTTAATATCGGACTTAAATCCTGCCGCTTTCTTTACTAACATAGTTGCTGGTCTTGCATGGATTCCTTCTGCGTCTGTAATTACATATTTAAATTCTTTCATCGTTTTAATCTCCTTTTCTCATTTTTGACTCAATTATACTTAATACCTTTTTTACTAACAACAATTCATTTATTTTTCTGTATTTAATGGTTTTTTCAGAAGTACGATTCCTGCCATTGTGATGACTGCTCCGATAACAAGTGCCACAAGGAACATCGGTGCATTTTCAATAATACCGATTACAAACAGTCCACCGTGAGGTGCTCTGGATCCACAACCAAATGCCATGGATAATGCTCCTGCTACTGCTGAGCCAACGACACAAGGTGGAATGATGCGGAGTGGATCAGATGCCGCAAACGGAATCGCTCCCTCTGTAATAAATGACATTCCCATAATGAAGTTCGTGACCGTTGTCTGCTGTTCGCTCTTTGTAAAACGATTCTTAAAAAACAGTGTTGAAAGTGCAATTCCGATTGGAGGTGTCATACCGCCGATCATAACTGCTGCCATAATATCTATCTGTCCGCTGGCGATTGCCGCTGTACCAAATACATAAGCTGCTTTGTTAAATGGACCTCCGAAGTCGATAGACATCATACCTCCAAGTACTGCACCAAGAAGAATTTTACTGGACTCTCCCATACTTGCAAGGCAGTTATTCAGCCATGTGTTAAATGCTCCGATTGGTGGATTTACGAGGAAGATCATAATCACACCCATCAGTAAAATTCCAAAGAATGGATATAACAGTACCGGTTTTGTTCCTTCTAATGATTTTGGAAGTTTCTCAAGCAACTTCTTTAACAGTAACATCAGATATCCAGCTACAAATCCGGCAATCAGTGCTCCAAAGAATCCTGATGAAACCCACTGTTCTTCCGGAAGGAAAATGGAAGTTCCTGCTTTTGCAAGAAGTCCACCGACGATACCAGGCATGAGTGCCGGTCTGTCTCCGATCGCCATGGCAATGTATCCTGCCAGAATCGGGAACATCATACCAAATGCTGTATTCCCTACTTTGTTAAAGAATGCTGCCAATGGTGTTCCACTACCAAAGCTTGAAGTTCCTGCATTCGCTCCATCTACAAGGAAGGATAATGCAATCAAAATTCCTCCACCAATGACAAATGGAAGCATGTGGGATACTCCGTTCATCAGACTCTTATAAATCTTACGGCCCAGGCTCTCATCTGCTACTTGGCCCTCTTCATCTTCACCGCCTGCGTGGTGGTATATCTTTACATTTCCACTGGTGGCTTCATTAAGAAGTTCCTCAGCCTTGCTGATTCCATTTGCCACCTTTGTCATGATGACTGGTTTGCCATCGAATCTTGCCATCTTTACATCTTTATCTGCTGCAATAATAATACAATCACAAGCTTCTATTTCCTGAGCTGTCAGCACATTTTTCGCACCACCGGAACCATTGGTCTCAACTTTAATCGTGATGCCCATTTCTTTCGCTTTATTTTCCAGACTTTCTGCCGCCATGTAAGTATGTGCGATTCCAGTCGGACATGCGGTAACTGCCAGCACCCGATATCCTGACTTTTCCGGCACTGTATGCATTACCTGCGTTTCATCTGATGTATTTTCTGAGCTTTTTTCTTCCGTCTCATACTCTTCCGGGAATCTCTTTCTCTCTGTCTCATCAATACATTTGAAAAATGCGTCTACATTTTCCGCTTCCATAAGTCCGGTTCTGAAATCCGGATCCATAAGAAGCATGGACAGACGGCTTAACACTTCCAGATGCACATTGTCTTCTGTATCCGGTGCCGCAATCAGGAAAATGAGCTTCGCCGGCTCTCCATCCAGTGAATCATAATCTACCCCGTCTTTTACGACCATAGCTGCAAGTCCCGGTGCTTTTACTGCCGCTGTCTTGGCATGTGGAATCGCAATTCCTTCTCCGATTCCTGTTGTACTTTCCTCTTCTCTTGCAAATACGCCTTTCTTATAGGCTTCCACGTCTGCCAGGTTCCCTCCGGCAGCCATAAGTGCGACCATCTTCTCGATCGCCTCCGGCTTTGATGTAACTTTGCCGTTCAGTTCTACACTTTCCCGCTTTAACAGATCTACAATCTTCATTCTTTTTCCTCCTACAATCCGTATAATTCAGGTTCCTTCTCCAACAGTTTCACTACATCTTCTTTTTCTGCCAGCCAATACTCAAATGCGCTGGCACTTCCAGTTGCAATTCCAAGTTCAAATGCTTTCTCGTAATCTCCGGTATTGAGATAACCGGTGACAAATCCTGCTACCATGGAATCTCCCGCTCCGACGGAATTAAGAACCTCTCCCTTCGGTGGTCTACCCTGGTAAACTTTTCCATGTTCATCTAAAAGAATGGCTCCATCGCCTGCCATGGAAATCAATACATTTCTTGCACCCATTTCTTTTAATTTTCCTGCATATTCGATGATTTCTTCATCTGTTTCAAGCTGAACCCCGAACATATCTCCCAACTCATGGTTGTTCGGCTTAATAAGAAATGGATGGTATTTCAGGACATTCATCAAGAGATCTTTTGTTGCGTCTACCACGATCCTGATCCCACGTCCATCAAGTCTTGCCATGATGCGTTCGTAAATGTCTTCCGGCAAGGTATTCGGAATACTTCCCGCAAGAACAAGTACATCTCCTTTGGTCAGTGCATCCAGTTTTTCGTAAAGCTTTCCGATGGCCTCTTCACTGATCCTTGGTCCCTGACCGTTGATTTCCGTCTCTTCACCGGCGTTGATTTTTACATTGATTCTGGTAAATCCGTTATCCAACTGGATAAAATCGGTATAACAGCCAAAATCGTCCAACATCTTCTCCAATGCCTCTCCGGTAAATCCTGATACAAATCCGAGTGCTTTACTCTTATGTCCCAGATTTGAAAGTACCACGGAAACATTATTCCCCTTACCTCCGGGGTAAATGTTTTCTCTCGTTGTCCGGTTGATTTTTCCAGGTTCCAATTTTTCCGCCCCGATGACATAATCCAGAGACGGGTTAAATGTCACTGTGTAAATCATCTACTTAACCTCCACGATATTTTTATATTTTTTATAAGAAGAATCTTTAAGCTCTGTTGTAAGAATCTCAGATTCTTTCATATCAGAAAATGTAATTGATGTTACCTGACCGATTTTGCTTGAATCTGCCAGTACAAAGCACTGTGCACACCGCTCCATCGCTTTTTTCTTGACCAGCGCTTCCTCACTGTCTGGTGTGGTAAGCCCCCTCTGTGGGTGAACTCCATTCGTTCCAAAAAATCCTTTTGTGAAATTGTACCGGTTCAGACTCTCCAATGCTTCCGCACCGACGATTGCCTCCGTCACACCTTTTAATTTTCCACCGATCAAAAGAACTTCATACCCCTTTTTCAAAAGCTTCTGCGCATGCCCGATCGCATTCGTCACAAAAACAGCTGACTCTTCATTCAATTCGTCAATCAGAAGATCTACACTACTTCCAGCGTCCAGATATACAAAATCATCTGCCTCTATCAGTTCAGCTGCATATGCTGCGATTTTATGTTTTTCTTCTGTATTCCGGTCTCGTCTGACCGACAATTCTTCATCTCTTGTCCTCACGGAAGTGCCAACAGTTGTCGCTCCACCGTGAACCTTGATAAGAGTTCCACGCTTGTGAAGTTCTGTCAGATCTCTCCGCACCGTAGATTCTGACGTATTCAAAAGATCTGTCAGCTCTTGTACTGTCACAGTACCATGGCTTTCCACATATTTCTGAATTTCCCGGAATCTTTCTTCCGCCAGCATCAAATCACCTCTCAGTCATTTTCAATCAACTTCGTTCATCTTTAATCACATAATATAATCATTTTCGGTCAGAGTCAATCATTTTCAGTCAAAATAATAGCCAAAAAATCATGTAGATTTTTTTGCAGATTGCACAATTAGGGATTAGTAGGATTGTCATAATATACCCGCTCTCTGCCTTACATTCCATAGCGGTTTATGATGATAACGCAAAATTCCTGCAGTGATGTGACTGACACACGACGGAAGTGAGCCGCTTATCATCGTGGAAGCCTATGCTGAACACGATGATAGTTTTTGTGGCTCACTGTAGTGTTCCGTGTGTGGAACATCAATGCAGGAATTTTGCGTATATTATTATAAATCTAACTACTGTATCTCTCGGATCTTCTTTCTAAGTCCAAGTACCTGGTGTGGCGCTACGGACAGTTCGTCAATTCCAATCTGTACGAAGAATTCTGTCATGCTCAGATCTGCTGCCAAATCTCCACAGATGCTGATTCTTTTTCCTTCCAGATGTACATTGTTGGCTACGATTCGGATCATCTTCATCAAAGCCGGGTGGTATGGGTTATAATACTTGTCCAGTTTTGGATTTTCACGATCCATGCCAAGTGTAAGCTGCAACAGATCATTCGTTCCGATACTGAAGAAATCTACTTCTCTTGCCAGTTCTCCACTGATCATGACTGCTGCCGGAGTCTCGATCATGACTCCAATTTCAATATTCTCATTATAAGCAGTCTTTTCATCTTTCAATTGCTTCTTTGCCTTTTCAAGCAGGGCTTTTGCCGCTGCCACTTCCTCCATGGATGTAACCATCGGAAACATAATAGATACATTTCCAAGTGCAGAAGCTCTGAGAATCGCGCGAAACTGTGGAAGGAACAATTCTTCTTTTTCCATCATAATACGTATTCCACGCAACCCAATCGCCGGATTTGCCTGTTCTCCAAGATCTACACTTTCTACCATCTTGTCACCGCCAAAATCTGCGATTCGGACAACAACACGGTTGGCTCCCATAGACTCTGCTGCCAGTTTATAAACTTGAAAGAGCTGCTCTTCGGAAGGCAGTTTGCTTCCCATTTCCATATACAGAAATTCGCTCCGGAATAATCCAATTCCACCGGCATCACTTCTTAAAACATTTTCAATATCTTCTCTTGTGCCTACATTGGCACAGATATCAATTCTCTGACCACTCTGGGTAATGTTCTCCTTACCTTTCAGACGTTCCAGATTCCTGACATGTCTCAGATTCGCATCCTTGCGTTCCCGCATCTTCGTTAGAGTTGCATAGTCAGGCTCAATATAAATCTTTCCTTCATAACCATCTATAATAATTGTCTTTCCGTCATATTCTTCTTTCAGAGATTCTCCAAGACCGATGACCGCCGGAATTCCTTTCGTTCTGGCCAGAACGGCAGTATGTGAATTAATTGTTCCGTACATAGTCACAAACCCCAGTACCTTTGCCTTATCGAACTGAAGCGCTTCACTTGGATATATATCTCTCGCAGCCATGACAAACGGCTCATCTGTCAGCATACGATCCTTCCAGCTTCGGGACAAGATGCGGATCACACGAATTGCCACGTCTCTGACATCTTCTTCTTTTCCCTGAATTGGATTATTCTGCTGATGACTACTGATACGGATCAACTGTTCTACAGATGTCTGAACAATATACTCTGCATTGAGTTTTTCTTCCAGGATCCGCTTCATGATAAAATCTGTATATTCCTGATTCTCCAGGAGTTCCTTTTGCATCTCAAAGATTGCTGCATTTGCCTCACCGACTTCGCGCACAGAAAGATCATAGACAAGTTCCAATTCAGCAATTGCTTTTTCTCTTGCTTTCTTATAGCGCTGAATCTCCTTCTCTACATCTTTTACATAGATTCTTTTAATCTCTTTGATATCTCTTTTATAAAATGTTAATTTCCCGATTGCAATGCCTTCGGATATCTTTTTTCCTGTCAGTGTAATCATTCTTCTACAAAACCCCTGCTCATTATTATAAAGTAAAAATCATTTTAATACTCTATTCTACTTTACACGTCCGTGAACCATTCGTCAAGCAAATGGTTTCCGTATCTGACGAATTCCTTACATTTTTATGTTCTTTTTTGGTAAAAACATTACAAATATTCCATATTTTATTGACTTTTTTATTGATACATGCTAATGTGATAAAGCATTCTTAGTTATTTTTAATTTTTAGGGAGGTACTATCAATGAAAGGTACAGTTAAATGGTTTAACAACCAAAAAGGTTACGGTTTTATTTCTGATGAGTCCGGAAACGATGTTTTCGTACACTACTCAGGACTGAACATGGAAGGATTCAAGTCTCTTGAGGAAGGACAGGAAGTAGAATTCGACGTTACTGAGGGAGCTAAAGGACCTCAGGCTGTTAACGTAACTAAGCTTTAATCATGAATGATTTAATCATATTTTAGATGATGTACCTTTTATAATATATAAAAAGCAACTTTTATAGCATTTTGATATTTAAAAGACATACACATGAAATGAGATTAAGACAGCAATGACGAGAAAAATACCAGGCCTTAGGCCTGGTATTTTTATTAAACCATAAAACATATATCTAAAAAATCTGGTATATATGTCTGTCCTACCTATACAGCAATATGAAATACGATTTCAGATACAATTGGCATCGTTACAACGGACAAGATTGTAGTCAGCGCCACGCCTTTTGCTGCCAGTTCATAATCCCCTCCATACTGCTGAGACAGCATTGCACACATGCTCGCTGCCGGTGTTGCCATCATGACCAGAAATACTTCGCAGATCAACCGATTATCTATTACCTGACATACAAGAAGCATTGCAGCAACAGGGACAGCCAGTAATTTAATTAATGCAAATTTCAACAGTTTTACATCTGTGAACAAATCTTTCAATTCCATTGCAGCGATAGAAATACCAATCACCAGCATACTAAGCGGACCTGTCAGATTACTGAGTCCTGCTGAGAGAGAACAGATCATTTTCGGAACCGGGATCTGCATAAAAAACAAAACAATCGAAATAATCCCACTTATGGTTCCTATATTTATAATTCTTTTCCAATTTCCCTTTTCACCACCCCCACAGAGCGTCTGGATTCCCCATGTATAGCAGAGAATATTGAACATGATAGAAAACGGAACTGCATAGATCAGTGCTCCATTTCCATATGCTGCAGCAATCACCGGAAAGCCCATAAATCCAATATTATTAAAGGTAGTCATCATTTTATATACACCAATGTCTGACTTTTGTACACCAATCAGTCTTGGCAGGATCTGCGCAAGAATTAAAAAAAACGCATAAAAACATATTGCAAGCAATACAGTTACATAAAAATCTTTTTTCGCGATCTGTTCCTCATTGTTCACCACTGCTGATATTGCCAACATTGGATTCGCAACATTTACTACAAGCCAGGATAATTTCTTTCCAAATTCCTGATCAAAATATTCCTTTTTACATGCTACATACCCAATCATCATATAGACGAACAAAATCCCCATCTGCTGTAATAATACCATCTTTCATTCCTTTCTATTTTCCTCGTCCTCTTTTCAAATCTAAGATCTATTATATCATGAGAAAAAAACACCTCTGCACTTTTTACGATGCAGAGGCGTCACTTAAAAGGCTCCTTTGAACCTTAGACCGCATGCTTAATACTTAAAAGCATCCACGAACATATACATTAGCGATTTGCCTGGTATGCCTCATCGGCTGTGTATACGTCAAATCCGCTTCCTTTTAAGATATCAATCACTCTCGCAGGATCATCACTCTTTAAAACGGCTGCAGCGTCTGCACCATTTGCAAATGCGTACATATATTCCACGTTGATCTCACCTTCCACGATCTGATGCATCGCTTTGCTCAGTGAACCGGTCGCATGAGGTACGCGAAGAGCCACGACATCTGTCAGCATAGCTGTGATCCCAGCGTCCTTAAGTGCAGCTTTTCCCTTGTGTGGGTCTGATACGATCATACGGAGCATTCCATAATCAGAAGTATCTGCCAGGCTTAATGCCACGATATTTACATCATTTTCAGCCAGTATCTTAAGCACAGTGTCCAAACGTCCCTCTCTGTTTTCCAAAAATACAGATAACTGCTGAATTGTATTACTGATTCCCATAATCCAATCCTCCTTCCTACATGTCACGATTGTCGATGACACGTTTTGCTTTACCTTCACTTCTTTGAATTGTTTTAGGCTCTACCAGTTTTACATTAACTGCTACACCAAGTGCCTGCTTCAAAGTTGCTGCTACACGGTTACGAAGTCCGTCCAGCTTACGGATCTCATCTGAGAAGTACTTCTCATCAACCTCTACCTCTACAGTCAATACGTCCAGATTGTTCTCACGGTCAACGATCATCATATAGTGTGGTGCAACTCCGCCACCCATTGACAGAAGTGCAGTCTCGACCTGAGTTGGGAATACATTCACACCACGGATGACTTTCATATCATCAGTACGTCCTGTAAATTTATGGATTCTCGGAAGTGTTCTTCCACACTCACATTTTGAATGATCAATACTTGTCAGGTCTTTTGTTCTGTAACGCAAAAGCGGCATACCTTCTTTTACAAGCGTTGTAAATACAAGCTCACCCGTCTCTCCATCTTTACATGGTGTATGATCTGTAGGATTTAAGACTTCCGGATAGAAATAATCCTCTTGCACATGCATACCTTTGTGATGAATGCAGTCAAGTGCAACACCCGGTCCTGTAATCTCACAAAGTCCATAAATATCAAAACTGTTGACATTAAGAAGTTCCTCAATCTTACGGCGCATCTCATCTGTCCAAGGCTCTGCTCCATTGATACCAACCTTTAACTGCAGACGATCAACCACTCCTGCCTCTTTTGCAGCCTCACCAAGATAAAGGGCATAAGATGGCGTACATGCAAATGCTGTGGCTCCAAAATCTTCCATACACATGAGCTGTCTCTTTGTATTACCTGCAGACATCGGGATTGCCATTGCGCCAAGCTTTCTGGCTCCGAAGTCAAGCCCGAGTCCACCTGTGAAAAGTCCATATCCGTAACAGATATGGATACGGTCTGCTGCATTAAGTCCTGCCATTGTAAGTCCTCTGGCAACACACTCTCCCCATACATCTACATCTTTTTCTGTATAAGAGGCCAGTGTCAGTTTCCCGGTCGTTCCTGATGTTCCCTGTACACGGACGATTTTCTCCTGCGGAACTGCCAGAAGTCCGAATGGATAATTGGCTCTTAAGTCTTCTTTTGTTGTAAATGGAAGCTTACCGATATCTTCGATTCCTTTGATATCTCCCGGCTCCACTCCCATATCATCCATTTTCTTGCGGTAAAATGCTACATTTTCATAAACATTCTTTACCTGGCGTACCAGACGCTCACTCTGAAGGGCAGTCATCTCATCGCGGCTCATACACTCAATCTTCGGGTCACGGATCTGTTCCTGCCAATCTTCCAATGCTACTCTTGCCATTGCTTTCTTGCCTCTCTTTTCTGATAGTATTATTATAATTGATATCCTACATCAAATGCTTTTTTATTGATGTCGATCGTCTTTGGAGGTACTGTTTTTTCAATTACTTCATACCACTGCTCTTTTGTAAAATCCATATGCTGTGCTGCGATTCCAAGCACGATTAAGTTAAATACCCTGGAATTTCCAAGCTTTTTCGCTTCTTCCGTTGCATTTACCGTATAGACTTTGTGATCTTTTTTCAGATTCTCCAAAATATTCTCCGGATATTCAGCCGCTCCGATCACAACCGGCATCGGGTCGATTCTCCAATCATTGACGATCAATGCACCGTCTTTTTTGAGAAAATGTGCATATCTTAAGGCTTCCAGCTTCTCAAATGCGATGATAACGTCTGCCTGTCCTTCCTCTACGATTGGCTCTGCTACCTTTTCACCGTAACGCACATATGTAACAACGCTTCCACCTCTCTGAGCCATTCCGTGCACCTCAGAAAGCTTAACATCATATCCTCCAGCAAGTGCCAGTCCTCCGAGAATACGGCTTGTAAGGAGTGTTCCCTGGCCGCCGACACCTACGATCATAATATTCTTAGTAGCCATTATTTGTCACCCTCCCTTACTAATTTGATAGCGTCAAATTTACACAGACTCTTGCAAAGTCCGCATCCGGTACACATGGTATCATCAATATGGATCGTCTTATCTTTATTTCTTGTCATAGCCGGACAGCCCGGTTTCATACACATACCACATTTCTTACATTTATCTGGTTCTTCTGCGTAAAGCGGTTTTTTCTTTTTACTCAAAAGTACACATGGTGTTTTTGTAATAATGACAGAAACTTCATCTTTTGCCACTTCTTCTTTGATGACTTTCTCCAGACGCTCAATGTCAAATGCGTTGACCTCGATGACATTTTTCACACCGATTGCGCGGCATAATGCCGGAATGTCAATGGCATAAGTCGGATCTCCCTGCAGTGTCTTACCAGTTGCAGCGTGATCCTGATGTCCTGTCATACCTGTCGTAGAGTTATCAAGTATCATCACTGTTCCGGTTGCCTTATTGTACATCATATTCATAAGAGAGTTCACACCTGTATGAAGGAATGTGGAATCTCCGATTACTGCTACCCAGTTCTTAATATATTCTTTGCCTTTTGCTTTCTCCATTCCATGAAGACTGGAAATACTTGCACCCATACAGATCGTTGTATCGACAACACTAAGTGGTGCCACTGCACCAAGTGTATAACAGCCGATGTCTCCTGCCGCATGCATTTTTAACTTATTCAGTACATAATACACGCTTCTGTGTGGACAGCCTGGACATAAGATTGGAGGTCTTCCAGGTGCGGCTGCCGGTGCATCAAGCTTTAATTCCTCCCCAAGAATTGCTTCTCTTAGCATATTCGCACTGTACTCGCCCTGAACCGTGAAGATTTCTTTTCCAGTTGCCTTGATTCCCCAGGATTTCACCTGTTCTTCAATAACCGGATCCAATTCTTCTACAATATAAAGCTTCTCTACTTTAGAAGCAAAATCTTCAATCAATTTTCTTGGAAGCGGATTCACCATTCCAAGCTTCAGTACGGAAGCATTCGGGAGTGCCTCTTTTACATACTGATATGGAATACCACTTGTGATCACACCAATCTTTGTATCGTTCATCTCTACACGGTTGATTGGGAGTGTATTGGCTGCCTCCGCAAGCTCCAGGTTGCGTTTCTCAATCTCCACATGGCGGAGTTTTGCATTTCCCGGCATCATAACTGTCTTGCGGATATTTTTTTCATATGGCTTATCCGGAATCTCTTCACGGTCACATAACTCTACCAGTCCCTGTGAATGTGCCAGTCTTGTCGTTGTGCGAAATACAAATGGACGATCAAACTTTTCACTCAGATCAAATGCAATCTTCATAAATTCTTTTGCCTCAGAACTGTCGGAAGGTTCCAGTACCGGAAGCTGTGCAGCTCTTGCGACCATTCTTGTATCCTGCTCATTCTGAGAGCTGTAAAGTCCCGGATCGTCTGCTACGACAATGACAAGTCCTCCATTGACTCCCATATAAGATACGGTATAAGCCGGGTCTGCTGCCACGTTAAATCCTACATGTTTCATACAGGACATAGCCCGGACACCTGCGACAGATGCTCCAATCGCAACTTCTGTTGCGACCTTCTCATTCGGAGACCATTCACAGTAAAGATCGTCTTTGTATTTGACCAGATTCTCGCTGATCTCAGTACTCGGTGTTCCAGGATATGCGGCAGATACTTTCACGCCCGCCTCATATGCTCCTCGGGCAATCGCCTCGTTACCGAGCATAATCACTTTTTTTGCTTCTGACATTTTCCTTATTCCTCCTTCGAATATCGGGGCACTTTTAGAGTGCGCTCTATAAACGTAATCTTGTTTACTATTCTAGCGTTTTTATATAGGAATGTCAATTTTACTAATCAGCTTTTTCACATCTTTTCCCCTTTTTCCGGCTTTTTCAAAAAGCTGGCACGCACAACTGCATCTTTGCCGAATTTTTTACGGATTTCATCCAGTGCCTGATCTAATTTTTCATGTTTCTGGCTATTTTCAAAGCTTTTGACTTCTTCAGAAATGTTTTCTCTGCTATGGAAATTCAGATCAAAGAGACTCAATTGTTGTGGTTCCCCCTCCTGCGACAGCTTGGAAGTCCGGATTCCGAGCAGGCGGATTGGTTTTCCATTCCACATTTCACAAAATAATTCCACTGCAGTCTGATAAATGACCTGATCACTTGCCGTCATTCTTTCAAGCTGTTTTTGATGTGAATTCACGGTAAAATCTGCATACTTGATTTCCACATTGACCACACCTGCATGATATCCGTGTTTTCTCAGACGTCCTCCCACACTTTGGGCTAGAGAAAGTAAGACTTTCTGCGCGTCTTCTTTTGTTGACACATCTTTGGATAAAGTAGTCGAATTTCCGACTCCTTTTACCTCAGCTTTTTCCGGTTCTACAATAGAGTCATCCATTCCATTGGCAAACTCCCACAGACGCCTTCCATGGCTTTTCAAATGCAATTCTATCAGCTTTGGATCAGCCTTTGCCAGATCACCAATCGTCTGAATCTCCAATTTTCTCAATGTCTCCACACTGGAATGCCCTGCCATAAAAAGATCTGAAATTGGAAGCGGCCACATTTTTTCCTGAATTTCTTTCCTGAAAAGTGTATGAACACGATCCGGCTTTTCAAAGTCCGATGCCATCTTCGCCAACACTTTCACGTCTGAGAGTCCGATATTAACTGTGAATCCAAACCGTTTTTTTACTTCGTCTTTGATCTCAAATGCAGCTTCCACAGGTGACGCAAATCGTCCTGAAATTCCCGTAAAATCCATGTAACATTCATCGACACTGACCTGCTCGATATCCGGAGTATAAGAACGCAAAAAAGCCATAAGCTCCCTGCTGTGCTTATGGTACATTTCATGATCCGGTGCTTCCATGTGAAGATTCGGACACTTACGAAAGGCATTCGCAACCGGTTCCCCGGTACGAATGCCATACTTCTTCGCCGGGACAGATTTTGCCAGCACAATACCGTGGCGGGATTTTTGATCCCCGCCAATAATGGCCGGTATTGTACGGATATCTGTCCTGGCTCCATTCTTTAGTTGTTCTACTGCTGTCCAGCTAAGATAAGCTGAATTTACATCTATATGAAAGATTATCACCGTTTATGACCTGCTCCTTGCGACCAGCTTGCCATTCTCCACATCAATCACAATTGTATCTCCGGTGCCGATATCTCCCTGAAGCATCAGTTTTGCAGCTAATGTCTCTACATTTTTCTGCAGATAACGTTTCAAAGGTCTTGCACCATAATTCGGATCATATCCTCCATCCACAATCATTTTCTTTGCTTCTTCTGTAAGCTTGATCTGAATTTCCCGATCAGCCAGACGTTTATTCACATCTGCTACCAGTAAATCAATAATGTCATAAATATTGTCTTTCGTCAATGGTTTGAACATAATCGTCTCGTCCAGACGGTTCAGGAACTCTGGGCGGAAATGTGCACGAAGATCATTCATAACCATAGTCTGGCTCTCCTCACTGATGTTGCCATGGTCATCCATGCCATCAAGCAGATACTGAGAACCAATATTGGAAGTCATAATAAGAATCGTGTTCTTAAAGTCTACCGTACGTCCCTGTGAATCCGTGATACGTCCATCATCCAATACTTGTAACAGGACATTGAACACATCCGGGTGGGCTTTCTCAATCTCATCAAAAAGTACAACGGAGTAAGGTTTTCTTCTGACTGCCTCAGTAAGCTGACCACCTTCATCATATCCTACATATCCCGGAGGAGCTCCGATCAGTCTGGATACGGAGTATTTCTCCATGTACTCACTCATATCAATACGCACCATATTATTCTCATCATCAAACAGACTTGCTGCCAGTGCTTTTGCAAGCTCGGTCTTACCAACTCCGGTAGGTCCAAGGAAAAGGAATGAACCAATCGGTTTTGTCGGATCTTTGATTCCGGCTTTAGAACGAATGATTGCCTCTGTCACAAGTTCAACACCTTCATCCTGACCAATGACTCTCTTGTGAAGTTCATCTGCCAGATGCAATGTCTTATTACGTTCGCTCTCATTCAGCTTTGCAACCGGAATTCCAGTCCACCGTGACACAATACGGGCAATCTCCTCATCTGTAACACTTTCATGTACCAGTGAAAGATCTTCATCTTTGACTTTTTCTTCCTCCTGCTCTAACTGCTTCTGCAATTGTGGCAATTTACCATATTGCAATTCAGCTGCTTTATCAAGATCATAAGAATGCTGTGCTTTTTCAATGTCTTTATTTACCTGCTCAATCTCTTCACGAAGTCTCTGAACTCTCTCAACTCCTACTTTTTCATTATCCCACTGAGCTTTCTTGCCTGCAAATTCTGCACGCAGTTCTGCCAGTTCTTGTTGCAGATGCTCCAAACGTTCTTTACTAAGTCGGTCTTCTTCTTTCTTTAAAGCAGTCTCTTCAATCTCTAACTGCATAATCTTACGGTTCAACTCATCCAGCTCCGTCGGCATAGAGTCCAGCTCTGTCTTAATCAGTGCACATGCCTCGTCAACCAGATCGATTGCTTTATCCGGAAGGAAACGGTCGGAAATGTAACGGTCTGACAACGTTGCTGCCGCTACCAATGCGCCGTCTGTAATCTTAACACCATGGAATACTTCATACCGCTCTTTCAGTCCACGAAGGATAGAAATTGCATCTTCTACAGTTGGTTCTTCTACCATAACCGGCTGGAAACGACGTTCCAGTGCCGCATCTTTTTCAATGTACTGTCGATACTCATCCAGTGTTGTTGCACCGATACAGTGAAGTTCTCCTCTTGCAAGCATGGGCTTTAACATATTGCCTGCATCCATAGCACCATCTGTCTTACCGGCGCCGACAATCGTATGCAACTCATCAATAAAGAGGATAATCTTACCGTCACTGTTCTTCACTTCCTCAAGCACTGCTTTCAGACGTTCCTCAAATTCACCACGATACTTGGCTCCTGCTACCAGTGCTCCCATATCCAGTGAAAATATCGTCTTATCTTTCAGTCCTTCCGGCACATCACCACGCACAATACGCTGTGCAAGTCCTTCTACAACTGCTGTCTTACCAACACCAGGTTCACCGATCAGAACCGGATTGTTCTTCGTCTTACGGGACAAGATACGGATAACATTCCGAATTTCAGAATCACGACCAATGACTGGATCCAGTTTCTGCTCTCTTGCACGCTCCACAAGATCTGATCCATATTTGTTCAAGGTATCATAAGTAGCTTCCGGATTATCACTGGTCACTCGCTGATTACCCCTGACACTGGAAAGTGCCTGTAAAAATCCATCTCGACTGATTCCAAGCTCCCTTAGGATACTCTTCATCTCTTTACCAGCATACTTTATCATAGCAAGAAACAGATGCTCTACTGATACATACTCATCGCCCATCTGCCTTGCTTCATCTTCCGCATGTACAAGAACATTGTTCAGTGCCTGTCCGACATACTGCTGACCTCCCTGCACTTTCGGAAGTTTTCTTAAGGACTCTTCCACACGGTTAATGACCATGTTCTTATCCAGTCCCATCTTTTCCATTAACTTTGCGATCAGGCTGTCATCCTGTGTAAGAAGTGCATATAGCAAATGTTCCTGCGCAAGCTCCTGATTACCATAATCCATAGCGATCTTCTCACAATTCTGAACTGCCTGTAATGAATTCTGTGTAAACTTATTTATGTTCATAGAGACAACCTCCTTTGTTTATCTGTTCTATTTACGATATAACAATATCACAGGTTGTTAGCACAGTCAAGAGGTGAGTGCTAATTTTCCATAAAAAATTTGTGAACGCTGCGAGCCATGCAAAATGGTGAAAATAAACGCCCTGCAAGTTTACTTGCAAAGGCGTCTATTTTCGCTATTTTATAGGGCGACAACCCGACAGCGAGGGAATTCTTTCCCGAGCTGTGCATAGCGTAACATTCTCTTTCGCACTCGATTTTCTTGATTTGACCACATTTTTACGACAAATCTTTTGGAAAATATATTCGTCTGATTTTCTTACCACATTTTACGACAACGGCTTCTGTTTTATATCACAGCAGGTACGGTTTCTGGCAGGTTCATTTTAGACATCTCGTTCTCCACATGAGACTTCTCTGCAATATGATTGTAGACATTCATTGTGATCTGTGCATCTGAATGTTCTTCGCTCTGCTACGGTCGGTGCTAAACGGATCTCCACCGGACATCCAACGCTCCATCACATACTGCATAACTTTGGGATTGACATTGTTCTCACCCAGTCTGGTACATCCCGTATGACGAAGGGTATGCGGTGAACTAGGAGGCATCAGGTTCAGCTCTCTCTGTTTACGGAACGCAGCATATACCATCCGTGTCATAGGAATGTCTCTGATTCCTGCATCATTGGAAGATGAGGCTTATACACATTACTCTGCTCCACAAACTTCAGAAGTTTTTCCTGCTGTTCCAGCGTCAGTGCTTCTTTCTCCTTTGCCGGAGTCCCATAATCTCCTAGTGTGCCAGTCCTTCATCTGACAATGTGGAAAAGAACATCCTTACGTGAGATGTCTTAAAATCCACAACATGAATGTTTCCCAAAGTATTTCGTATCCGGTAGTCCCACATACGGATATAATTCTTTTTCATTTCTCTTTCCTTTTCAAACCAGCCCTGCCTTGTGGCAGAAGCTCCGACTCGTAACAACTAAATTGACACAATCAGCTTAATCTGCGAATCAGTTTCAGGATTCTGTCTGCACAAAGACGGATTTTGTCGTTTCAATCAATACGCTACATTCTTCCATCGTAATTCAGTCCTTTCTTTTTAATTTTGAATATGAAAAAAGCAGTCGATCATAAATGAAAGACTGCTTTAAATCATATTCTTTATTACTTTGTATGGAGATTTAACTGATTGTCTATGTCCCGTCCGGCATACATTACTCTAAGTATTGTTACAACTTTTTTATCGTTGTCTGGAATATAAAGTACCACATAATTATCTACTGGCAATACACGAAGCCCACGGCTTTTCCACGGTTCTTTTTCATATTTTCGATAACGCTCTGGCATCGTATCCAAACTTAATATCTGTTCTTCCAGACGGTCAAGCTGTCCGATTGCATTTTCCGGCGATTGTAATTCAAAAGCAATATATTCAAAAATCCCTCTCAAATCACTGTCAGCCTGTTCGGATACTTCTACTTCATATATCATAAGCCATAATCCTTGCGAATGTCAGCAAAGGCTTTCTTCGCATTTTTTGTCCGTCCAGCCTGCATATCCGCATATCCTTTCTCCAATTCTTCATTGAACTCTGCTTCTGATAATGTGCTGATATCAACAGGTCTGGCAGATGGTATTTTTACTTCAAACGGAAGTCCTCTCTGTAAGATAATCTGTTTATAAAACATATTGATAGCACTGGAAGCAGGGATACCAAGTGTAGACAGGATACTTTCTGCTTTTTCTTTGACATCTGGTTCAATCCTTGCATATAAATTTGCTGATTTTGTAGCCATATAAAACATCTCCTTTCGTGAGTAGTGTTTCCATCTATCTTTATTATATGCAAATGTCCGCACAATAGCAATACTAATTTTGCGCTCCAATAATCTTATTGAATAACTGTAACAATACGTCTTTTACACCGGACGCATTGAATACAAGACCAACGGCTACCTTTCTTAACTCCAGTCACATTTGTTTTCCTGACAGCATTGGAAAAGAGCCCTAGCCTTTGCAGGAAGATTGTCTGCATTGTAGTATCCGTCATAATAATTCCATCAAATGAGTGAAAGTCCCTGCTCTTTGGCAAAGTATTCGATAACACGGCTATATTTTTTCTGAAGCCGTTGCTATTTGTAGAGAATCACTCTTGTCTCGTATGGCTGCAAAATTCCTTCTACATGGTTTTTGTAGTTTGTGATCAGCTCTTCGCCTTTGTTTTCTTCGAACAGTTCGCATGGAACTTCCTTATTTGTAAAGTTGCATGCTACCACCAGTTTTTCGTTTCCAAGCGTTCTCTCATATGCATAGATATCATCATTATCTTCCAGCAGTCCGTGGAATACTCCTTCCACGATCACTTCATACTGGTGACGCAGCCGGATCAGTTTCTGATAGTAGTAGAATACACTATCCTTGTCTTCCAGTGCTGCTTTTGCATTAATCTGTGTATAATTTTTATTTACACTGATCCAGGGGGTTCCCGTAGTAAATCCTGCATTTGCGCTGTCATCCCACTGCATTGGTGTTCTGGCATTGTCACGGCTGATCATCTTCAGGCAGTTCAACATTTCTTCTTCTGTCATCAGCCCGCTTTCTGTATACTCTTTGTATGCATTGATCGATTCGATGTCTCTGTAATCACTGATCGATTTGAAATATGCATTTGTCATACCTATTTCTTCTCCCTGATAAATATATGGAGATCCTTTTAACATATGCAGACAAGTTGCAATCATCTTTGCAGATATGTCCCGGTACATCGGACTGTCATCACCAAATCGGGATACCGCACGGGGCTGATCGTGATTATCCCAATACAGACTGTTCCATGCTTTTCCTTCCAGTTTGGTCTGCCATTTGTTCATGACAGCACGCACTTTTTTCATCTCCGGTTTTCTGGTTGTCCATTTACCATATTTGCCGTCTGTGGTTCCCATATGTTCAAACTGAAACACCATGTTCAGTTCGCTTCCATCCAGATTCGCATATTTCTTTGCTTCTTCCGTTGTAACACCCGGCGTTTCACCAACAGTGATCAGATCAAATCTGGAAAGTACACGTTTGTTCATTTCCTGCAGATATTCATGTACATGGGGACCGTTACATACATATGGAGACATATCACCATGCAGACCATCCCTGATTTCTCCGTCCGGATATGCAGGGTCTTTGGAAATCATACTGATAACATCCATGCGGAATCCGTCTACTCCCTTTTCACACCACCAGGTCATCATGTGAAATACTTCGTCACGTACTGCCGGGTTCTCCCAATTAAGATCCGGCTGTTTTTTGGAGAAACAATGCAGATAATACATGCCGGTTGTCTCATCAAACTGCCATGCGGAACCACCAAAACATGCTCCCCAGTTTGTTGGCTCTTTGCCGTCTTTCGGATCTTTCCAGATATAATAATCGCGGTATGGATTATCTTTCGATTTTTTACTTTCCAGGAACCATCTGTGCTCATCGGAACTGTGATTTACTACCAGATCCATCACCAGTTTGATACCACGTTTATGCATCTCTGTGATCATTCGGTCAAAATCTTCCATTGTTCCGAAATCAGTCATGATATCCTGATAATCAGAAATATCATATCCATTATCATCGTTCGGTGATTTATAAATCGGGGACAGCCAGATTACATCCACACCCAGTTCCTTCAGATAATCCAGATGTTCCGTAATACCGTTTAGATCACCGATACCGTCTCCGTTACTATCCGCAAAACTTCTTGGATAGATTTGATAAATCACACTGCTTTTCCACCATGCCTTACTCATCTTAGTTCCTTCCTCTCTTATGCTCAATTTTCTTGTTGCCTTATAATTTCTGCTAATATCGACAGCAGCTTATCAACCTGGATCGGCTTTGCGATATGCCCATTCATTCCGACATTCAACTATACCTTTCTTCGTAATGCATTTCGTACCGCACTTCTTGATCTTATGGAAAAGGAACTTGGTGTTTCCTTCAAGAAAGTGAAAGCGCGTTGTTACCAGGAACACAAACATGGCTTCTATGTCTATGCCAAACCCAACAAATGCAACCCTAAAATCGTCACCAAATACATTGGTCGTTATCTTGGTCGTCCAGTCATCGCAACCTCACGTATCGATCATTACGATGGTGAAACTGTCACCTTTCACTATAACCGGCACGAAGACAACCGGCTTATTACCGAATCTGTTCCTGTTATGCAATTCATTCAGCGGTTGATCCAACACATCCCTGAAAAACATTTCAAGCAGATCCGATACTATGGTCTATATGCTGGAAATCATAAAAATGATTCCAAACTAAATCTTGCCATTGCAAAAGAAAAACGAAAGATATTTCTTTCCTTCAACCGCTGGCGCGACTGTATTTTACATTCCTTCGGATATGATCCTCTTAAATGTCCATGCTGCGGTGAGACCATGACTTTTCTTGACCGTTATTATAATCATCAGCATATTTCTCTGAATGAAATGTACGAAAGGACAATGCACAGATTTCATGCACACTCATCTGCCTGACCACTGTTCATGTTTCTCCGTCTGTGATAGAATAATTTAAAGATCGGAGGCACAAAACTATGTCAAAACATTCAGATGAAATCAGAAATAAATATATAAAAAATCCACCAGAAGGCATGACCGCTGATGACATCCGTCACATGAGTGAGGATGATTTGCTTGATATGGATTACTTTTTAAACGAAGACGATGTGTTTGATGAAGATTTTCCCGGTACTGAAGGTTTTTATATCTTCTAAAAACTTATCGTTTATTTGCTATGCCCGCCTCTGTGCGGGCTACTTTTATATCAAGAGTTCTCCAAAGGAGAACTTTCCTAAAGAAAACAATATTTTCCAATCCTCCAAACGCTCCGGAAACGGCATAGGAATCGAATCTGTCCGCCACATTACCGCCAAAAACGGCGGTGCCTGTGACTTTACCTATGAAGATGGTATTTTTTCTGCCAAAATAATGCTCCGGGTATAATCAGTAACTGATTATACCCAGCAGATTCTGAATTTCATCTCTGGTTGGCATTACACGCAGTGCCCCTTTTCTTGTTGTGATCACAGATGCTGCCGCATTTGCAAAAGTCAGCATTTCCTTCAGATTTTCTTCCTCTAAACCTTCCATTCCGTGTTCGCAGATATAATGTAATACACAACCACAGAATGTATCTCCTGCTCCTGTCGTCTCAATTGTATTTTTCTGAAGGAATGGTTTTGCTTCTACCATCATTCCGTTATAGTATGCACGACTTCCTTCTTTACCCATAGATACAAGAATCAGCGGAATCTGATATCTTTCTCTGATCCAGTTTACCCCCGCAGTATAGTCTTCTTCTCCTGTCAACCACTGAATTTCGTTATCTGAGATTTTCAGGATATGACAATGCTTAAGGCCATATAATACCTGTTCCTTCGCCTCATCCAAAGAATTCCAAAGTGGTGGTCGTAAATTCGGATCGAAAGAAATAACTGCACCGGATTCTTCTGCAATACGGATTGCTTCTTTTGTTGCTTCGCGCACTTCTTCATGAGTCATAGACAATGTTCCGAAATGGAAGATTTTCGTTTCTTTAATAATGTCTTCACAAATTTCTTCTTTGTTCAGCATCATATCCGCTCCCGGGTTACGATAAAACGAAAAATCTCTGTCTCCATCCGGATAAGTATGTACCATAGCAAGTGTCGTATGGATTTCCTTATCTGTACATAATCCATCTGCATCAATCCCTACTTCTGTTATCGCATCTCTCAGCTGTTCTCCGAAAAAATCTTCCCCTACTTTTCCGATAAATGCCGTCTTATGTCCGAGTTTCGTCAGCATTGCAAGTACATTGCATGGCGCTCCTCCCGGATTTGCCTCAAAAAGCGGATTTCCCTGATTACTTTTTCTGTTTTCTGTAAAATCAATCAATAATTCTCCAAGTGCCACTACATCATATTTTTTCATTTTCTTCTCCATTCTGCTGCCAAAGCGGCAACATTTTTTCTATTCTCAACAGATTTCTATTTTTTCACGCACCATCTGTACTGATAAGGATTCATCCATACCGAATTCATTTCCAGTTTTTCTCCTGTAAATACTTCTACTGCGCACCTCTGCAAGTCTACACTCCGTTTCGGTCGGCGCAAAACCATTGTCCACCGGACAATGTGCGCCCTGCCGGAGGCTATATCAGCTGATATTTCACTGAACATTACTTTTAAATTTGCCCCTGTGCTATAAATATCCGAATTATATGCAAATCAGGACTGTCGTACTAAATAAAAATTAGTGCGACAGTTTCCAGCTTACCGCCTGCTGCCTTGCATCCACAAATCTCTTATAAATACCTTCCTGCTTCATTAGCTGCTCATGTGTTCCCTGCTGTACAATTCTTCCTTTGTCAACAACCACAATCTGGTCTGCATGTCTGACTGTTTTTAATCTATGGGCAATCATAATAATCGTTTTTTCCTTTGTAAGTGCATCTACTGCATTCATCAGATCCTTTTCATTCTCCGGATCAACATTGGCCGTTGCCTCATCTAATATAACGATTGGCGCATCCTTCATGATTGCTCTGGCTATCGAGATCCGCTGTTTCTCACCGCCGGAAAGTGTGGCTCCGCCTTCTCCGATTACTGTGTCATATCCATTCGGAAGTTTGCTGATGAAATCGTGACAGCACGCTTTCTTTGCCGCTTCCACCACTTCCTCATGGCTTGCATCCTGACGTCCGAATTTAATATTATTCTCAATGGTATCTGCAAACAAATACACCGACTGAAATACAAATGAAAAATTACTCATTAAACTATTCATGCTATAGTCTTTTACATTCACGCCTCCAAGCATCACTTCTCCGGAATCCACATCCCAAAATCTGGCAATCAGATTGCAAAGTGTTGATTTTCCTCCACCAGATGGTCCAACGATTGCTGTCGTCGTTTTCTGCGGAATAGAGAGCGATATATCATCAATGATCTTCCGTTTGTCATAAGAAAACGAAACATTAGAAAGTCTGATATCGTAATTTTCCGGCTGTATTTCTTTACCGTCGATATCCATGGTATCCAGCTCCAATATTGCATTTGCTTTATCTACACATACGCTTACCACATGTAAAAGAGATGAATAATTTCCTGCACATTCCAGACTGGCATAAAGCATAAATGCTGAAATTGTCATACCAATCGCATAGACCGCACTCATAGTTCCATTAATATAAAAATATGCACTGCAAGCCACGATCACAGCACCTGTAATTTTGGTTATCACACTTTGCAGAAAATGATAGGGCACAAACAGCATTTCCATCTTTGTATTGATCTTTTCACATGCTTCATTTGCATCATTTAATCTTTTCGCCTGTTTCCCAAGCAAGTTATATGATTTAACTTCTGATATTCCCTGCAGATACTCCATGATCTGGTTTACAAGCTCCGTATCGCATACTACTTTTTGCTCTGAATCTTTTTTACCCGCATTCTGCATCACAGAATTGACCCCAAAGAAAATAAGTACTCCTGCTGCAGCGATCAGTCCGATTCTCCAGTCAAAAATAAACAGCATAAGAATGATCATTGATGTTTCCAGAATTCCCTGCATTGTCAGCATAACCACTCTCGCAGCCACATCGCCAAGTATTTCCATTGTATTGGTTGTAATGGAAGAAATTTCCCCGATACTATTGGAATTGAAATACCCCATCGGCAGATATCGCAGATGTTCTGCAATCTTGATTCTCATAAAAGCACTTGCATTATATCCTCCCTCTGTCTGAAGCACTGTAGAGTATCTCTTGCAGATTACGTCGACTACAATTGCAAGAACCATAATCGCAACGGAGCCTCCAATATATTTTCCTGTCGGTTTCCCACTCAGCAGACCAATCAGTATGTACATAATAGCCGGAATCTTCATTGCTGAGGCAAGAGCCTCTATGAGTCCGATCACTATCGACAGTTTAAATTTATTGCCATTTTCCCTGCCTGAAAAATGGAAGAATTTTGCCAGAATCCCAAACATATCATTCTCCCTCCTTCACCGTATCTTTTACAGAAATATGGGCATTCCACATTTCCTTATAAAGCGGGCATGACACCAGAAGTTCCTCATGTGTGCCATGTGCTGTTACATTTCCATCATTTACAACAAAGATCTGGTCACTGTCTTTAACAGTAGAAAGTCTGTGTGCTATTACGATCAGGGTCTTCCCTGCTACCAGTTTTGCGATAGAATTCTGCAGAATTGCCTCATTTTCCGGATCTGTGTAGGCAGTTGCCTCATCAAGGATCACGATCGGAGCATCCTTTAACATTGCTCTTGCAATGGAGATACGCTGCCTCTCGCCACCTGACAGATGGCCTCCTGCACCTCCTACAACCGTATCAAATCCATTCTCCAACTGCATGATAAATTCATAGCATCCACTTTTCTTTGTCACCTCGATGATCTGTTCATCTGTAGCATCCGGATTTCCCTGTCTGATATTTTCACGGACTGTTTCATTAAACAGATAATTGTCCTGTGCAACATATGCAATTTTCCGATTAAAATCTGCAAATGCCAGTTCTTTGACATCAACTCCACCGATTTTGATGCTTCCGGAATCCACATCCCACAGGGACGCAATCAGCTTTGCGATGGTCGACTTGCCGCTTCCGGAAGGTCCTACGATTGCATTTACCGTTCCTGCTTTCAACTCCATAGTTACGCCATGCAAAATCTCTTTGTCGTGATAACCAAATCTGACATCTTCAAGAGTAACGGAATTATCTTTTGGAACTCTTTCACTTTTCTCCGGACGTTCAAGCTCCGGCTGTTCCAGAATTCCTGCTACTTCTCCAACGATCACCCCAATCTTGCCAAGATCATCTGTATAGGAACCCACTGTGATCAACGGTCCAACGATTCCAAGTGATAAAATAATGCAGATGACAAAATCAGAAACCGCAAGTGTTCCATTCGCTACATAATGTGCCCCAAACGGCAATACCGTAAGAAGCGTATAAGGTGTGACCACCATCATCAGTGCATGAAAGATCGAGCACCGTTTCATCCAGGAAATAAAGGAATCCGCATATTCAAAAGCCGCCTTTGTAAATTTGGCATAAGAACTTTCAGTCTTTCCAAATGCCTTGATCACTTCGATTCCGTCAATATATTCCACTGCCGCATCATTCAGATCTTTTGTTGTCTGAACCGTTCTCTCGAAGCTTGGTTTATAATCCAGCATCATTCCAAAATAGGAAAGAAATCCCACTATAACCGGCACCAATGACCAGAGTGCCAGTCTCCAGTCTGTCAGGAAGAAATAAATCAAAATCACAATCGGTGCTAGCAGATTGGACGTGAATTCCGGGACAATATGCGCCAGTGTTGTCTCGATACTGTCGATTCTTTCCACCATGATATTTTTAAATGTACCGGAAGGTGTGTCTTTCACATAGCCAAGAGGTACCCGCGCCAGCTTGTCACAGCAGGATTTTCTTATATTTGCAAGTACTGCAAACGTTGCTTTATGTGACAATGCTGTCGAAAGTGAATGAAGCAGTTCTGCAATGATAAACGATAATGCAATCAGAACCGCTTTTGCAAGATATATTTCAAACTCCTTTTCACCATTTAAAAACAGCTTTACTACATCTGCAATAATAAAATACGGCAAAATCTTAAAAATCACATTTCCTATTGCAAGTAACACACTCCACACATAGGCAATTCTTTTTTGTCCGGCCCACGTCAGGATCCAGCTGACTGCCGACTTCTTTTTTTCTTTCACATCTGTTCACTCCTTACGTTCGTTTTATTGTTTCGTTTTATTGTTTTACCTTCTGTTAGCCCGTGCTAACCAGCATATAATAAAATAGGTGGTTTACTGGCATCAACCACCTGATATTATTATCCTGTCTGAACTTTATTCAGAAATCCAGAACCTGCAACACACATAACCTATTCAGAATTCCTGCATCAGTTATACTGGAAATTCAATATTCCACAATCGTTCCCAGCCACCTGTATTGAATTCTTTCAGCTGATGCACATTTTTCTTTGCGGTCTCCCTGTCTATATCATGCTCAATGATCTGAAATACTGATGAAAAAAATCCTGTATAGATCATGTGCATAAGGCTTTCCTCTACAACAGGTATTTTTACACCAGCCTCCTTCATTTTTTCCATATATTTTAGGCTGGACTTCATTTCCCGCTTCACCATATTGTGTATGAATAATTCAAATTTTCCACTGTCTCCACATTTCAACAATAATCTGAAATTATCATAATGATCATAGATATAATCAACCATCTGCTCCATCCCATCACTGGATGTATCCGACATATTCCTTGTCTGATCACTGGCAGAAAGCTTTTCAAACTCCTCAACGATCTGGTCATAAATCTGATAAATATGTTCCATATAGGGATCCGTCAGTGCATCAAAAAGTGCCTCTTTCGTCGGATAATATTTGTAAAATGCGCCAGTAGTAAGTCCGGCATCTTTTACAATGTTTCTTAATGATGCTCCGGTCAAACCATCTTTCAGGAAATGTTTTTTGGCTGTATCTAATATATTTTTTTGTGTATCTTCTGCTTTCGTCGACATGCTTTTTGTATCCTCAAAATTTTCTTTTCACAAATATAACAGTGTTATATAGCACTGTTATATTTTAACTCATTACAGGAATTTGTCAAGTCTGCTGCTTAGATTTTTTCTGTTTCTTTTCTATTCTTCCATTCAGCAACAGCATTTCTCACCCGCTGGTCAATATCCAGTCGTGCTCTGCGACATTCTTTCGGATGTTTTCTTGCTGCCTGAAATGCCAGTTTCACAAAGAGTCCGGATCCAACCGGGAGCATTGTCTTTAGTATACTCTCTGGAAAAACGAAATGGGTTCCATGCTCATAAATGACATAATCCAATCTGCATGTGTGTGAATGTTCTTTCATACGCTGCTTCATACGGCGGATATATTTTGCAGTATCCCACAACACATCATCTTCAGCACCAATTAACAATACTGTTCCATGGATTTTTTCAATCTTGATCATCTCGTCTTCTGTGATTTGGTGAGCCTTTTCAGAATCATCAAATAGTTTTCTTGAATTGATCATATCACCGGTCCGTTTTGTTTCTTTCTTAATCACATGCCAGTAATCTGGATGTTTATAGCAAAAAGGCATATACGGAAGGGGTTCTCCTTTGTAAGAAAAAAGAGATTCTCCATCAATCGGCCATTCCTTACAACCATCTTTTTTGCCCTGCATAAATCCCTGCCAGATAAAATCACTCGGTGTCAGACCAATTGTTAATGTGATATCTTTAAAATAAGAAGCAGCAGTCAATGCAAGTGTTCCTGTAGTAGATGCCCCGACAATTCCTATCTTCTGATTACTATTCATTTTTAACCAATTGATTGCTTTCTCTATACGTTCCAATGGATAATTATGATGTCCATAATCTTTTTTTCCAGGTGACATCGTCATCACATTCACACCGAGTTTATGTAACCATTTCACAGATGTGCGCGCCAGATAATCCTCTGGATCATCCCCGATCATGGCAATCATTGCACAGTCTGATTCTGTTTTGCATTTCCAGTATGCGCCATAAAATCCATCTGTTTCCACATCAAAATGTCTTTTCTTCATCTGTATCATCTCCTGCTCGTATAATATCAGCCATGTTTCTCCATAACTATTATTTTGTTTGAGATATTCCGAACGATTGGAATCTTTCCTATCACATGATATACAGGCATAAGTTCTTTCATTCCTTCGACCAGGCTGACTTCCTGCTGAACAGAAAATCCCGGCACAATTCTTTGCAGTTCTGTTCCGTTCTTAACTCCCCATGTGAATTTTGCATTGCTTCCCTCTATGGATTTTTCTTTCACATGGTTTACAACAAAAGGTGACATGGTTTCGACCATTACGGTTACTTCCTGAAATGATTTTTCAATAATAAAAAACATCTTTCTGATATCTTTTTCACACAAATACATTGTAAGCCCTTCGATTATTACCAGAACATTCTCACAGTGGTAATCGATATCATCTACATAGGAATCATCCATTGCAGACTTTGCAATCTGATACACCGGATCAGTTTCGGTAAGGAACTGGCTCCTTATTTTCATTGTTTCCGGAAGGTCTACATTATACCAGCGCAGATATTTTCCTTTCATTCGATAACATCTGGTATCCAGTCCGCATGCAATATTTACGACAACTGTATTTTCATGCTTCTTCAAATATTGCTCAACCATCCGGTCTAATACAATTGTTCTTGCAATCACACCATAGTTCATAGCGTTATCTTTATCTGCTTTAGAAAAGTCATAGTCCAGCTTTTCCACAAGTTCTACTGCAATCTCATCTTTGATCTTTGCATTTTGTTTTTTTGTTTCTTTTGCTCTTGCATACAGGGTCTGTACCATCGTTTCCGGCACACCTGTCACATTCACTTTTTCTTTCATTATCTGTCGCCTTCCACTGATTTTTTTACTTCTTTTACCCACTCTGCACTATGACAGCAAAACAGTTCTTCATGCTGCATGTTGTGTCTCCGAATATCCGGATTTTTGAAATAAGTCCAATATCTCTTTTCATATTTTTTACCCATCTTTGTAGCGTAAAACACATGGATAGTTGTTCCCGGCACATCAATTCCATGCTGGACTTTCGTAATCAGATCCGAATAGAACTGATTATAAATACTCTGTTTTGTAATCCACGGATTTCCTCCTTTACCGATTCCAAACATATTCAAAAATCCATTATATAATTCTTTTTTAACCTCATCTGTCTTATTCAGTTTTTTCTGCATAAATTTCGGAAGAGCACCTGTATGTATCATTTTATACATGAAAGGGACTACCATGGATGACTTGATTTTTGCCACAAGATGACCTGCTTCGTCCATATCACTGCTCCCAATAATGCCATGATCTATATGAATTCTTTTTCGCTGAATCAAAAGGGATACAAAACTTCCACCAAGGGAACACCCATACGCTGCTTTAATTCTTCCATCATACTTTTTCTTGATTTCCTGCTCAATCTTTTCGCATTCATCTTCCATTGAATAAAATTCTGTTTTCTCATTTAGATCAAATCCATCATAAGAAACTGTTACCGTGTAAAAATAAGAATGTAATCTATCCAGTATATGATCAAAGCTACTATACAGGCAACAGGTACCAGGAAATAAAAATATCACTGGTTTACTACTGTCTCCACTTTCATAAAATTTCATATCTGGCCTCCTTTAGTTTTTTCATATAAGCATAAAATTGCTTATGCAGCTTCCTCATTTCATCTGGTGCCTTCCTGGCATGTTGATACATAAATTTATCTCCAAAGCTACTTTCGAATGTAACAGCAAGCATAATCGTCATAATTGGCAGTGGTAAAAAACGAAAAATATTCATTTTACAAGGTGACAGCCTACCTGCCTGTTTTCGCAAAAAGCTAAAATTTCTTTTCAATTTTTTTGCTGTTTTCTTCATAATCTTCCAGTCTTTTCCCGCTCTTTCCGGGCATTCTGCTTCGTAATATGCATCTGCAATCGGCACCACCATGGCAAGATGACATAATTGCCACATATGCATATCCACTACTTTCTGATATGGTATATGAGCATGCCTCAATATCTTTGAAAACTGCTTTGTCTTTTCGGATTTATTTCCTGATATTCCTGCAAATGTTGTCGGCTGAATCATTCTTGGAGTGAGTGCTGCATCAAGGATGCCATCATCATTTATACTTCCGCCTGCTCCCGGAAAAGCCGGCAATATTCTTCCTGTTCCAACAATATCTTCCCATTTTTTATAACCGTCCAGTGAATTTACCATTGTAACAATCGTACTGCTTTTATTATTTTTCAATTCCGTAAGTGCTTCATACAACTGGTTTTCCCGGACAGTCAGCAAGACAAAATCATAAATATCATTATCTGGCACTTCTCCAAGAATCGTGGTTTCTGCCCGTTTTATGTTCTGTTTTTTCTTATAAAGCAATCCATTTTTCTTTAAAAACTCAAGTCTTTTACCTCTGGCATAGATACTTATATCATAACCCGCTTCTGCGAATAAAGCCGCATACAAGGACCCAATCACACCTGCACCATAAATCAATATTCTCATAGAAATCTGCCCTCTTTTACATTATCCAATAAATTGCCATTGTGCATATTAGTTATGTCTAACTCCTATTTCCTAAAAAACCGTGTGAAAACAAAACTGTAATTCCACACGGTTTCTTTCCTTATGCATTCAGTATATCACTTTTATTTGGTTTATCAACCAGATTTTGTCATTATATTCCTCAAATACACTCCATAATAATCTTCTCACATCTGTTATATCCAAGCTGCGAGCTGTTCAGACTCAACGTATAGTTGCTGGCTTTTCCCCATTTCTGCTCTGTATAAAAATTATAATTTGTCATACGCCTTTTATCTGTATCTGCCATCATTTTGACAGCCTCCTTCTCTCCTACATTATATAAGTTCATAATACGCTGTGTTTTTTCCGGCATATCCCCATGGATAAATACGTTCAATACATCATCCCGATCCTTCAGGATATAATCTGCATTTCTTCCGATAATTACACAAGATTCCCTATCAGCCAGTTCTAAAATAACCTTTCTCTGTGTCTCATACACTATATCTTCTATGGATTTTCCTGTGATATCACGTCCGGCAAATGCATATGCAAATAATCCTTTCTTCGGAGATAATTCTGCACTTTCCTGGACATATTCCGGAGATAAACCAGACTTCTCTGCAATCTCATTAATGATATTTTTATCATAATAAGCAATCCCAAGTTTCTTCGCTGCTTCTTCTCCGATAAAACGTCCGCCACTTCCAAATTCTCTGCTGATTGTAATAATTCTTTTTTTCATCTCTGATCCCTCCTGCTTAATTCAAAACATCAACTTTATTTTTACTGATTCTCTTCAAGAACACATATCCTACAAAGCATGAAATAATTTCAGTAATCGGAAATGCCCACCAGATCAGCGAAACTGTCATCTGACCATTTCTGGCAAACACGGAAAAAATTCCAGCCAGCGGCAGAATAATAATAAGCTGTCTCAGAAGCGAAATAACCAGTGATTCCACACCACCATTCAATGCCTGATAAATGCCTTGATAAGCAATATTGATTCCGGCAAACAAGAAGCTTACTGAGATTATCCTCATTGCTCCGATAAAATATTCTCTGGACGGCCCTGCATTAAACAGCGTTGCAAATCCCCCTGGAAAAATCTCTGTAATTACAATTCCCAGAATCATTAATATAACCGTATAGATCAGACCATATTTGATTCCATCCTGAATTCTCTTTTTGCTTCTCATTCCATAAGCAAATGCAATGATCGGAGTGATCGCATCTCGCAGACCGAAAGCAAGAAACAGTACAAACTGCTGAACTTTATAAAATAATCCATAAGCTGTCTGTGCTGACGGATTGAATTTCAGAATCAGATTCATGACATAAACCATAATGGACATCAGTGCCTGTGCAATGATTGCCGGAAGTCCGATTGTATAGATCTCCTTGATAATTCCGCCATCCGGCTTCATGTATTTCGCCCCATGCTCGAATTCCTTATTTAATTTGATATGAAAAATGAGCAGTAATACCGCGGATGCTACCTGACCAATTACAGTTGCATAAGCCGCTCCTTTCACTCCCATTTCCGGGCAGGGGCCAATACCGTAGATCATGATCGGATCAAGGATGATATTTACAACTGCGCCAACCACCTGTCCAATCGTGGAATAAAGAGAACGTCCTGTTGCCTGTAATAACTTTTCAAATAAAGAAAAGAAAATAATACCAAAAGAGATTACGCAGCATATCCTCAGATAGCTGACTCCCATCTCCAATACTTCTGCATCTACTGTCTGCGATGAAATATATGCTTTCACCCCAAAGATACCAAACAATAAGCAGACCACATAAATAATCACTCCCAGAAACAGACTGTTTCCTGCTACCTTTGCAGCTTTTTTACTATTTCCCTGTCCAAGTGTCCTTGCAAGAAGTGCATTGGTTCCTACACCGGTTCCAATCCCCACTGCCACCATAAGCATCTGCACCGGAAATACCAGTGTCAAAGCATTTAATGCTGCTTCACTTCCCTCTCTCATATTTCCCACAAATGCACTGTCTACTATGTTATAGACTGCCTGCAATGCCATGGATAAAATCATCGGGATTCCCATCTGGACCATCAGCTTATTCACCGGCATCTCCTTCATCTTGTTGCTTTCCGCCATTTCGTTTTAACTCCTTTCTTTTTGACACAAAAAAAGTGCGTACCCTGTCATATAAGCTGGACTTACGCTTACACGCTACACACTTTTTCATGGCGATATTTACTTTTTGCAAAACAAAAACGAGTAGCCGGTAAACTGGATTTACGCTTACTTGCTACTCGTTTCTTGTAATTATATTGCCTCTTTTTCAAAAAGTCAAACAAAATTTTTCTTGCATTGACACATCAAACAGTTTTCAGTATTTCCCCCAAAAGATATTTCGGTTAATAAATACCTAAATATCTTATAGCCATTTTAGCATTTTCATATCATATAAATACAAAAAGGCAGACAGTCTATTATATGACCACCTGCTTGTTACCTACTCTAATATTGTTTTTTGTATATCATTAGTCCGTCAAACTTGAAGTGGTTGTTCTACCAAGTGGTATCTGCCCATACGAATATTCTTTTTATAGATGATTTTCTTTAAATTCATCCTCATGTTTTTTGAAGAAATTATAAAAGTATCGCACATTATCCAAATCACTCCATTTTGCAATATCATACTCTTCCGTATCAAGATTGTATATTTGGGCATTTAATGTTCCAAGCATAAATGGCGAATGCGTTGCAATAATAAACTGGCATCCTAACAACCTTGCCATTTTATTAATTTCCTCTGCTAGCATAACCTGATTCGCAGGTGAAAGCGATACTTCTGGTTCATCTAATAAATATAATGCATCCGGTTGTAAATATTCCTCAAAATATTGCATTGATGTCTCTCCGTTAGAATATTTTTCCTGTGCAAATTTTATATATTCTTCCTGCTTTCTCCCTTCTTTGGATGTTAAAAATGTCTTTGCTTCAAGTAAAGACATGCCTCTCTTAACATAATCATACTCCATGCCATCTGATAATATCTGCTTTTGTTGTATCTTTTTAATCTCATACAATATATCTTCACTTTTAATATACCGGCTGTTTCCCGGTATTTTTTTTATTGTATTTCCATAGTCATCTTCCCCAAAAGTATACAAGCATTCGCTGGAAAACGAATCACAGTAATCGACACTTCCAAATGAATTACTTGTTGCGTATTCTTTTCCTTTTAGTTGTAAGCAATTGGCTATAATATTTAAGAGTGTTGATTTACCTGAGCCATTATTCCCATAAAAAACAGTGATAGGTATAAAAACAAATGGTTCAATATACTTATCCCGGAATACATTGTAGGGATAAATGTTAGGATTGTTTACTTTTCTTTCACTTAACTTAAAACTACTTAAATATATCATAACTTTTCTTTATCCCTTTCCCGATAAAAGAGCTCCAGATAATACGGTAGAAACAGCTTCATACTTTCAAACTTGATATTCTTCTTTTTCATATAACCAATCAATCTATTTGTCAATTCTTCTCCATCCACTTCATATTCCGGCACAATATAACCATTCAGAATGTCGCTCTTTTCGGTAAATTATCTGTTGAACTTTCTCTTAAGGCACTTCTACTAACTATTCTAAACTATTTCATAAGTAAATGAAAGACTACTTTATATCAAGAAAATTCTTGCTATATTAAATTAAAAAGAATCTGAGTTTTTCGCCCACTTCTCCAGTGTCCGGAAGTCAATCTTTCCTGCTCCTGTTGTCGGCAGTTTCTCTACAAAGTGATATTCAAAAGGCCAGGAGTTTTCTTTCAGCTCCTGTCTACAGAGCTGTCTTAATTCTTTTTCCACATTGTCTCCGGTATCTTTGGATTTCAATGTCACATAGGCAATCACAAGATAACCTTTTTCACCATTGATTCTTCCTACTACCGCACATTTATCCACAGCAGAATGCCTGCTCAATACATTTTCAATCTCCATCGGATAAACTCTTGACGGTGTCTTATCTGCTCCGATCGACCACAAGATTCTCTTCAGTCTTCCGGTCAGTCGGAAATATCCTTCTTTTGTCACATGTCCCAAATCTCCGGTTCGAAGCCATCTTGTTCCGTTCTCTTCGAAAATGATTTCTCTTGTAGCTTCCGGATTCTTATAGTATTCCATCATCATACTCGGACCGCTGACACAGATCTCACCTTCCTGATCATATCCAAGTTCCTCGCCCGTATCAATGTCTAATATCTTAATATTGTTACAGAAAAATGGAAGCATGACAGGGAATTTATGATTGCTTGTACATACAGGTCCTGCCATTTCCGTCATTCCATAACCTTTCATCAGTCCATACGAAGCCTGATGACTTTTCAAGAACTTTGACATCTCATCTTCCCATTCTTGATTCATCCCGTCACCACCGTAAGCAACCGTCTTGGCAAAAGAAAGATTCATTTTTTGTATCTTTCTATCTTTTGTCATTGCCTCCATATGCAATGGACCTCCGCTTAGATGATTTGGTCTATATTTTGTAAAAAGTTTCGGCAATCGTTCTGGTGCCGGATCTGGGCAAAGAACATCCTCAAGACATGTACATAGTGCCATATGTACCCCAAAAAATAAACCATAGGCTAAGAAAGGCGGAATGATATCTAAAAAACGTTCTCCATTTTGAAAGTCCAGCACTTTATCTGCATATTTGTATTGAAATGCTATCGCATTCGCTGCACGGTTTGACAACAGTACACCTTTTGCCTTGCCGGTTGTCCCTCCTGTATATGCAATCACTGCAGGTGCATCTCCTTTTATTTCCTGACAATCTATCTTCTTTCCTTGACCTGCCTTTAGAAATTCTGAAAATAAAATGCAATTTTCCTTCTTTACTTTTGATTTCCACTTATAAAGCGTACCGATTACACATGGCATAGATTCTGCCAGTGAAACACCTATGATGTGTTTTACAGATGTTTCCTTTGATGCCTGTACAATCTTTTCCAATGCCAGATCAACCGTAATCACAACTTTACTCTTCGTTACGGCTAACTTCTCATGAATCTCCGCTTCCGTTGCATTCATCACAAGCATATTAGCGATTGCTCCGATTTTATTGATTGCATAAAGCAGATACACAGCCTCTAGCATTGCCAGAGCACAAAGACTTACTGCATCACCAGCGCGAACTCCATACGCTAGTAATGCTCTCGCACATGCATCAATCTTCTCCTGCATTTGCCGGTGCGTAACCTTTTTTCCAAAGTAATTTAAAGCAGCCTCATCCATCCGGTCTGCATTGCAGGAAGTCAGATAATCATACATCGAACCTTCCGGCAATAGACGATGCAGAACCTCTTCTCCATAATATTTCAGCCACGGTTTATCGATAGACGGATACCCCGTCAGCTCATGCTCTGTCTGTCTGTCTGTCTGTCTGTCTGTCTGTCTGTCTGTCTGCGAAATCATATTTCTCTCATTCTCCTTTGTCAAACTACTTTTTCATAAAAATATCGTCTCAAATTCTCTGCTACATTTTTCTTGTCGAAATCCAATTCCTTCTGGATATATTCCCTGCTGTTCAAGTTGGTTTCCTTCAGGACATTTTTCTTTAGTCGTAAACCACTCAGTGTTCTTACGACTGCTTCATATTCCCGCTCTTCGTCCGTTTTCTTGGTCAGATATTCTGCTTCAAATACATCGTGTTTCCAATTCAGCTTACGATATGTATCCATCACATAAAAATCCACAAAATAGTGTCCCATATCTCCATATTCATTTCTTTTCATCGGGACAAGATGACGTTCCATCATATGGTAAACTGCTGTTGCCATATGATCCCGTACATAGCTGCTCATGGATTTTATCCGATATTTTTCACTCTCTTCTTTTCCCGGATAATAATCCTGTATGTTCAAATCAAGATTTCTTACATCTATCGGATTCCCGACATCCAGATATGCCACGTTATTCTCATAATCTTTTACCAGGGCAACCGGAACAATCTTTTTTCCGGTCTTTAATGCCAGATTCACCGGACCGTCATAGAGTGGTTTAATCAATCTGTTTAAATCATAATTGTGCGAACCCTCTGGGAATATCAGAATGCTTTGTTTCTGTAATACCCTCTCCATTTTTGCCGGAAGCGCACTTCTTTCCTCTGGATTAAGAATGTCAAATACAATCATGCCATTTAACCAGGACAAGTACGCCTCAGGATTGTATCTTAAAGTTTCTACCGAGCCTAATATCAGATATGCATTTCTGTCAATAACATTCAACATAGTTTCAATGTCTTCCGGGCAGACATGACTTCCTACGAAAATATAGCTTTCCTCTTTATCCAGCTTGGGATATCGCTCGACAACAATATTGTTGGCATTCTTTTTCGTTGACAGTGGGTAATACGATAAAGGTATTCTGTCTGGTTTCAGATTTCCGTAATACTCTTCATCACTGGCGTAATCCGGTGTATCTTCCCTTATAATCGTTGCATTTGTAAAAATATTGCATAGTTTACGAAAAGCTCCGTTTGTCTTTCGTCTCAGGAAAAGACCAGTGTCAGTGGTAAAATGGTCTACATCTTTTGTATTCAGTTGGTTGATAAATAAATTTTTATAATGTTTCATCTGTTTTCTTTCTGATATTTTTCTTCAAGTTTTTTATAATCAATCTTATTGCTTTGTGTGTAAGGCATTTTTTCAATCAGCATAATCTTTTTAGGAATGGCATGCTCTGGCAAATGAGCCCTCGCAAATTCCAAGATTTTTCCTCTTACAGCTTCCTTTTCTAAACCAACTTTCACCCGAACAAATGCAATTGCAACATGAATTTTTTCTTGATCTGGCACAACTATCGTTCCACATTCAAGTACCTCTTCATTTTTTATCAATTCATTTTCGATTTGCATTGGGAATAACTTATATACATTGTTATCACTTCCTTTGGTCAGATAAATTTTCTTAATTCTTCCATGAAAGGTCAAAAAGCCTTCTTGATCTACGCTGCCCAGGTCACCTGTGTGTATCCATTTCTTGTTATCTGCATGTGTTTTTATAATATTGTCTGTTTCTTTTGGATTCTTAAAATATCCAGACATAATATTCGGTGCGTGGAAACAAACTTCTCCCACTTCATCGTATTTCTGCTCTTGTCCATCTTTAGGGTTTACAATTTTTACATTTACTTTTGGCAATGGAATGCCTAAAGTTCCCTCTTTATAGATCCCCGGCATTCCTGTACAGACCGTAGCACAGCACTCAGTCATTCCATATCCCGTCACATAGTTCCCACCATATCCTTTATCGTGTAAAAATGAATTGACTTTCTTTTCTTGCTCTATAGAGAGCGATTCCCCGCCGCCCGCAAATGTTGAAAGGAATTTCATATCCTTGATATTATTCTCCAACATCGCCTTTACAATTACCGGACCAGACACGAAATGTCGAGGCTTTATTCTATTAAACGCCTGAACTACTTTATTGGGTTCAATATCAATCCAAAGGGCTGATTCCATTCCCAGAGCTAATGGCAAGTGAATTCCAATACTAATTCCAAACCCCAAAAATGGCGGTATCATATCCATAAATATATCATTCATTCTGAAATCAAATGTTGTATACGAATACTGCTCTGCAACTGCATTTAAATTGTCATTGCTTAACACCACACCTTTAGGAATTCCAGTTGTTCCACTTGTATATACAATGACAGCCGGAGCATTTTTAGTGTATAACATTTCTTTTGCAACGACACCTTCTCCCAAAGACAAGAAATTCTTAAAACGGTATGTTTTCCCCAAAATATCCTTTTTATTCTTTAATCTATATGGGTATTTCAAATACCATGGCATACTGTCTGATACATCCAGTATAATTGTTTTAATATCGGGAAACTTTTTTTCAATTATTCTTCCCTTTTCCTGAATCATTGCAAAATAAATAAATGCCTTGGAATCTGTGCTTTTTATATTCTCAATTATTTCATTTGCAGATAATGTAAGATATACCATATTAGCAACTGCGCCAATCTTATTTAAACCATAAATTATATAAATCGTTTCCGGAGTATGCAAGGAAGCAATCGTGACAATATCTCCTTTTCTTATTCCTATTGCATAAAAAGCTTTCGCCACTTTATCAATATTTTCAAAGAACTCTCGATATGTTATTTTATTTCCAAAGTAATTTAATGCTATGCCATTCAGATTATTCGTATTCTTATTTTTTATATATTGTAAAACTGTACACTCCGGCAACTCTGCCTGAATTGCTTCCTCACTGTAATATTTCAGCCACGGCTTATCAATAGACGGAAATCCCGTCAGCTCATGCTCTCATTATCCTTTTTCTCCTCATCTATCTGTCAAGTATCTTTTTGTATACGCATCTGTTCTCATGAATATTCCGATACTACAAAAAGCCATTCTTAGCTACATATTTTGTGGCTGAAAATGGCTTCAATCTCTGCATTTTCTATATTCTTTTTGAGGAAAAAGTACACAGTTCAGACTTACTTGGACATTGTAATTTATAACCATCACCTATGTAGCTCCTTCCTGATAATAGACACTTTAACACATTTATTCTATCAAAAGTTTGATTTCCTTACAATAGAGAATATTTAGTATTTTCTCAGGATTTAATTTTTCTCTCTGGTGTGCTATCTGACGCCAATATCAAACATCTCCCTGCAAATCATTTTTCCACATGTTGTTTTGAAAATACTATGATAGGCTTTTATAGCTGCTTCCTTCGATAAACCATCCTCCATAATATTAACCAGGAAATCAGCTTCTACTAATATTTGATAATCAATTTCATTAATGTTATCATAAGTATGATGATGTGCGATCAGATACTGAACCCGATTAGATACATCTTGATCAAATCCTAATTCTCCGAGTAGCTTTTCTGCGATTGCCGGGCCTTCTTTTTCTTGTAATTTTCCATTGCAATTTCCATATTTTTCTTCACAGAAATGAATTCCAATATCATGTGTCAAAGCAGCTGCTTCAATGGTAAATAAACATTTCTCATCTACATTCTCCGTTTCTGCTATCAATTTTGCATAGCTATGCACTTTACAGAAATGTTGAATTCTCTTTGCATCTCCTTTATATAATTCAATCATTGCCAAATGTAATTTATTTATCATCTAAATTTTCCTCCTCTTGCACATTTTAACATCTCTCAAATTAATTCTATGTTTTCCATAATGTATATTACATTTTCATTCTTGAATCTGCATCTTTAAAAAACAGTCAATTCAAAATGATTTCGATTTGTTTTTATAAAACCTTCTTTTTGTAACTTTGATATCTCTGTAGACATTGCTGCTCTATCAATACAAAGATAATCCGCCAGTTGCTGCCGGTCAAAAGGAATATCAAAGGACAAAGACGAATGTCTGATGGACTCTGCAGACAGATATGATAATAGTTTATCCCTTGTCGTTCGCTTGCAAACATGTGTGATCTTATCGTTCAGGAGCAGTATCTTATTTGCCAGGACACTGACCAGGTTGCGGATCAGCTTCTGATGATGCTCGCATGCAGTTGGACAAGTGACCAGCAGCCTCTGGATATTTAGGAAAATAATCTCACAATCCTCATCTGCTACCACACTGATATTCAGAACAGCCCCCGGGCTTGCTGCATACGGTTCTCCAAAAAAATCGCCGGCATGGCATTTTGATAAAATATTCCGATGTCCCCATAAGTCTTCCTGAATCACAAGAACACAGCCTGACACCACGAGTCCCATTACTTCTGTAGAATCTGCTGCTCTGAAAATATAAGAATCTCTCTCTTTTGAAACTGCTGTTGCCTCTACACAATGCAAGATAGATAATATCTCGTCATCCGTAAGACCTTTAAAAAATGAACTGTTTTTTAGAATCGGTAAATATTTTTCCAAAATCATTCCTCCTGTTGGAAATCAAACATACAAGTTGTATTTATCATACTATAATTCTGATAGAAACAAAAGTTAAATGTTATTGATGGAGGGTAAAAATGATAAGAAAGATTATTCGAATCGATAAAGAAAAATGTAATGGATGTGGTGCCTGTGCAACTGCCTGTCACGAAGGTGCCATTGACATCATTAACGGAAAAGCAGAATTGGTAAGAGAACATTTCTGTGACGGACTTGGTGATTGTCTCCCGGAATGTCCTACCGGTGCCATTTCATTTGAAGAAAGAGAAGCACCTGCATATGATGAAGAAGCTGTGAAAGAAGCACAGAAAAAAATCGCCGTTCAAAAACAGGCAATGCCTCCTCACACCGGCTGTCCGGGATCTAAAATCATGCAGATCCGACGAACAGAAACACCAAAGTCTGAAGAACCATCTTCAGCTGCAGATTCAGTATCAAAACTTCAGAACTGGCCGGTACAGATTAAACTGGCTCCAGTCAGTGCACCTTATTTTAACAATGCAAAGCTTTTAATTGCAGCCGATTGTACTGCTTATGCTTACGCAAGCTTTCATCAGGATTTTATTCGGAATAAGGTAACATTAATTGGCTGTCCGAAATTAGATCAGGTGGATTATAGCGAGAAACTGACTGCAATCATTCAAAATAACAACATTCAAAGTGTAACCATCGTGAGAATGGAAGTTCCATGCTGCGGCGGTCTGGAAATGGCTGCCAAAAAGGCTCTTCAAAACAGCGGAAAATTTATTCCCTGGCAGGTTGTAACGATAAGTATTGATGGAAACATTATGGAATAAAAAGGATTATTAGTTTTAGTTAACTGTATATTCTAAAAAGCCGTGTGAAACATAACTGTAATTTCACACGGTTTCTTTTCTTATGTATTTAGTTATTGTTTCATCATAATTTCTACTAATGTCGACAGCAGCTTATCAACCTGGATCGGCTTTGCTACATGACCATTCATTCCAACAGAAAGAGCCTTTTGTGTGTCCTCTGCGAACGCATTCCACATCTTAAACGGCACGTTGGGTTCTTTTACTTTTTATTTTTTGTTATATCCCATATTTTTTTAAATCTACTTTTCCATCGATTACCTCAATCCCGTCTGCTTCCAGCAATTGTGCCTGCACACTTTCTCCTCCAAAGGCAAATGCACCGGCTAATTCTCCTTTCGCATTGACCACACGAAAGCAAGGAATATGTTCCGGATCCGGATTCTTATGAAGCGCATTTCCAACTGCTCTTGCCATCTTTGCATCTCCTGCCAGCTCTGCAACTTTACCATAAGTCGCAACATGACCTTTGGGAATCTTTTTCACTGCCTCATAGATTCTTTTTGTCGGGCTGTCCGTAATCAGATCATAGCTCTCGGAAATCATTCTTTGAATCTCATTTTCAGGAATAGAACCATCTAAAATGATGGTATTCCAATGTTCTTTATTCTGATGATACCCTGCAATAACAGAGGCATAAGTACTGCGCCAGAAATCTCTCCACTGCGGATCAACTTTAACATTTAAATTAACATATCCATTTCTTTCATAAATCCATAAAAATGTTTTCTTACTTCCTTTTACTCTTACCAGCTGCCAGCCCTGATCGCGAAATGGTCTTTCTTCATACACATTCGGGAAAGATAGCGCATACTGCAAAACTTCTTCTCGCGTTCTCATACTAAAAACCTCCGTTCCCTACAATCATAAAAAAATTATTTATTTGTAATCTGACATTTCACATCTACAAATATATATAATCATTCATAACTGGCTGTAAACCATTCTTTTTCAGCGCATCGAATACTTCATCCACCGTTCTTCCGTCTGAAATCTCAAACTGGTCGTCACCTTTATCTTCGATATCTTCCACATGACTTCCAATTCCTGTGCTGACTCCTGCGGATATCTTGGTCGCTGCAATGTTTACCAGATTATCACGAACACGGGCACATTCTCTTGTAGACACCGTAATACTTGCAAATGGCATGAACAGACGATATGCACAGACTACCTGAAGTAACTGCGGCTCATGAACATCCATCGGGTTAATGCGATCATTATTGATGATCGGACACAATCTTGGACAAGAAAATGCAATCTCTGCATGCGGATATTTTCTTTGAAGCAAATATGCATGATAACCTGTCGCAAAAGCATCTTTGCGGAAATCATCCAGTCCAAGAAGTGCCGCAAAACCAACACCTCGCATGCCACCCTTAAGTGCACGTTCTTGTGTGTTCAATCTATATGGAAAAATCCTTTTATGTCCTGCTAAATGTAATGTTTCATACTTATCTGAATTGTAAGTCTCCTGGAAGACTGTCACATAATCTGCTCCGCATTTATGAAGGTATGCATACTCATCCGAATTCATCGGATATACTTCAAGACCTACCACTTTAAAATATTTTCGTGCAATCTCGCATGCCTTTCCAATATACTCCACATTAGATTTTGTCTTACTCTCACCTGTAAGAATCAATATTTCCTGAAGTCCGGTCTTGGCAATAGCAGCCATCTCTTTTTCAATCTCTTCTTCATTAAGCTGTGCACGGCGAATCTTATTATGACAGTTGAATCCACAGTAAATACAGTAATTTTCACAGTAGTTTGCAATATAAATTGGCGTAAACATATACACACTGTTTCCAAAATGCTTTCTTGTTTCAATCTGTGCTTGCTGCGCAATCTCCTCTAAAAGCGGAAGTGCTGCCGGCGAAAGCAGTGCCTGAAAATCCTCTGGTGTCCGGTTATCATGCGCCAGTGCTCTTCTTACATCTGCTTCTGTATATTTATCATAATCATATGCTTTCATTGCAGAAATAACCTGGTCCATCACATCAGATTCTTCCAACTGCTCCATATCCGGAAGATACTTCATATGATCGATACGATTCTTTTTCATATCTTCCAGTATTTCTTCATTTACAATACTTTCATTAAAATGACCATCTTTTTTACTGGTCTGCATTGTTTCTACCATCGCTGTTACATTGATCCTCTCGTATATCTTTTCTTGTATATCTTTATACTTGTATTCTGTTATCAGTGCAATTTACTCATGCAAAAATCCTGTTAATGGTGAAGACGCACTTGCTCCTTTATCCAGTATTCTTCCTAATCCGGAAAGATAAGCACTTCTTCCTGCCTCAATTGCCTTTTTAAACGCTTCAGCCATAACCTGGACATCTCCTGCTGTCGCAATAGCAGTATTGGCCATCACTGCTGACGCACCCATTTCCATAGCTTCACATGCCTGTGACGGACGACCGATTCCTGCATCAACGATAATTGGAAGATCAATCTCATCAATAAGAATCTGGATAAACTCTTTTGTACAGATTCCCTTATTTGAACCGATTGGAGAACCAAGAGGCATCACACAGGCTGCCCCTGCATTTACCAGATCTCTGGCTGCATTCAAATCCGGATACATGTATGGCATAACAACAAACCCTTCTTTTGCAAGGATCTCTGTTGCCTTGATTGTCTCGTAATTATCCGGAAGAAGGTATTTCGAATCGTGAATAACTTCAAGCTTTACAAAATCTCCACAACCCAGCTCTCTGGAAAGTCTTGCAATACGGACTGCTTCCTGCGCATTTCTGGCACCGGATGTATTCGGAAGAAGTGTTACGTCCTTCGGCACATAATCCAGAATATTAGCAAGTCCGCCTTCATTAGCACGGCGCAAAGCAAGTGTTACGATCTGTGCTCCTGCTTTTTCAATACATGCTTTCATAAGCTCCAATGAAAATTTTCCAGATCCCATAATAAAACGGGAAGTAAATTCATGTCCTCCCAGGATTAATTTGTCTTCATTTGTGTTTGTTGTTGTCATTTTTTTATCCACCTTTCTTTGTTTACTCATAAATTATAATACCTGCTATTCGCATATCGTGAAGCTTAGAAGCTTCCGCCGCCCATAAAATGCAGAATCTCTACAACATCTCCATCTTTCAGTACAGTTGTATCGTAATTTTCTCTTTTGATGATCTCCTCATTCAATTCTACTACTACCTGCACCGGAATATAATTACATGCTTTCAAGTATTCCGTTACTGACACTGGTTTTTCCAATGTTCTGTTCTCTCCATTGACTGTAATCATGGCTGCTCCTTTCCGGAAATGCGAGTGCGCATCCTGCCGGAGGCTTTTTATATAAAAGGAAATGTAATTTCCTATTATATAAAACAGAGTTCACAAAGAAATACACCCGCGGTGGTGCACCCCTTCATGAACTCTGTTCACTCTCAAAATTTCCTATATTCTATGATTCGCACCTGGCTTAGAAGAAAAGACGTGGTTTCCTATGCATAATAAAGGAGATACACCAATGTATCTCCCGTAACATTATCTTATACGTTCCTACGTTGGCATTATCCAAATCAGGTTCTGGGTCGAAGTTGAAGACTTCCTCTCAGCCTGCTATCACAAGCTCCCCTTTTATTTACAATGCCTAGTATAAATCGATTTTTATTTTGTGTCAAGAGCACTCGGTAATTTCTTCGTTGCTTTCTTCACCTACTTATCTATAAACACGGATATTTTTATCTCCGTCTCGTCTCTTGTATAGACGATGCCATGAATATACTTGCCATCATCAGTCACTTTGCTGATGATATTGTCATAGCATGTTTCTCCTTTATACTGATACTGCTTGACTAACTGAGCTTCTTTCACTTCTTTCGTGTCCAGTTTTTCCACCGGAAAATACACATATACTTTTTCAGAATTTGTGTCAAATGCATAGGCACTGGCTACCTGCTTCGCATCAATAAATCCATTTCCATTCCAATTCTCCTGTGAATCCAGACTGGTTTTTTCAAGTATGATCTGATCCTTTGGATTTTCTGTAATCAGGATAATATCATCCTGAATTTTTTTCTCACATTTTACATAGGTATCTTCACCCGCACCCACAACACGATATCCATTCATCAGATACAGTTGATTCTCTATTCCATTTTCAATCGGCCAGCCAGCCAGATTATAATATGGACACCGAACCGTCTGATATGCTTCCCGGCTCTCGTAATCCGTAAGCAATATTGTATCAACGCCTGTCTTCTGGCTTATCTGCGATACAGGAATCTGCTCTACGTCCTGATTGGCATAAGATACAACAGCTCTTGCAGATTCCTTCTGCAAGACTTCTGCCAGATTTTCCCCATCATAAAATGTGTGGATCATTCCATTTTTTTCATCTTTTACCGTTCCATACTCACCATAACATACATAGGCACTCTCTGCGTGAAGTCCTGTGATGTTATACATTTCTTGTGCAAATGCTGTGGCAATCTCCTGAAACTGATAATTATCAAGCCCGTCCGTATTCTTTTTCTGTCCTGATATCGCAACTAAAAAATCTGCCCCCTTGTACTTCATTTTCACGAATACATTTCCGGTGGGAGCAGGGAAAAAATCCGGCACCGGACTTGAACTGTATTTCTCACAGTTTATCTCTGTAATCTTTGCATCGATTCCATATTTTTCTCTTATATAATTTTTCGCATTTTCCCGTCCTTGCTTTTCATAACGCTTCATTTCTCTCTTTTCTTCCAGCGTATAGTCACAACCTGTCACTGTGACCATTATCAAAGCAAGAAGGATCCAATAAACGGCTTTTCTTTTTCCCATACATCTCCTCCCAATCCATCCCCTCATTTGCTATTACTTTTTTAATTATACTGCTCTTTATAAATCTCTGTCAATTTTATACAACAGACACCTTGTTATTCCACACAGAACCAGTTAAAATATACTTTGCAAATGAATGTTGCAAATGTTATTTGTGGGGGATTGTTACATATGAATAAGAAAAATCAATACACAGACTCTGTAAAGGAAACGTTGATTCTGACGCTTGCTGTGGCAATTATTGCCGCTGCAGTCTACTTCTTCCTTGTACCAAGCCACGCTTCTGTCAGCAGTATCTCTGGTCTTGGAATCATTCTGTCAAACTTTGTACCGCTTCCATTGTCAGCAATCACTATGATTTTAAATGTAGTGCTTCTGATTATCGGATTCTTTACATGCGGTCGGGAATTCGGAGCAAAAACTGTCTATACAAGCATTATGCTTCCACTGTTTCTGGGGCTTTTCGAAAAGATTTTCCCGGATTTTTACTCCATGACCGACAGCCAGGAACTGGATGTACTCTGTTATATACTGGTCGTAAGCGTCGGACTTGCAATTTTGTTCAATCGAAATGCCTCTTCTGGCGGACTGGATATTGTTGCCAAAATCATGAACAAATATCTGCATATGGATCTCGGAAAAGCCATGTCACTGTCCGGTATGTGTGTGGCTCTGTCCGCAGCACTTGTGTACGATAAGAAAACTGTAGTTTTAAGTGTCCTCGGTACTTATTTTAACGGAATCGTACTGGATCACTTTATCTTCAATCAAGATATGAAACGGCGCGTCTGCATCATCACCCAGAAAGAAGAAGAGCTGCGCCACTTCATTTTATATGAACTGCACAGCGGGGCTACTATCTATGAAGCCATCGGTGCTTACACAATGGAAAAGCATAACGAAATTATCACCATTGTGGATAAAACAGAATACCAGAAATTGATGAAATACATCAATCAGGTGGATCCTAAGGCGTTTATCACAATCTACAAAGTTTCCAATATGCGGTATCAGCCAAAAATTTAGTACACATTCTATATGACAAAAAATTGCTCAGACCTTACACGGTCTGAGCAATTTTTCTGTCATATGAGTTCTCACTCTTTCTTTTCCTACCAGTCGGTATACAAATCAATATTACCTTTTCCACTTCCACTATCATAGACTTTTCCAGCTCCAAGAGAGGTCTCGACCACGGTTCCTTTTGGATAGTCATCACTGGCAAGTACAATATAACCATCTTTGTCACGGATTGTTCCGTCACTCGCAATATGACGTCCCGGAATGTTAAGTCCTGCTCCCGGAAGTACCTTCTGTGAATAATAGGTTTCAGTATGTCCGTTAAACCAGATTCTCCCTTTGGATGGGGTCAGACCACCGGAAGGAATATTATACTTTCCATTACTGGAACTGCTCCCGGAGTTATTATTACTTCCGGAATTAGAAGGTTTGGAAGGGCTGTTATTATTGGAACTGCTTCCGGAAGTATTATTTCCAGTGGAAGCTGATGCCTGCTTTGCCGCTTCTTCCTGTGCTTTTTTCTGCGCTTCTTCCTCCTGCTTTGCCTGTGCCTCACGCGCTGCCTGAAGCTGCGCATTCACAGTCGCAAGATCTGTGGAAGTTGCTGCTGCTTTCGCCTGAAGATTCTGCTGCTCAGTATTTAACTGACTCTGTAAATCTGTCAGTTCCTGCTGCTGGCTCTTAAGATCCTCTTCCTGCGTCTCGATACCTTGACGTATCTCCATCATGTTCTCCAACATTTCCTTATCATAATCGGTAATGTTCTGAATGAACTCGGCTTTGTTGAGGAAGTCTCCCATACTGTCTGCAGTAAACAGCATAGTGATCATTGTCTCTGAACCATTTTCATACATGTACTTAATACGAGTCTTCATCGTTTCATACTGCTTTTCCTCGTTATTACGAGAAATCTGAAGTGATGCCTCCAGGCGGTATACTTCATTGTTCGACTCTTCAATTTCCGCTTCTGTCTCAGCAATCTTATTGCTGAGCGTAACCAAATCCTGATTAATCCCTTCCAGTTGACTTTGAAGATTACTGGTCTTATCTTCGAGGCTTTTGACCTCCGCTGCATGCACCGGCATTGCTGACAGTGCGACACCGAACGCACAGACAAAGGCTGCCCCGCGTCTTGCGATCCGTTTCTTATGCATGTTCATAAATGTAATCCTTTCTTGTTTGTTTTGGGGTTAACACTAAGACATTATATACTATTTTTTCAAAAAGAACAACCTTTCTTTGCGCAGCACGTTTTTTCAGGGCTCTCTGACTACACAAAAAGCTGCCTTGTTTCGAGTCTTTCCGACTGTTTCCCGGCAGCTTTTTTTTAATATTTTTACTGTTCTGTAACTACTTTTCCAGCAGCTTTTTCTTTCTTTTTATCATACATTGCAAACATTCCTGCAAGTAATGTTCCTGAGATAGAATGCCATGTACAGGAGACTGCACAGATGATTGCTGACTCCGGTGTGGACGCGAACTGCGCTGTCGTTGTAGCAAGATTTGTGGCGAGTCCTGCGTTCTGCATTCCGACTTCGATCGCTATCGTTCTCTTTTTGGATGTGTTCATTCCAACCAGTTTTCCTGCACCGTATCCGAACAGATATCCAAGTCCATTGTGAAGCAGTACTGCAACAAAGATTACAACGCCGGACTGGAAGAATTTTGATCCCTGTGAAGATACAACACCACCAACAACACATGCAAGTCCAAGAACTGCAACCCCTGGCATCATCTGCTGGATCTCATGGAACATTTTCTTCTTACCATACAGATAATTCAGTAAAAATCCAAATCCTACAGGAAGGATTACTGTCTCAATGATAGATACGAACATTGGAAGTCCTTTGATCGTAATCTGAGTTCCTCTTGCGAGAAATGATACCATAAGCGGTGTCATAACCGGGGAAACCAGTGTAGATACTGTTGTCATTCCTACAGAAAATGCTACATCTCCACCACACAGATAAGACATGATATTGGAAGATACGCCTCCTGGGCAGCAGCCTACCAAAATCAGTCCAAGTGCGATTCCGTCAGGAAGATGTAATAACTTCGTCAGTGCAAATGCCAGAAATGGCATGATCAGATACTGTGCGATTGCACCTACACAGATATCAAATGGACGCTGTGCCAGTATCTTAAAATCTTCTGTTGTCAGTGTCAGCCCCATGCTGAACATGATGACACCAATGATAATAGACTGACTGGTGAATTTATTGGCTACCATATCTGTGAACAGGGCATAATTGACCCACCCCATCATAGATGGTACGAAAAATGTAACAATCGCAATTGCGATTACTACAACCGACGTGTAATCTGATAAAAATTTGCTTGCTTTTTGTAATGCTTTCATTTTCAAGTCCTCCTTAAGCTATTACATGTCCACCAAAACTACTCTCATTCCCTGCATATTTGCATAGTATACAATGAAATCACTCTGACACATTCCGGGATTACATATTTTCACTAATGCAAAAAGCCCCTTCCCAGACCATAGTCTGAAAAGGGACGAATAGAATTCCGCGTTACCACCCTGATTCCGTAAAATACAATACTTTACGACACTCTGTCACGTACTAACATACGCTTTCCCTGTAACGGAGGATACCGGCGAGGTCTACTGATATAACTTTCAACCCGCTTCTCAGAGAGGATATCCTTATCTTGCTACTGCCTGCTTACACCACACACAGGCTCTCTGTGAAATAACAATTGATACGGCATTGTTCTCATCAACGAATTTCGGTGAACTAATATTTATTTACAAATTGATATTATATACTTATGAGCAGAAATTTCAAGAAGTAATTTTAACCTTTTTCTTGATGTTTTTTAACCTTTTCACATATTTGTAATACTATTTCTCACTGGCTTCCATTTTCAAAAGTGCCGCATTTACCACATGCTCCACCAAAATTGAAGTCGTGACTCCGCCAACTCCTCCTGGAACCGGTGTAATTGCATCTACAATCGGTTCTGCCTCATCAAATGCTACGTCTCCGCACAGATTGCCTTCTTCGTTCACATTGATTCCCACGTCAATAACAACCTGTCCCGTTCTTAAATGTTCTTTCTTTATAAATCCTGCACTTCCTGCTGCCGCAACTACGATATCTGCAGCCTGTACTTCCTGCTTTATATTCTTAGTCTTTGTATGACAGACTGTAATTGTTGCATTTTTCTTCAGAAGCATCATAGATACCGGCTTTCCAACTACAAGGCTTCGTCCTACGATCACTGCTTTTTTCCCGGTACAGTCAATTCCATAATGGTCCAGGATCCTGATACATGCACTTGCGGTACACGGCGCATAGCCCATCTCTTTTCCGGCAAATATACCTGCCATGGAAAGATTGGTAATTCCATCTACGTCCTTTTCTACAGCCAATGTATTTAAGATTTTCTCTTCGTCCAGATGAGATGGCAACGGGCGGAAAACCAATACTCCGTGAATATCTTCCGCCTTGTTTAGTTTCTGGATCGTATCAATCACTATTTCTTCCGTTACATCTTCCGGAAGCAGAAACTTTTCATATGCCACAGATAATTTTTCGCAACGCTTTACAGCATTGCGCTCGTATGCAATATCATCCTGTTTTTCACCAATTCGGATAATTCCAAGTTTCGGCATCACTTGATGCTCTTTTAATGTTTTTACTTTTTCTTCAATCTCCTCATTCAATGAAGCAGTTACTTCTTTACCTAACAGTATCTGTGCCATTTTGCGATTCTCCTTTTTCATTACCGTGACTTAACGAATCTCATTGCATACGTTTTCAAATATTTCATCTGCCTTCTTCTCATAAGTTTTTCTGAGACTGTCTGTCTCATCATTCAACTGTTGAGCTAATACACGATCTTTCATAGATTTTGTGTTAATATAAATGTTCAATGACGCGCCCTGCAGTGCAGACTTCAAAAGTGTTGCTCCGACTCCTGCATCACTAAGTGCAATCCGGCTTCCTTTTTCAGCAAACTCTTTCATCAGGTCTAATCCTCTTGCACAGGTTTTCATAATTTCAAGCGGTACTTCACATGCATCTTTTAACACAACTGCCATAACTTCTTCCTTTTTTGCAAGTTCTTCCGGCGTACTCTTTGGCAGACTGTACGCTTTACTTAATGGTTCAAAGACCTCGGCATCTTTTGCCACAAGTTCAAGAAGCCGCTTTGTAATTTCATCTGCTTCTTTTTTACAACGGATAATATCTTCTTCTACATCTGCATAACGCTTCTTACCGACAGTAAGACTTCCCACCATATTGCCGAGTGCCACTCCGATTGCTCCAACTAAAGCAGACGCTCCGCCGCCTCCCGGAATCGGGGCACTGCTTGCAAGGACATCAATAAAATCCTTGCATGAGTTTTCCGTAAAATCTATCTGTTTGTCTAATGAACTCATAGTACGTACCTCATTCTCTAAATACTTTAAATCATAAAGATTGTTATTATAATAACATTTTCTAAGTGACACATCAATTTCCATATTATCTAAATCTATGTGCCAATTTTATCTACATTTTGTAAAAACTATGACATTTCATAATAATGTGCATAAATACCACCACGTGCGATTAACTCATCGTGTGTTCCACGCTCTGCTATTCCATTGTCAGCAACGACCAGAATCTCATCTGCATTACGGATTGTGGACAAACGATGTGCAATTGTAATGGTTGTACGATTCTTTGCCAACTCTTCAAGACTCTGCTGGATCCAACGTTCACTTTCATTGTCCAATGCACTGGTCGCCTCATCCAGAATCAGGATTGGCGGATTCTTAAGGAAAACTCTGGCAATAGAAATTCTCTGCTTCTGTCCACCGGAAAGCCGGGTTCCTCTTTCTCCGACAAATGTTTCATATCCATCCGGAAGTTCCATAATAAAGTCATGGATATTGGCTTTCTTTGCCGCATCTTCAATCTCTTCCATCGTAGCGTCAGGCTTACCATATGCAATATTTTCACGGATACTTCCACAGAAAAGATAAACATCCTGCTGCACAAGACCAATCTGATTACGCAGACTCTCAAGGGTCAGCTTTCTCACATCTTTTCCGTCAACCGTAATCTTTCCACCTGTTACATCGTAAAATCTTGGAAGCAGGGAACAAATTGTTGTCTTGCCACTTCCAGAAGGACCAACCAACGCAATTGATTTTCCAGCCGGAATATGGAACGATACATTTTCCAGAACCGGCGTATCATCATCACTATAATGAAAGAAAACATTTTCATAATTCACATCTCCCTTCACGTCATCAAGCAGCTCTGCATCCGGTGCATTCGTAATCTCAGGCTCTGTCTCGACCACGTCCAGAAATCTCCGAAATCCGGACAGACCTTTCTGCATCATCTCAGTCAGCTCCACAAGAATCTGAATCGGACTGATAAAGATTCCGATATAAAGCGCATACATAGCAAGATCAGATACTTCCATCTGACCATGGGCTATGAGCCAGCCTCCAAATACAAGCGTAATCAGATACATCATGCCCTGAAAGAACAGATTTCCACTCATAAAGCTTCCCATACACTGATAGTTCGCTTTCTTAGATAAAAGAAATCCATGATTGCTCTCCATGAACTTCTCCCGCTCAATCTCTTCATTTGCAAAAGACTGTACGACACGGATTCCAGCAAGCGTATCCTGCAAACTGGAATTCACGTTCCCGATTTTCTGCCTGTTATCCATAAATGTTGTCTGCATCTTCCGGTTCTGGCTGCCCGAAAAGAAAATCATAAATACAACCATTACAAGAAGCGGGATCGCAAGCTTCCAGTTGATCAGGAATAAAAATACAAAAGAGCCGATAATTTTAATCAGCGAGATAAATAAATTCTCCGGTCCGTGATGCGCAAACTCCGCAATATCAAACAGATCCGATACCAGTTTACTCATCATCTGTCCGGAATTGTTCTGATCATAATAAGAAAACGATAATTTTTCATAATGATCAAATAATTGTTGGCGCATATCGCGCTCCATGTGCGCTCCCATCATATGCCCCTGATAGCTGACATAATATTTACAACATGCCTGAAGAACATAAATCAAGAACAACACAATCCCAATCGGTACAAGATTACGCATAATTGAAGACGCATTTTTCACAAACAACGTCCTCGTAAGTGTCCGTAAAATCTGAGGAAAAGCCAGATCCACCAGGCTGATTATCGCTGCACAGACAAGATCTAAGAAAAAAACAGCTTTGTACGGCGTATAATATTGAATAAATCTCTTTAACGTATGCATTTAAAAACCTCTTTCTACCCAAAATCGCTAGTAATATTATATATACAATTTTGAAAATATATAATTGGGGACGGGGTTTTTTCAAAAAAACCCCGTCCCCAATTAAACTTTAACCTGTCCCTTTTTGTAATCGTCAAAACAATTCCAATTATTTCAAAAAGTCTGGATCTTCAAAATAGTTTATCTTCATAGAATTTTTTACATCTCGAAGTGTTTCTGCAGCTTTTGCCTCTGCAACCTTGCTTCCTTCTTTGAGAATGTCGTATACATCCGGAAGTCTCTTCTCCCATGATTTTCTTCTCTCGCGGATTGGTGCAAGTTCTGCCTGCATTACATTGTTCAGGAATTTTTTTACTTTTACATCTCCAAGTCCACCGCGTTTGTAATGTTCTTTCAGTTCCTCCAGGTTTGCATAATCTGGAAGAAATTCGTCTACATAATCCTGCTTGCAGAATGCATCAAGATAAATGAATACCGGGTTGCCTTCTACCTGCCCTGGATCTTCGACTCTTAAGTGATTCGGATCTGTGAACATGGACATAACTTTTTTCTTAATGTCTTCTGCTTCATCTGACAGGTAAATACAATTTCCAAGTGATTTACTCATCTTTGCCTTACCGTCGATTCCCGGCAGTCTCAGGCATGCTTTGTTAGATGGAAGAATAATATCTGGCTCTGTCAGTGTCTCACCATACACGCTGTTGAATTTGTGTACGATTTCTTTACACTGCTCCAGCATCGGCAGCTGATCCTCTCCTACCGGTACAGTTGTTGCACGAAACGCCGTGATATCTGCTGCCTGACTGATCGGATAGCAGAAAAATCCGACCGGAATGCTTGCCTCAAAATTTCTCTGCTGAATCTCGGCTTTTACTGTAGGGTTCCTCTGTACTCTGGACACTGTAACCAGATTCATATAATAAAATGTAAGCTCTGTCAGTTCCGGAACCATAGACTGAATGAAAATATTAGATTTTGCCGGGTCGATTCCGCAAGCAAGATAATCCAGTGCCACATTCATAATATTCTGTCTTACTTTCTCTGGATGTTCCGCATTGTCTGTCAATGCCTGAGCATCTGCAATCATAATATAGATTTCATCATAATCACCGGAATTCTGCAATTTCACACGCTCCTGCAGTGATCCTACATAATGTCCCACATGAAGACGTCCTGTTGGTCTGTCACCGGTTAAGATAATTTTCTTCATTTTTTGTTCTCCTTAGCATATATTTTACATAATCTGTATCCATATACAATTACATGTCTTTATAATCTGCCTGCTTTCCTTATATTATCTATGCTTAAAGCGTAGATTCAAAGCAAGCAATATCTACGCAAGCAATATCTACGCAGGCAATATCTTTGTTCATTATAAGCTTTTCTTAAGAAAGCGTCAATACACGAACACAGTAATTCGTTAAACTGTAGGTTTAGGTTTATCCTGTAAATCTATATTATAAATCTATTCTTTTATTATTATGCTACACCTTGTTGTCCTTTCTTACATGCTACTTCGAATTCTCTTAATTTTCTTTTTGCTTCTTCACTCAAATTTCCCGGCACATCAATCTGGACCGTCACATATTGATCTCCATGCTGATTCTTATCTTTCATAGAAACAATTCCTTTGCCTCTCAAACGAATCTTTGTTCCGGACTGAGTTCCCGGATTAATCTTGCACAATACATTTCCGTGAAGTGTCTCAACCTTCGCCTCACCACCAAGTACTGCTGTTGTGAATGGAACTCTGACTGTTGTGTAAACATCCATGCCCTTCCGTTCATATCCTGGTTTTGATGCGACTTTCACTTTCAGAAGAAGATCTCCTGCTTTTCCGCCATTGATTCCCGGATTTCCTTTTCCGCGAAGCCGAATACTCTTACCCGTATCAATGCCGGCCGGAATCTTTACCTTCAATGCTTTGCCTACTGCTTTTCCATTATTTTCCGTCAAATGTATGACTTTCTCACAACCAAAGGCAGCTTCGTCAAATCCTACTGTAATTTCTGCTGTAACATCTGCTCCGCCCTGGCTGTAATTTCCATACGATCCACTTTCGCCAAAGCCACTTCCACTAAAGCCGCTTCCTCCAAAGCCACTTCCACTAAAACCAGTGCCGCCAAAGCCACTTCTTCCAAAGCCACTTCCACTAAAGCCACTCCTTGATCCTTTCGAAGAACTTCTTGTAGCGCCGCCAAAGCCACCAAAGCTTCCTCCAAAAATGTTCTTCAGGAAATCGTCCATATCGCCATTTCCTTCAAAATGATATTCATGGAATGTACCGTCCGGTCCTGCATACTGGTAAGTACCGCCTCCATTTCTGCTATAAGCGCCACCATAAGCACCACCTGCTGCACCGCTTCCATCGAATGCAGCATGACCAAACTGGTCGTACATTTTTTTCTTTTCCGGGTCACTTAATATATTGTAGGCTTCTGTTGCTTCCTTGAAGCGCTCTGCCGCCTGTGCATTTCCCTGATTTGTATCCGGGTGGTATTTTTTTGCCAGTTTGCGATATGCCTTTTTTATTGTGTTCTTGTCTGCATCCCGGCTAACTCCTAGGACTTCATAATAATCTCTTTTTGCTGACATAATCTGTTCCTCCCTTAGTTTGCTGTTTTTCATATTCAAGAATGTCTGCAGATTGTATTCTGATACCCTCTGATATCTTAAATTACCCCACAGGAATTTACCTGTGGGGTAATCATATCTGCCATAAAACATAATTTCTCGATTACTTCAGAACTCTCTTTTGTTCTACTTGTAATATAACACTCATTTTTTATAATGTCAACATAAGATTATATTTTTTTAACGCCCGGAATTATTCATATTTACAACCAATAGGCTCGCCCATTTTTACCAATGTCTCTGCCTGTGCTTTTGTATTGTGGATAATATCCTTGTCCGGTTCTGCCATGCCAGGCTCTGTCATCACCACAATCGTAGAACCACCGAATTCGAACATTCCTTTTTCGTCACCACGTTTTACCTGAGCAGAATCTTCTTCATGATTATTGATTTTCCCAACCATCAAAGCTCCTACTTCCATAAGAAGGATTGTTCCTAGCTCCTTTGTCTTTAGAAGACAGTATTCCCTCGAATTCATTTTGTAAATTGGATAGTAATCATTTGCCACTGGGTTCACTGTATGAAGTACGCCGCGAATCTTCCGCTGCCTTGACTTTCGTCCATCTGCCACATAGCAGTACCGGTGATAATCATCCACTGTCAGACGGATCACATAAATCCAGCCGCCCATATAACGTTCTGCCAAACGCTCATCTTTTAAAAGCTGCGCTGCCGAGTACTGTGTGTGTTTGATCCAGAATCTCCCTTTCTGCGTGATTGGATATGCAGTGACTTTTCCGTCGCTTGGGCTGATCAGAATATTTTTCTGTTCATTGATCGGTCTTTGCTCCGCCTTGATCTTCCTTGTAAAAAATGCATTATAGGAATCAAATTCCTGCTTTTCATAAATACCAAGATCAATGTGATTCTTTTTTACAAAGGAAGGGATTATCCTCCTGGAAAGTCTTGTACTTAAAAACTTTCCACAAATATCAGAAACTGCCGGAGACAAAAATGGGCGGAGCAGCATTCTGGTCAGCGCATGACCATAAATAACTTCTAACAGGTGATCCTGTCCAGTCGTTCCGTCTATTTTCGTTCCATCACGAGTGATATATGTCACAGCCATGTCTTTTCCCTCACTTAATGTTCAATCTCTCATATATTCTTTCACGATTCCACCTGACTTTGCAGGAATTCTCTACCAGATATGCAGTCCATGCAGCACTGCCAGTGCGACAATGACAACCATGACAGTCTGTCCCAGCTTCTTCGGCTTGCGGAGTCTGAAATTTGTGATAAACAAAAGTCCGATGATCAGTACAAGCGCATGCAAGGCAATGATAAAATCTTTGCCAAGTATCGGACGGAACACATATAAAATAGGAAGTGCAACTGCCATAGAAGTAATCGGAAGTCCTTGATAACATTCCCTGTTTTCCGTAGTCTCTTCCTGACGGATTTCTTCAGACACATTATACCATGCCAGACGGATCAGTCCTGCCAGCACATAGAACATCAGAATCGTAACTCCGATACCATGGTTCATTCCCATACGATATGCAATCAATGAAGGTCCCACACCAAAGCAGATAATATCTGCCAACGAATCAATCTGAATTCCAAACTTTTTCTCCACTTCAGTACGATTTTTTTTCGTCCGGGCAATCTTGCCGTCAAACATATCACAAAATCCTGACAGTGCCAGACAGACAATCGCCATTCTCGGATAACCATTCACGGAAAACAGCATTCCCCCCATCGAAATCAATACACTTACATACGTCAGCACTACTGTGTAATCATATACACCTAACATCATTCATTTTCCTCAACTTTCTTATCCCTTTTTAACATTTCTTCCTATTGTAAAATTCGCAACAATTGTAAGCAGTGCACTTAAGAGCAGCTCGGTGTAATATCCCAGGCCACGGCTTAAGAGCATTCCCGGAAGCAATAACTTACTTCCAAATATTGGTAAAAATATTCTTAAAAATAACTGTTCGCTGATTCCCATTCCTCCTGGCAGTGGCAACATATCCACAGCCACAGAGATGGTTCCCTGCAATATAATTATGACAAATGCAGAACTTCCGGAGAGTCCAAATGCTTTATATACAAACCAGGTTGCCGCGAATAATGCAAATCTCTGGAATACTGTAATTGCAAACACTTCCACAAGCACCCATACATGCTCCCGCAGATACACCGCCGTCGCACGGTACTGATCCATAGAAGCATTCAACTTTTCAAGTCTTGAACTCTTTTTCTTCATCAAATGCATTTTTTCCAGAAGGTCAAGTCCTTTTACAAGAATTGATCTTGCAAGCATCGGATGAAATACAAGTACCAGCATTCCTGACACACAGAATACATTGAGTGCCGTCCCCAGATAAAAAATGTGACGAACCCGGTAAAGGTGTGCCTTAATAAAGCCCTGACCAAAAATTGTCAGTGTAACTCCGATTACCACAAGTACCAGCTTATATGTAATAGTCACGATCATAAGAACAAGCGTAGACACCGGAATCGGAATCTTCTCTTTTTTCATATAATATATCTGAGCCGGCTGTCCGCCTGTCGCTGACGGAGTAATACAGCTAAAGAAAAAACCGACCGAGGAAAATAAAAAACAGGTCCATTTTTTCAGTTTGATTCCAAGCGTGTGCATCATATAAAAAATGATGATGGATTCACCCCAGATAAAAATCACGACACAGATCACACCCGGAATCAGCCAAAGCGGATCCACAGTCTTCACAATGTGGACGATTTTTCCAAGATCCTCCCCGTGAAAGACGCCATACAGTGTTCCGGCAAATACAAGGATCAGGAATACTATATTAAATATCATTTTTTTCTTATCTGCCATTCTTCCTTCCCCCTGTCAGCTGTTTCCTTTTGGCCCGAAAAAACAAATCCTTCCATACATGTTTCAGCCGGTTAATGATATGTTGCAGCCAATCTGACATATTTTCAATGATTCTCTGATAAATCCGATATCCATTCGTACGTCTGCTGATCTGCCATGTTACTTCTGCCACCAAAATTCCACTAAATACATCAACCAGTACATGCTGTCTGAGCGCAAGGGTAGAAATAAATACCAGAACTGCGATAATCTCAGACAAATTTTGGTACCACTTTGGAACATTTTCACATTTTCTAAGTCCTATACAGCAAAACCAGCTCGCCATACAGTGAATAGACGGAAACAAATTTACCGGCTTGTCAATCTGGTACAGGAAACGAACTGCACCAGTAAAGATATCACTGCCTGTAAGTTCCGGTCTTGTATTTGTAGTTGGGAAAAATACAAAACAGACAAAACAGATCAGCCGCGCATAAAAGTCAGCAGTAAAAAATTGATACCTGTGTTCCTCTTTCTGCGCCGCAATGAGTAGATAATTCACAACCCAGAATATATAGCATCCAAAATAAATTATGATGAATTGCGGCATAAATGGAACAATCCTGTCAACAGAACTCGACAGATTGTGTACCACAATTCCTGTTTTAATTAAGGGTGCACCCCAGTATACCACAGAATTCAACAAAAATGTAAATATCGGTGGCAATAAAATTCTTAAGATTTCTTTTTTCTCTTTTTTACACATTTTCTCTCTGCTTAATTTGTTCATAATACCTATTTTATACGCAGAAAATAAAATAACAACATACTTTAGAATATCTTAATAAAATTTATGAGTTTCCTTAAGAAACTGTGGAGTTTCGGCACTCTGCTAAGCTTTCCAGACCCTTTTGTCATATGCACACACGCTAAAAAGCCGACTAAATAAGTGATTTTCTCATTTAGTCAGCTGATATATATTTTCAAGACTCATTCATAATCCTCAATGTGAATTTCCAGTCTGCCTGGCAAACAGATTTTTTATAAGAAGTCCTTGCAGGATACAAGAAGGTCTATCTTCTTCCACTGCGTCTCTTCGTCAATACAGTTTCCTTCTTCCACGGAAGCAAATCCACACTGCGGGGAAAGTGCAATCTGCTCTCCCACTACCGCTTTTGCTTCCTCATAACGTTTCTTAATTTCATCGTGGTCTTCCAGAACAGGATTCTTTGTGGAGATCAGCCCTGCCACAAAGAGAGCGTCCTTATCTTTTAACACTTTCCAAGGTTCAAAAGAACCTGAGCGCGCATCGTCATACTCTACAAAGAATGCATCATACGGAATGTCTGCAATGACTGGTGCCACTGCATCATAAAATCCAGAAAATAACGGATTCCCTTTGAAATTTCCTTTGCAGAAATGTGTTGCAACAACCATATCAACAGGCTTCTTTTCCAATGCTTTTGTGGACACATTCCAAAACCAGTTCAACACCTCTTTCTGCGTATAACCAAGTGCTTCTACTTTCTGTAAAAACTTCTCATCAATCAGGTAGGTCCATGAAGTATCGTCAATCTGCAGATAGCGGCATCCATGATCATAAAAATCCAAAATTGCCTCCTGATAAGCCTTTGCAATATCATCAATCAAAGCTTTTAAATCTCTTCCATAATACGGAGTTTCTTTGTTGCCAAGCTGAAGGAAGTGATCGATCAGAATCATATTCGGACCGGAAATACATTTCTTCGCAGTCACACCTTCATACTGGGATGCCAGCCTGTGAAGATAATCCCATGCTTCCACCTCCGGGTGAACCTTATTCTTGTCATAGAAAATCTTTCCTGTCACTGTTCCAAGCTCGATTTCATTACTCGTTCCATTGATTTCCTTCGTAAAATGAATTGTATCAAATCCATCGAACTCTTTCAGCCAGTCCAGATGCCACCAGCGGCGGCGGAACTCTCCATCTGTGATAAATGGAAGGCCATGCTCCACTTCTTTTTTAACCAGCTTTGTAATCTCCTCGTCCTCAACCTTTTTCAAATCTTCTCTTGTGATTGCACCACTTTTAAACTCTGCTCTCGCTTTTTTAATTGCCTCCGGGCGGAGGAAAGAACCTACAATATCATACTTTATCTGAATCATATCAAAATCTCCTTTTCCCATGTTTTTTGCTATCCTCTTCATGCATTACACTATACAAGAGAAAAGAAGATTTGAAAAATACATAAAAAGCGCAGTTTGTCATAACTTTAAGTTATGGCAAACTGCATTTCTTAAGAAATCATTTTTCCATTGTGTCTGTTGGTCAGTATCGTCTAAATCTTCCTGATCTTGTGAAATATAATTGTCTCGAACAATATCTGCACTTTCTTCATATAAATGTTCCAGCGCCTCGAATTTTTCTTCAAACTGCCCGGAAAATTTGTTCCAGATCTGTGCACGATATTTCTGAAACCCGAAAAGATCTGTCAGATAACTAAACCGCTCCAAATCCTCAAATGTCATTTTTCTATTTTCAAGTAAAATATCTCTGTCCTTCTCTCCACAAAAATACAAAAATGCATATTTTTCAATATCTGCCTGATTCATATTCCGCCTCCTCTTTTTTGTTCCGTTTTGCCTCACTTTTACAACCGATTTTATCTTGATTCAACTGCAAAATCAATAGAAAAGGTGCAAAAAACGAGACAAAATTTGAGACTAATAAACGATACATTACAGATGTCGAAATCAATGCATTTACTATATATTTTGATACTTATCTTCGTGGTGCTCCAGCCAGATAAAGACACCAACACAAATCACTACAGAAATGAGTGAGCCTGCCGGAGCTGCACATCCCATTGGGAACAGCGTATCCTTAAAATGCACTGACGCATAGTAGGATAGTGGGATTCTCGCACACACAATCGATATCGAATTATGAATGAACGAAATCACTGACAGACCATATGCATAGAAATATCCACTCAGGCAGAAATGAATTCCTGCGAAAATGCAGTCTGACGCATAGCTGCGAAGATATCCGGCTCCACTTACTGCAACTGCACCATCATTTGTAAATAATCCTACCAGCGGAACTGACACAAACTGTACGATAATCGTCATAATTAATCCATATGTCACCGTAATCATCAGCACATATTTTAATGTCAGCTTTGCACGGTCGTGTTTTCCCGCTCCGATATTCTGCGCCACAAGTGCTGAGATTGTAGACATCATAGACGATGGAACAAGGAATAAAATACTGATGATCTTCTCCACAATTCCAACTGCTGCCGCATCTGTCAGTCCTCGCTGGTTTGCAAAAATCGTGATTACAACAAAAGATACCTGGATGAAACCGTCCTGCAGGCACACCGGAACTCCGACCTTTAAAATATTTTTCATGGTCATGCGTTTCGGTCTGAAATCCGATTTTTCCAGACGAATTCCACCCTTTCTTTTCAAAATCACAACCATCGATACAACTACACTGATTGCCTGTGCGATTGTCGTTCCAAGGGCGGCACCGGCTGCATCCAACCCCAGCAGCCCAATAAACAGATAATCCAATCCGATATTGGCCGCACATGCCACCGCAATAAAATACATCGGACTCTTAGAATCCCCCATCCCCCGGAAAATGGAGCTGATAATATTATAAGCTGTGATAAAAGGAATCCCTATAAAACAAATAGTCAGATAACGAACTGTCCCTTCTACTGCCTCCGCCGGAGTAGACATTATTCCCACAATTGGTCGGACAAGCACAAGAAGGACTGCCATCAGAACCATAGCTATTCCCATAAACATCGTCACCGTATTTCCGATACATTCCGCTGCCTGCCGTTTATTTTTTGCACCGATACTACGACCGATCATCACTGTCGAACCCATGGCAAGTCCCACTATCATTACCGTTAACATATGCATGATCTGACTTCCGATCGACACTGCTGTCGTACTGCTGACTCCTCCGAACTGCCCTACAATGAACAGATCTGCCATTCCATATAATGTCTGTAAAAAGTATGACAACAAGTACGGTAAAGAAAAATAAACTACCGTCTTGAACACACTGCCACTCGTCAAATCTCTCTCCATAATAAAAATTACCTTTAAATCCTACTTCTGTATTTTCTCCATTTTACATATATTCTGGATTATTTCTTTCCATACTTTCTCTTTAAGCCCGGCATCTTTTCTTCCATCATTTTCAAGAACCTGTCTTTTTCTCCTGAATCCATTCCATCTTTCGCAATAATTGTGATCTGCCACTCCTTTGTAAAGAGAAGGAAATAATGCTCTGTCTCAATTAATGTATCCATAACTTCATATCTGACTGCATTTTTCCCACCGGAAAGCGGATTCTGGATCAGAATATCTGCATCGCGAAATACAATTGGTGCGATCACTTCTTTTTTTCCATAAAGCTCATCCAATTTTTTCAGGAATCCTTTAATCTGTTTGCTCTCGATCATTTTTAATTCCCCATAAAAAATGACAATTGCAAATACTGCCAGCAACATCGTAGACGGTCTTCCTGCCAACATACAATATGCTGCCAGCAGCACAAATGCTGCACTGGCAATTGCACTGATCTTACGGATTCCCGGCTTGATCAGATATTTTCTCGCCTCTTTTAATGCTGACTCATTAATAACCGACTGTACTTCCATTTTAACCTCTCCTCATATTTTATTCCTTATCACTTTTCAGATATTACAGCATATTTTTCCAAGCCTCAGGCTGCCTCTGCCTCAGACTCGATTATTTCCTTGAAAAAATGTGTTTTATAAACACATAGAGTACAATTACAGATGCGCCTAAGTATCCAATTGCACCAAGTGCCGGGATGCCCAGAATCTTCGGCTTCATATCTGTCGTGCAGATAATGCTGGAACTAATAAGCAGCGCCATGACCCAAAGACCCATGACCACATTTCTCGTGACGCGGCGCAACAAATTCGCCAGGTCTTCTCCTGCATGCAGATCCAGATTGATCCTCGTCTGACCTTTCATGTAACCGTCTAAAAGATCTGCCACAAGAGCCGGAATATCCACTGCTTTTCTCATAGACAGATAAATGCTCTTCGCCCCGGATTTTGCTTCTTTTTTCCAGTCATGATTCTGGATAAACTGACTTTTCAGCCGGGATGCTGCAATCTCTACCATATTAATCTGCGGACTGATATCCGCAAGCACCCCCTCTACATGAGCAAGTCCTCTCGCCAGCATAGTCAGTCCGTGGGGCATGGTGATTTTATTTTCCTTCATGACATCCATGAGATCCTGAAGGACTTCTGCCACGTCAATATTTCCCATATCTGCCGTTCCATACTTTGCCATCAAACCTCGAATGTCCTTATAAAGCTGGCTTGGATCTGGCTCTCCGCGAAATTCTCCAAGCGCCAGCACAGCATCCTGGATCATGCCGATATCATTAAAGGCAACACCTTCCACTGCCTTGGCAATCTGTTCCCGGTCGCGTTCTGTAAGTCGTCCCATCATACCCATGTCGATCCAGACAATCTTACCATCCCGGATTCGTACATTTCCCGGGTGCGGATCCGCATGAAAAAAGCCGTCGTCCATGACCTGTTTGATGAAATTGTCCACATATTTGCTTCCTATTTCATTCATATCATAGCCATCTTCCAGCAAATGTTCCTTATCATCAATGGCGTAACCATCAATGTACTCCATCACAATAACCGAAGACGTGGTGTATTCTTTAAAAAGAACCGGCGTATCCACAAATGCAACGTCCCTGTTCTTCTCTTTGAACTCTTCCATATTCCCGGCTTCAATGATGAAATTCATTTCCTCTTGAGTGACCTTCCACAGCTCATTCAATACCATTTTAAAATCCACCATGTCAGTGATACTGATTGGTGGAACAAGGGATACCAGCTTGTGCATGAGTCCGATATCTCGCGCCATGGTCTCATAAATACCTTTTCGCTGTACCTTAATGACCACTTCTTCTCCAGTTTTTAACCGTGCCCGATGCACCTGCGCGATAGACGCTGAACCAAGCGGTGTCTCATCGATCCACTCAAATTCTTCCTGCCACTCATATCCAAAAGAGTCCCGAAGCACCTCCTCCACCTCATAAAAAGGCATCGGAGGTACATCGGAACACAACTTCTGCAATTCATCACAATAATTCTTCGGTAAAATATCTGATCTCAGGGACATCAACTGACCGACCTTAACAAAAGTCGGTCCCAAGTCTTCCAAAATCAACCTCAACTTTTCCGGAGTGATTCCTTTTGAAATTTCATGCTTGTGAAGAACCGCCGCTATTTCTCGAAATCTTCCTTTGTATCCATTTTCATTTTTCTTTTCGGACACGTTATTCTTCCTCTGTCTCAGTTTCTTCTACAGTTTCCATTTTACTGTCAGTTTCATCTTCTTCTGTCTCCGTTTTCTCATGGTCATCGACATCTTCCACCTCAGTTGCTGAACCTGGAATATCATCGTCCTCTACGACCTCTGCTTCCACAACCTCTGCCTCATGTACCGTATGCATCCTTCCATTGGAAGCTTTGTAATCTTTGATCGTAGACTTCACATTATGCTTTAACTCTTTGTTGAGCACCTTTCCCTGCTCAACTGTCTCCTCACCTTTTTTTGCAAGAGTATCCAGAATATCTGCAGATTTCTCCACTGCATACGCTGCTGTTCCGATTCCTGCAAGTGCCAGTTTCTTTAATCCTTCTCCTAATCTTTCCATAAGTCATATCTCCTTTACGTCTATTCTAAAACTTCTATATTACGGAAGTCTTGTTCTAAATTGGATTACTGCAATATCTGCGCTATCTTCGGCAAAAATATAATGCACCCTGCGATTGCTGCCATAATTGCCGCAATGAGCACTGCTCCTGCTGCGGTATCTTTCGCAACTTTCGCCAACGGGTGATATTCTTCTGTCACCATATCCACCACCGCTTCCACTGCCGTATTCACATGTTCCAGCGCCATGACCAGTCCGAACAGCACCATACAGATGCACCACTCAATCGCTGAAATCTTCAAAATCACACCCGCAATCACAACAACCACTGCCGCCACACAATGAATCTTCATATTCCGTTCTTTCCGGACACAAGTAAAAATTCCCTGAAAGGCATAGCCGAAACTTCGATATAGCGGATCTTTCTTTTCCATTTTCATTCGAATCACCTACTTTTATATGTGTCACTATTATAACAAATTTCATTGATAATATCCAGTATGCCCGAAAGTTTTCCCTTTTTAAAATGTGTACCAAAATTACACAATTCAAAAAGGGACAGGTTAAACTTCAATTGGGGACGGGGTTTTTTTCAAAAAACCCCGTCCCCAATTGAAATTGTATTAATTGTCTTATTTATTTTTCCACGGCCACCGTATCTCTGCCTTGAACAGATCTGCCTCTGTCTCAACATGGAAGTGTCCACCTTGCAGTTCTGTAAAGCTTCTTACGATTGCAAGTCCCAGACCGGAGCCCTCTGAATTTCTGGATTCATCACCGCGTACAAAACGCTCGGTAATCTCCTGTGGATTGAATGTCAATTCATCTTTCGAAACATTTTTCATCTGTACTACGATTTCATTTTCTTCTCTGAAAATATCCACAAATACCCTTGTATGTGGCATTGCGTATTTGGTAACGTTCACGATCAGGTTTTCAAAGATCCGGTATGTCTTTTGTCCATCCAGAACAGCCATCATCTTTTCTTCCGGATAATTGCATTTGAATTCCAGATCTGTTTTTTCGATTTTTTCATCCAGTTCCAGCTTCACCTGTTTAAACAGGTTCACAACATCAACATCTGTCAGATTCAATGTTATATTTTTGCTGCTTGCCTTACTGATATCGAACAAATCTTCAATCAGCACTTTCAGGCGCATAGATTTTCGTTCCAGCACATCGACATACTCTTTCTTTTTCTCTTCGTCTTTTTCATCTTTCAGAAGATTAACATAAGTAATGATTGCTGTCAGTGGTGTTTTCAGATCGTGGGACACATTTGTAATGAGTTCTGTCTTCATACGCTGGCTTTTTATTTCCTCTTCCACTGCTTTTTTGTAGCCTTCCTGAATCTTTTCAATCTCTGGTTTAAATGGATTGAACACGCCAAGATCTTCCTGGATTTCCACATTCATATTGCCTTTCGCCAATTCTCCGGTTGCTTCTAAAAGTCTGGCGTATTTTCGCTTTATGTCTTTGTAATATTTCCGCAAAATGAAGAATAATATAATGGAATATATGACAAGTGCCTGCATGCGATAGTCCCAGAAAAGACATACTAAAAATAATACGGCAAAGTTGCAAATAACGATTCTGAGTAAAATTTTGTTGCTCTTATCCGTCAAATCTACTTCCTGCAGCGATTTCCATACTTTTGCAACAAATGCTTTAAATCTTTTTCCAAGGGATTTTGCAGTATCTTCTCCGTTGCTCCCTATCATTTTGATTTTCTTCCAATGGCGTCCGACCATGGTCTGCTGTTTCAAGTATCCTTTTATTCCCAGCGGTATGACTCTTCTAAGGCTCGCTGCGATCCAGTATGTGGCTGCAAATGTTCCGAGCCACACCATCCAGTCTAAGAAATCCGGATACCCTTTCGTCCGGCTTAACAATGCTCCGCTTTGATTCATCAAGATTTCAATCAGCACAAAAGCTGCAATCACAGTCACCTCCAACGGAGCATGGAAGATTTTTTCATTTCCCGTCTGAAAAGTCTTGAAGCAAGGATATAGCCATGCCGCAGCCGCTACGACCAGCATCCACAACAAAATTGTATTATTCATTTCATCTGGTGCGTAATCCGAATCCGGATTTCCGATTTTATAATCATTGATATACTCCTTCAGATTCTCCGTTGACATTGCAAACAAGTATGTTCGGTTCTTCGGTGTCTGCAAGGATACTTCCTCATAATCCTCATCCGTATCAGGATAAATCGTCACTTCACAATAAGACAGCCAGCTGTCCTGAAAATAATTCCCGATAAGCTTTCTCATGGTTACTGTCTGTTCTTTTGCATAATCACTTTTCTTAATGTTGACACTTGGTTTCCCATTTGCATCATACGAAATAATCATTCCAAGGGCATAATTTTTTAGATTGCTTTCTGTCAGATTCTTCCCTGAACTGACCGTACTTTTTTCAACATCACCGCCATTTTCATCAAGCACCCGATAGTCCAGATAAGAATTAAAATGTGAATACTCTGACATTTCTGCATTGTAAGAATCATACAGAGATTTTTCAACATCATCTGCGTACTTTCTTTCACTTTCTGTATTATAGAGCAGATACGTACTCTCCAGAAAATGTCCCAGAAAATCTGACGATTTCTCCGCATTTTTAAATGCTTTTGTCTTCGTCTCAGTTTTCATCTGATACCAGCCAAAATACCCGGTCATCATTGCCAATGATGGAATCAATATTGTAATCATGATAAAAAATATAGCTAATTTATGCCTGTTTTTCAATTTTGTATCCAACTCCCCACACCACCTTCAAATATTTTGGTTCCTTCGGGTTAATCTCAATTTTCTCACGAATATTCCGCACATGCACCATGATCGTGTCTGTGTTGACTGCACGTTCATTCCACACACGTTCATAAATCTCGTCTGCAGAGAACACCCTTCCAGGATTCTTCATTAACAGTAATAAAATTTTATATTCCATCGGAGTTACTTTTACAAGTTCCCCATCCACACGAACTTCCACTCGTTCTTCATCTAGTTCAAGACCTCCGATCACGTGAATGTTCTGCGTCTTTTCTTTGTCTCCTAATTTTTCCATAAATCTCCGGTATCTGCGAAGCTGTGAATTTACTCTTGCAAGCAGCTCCAATGGAGTAAATGGTTTTGTTACATAATCATCAGCTCCCATATTAAGCCCCATGATCTTATCCACTTCTTCTGATTTTGCAGACAGAAAAATCACCGGAAAATCGTATTTTTCCCGAAGCTTTACCGTCATCTGGATCCCGTCCATTCTTGGCATCATCACATCCACAATTGCCAGATGGATTTCTTCCTTCTCAATTACTTCCAGTCCCTCAACTCCGTCTGCCGCCTGGAATACTACATATCCCTGGCTTTTCAAATATATCTCAACACCCTCCCGGATTTCCTTATCGTCTTCAACGATCAGCACATGGTTCATTTCCATACTCTTATATACCTCTCACTTTCTCATACTTTTGCTGCCTTTCCAAGTATACCATATCCGGCACCTCCTTTTTCACTTTTCTTCAAGATTTCAAGAATGCCTCGGCATTCTTGCTGCGAGGTGCGCGTCATGCAATTGCATGACATACTTCTACTGCGCACCTCTGCAAGTCTACACTCCGTTTCGGTCGGCGCAAAACCATTGTCCACCGGACAATGTGCGCCCTGCCGGAGGCTATATCAGCTGGAAGATGACTCCCACCACTGATACCAGCTTGTTTCTCACCACCTATAGAGGTGTGAGTCATCTTCCAGCTGATATATAATTTCTCTTGTTTTAAATATCATAAAAATGAATATTAAAAAACAGCATGCAGAAATTCGAAAGATTTTCTAAAGATTCTACAATTGAATTTCTCGCTTTAACGTACTATACTGTTTTTATATATTTCGATTGCTATGAGGTTCGTCTGTTTTCATAATCTCATTGCTATCATACCTATAAAAATAATATGAGGTGAATTTATGCATAAAGAATTCTTAATGGGTAATGCCGCCATCGCGCTCGGCGCTGTAGCTGCCGGTGTAAATGTGGTCGCAGGTTACCCTGGAACACCTTCTACCGAGGTTCTTGAGACGGTCGCAAAATACCGCCCGGATGATGTCTATGTAGAATGGTCTGTCAATGAAAAAGCCGCTATGGAGCTGGCCGCCGGCGCTGCTTACGCCGGAGCGCGTTCTCTCGTCACTATGAAGCAGGTCGGTTTAAATGTTGCATCTGATCCACTTATGAGTTTGGAATATGTTGGAGTCAAAGGTGGCATGGTCATTCTCGTTGCCGATGATCCGGGACCGATTTCTTCCCAGACCGAGCAGGATACAAGACATTTTTCCAGATTTTCCAAGCTCCCTTGTTTCGACCCTTCTTCCGCCCAGGAAGCTTATGAGATGATTCAGGAAGCATTTGAATGCTCCGAAAAATATAAAACACCGGTATTCCTCCGTCCGACCACAAGAGTCTGTCATGGCTATGCAACCATCGATATCAAGGATAAATCCGAATACTACCACAACAAACCGGAAGGCTTTATCAAGGATTCCAAGCGTTGGGTCATTTTCCCGAAACTGTCTTTTATGAATCATCAGAAAATTGAAGCCAGGAACAAAGAGCTTTCCGATGTTTTTTCTTCTTATGAAAAGAACAAACTGATTCCGGCTTGTGACAAATATGCCGACTCAAAAAAAGGTATTGCTTCCGGAGGAATCAGCTATACATACGCTATGGAGACATTAAAAGAGACTGGTATGGTACGCCATCTGAAAGTCTCTACACCGCACCCGTTTCCTGAGAAACTGGCAGTCGAGTTCTTAACCGGACTGGACGAAGTGCTCTGTCTGGAAGAATTAGATCCAGTCATCGAACGTGAATTAATTTATATTTGCGGGAAATATCATTTAAATACGAAGATCATTGGCAAGCTGAGCGGTGATACTGCCTGTGCCGGAGAAAATACACGAGACAGCGTCTCTAATTATATCCATACATTTCTTGGATTAGACACGTCAAAAGCACAGGAACTTCCAGAGCCTCCGGCTCTGCCTGTACGTCCTCCGGTTCTGTGTGCCGGCTGTCCGCACCGGGCTTCTTTCTACGCAGTCAAAACTGCCATGAAAGGTAAGAAAACGATTTTCTGCGGTGACATCGGCTGTTATACACTTGGAAATGCCATGCCTCTTGACATGGTCGATACTTGTCTGTGCATGGGCGCCGGACTCAATATTGCACAGGGCGTAGAAAAAGTAGAACCCGATACCACCTGCTTTGCATTCGTGGGCGATTCTACATTTTTCGCCTCCGCGATCACCGGCGTAGTAAATGCAGTCTACAATCAGGCAAATATGGTACTCGTTGTTCTCGACAACTCTACAACTGCCATGACCGGCCACCAGCCACACCCTGGCACCGGACGGACCGTCATGGGAGAAATTGTCCAGAAAATCAATATTGAACAGGTACTGCGAGGAATTGGTGTCACCGAGATTGAGACCATCAATCCTCTGGAACTGGAAGCTTCTGTTTCTTGTGTTAAACGCATGGCAGAAAAATCCGGCGTAAGAGCAATCATTTTCAAAGCTCCTTGTATTGCCGTTACCAAGCCAAAAGCTCCGCTTCATGTTGATCAGGATTCCTGTATCGGCTGTAAAAAATGTATCCGTGATCTGGGCTGTCCGGCGATTGTGATGAATGATGGAAAAATCTGCATTGACGCTTCTATGTGTACCGGCTGTCATCTTTGCAGCCAGGTGTGCCCGGTCTGTGCAATTGCAGGAGGTGACGATTATGAATAATATCGTAAATAATACAACTACAGCAAATGTTATAAACACTTCCGATATCGCAACAAACAGAAATATTGTTCTGTGTGGTGTCGGCGGTCAGGGAACTGTCCTCGCCTCCAAACTCCTTGCAGCAGCAGCTATGAGCAAAGACATTCCTGTCATGAGTGCTGAAACCATCGGTATGGCACAACGTGGCGGCAGCGTCTTCAGTCATTTGCGTATGGGAAAAAATCTATATTCCCCAATGATCAAAACCGGAACTGCCGATCTTATTATTGGCTTTGAACCTGGAGAGACGGTACGAATGCTGCCTTACCTGAAAGAACATGGGCAGGTTGTCGTCAGTACCCACGCGATCAAACCAGTTACCGCAACACTAAGCGGCTCTTCCTACGATGCGCCTCCGATGATCGATTATCTGAAGAAACATGTGGAAAATCTGACTCTTATCGATGCAGATACTATTTGCCGGGAAATCGGTTCTCAGAAAGTATTGAACATGGTACTTTTAGGTGCAGCTATCCGCACCGGAGTTTTAGATTTTTCCCTTGAGGAAATAGAAGAAGTAATGAAAAAGACCTTGCCAGAGAAATTCCATGAAATGAATTTAAAAGCACTACGTTACGCATAAATTATATAACATAGAAAGGATTTATCACTATGCAGATTTCATCAAATCAAATTGCACAAGTTAACCAGCAGATTCAGGCTTTATTAAATGCCAATAATTTCTATGGAAAAAAATTAAAAGAAGCTGGCGTATCCAGCATTCAGTCCGCAGAAGATTTCGAAAATCTTCCATTTTCTGAAAAGAATGATTTAAGAAACGCTTACCCACTTGGACTTATGACTGCTCCTGAAGAAAAAATTGTTCGAATCCACTCTTCTTCCGGAACAACCGGGCTTCCGGTCATTATTCCATATACAGCAAAAGATGTGGATGACTGGGCAATCATGTTCAAGCGCTGCTACGAAATGGCAGGCATGACGAACATGGATCGTATTCAGATCACACCGGGATATGGACTGTGGACTGCCGGAATCGGTTTTCAGGCCGGCGCTGAAAAACTGGGCGCTATGGTCGTTCCTATGGGACCCGGAAATACCGACAAACAGCTTCAGATGATGATGGATATGAAGACAACTGTTCTTGGCTCCACTTCTTCCTACGCACTTCTTCTGGCAGAGGAAATCGAGAAACGTGGAATTAAAGATAAGATTCACTTAAAAAAGGGAATCATTGGCTCCGAGCGTTGGGGCGAAAAAATGAGAAACCGCATCAAGAGAGAGCTTGGAATTGAGATTTACGATATCTACGGTCTGACTGAGATTTACGGTCCAGGAATCGGAATCAGCTGCTCACATGACTGTGGTATGCATTACTGGGACGATTACATTTACATTGAAATCATTGATCCGGTAACTGGAAAAGTCCTGCCGGACGGAGAACTTGGCGAAATCGTCATCACGACTCTTGTAAAAGAAGGTGCACCTCTGATCCGTTACCGCACTCATGACCTGTCACGTATCATTCCGGGAGAATGCCCTTGTGGAAGCAAATTCCCACGTCTTGATACAATCATGGGACGTACTGATGACATGATGAAGATTAAAGGTGTCAATGTATTCCCAAGCCAGATTGAGGAGATTCTGAAAGAATTCTCTGAAGTTTCCAGCGAATATCAGATTCGCATCTCACATCTGGACGGAAAAGATACCATGCGTATCTATGTTGAGACAAATGGAACAGTAGACTTCCAGGATCTGAGCAAACGAATTGCTTCCGTAGTTAAGAGCCGCATCGGATTCACACCACTTGTAAAAGTCGTTGAGATCGGACTACTTCCGAGAAGTGAGAAGAAGACGAAACGTGTGATTGATGAGAGATATGAGTAAATGTAATTTTATGCAATAAATTGCCGGCTGCTAGGTTCACTGTCAGAAACGGTTCAATGAAACACCCTCATAGCCAAGAAAATTTACGAATCCTCCTGGCTATGAGGGTGTTGTTTTTTATTCATGTAGCTCCAACGGCAAACCATCTGGATCAAAGAAAAATGTCATCTTCTTTTGGGTGTAGCTGTCCAATCGAATTGGTTCGCATCCTATCCCCATCTGTTCCAGTTCTAAATCATAAAAATCACTTTGTATTTTCATCATTAATAATAGTTGCTTTTGAAGAAGTATAATCAACATTCAGTGTAACATCTTCCCCCGGTGTGAGTAAGTATATATCTCCCAAAGCTGCCCCTCGACCTCCTTCAGCTTTGCTTGAAATTACCCTATAAATTCCCGGTGAAAGTCCAATCGTATCGTCTCCGTCATAAAGATCGCCTTCGTATACATTATCATTTCTCAGAAAGATAATGTAATCTTCTTCATAATATTCTCTGCCCGTATATGTCAGCGTCAAATTCACATAAAACTTTTCTTTCTCTTCGTCGGTCATTTCATCTATACGGTCGTCAACATTTTTATCGTAATATTCTGCTCTGTCATTAATGTCTGTAGTATCAGTTTCAAGCTGCTCTATATCCAAGGTCTGAAATGCCGAATCCTCATCCGCATTTTGATTACAGCCTGTAATCGAAAGTACAACAGCCATAGAAATAATCGCCATGGCAGCTATCTTTTTAAAATTGTAACCCATTCTTTTAAAACATCCTTTCTACTTCTTCAGGTCGTCTTCACCGAAGCTGTATGGCAAGAGTTCACGCATGGTGAGGATTTTTTCTTCTTTGTCGTTGGCGATGAGGATTGGTGTGTCTGGCAGGAGAAGTTCACTTAGTACCTGGCGGCAGGCTCCGCAAGGCATGGTGAGTTTTTCTGCATGGGTAGTAATTGCCATGGCTTTGATATCTTCTTTCCGATAGCCTCTGGAATATGCTGCAAATATGGCGCTTCGTTCTGCGCAATTTGAAAGTCCGTATGATGCATTTTCGACATTGGAACCGGTTATATATTGCCCGTCAGTTAATTCAACGCATGCTCCGACTTTAAAATCAGAATATGGTGCATAGGCATTATCGATAGCATTCATGGCATATATTTTCAATTTATTGCTCTTCTTCGTCCTTCTTTTTCCGGTCATGGATTCTACCCTGAGGCGGAATACCGCTGTCATTGGAATCACTTTTTCATTGAACGGAAAATCTTCTCTCCGGTACTGCTTCATTAATATCCTTAATGCCTCGTACTTTTCTTCTTCGTTAAGCATCTCGATATATCCCTGACCAATTACACTTTCATACTCCATGGCGCAGTTTCCCTGGGCTTTATCCAAAATCAACTGATGTCCACAGTCCATTTCGAAAGATGCCCGGTTGTCTTTTTCTATTAACTCGTATTTTTTTCCTTCCAGTGCCCCGTGAAAATAAAGTACCGGCATATCATTTTCTACCTGAAGTCCAAAATTTAGCGGAACGATGTATGGATAATCTCCATCGTGAAGTGCTATCCTGCATACATCACATTTTCTCATTACTTCTAATATGTCCTGTTTATCTGTAATCTCTCTGTCTCTTCGTCTCATAAAATCATACCTTTCAATTACTTTTGTGTATAATTCAAGAATGCCTCGGCATTCTTGCTGCGAGGTGCGCGTCATGCAATTGCATGACATACTTCTACTGCGCACCTCTGCAATCCTGCCGGAGGCTATATCAGCTGGGGGATTGACTTCCACCACTGATACCAACTTGTTTCTCACCCTATAGAGGTGGGAGTCATCTCCCAGCTGATATAATCATAGTAACATATATAAAAATTATCTTCCAGTTTAATAATATTAGACTTTCCACATCCGGTAAATATAATGATACTTCATGCCATCCTGCCGGAGGCTTTTTAGTATAATAGGAAATGCGATTTCCTATTATACTAAGAAAATACGGCAGGATCACCCCGCCGTATTTTTACGTGTCTTTATTTGTTTTAATTCTAAAATCTTACGATTCTATTTTATGATTTTTACTCAGCTTTTTTTGCTGTCATCTTAGGTCTTACTACGAAGATTACAAGTACAAGACCGATTACTGCTACGATTGCTGCAAGACGGAATACTGAATCTACACCATTCTGAATATATGCAACATTTGTAGGATCTGCTGCTGTACTTAAGTTGTAAGCAGCTCCGAATACTGCTGCTGCAATTGTGTTTGCAAGTGAGTTTACGAAGTTTACAAGTGATGTACCTACACCCATGTCAGCCGGCTGTAATGTTGCCTGTGCACTTGGTGTGATAGATACGGAACGGTAACTCTCAGCAATACCTGTGATTGTCAGTGCTACGAAGTAAATGATGATTGATGTACTTGGTGTTGTGAATCCCATAACTGCCATTGGCACTGCTACGAATAATGTTCCAATTACCATAGCTTTCCAAGCATTAGATGCTTTCTTACCAACCCATACACCTGCCATTGTTGGCAGGAAGATTGTGATGATTGTACGTGGCATCTGAAGAGCTCCTGCTGCACTTGTGGAAGCTCCCATAACTCTCATAGCTCCGATTGGTGCGTATACGTTCATAGCACTCTGATAGAAGTAGCAGATAAATCCAACGATCAGAAGTACTGTATACTGTGAGTTTTTGAACAGTTTCAGAGGAATCAGCGGCTCTGCTGATTTTCCTTCAATTTTTACAAGTACAACTAATGCTACGATACCGATTACGAAACCTGCGATAATTGCCGGATTTCCCCATCCCATAGATGAACCGAAGTTCAGGGCAAGAAGGATACCTGCAAGTGCTACTACAAGTGCAATGATACCAGGAATGTCGATTGAAACTTTTCCTTCTCTCTTAACATTTGGCATATTCATACCAATCAGTACAACTCCAAGAATAAGTGGTACTGCCGGCATAAGGATAGCAACTTTTAAAAGTCCCATATCTGTCAGGATACCTGCGATAATACTTCCACCGAATCCTCCGACAGCGATTGCTGTTGCCAGCATACCCATTGCCTTTGGAACATCTTTTCTCTCATTGATCAGACCAGCAATGATGTATGGAGCTGCTGTAAATGCACCCTGTGCAAATCCGATTAAGAGACGAAGAATCATAAGTGGTACTAAGGAACGTACAAATGCAAATGCAATACCGCATACTGCGCAGATGATTCCAGGAATCACTACAATATTTCTACGTCCGATTAAGTCTCCAAGTTTTCCACCAATAGGAGTCATAATAGACACTCCCATTCCGGCAAAAATAGAGAACAGGGATACATATCCCATTGCGTTAACACTCTCCAGAATTGGAGATGTCAGTGTTGCAAATACAAGTCCATACATTGCTACGGAAAGCATCATACAGATACATCCAATCTGAACTGCATTCTTTTTGCCCTTCGGAAGCGGAATTGCTACCTGTGGCTGTGTTTGTTATTCGTTTGCCATGATAATTACTCCTTTTCTCTCATTTTTCTTTAGATTTATTTATTTGTTATTTTTTAACCACTGAGTTGCGCAGTATGCCAGACAGCTTGGTCCGATCGGGCATACACCCTCATTAAACTGAACCTTTGGATTATGAGCTCCGTACTGACCTCTCTCATCCGGATATCCTGCTGACAGATACATAAATGTTGATGGAACCTTTTCTGCGATTGATGCAAAATCCTCTGAAGCACTTGCAGAAATTCCTGGATAAGGCATCATTCCCGGAATATTCATCTCCTTCATGTATCCTACAAATTCATCTGTAAGTTTCGGATCACAAATAAGCGGCGGTACTTCTGAAAGCATTGTAATCTCAGCAGTTCCCCCATAACTTTCTGCTGTCTTTGTTGCAACCTCTTTCATTCTGCGGACCATAAGCTCTCTTGCCTGCTTATCATTACTTCTGATTGTTCCTTTCAGTGTTGCAACATCCGGAATAATATTCTCAGCTGTTCCACCCTGGAACTGACCTACTGTCATAACGCATGCTTTGGTAGGATCAACCTCTCTTGCCATGATAGCTTCTAATGCAAGATATACATGAACTCCAATGTTGATCGGATCGATAGAATTCTGTGGATAAGCTCCGTGAGAACCTTTTCCTTTGATATCGATCTGGAATCCATCTACAGAATACATCATAGTTCCGTTGTCATTATACATATAGATTCCTACCGGCATTTTTCCTGCTGCCACATGATAAGCAAGGGCTGCATCTACCTTCGGATTCTCTAAAATACCATTTTCAATCATATTCTTGCTTCCCAGGAAGTTCTCCTCAGCCGGCTGGAACATAAATTTAACTGTTCCTTCCAGTTCAGACTCATTCTCTTTAAGCATCTTAGCTGCTGTAAGAAGCATAGCTGCATGGAAGTCATGTCCACATGCGTGAGCTTCTTTTCCTGTTGGACATGCAAATGGTTCTCCACTTTCTTCCGGCATCGGAAGAGCATCCATGTCTGCACGAAGCATAATACATTTTCCGCCGTGACCTAATGTTGCGGTAACTCCATAACCACACTCCTTAGGTTCAAGCCCATACTCAGTAAGCTTTTTCATAACATATGCCTTTGCTTTTGGCATATCAAGACCAACCTCTGCATTTGTGTGGAAGTAGCGACGATTTGCAATCGTTTCTTCGTTGAGCTCCTGAGCTCTTTCATAATAGTTCATATTGGTTCCTCCTTTTTATATGGACACGTAAATATACATTTACGCAAAACAAGGGGCAGACTCATGCCTTACATGTTCTTACCCCTTTGTAACCTGATTCAGCTGTGTGAAATTACTCCCATTTATTTTATTCACAACAGTCACCTTTCCCCTTCAAACCAATCTTAATTTCTGTAAATATCATTTATGGAACATATCCAGCACATTTCCGGAACACTTCAAGAACATTTACAGAATACTTATGGAATATTTATGGCATAATTATAGCAATGCTTAATAAAATCGTCAATCATTTTTACACTCTATTAGATAATTTTAATCAGCGATTGACATTTTGTGCAATTATCCCATATTTAAGTTAAAAAAACTGTGCAATATTTCATTTAGTCACTTGAATTATGCGCACATTTCAATTAGAATATACAAGGGAGGCGAGTACTATGAAACAAAAAATCGTGATTATCACAAGTAAATACCTTCATCCTTTTGTTGAAAAGGCATTTGAAGATTTTAAAGAAGACTGTACTGTGACCATTGCAGATTATACGAATTTTGATCACATTACAGATATTTATAGAAAATATGAAAAAACTGCTGATGGATTTATGATAAGCGGAACGACTGCCATGGCAGCAATCGAACATCATATTGGAGAATTCCAGAAACCAGTCATCTCCTTTCATGCTGACCTGATTTCTTTTTACCATGCCCTGATCAAGCTTTTTCTTGAGCGGAGAGACCTGGATCCGACAAGATGTATTTTCGACTTTATGCTTCCAATCGTAAAAGATCCTGAGCACCCGGTTGAAGCCACTGCCGATTATCTGATTCATGAAATGGATCTTAATAATCTTGCTTTAACAATGGATAAATGGGCTAGCCAAAGTACAACAGGTGATTTTTCAATGGTGGAGATGAACATTGCACTTCGGACAATCGAACTTTGGGAAGCCGGCAAGATTGATATGGTATTGTGCGCTTACAGCAGCACCATGCCGCTTTTGGACGAGAAAGGCGTTCCGAACTACTTCCTATATCCGGTAAAAAATCAGCTGGAGTCCCAGATCAAAGAACTTCTTGCACAGATTAAACTGGAAAAATACAGAGAAAATCTTCCGGTTGCAATTGCAATTGCTGACCGCAATAAAACTTCCGGCAAAAAATCTGATGACAGTGTTCAGGATGCTGTCCAGAAAGTTTCAAAAGCCCTTCTGATCGATGCAGTATTTCAGGCTGAATCTGAAATTTATTATATTTATACTACTCATCGTGTCGCAGCTATGCTGACAAAGAATTTTGAGGTAGAATATCTGGATTCTGCATTAAAAGATGACTATGGCATTTCAACAGCAATTGGATATGGTATTGGAAACAGCATTACTGAAGCAAAGAAGCATGCCGAAAATGCATTGCGTGAATCCTGGAGTTCAACCGGAAGCTTCGTCATGAATGAGTCAAACCAGATTATCGGACCGCTTGGTTCTTCCCAGCTTCCGAGTTTCCAGCAGAATCTTCCAGACGATATCTTTCAGATTGCCGAGAAATGTAAGTTATCTACACTTACAATCCAGAAGCTGATATCAATTGTTAAGATGAATGGATCTTATGAAATAACTACAAATGAACTGGCAAATCACCTTGGTGTTACTGTCCGTAATGCCAACCGTATCCTGCGCAATCTTGAAAATGGCGGCGCTGCCACGATTGCACATACCCGTTCCACTGCTTCAAAAGGTCGTCCAGTTAAAGTATATCGCTTAAACTTATAAAAAGTATAGGAGCAAAACTGTCAAAATTACAGATTGCTCCTTTTTATTTATGTGAAATAGACATAGTAAAAGCGGATACCAACTATTTTATTGATATCCGCCCCTACTGTGTTGGTTCAATCATCTTCAATTGTTCCTTTCTCTTTTTCATTCTTTAATCTTCTGTGTTCGGTGGTCCGTACCTTCCTTTCATAATCTAGGGGGAGTATCGGTACTAAACTTATCTGCTTTTTCTTTCCCGATACACTTCAAATAACTTTATGAATATTTACAACTCGCGTTTGTCTTATATTTCACATCTGTTATTTGATGGTTTAATATTAGCATACGCGAGTTGTTTTGTCAATATATTTGATTAATTTATTCATATTTTTTATCTATTTATTTTCATCTTTGCTATTTTCAGAATTCTTTCGTACTAAAGTCCTTACTTCAATCAGATTTCCGTCCAGATCATAAAAACGCACAACCTTCTGTCCCCAACTATAAGTCATCAGTTGGTTTACATATTTGATGTCCGGATATAACTTTTCCAACTTTTCTACAAATGCTTCTATATCTGATTCTTCAAAATAAAGTTCACAGGCATTATTTTCTGGAATGACTTCTTTTTTCAAAAAGCTTTTCCAGATTTTTTCGTCCTGAAGGACGAGCCCTTCTGTCAGAATCGCATTTCCATCATTGTCCAGTATTGTATCCAGACCAAATAAATCATGATAAAATTTTTTAGATTTTTCGATATCCTTTACAACAATCAACACATTTCTCAGCTTCATACACTTCTCCCCTGTTCTGTCATACGGATTTTCTTCACACTGTTGTAAAATGAATCCTTCTTCTTTTGAACGTTTATTTTTTTTAAAGAAATTTTCCTTTACTCAGGTTTAATAATTCGAATCAGTCCCTTATCCAACATAAGCGTCCTATTCCACGGATTCAAAATCACCCCTTTAATCTCCGGTACAGTAAGCGCTGCATCAAATAGTTTATCTATATCTACAAGAAATGTCGATTTTACACTGTCTGCACCTTTCATTTCTTCATTAAAACTTGTAAACGCATACCACCAGTTTGCACCGTCGGAAGTCTGAATCATCTTCAGATTCATTTGTGTAGTTCCAATAGATGGCTCAACCTCTACGATTACCTGCCCTGAGTCCTTCATACGTCTTCGAATCACAGTCAGCGTATGTGCAAGCTGCTCCTGAGTCGCTTCCTTTTGTAAAGCCTGTATTGCCACCTCTATCTTTTCATTTCCTTGCAATGTTTCATCCTGTCTATCCATAAATATTTCTCCGCTTATTCTAGTTTCCCTTTTCTTTTAATTTCAATAGTTTTTCAACATCTTCCAAAATTCTTCAAAGTTCTCTGCAATCCAGTATACATTTCCTTCATCATTTGATTCTTCTTTAACTTTTCCAAATGATTCCATTTTTCCTCTACTTTCTAAAACAAATCCAGCATATTATCCAGATATATTTCTTCCCTGACATGTAATTGGCACTCCGGCTTTGTCATGTAATAAAGCAAAAATTCCAAAATCAAAGCACTTCCAAGGCTCCGGCCTTCGATTTTGAAATTCGAAAATCCCATTGGCAGATAAATATTTTGAATAGCATCAATTCCTATAAACCCCGGATTAGTCATTGCCTTCGAAAAACGGTAACCATGATTTATATCCGGCGCAGTACAGTGATGCTCCAAACTATTCTCTCCCAGATTCTTGCGGCTGACTGCTTCGTAACAGCGTTTTCTGTCCTTACAGCCAAACCAGCAACATTCATTACACAAAAATTCCACTTTGTCTTTTTGCATCTGAGACAACGTATTTAACTTGTCGAAAGATTTATTCAACCTGAAATCCGGTACAACATACTGAAAATCTTTTCGATTCACTTCATTCAAAAACTGTTCAAAATCAGTCAGCACTTTCGTTGTTGATGAAACAAAATAGAGCCCCGGATAATTCTTTTTCAAATATTCTAACAGCAAGTCAGAATGAATAATCACTCCATTTCCTACACTTTTTTCAAGCAGAGTACAAAGTTCATTACACTTTTTATCCGATAAATGTTCCTCTTTAAGTAATGAATTGCTGAATGTCAGCCGGGCTGAAATCCCATATTCCTGCATCAATTCCAGAACCTCTTCCGGCTCCTGCTCTCCAAATCCGGCACGACCGCCACCCCAGATACAGTCCGCCGGGGCTCCGTAAATTGAGCCAATCTCACACCAGTCATAAAAATATTCTCGATGTTTGCGAAATAAAGGCAAAAATTCACGGTACAATTCATAAAATTCGAACAGACCAGGAAGATGGTAGTATGCTATACTTTTCTTTGTATTATACATTTTTTCCCAGATTCTCCAGCTTCTGAATTGCATCTACATCTTTTGCAAGTTCATCTCTTGCATTTGCATAATAACATTTCTGGAACAGCATATCCCATGACAAATAACTTGCCATGCAATCAAACTGCTTACAAATCAATTCGTATTGTATATTATCTAACGGTGAGCCGCCTACTACAATCAACCCAATCTTTTTTTCTTTTAGCTGCAGTCCGCGGCAATAACATTTATCGATGACCTGTTTCAACTGTGCTGTCATTCCCCACCAGTACACAGGTGTTGCAAAAAGAATCATATCTGCTTCCACCAGTTTATTAATCGTTGAATTCGTATCGTCCTGATCCACACAGCCTTTATGACATTGACAGGCACCACAGCCTTTACACGGACTGATATGTAACTTATCCGGAGCAATCACCTCGATTTCATTCTTTTCATCCGCTCCTTTTATAAATGCATTGATTGCTGTCAATGTATTTCCTTTCCTGGCACTTCCATTAATAATCACGATTTTCATAATATCTCTTCCTCCCTCTTTTCAATAATTGCATTTTAATTAATAGTACTTTTTAATTTTTCTTACAAAGCTTCAAAATGATACCTTGGTTTTCCGACGCTCTTCTTTCCATATTCAATTGCCTCAGTCGGGCAGTAACAGATGCATGCCATGCAATGTGTACATTTTTCACCCCAGACAGGCCTCTCCTGTTCCAGGTGAATATTATTAAGCGGGCACTTTTTTACGCATTGTCCGCAACCGATGCAGGAATCATTTGCCTGAAATGCGTTGGCTTTCACAAAAAATTTATAGAAAATAGGGTTTACCGGTCCACTCATAAAACGGTCATATAGATTATTACGTGGCAAGCAAAATTCTTTTCCATTTCTGATATATGCAATGACTTTTTCAATATCAGGTTCGGCTTTTGCTACAATTTTCCGTACTTCTTCTGCTTTTGGTGCATCAAACATGGCAATATAATTCTCGGGCATGAGAATCCGTGCTGTTCCCATATATTGAAGTTTCTTTTGTTCTGAAAGCTCCCGATTGTATTTTGCTGCATTTCCTATCTCACTGCCACAATTCATAACAAACCAGATACGTTTTCCATCAATGAATTCCGTTTTATCAATCCACTCTGATACAATCTTTGGAATGCGCCAGGCATAAGTCGGTGTCACAATAATCACATCTCTGCCAGTCTGCAATGGCGATGTATCCTTTTCTTTTATTTTCATGTTTAAATCTACTGCATTTTCCTGTATTGCCTCGGCAATCCGTTTTGCAATATATTTACTGTTTCCTGTTCCTGAAAAATAAAGAACCAAAATATAGCTCCTCCAAATCCTGATATTTTGTAACTATTTTAACTTCATATACAGAAGTGGATATGGATTTCCTTCCTCATCGCGCTCTGTCCTTTTATACGTCTCAAAACCTAAATGTTCATTAAAAACGGACTGTTCTCTGGCTTCCAGCCAAATGTTTCATATGCCCAGATTGTTTCCCTCTCTGTCTGTCCATATTCTGATTTTTCCATAACATCATACTGATACTTCACATTAAAATCTCCCGTATTTTTTACAGAAAGACTAAGCTGCTCCCATGGTTTATAATCATTTTTCATAAAGCACTCATAAATCTGAAGCAAAATTGTATCCATAGCATTTATACACTGATCACTAATAGTTACAAGATCAAGACCTTTTACATAATTTCCAGAATCCGCTTCTTTTACATAAAAAGTAGACGACCAGCTTTTCTTTCCATTCTCTACTTCTCCCAGATAATGAAATTCTTCCCAATTCTTTGGACATGTTGATGCAATAAGATTAGCAAGCTTATTATACAATTCTGCCAGTTCATTTTCTATATCATTGTCTGTGTTCAATCCGTAATTCTTTCTACTGATATTTACAATCGGCTTAATATCATCATCACTGAATTTTTCCAGTAATTCATTGGCGCCATGCTCTTTTTTATATTCTAATTCTTCCTGATAAAGCGGGAACAGCTGGTAAAAGTTAATCTTTCCCACGCCTTCAATTCTTAAATCAAGTTCTCCGAAGTCACTATTCAAAGCATTTATCAGCATTATACTGCAAAATCCGGTATTCTCCGCATATGGTTCATTTTCCTCGCTGCCAGATATGGTATGTCCACTTCCCACCCAGGAATTGTACTCAATTGGCAGTCTTGCAATAATTTTCAATTGCTGGATTGGCCAGTAATCCTCTTCTTTTTCAGACTTTATGTTCCATGTCGGTGGCAAATACAGAACTAACTCAGCCCGCTCCAACTCATACTCACGCAAATTATCCGGCACATTCATTCCATATGCGCCCATTCCCATGGTGATAAGTTTATAGTAATTGTTCTTTTCCGTCGGCGGAACGATAATAATGTCCAAATGAATATCTGGTGAAACAATTTCATGAAAAACCTGTTCATATTCTCCAAACTGCTCTGAGATAAATGCTTCATATCGATCCAGCGCCTCTTCTGAATATAAGAAATGTTCTGGCTCATTTTCAATCTTAGTTTCTTTTTTCTTGAACTTATCAAAAAATCCCATAGCCGTCTCCTTTTTTCTACAATAACCGTTTCAATAACATTTTCCGGTGATTGATAGACATTTCTGTCACCTGATAACTACCGATTACAAATATTTCACGATATCTTCCCGTTTTCGCTTCGGTACTACATAATCTTTATTCTCATCGAGATAATATTTGATATTTCCGTCTTTTGCGTCTTCCATTTTGCTTGTGTGACTCGGATAACCAAATGCTACAACTGTATGAAGCTTCTGTTCTTCTTTAAGTCCAAACATATTGGAAAGTTCTGCTTTATCACAAGCCCCAATGATACAACTTCCTACTCCATGGTTCCATGCCGCCAGTGTCATATTGCTGATTGCCAGTCCGGCATCTGTATCACAATATTGTCCCCGGTTAATATTCTCATTTTCTATAATTCCTATGAATAAGACCGGTTCTTCCCCGGCTTTCGGCTGCCCTTCCTCTTTCGGGAGATAACCTGCCCATTTCGTATGTCCGAATACTTCTTTTACCTTCTCCTGCGACTTCACAACAACATAGCTTAATGGCTGTAAATTTGCCGCACTTGACGCATAGCGGGCTGCAGTCAGCATTTCATCAATAATCTCATCAGATATTGGCTCTTGCTTAAATCTCCGGTAAGTTCTTCTTAGCTTTAATAATTCCATCAGTTCCATATTTTTCACCTTCCGCTTTCTTTTTAATTCCGTTCATATATTTTCTTACTTCTTCGAATGACTGGTATCTGATTTTTCTAAGTTTTCAGCAATATTTAATATGTATCTGCACCTCGGGAAACTGGAACAGCCATAAAATTGTTTTCCTGTATTTGCTCCGCGGCGTGCCGTTCGGAGCACAAGTTCTCCGCCACATACCGGACATATAATCTTCCCTGTTGTTGCAGGTATCTCCTTTTGCACTTCTTCTAGTATTGTAGGATTCATCATTGCTGGCTCTTCTTCTATTTGCGGCATGACCTTTTGCTCTCCATCCACTGATTCTGCAACAACGGTTTTAGCATCTACAGTCGCCTCTTCTTTTTCAATTATTTCCATTTCTTCCGCTTCGACTAAATCAATTAACTCTTCATATCTGGCAGCATAATCTTTTCTTTCGCCCGTATCTCTCTCCAACATTTTTTCACCAAATCCAAGCATTTCCTTTTTTGTTGACTTTGGAAGTTTTGACTCAGAATTCATTCTCCGAATGGTTGCAATTAATTGATCTGCCCTTATTACTTGTTCTTTCACTTCTTTTTTCGCATACCTGTCATTTAAATACGTCTTTTCATTTGCCAACACAACTAATGATTTATGAAATGATGAAAAACTCATTCTAACCATTGCACCCATGACAGTATTCCACTCTTCGGATTTACATTCTTTCAACACTTCCATATGACGCTCGTTCTGAGTAATCGGAGAATAAATGCCTTCTTTCCAGTAACGTTTTCCGTATTGTATTGTCCGGATAAAATTTCCTTTCGAATCAATTTCTATATTTCCCACTAGGTTCTTGCATTCCAGCAAAATCATCAGCTTGCTTGTTACAATCACGAAATCAATCTGTGCTTCCCTGCCATCTTTTGCCCGGATACAGATATCCTGCAATACAACCAAATCCATATTACTATTTTTTAATTCATAAAGAACTTTCTTCTCTCCATCAATTCCTGCTTTTGTAAGAATTATTTCTTTCTGAATATTCTCTTTTACTTTCCCAGTCGCTCTTGGAAGTAACTCTTCCAGTTTTGCCAAATGCTCCTCTGCACTGTTTGACTCCTTAAAAATTATAATTTCCGGCTTTGAAAAAATCCCCATAACTCTTTCCTTTATCTAATGTTTACTTCATAATAAATAATTTTATCATTTTCCTATATGATTTACAATCCATATATACTGTATTAAATTTTTATTGTCTATTAGGAGATATTCTGATATAATTTCTATATTCACATATAGTATATTTTATAAGGCAGTCGATAAGGTGCAATCCACTATTTCCGAGTTCATGGGAAGGAGTGGTATTATGAGTACATATGAAGAATTTATGATTATATTAACAGCTTGTAGTTTACTCATCGCAATTCTGAATTATACACATAGAAAATAGCACCTCCGCTCCAGCAAAGCTTATGAGGTGCTATTTTCTAACTAATCATTACGCCGGAAACGGATAGGTTTGTTCTATCGTGTCGGCTGTCTTGTTAAGTATATTATATTCAAATATTTCTATTTCGTCAATAGATTATTACTTAACTTATTTCATTACAATATTTATATCTACTTGAAAATGTTGGTTTTACGCTGTTTTTCGCTATTTATCTTCTGATTTACTCCATTTTTACTCCAAATTTAAGCCAATATTTTCAGTTCAGCTACTTCTTCTTTTTTCTTCTCTTCTGAAACGTGAGTGTATAAATCGGTTGTCATTGCCAATGTTGAGTGACCTAAGAGTTTCTGCACTACCTGTTGGTCTACTCCATTTTCATAACACCTTGTAGCGTATGTATGTCGCAGAGTGTGACAGGTAAACAGTTCAAATATCTTCGGCTCTCTCTTTTCTTCCTTTGCCAGTTCAATCTCTATTACATTGATTTTCGCTACATAGTCTTTGATTGCACTATTGACATTGTAATAATAAACTGGCGAACCGTCCGAACAGGTAAATACCAAGTTTTGAAATTCTTTATGCTGTTTCCATATCGAGCGTTTCCACATCTTCTGTTCTGTCTGCTTTATCTTCTGATTTTGCAAAATCTCATACACTTCATCTGTCATAGGAATGACACGATTACTTGATATGGTTTTTGCAGTCGTATAGAAAAACTTTGAACCCTCAACGGGACTGGAAGCCTTTGAGTAATGAATTGTCTTATTGATTGTAATTTCTCTTTTTCCAAAATCACAATCTTCCCATTTCAGTCCAAGCACTTCTCCAATCCGACAGCCTGTTGTCACAGCAAATTTCAGAACATTGATGTGTATATAGGAAGAAGCAAATGTAAAAAATTTCTCCTGTTCCTCTCTTGTTAATACACGCCTTTCCTTTTTCACTTCTTTTGGCATTTCCACACCGATACAGGGATTTTTTCTAATGTATTCACTCAATACTGCCTTATCAAACATATCGCTTAACATAAATCTAATGTTCGATACCGTTCCGTGTGCAAGACCGCTGTCTATCAAATCATTCAAAAATTTCTGAACGTGATATGTTTTAATGTCCTGCAAATACATCTTTCCGATAGAGTTTTTCACTCTTGAATTGTAGTAACTGTGGTTTTTATATATCGTAGTCATTTTGACTGTTTTCTTCTTATACAACTCCGTCCACGTTACATACCACGCATTTAAAGTGATACTTTCGCCATTGCCATTCAAACCATGTTCATCTTCATAAACCGCTTCTCGCAACTTCCGTTTTAATTCATTCAGTTTAAAATCATAAAGCGTTTTTCGTTTCCCTGTTTTGCTTGTAAATCTTGCAATATAGCGTCCGTCTGCTCTCTGTGAAATTCCCTTACCGAGTTCTTTGCCCTTTAAATCTTTACCCATACCAACTTTCCTTTCTTCTACTGAAAGAAATATGGTAAAGTAAATATTTCAATTTTCATTATATCCACACCCCATTTTCTTTTCAAGCCCTTTTGCATTGATATTCCAGCCATTCATCAAGTAATTTCTTATTTGCATACAACCGATTACCAATGCGTACTGTAAATCTATTTTTCGGATTGTTCAACAGTTCTCTTGCCTTTGTTTTCCCAATCCCCATATACTCACAAAATTCATTTATATTTAGTAATGCTTTCTCGATACGATTACCCCCTTTCGCCTAATTTTCTTGCTTTTATGTAATCATCATACAACTGCTTCTGTGTGATATTCATTTCTCCATTTTTCACAAGATTACCGATATAATCTCTCTGCTCTATCTTCCCAACCTCTGCAAACAGTTTCAAAGACGGGGCAACATACTTTTCTAACCACTCCCACACCTTTTGCAAACTTTTCTTCTGTGGCTGTATGGTAAGTTTCACCTTGCCTATATCTTTCATCAGTTCCGCCCACGCTTGATAGGTTGGATAAAGCCTTTTTCGTGTTGTCGTGCTGTCTGTCGGCTTTTCTAAAAATCGTATTTTGCTGTTTAATACTTCCATTGCCAGTCCTGCCACATCTCTATATCTCAATAATGCCTGTACTACACTTACCGCCATTTCCTGCCGAAATCTCAACTCATATCTATTCCAATTTTCGTCTAATTCTGTTCCATACTTTTTATTCTGTTCATATCCCTTTTCATAAAATACCAATCTCAAATTACTGGCTGAACTGCCGAGATAAAGACTACCACCTTTACTCTGAAACACTTCTTCTTTCAGTTCCCCCGAGTCGTGAAAATCTATCTCCCTTAGTTTTGTGGAAAGCAATCCCTCTTTTGTCCGTACAATCAAATCGGGAATACTCAAATAAGGTTTTCTATCATCTATCGCCAAATCAATCCGAGGAAAGTTGATGTGATACTGACAAACTCTGTTTAAGAAATCAAACCATGTTTCCTCATTGAGTTGTAAAAAATTTTCATAGTTGCGACAACCTTTCCCACTCATTAAAATCTGAAAGCCTTGATACTGTGCATTTCCTGTTGGCTTTAGCACCTTGATATTAGCGAAGATAGCCACAACCTCATGTCCTGCAATCCCCTTTTCATAGCCTGTTACCGTCATAAGTTCCATAGGTATTCTCAACACATCTTCTATGACTGCTTCTAACGGAACTTCCTTAATCGTTATCTGACACCAATCTATCAAAGCACTTAATTCTTCTTTCTGTCGTATTACTCCCCTGTTAGTGTAGGGGAGTTCTGGAAGAAAACTTCCGCTTCTTTCTTCCAAATTTATCAAACCTCCTTATCTGCAACGGCGTTGCCATTGCCCTGCCCTCAACCTGCCGTTTGGTACGTCAGAACGAGGACAGGAACTTTGACCGCCTACATATTTTTGTTTGGAACAGGGCGGATACCCTTACAGGTAATCTTCTCCACTAATACAGGGAAATTTCCTCTCTGCACATAAGGGGCATAAACTGGTTCTTCCAGTTCCACCACAGCATAAGGCTCAATCTTCGGAAGTTCCGTTGCTTCCAAGCGAATATCCACGCTGTTTCCAAGTTTCATGCTTCCAAGATGAAGTTTTAAGGCTTCCACTTCCTCTGTTTTCTTCTTACTGTCTTTATCATAGCGGTAACAGTTATCCGCACCCATAAAGCGAAGTTCTCCAAATGCTTCTTTTACCTGTTCTTTTGTCAATGTAATCTGCATACACATTCCTTTCTCCCCGTTGAACCGATAGGTCAGTTTCTCATATTTTCATTTTCCTATTACGACGCCGTTCATTGTTCAGTTTTTTCTGAACTTAATTGTATATTAGCACAGGCATATTCGTTTTGCAATAGAAAGTTTAGTTTTTTATAAACTTTTTGTTTTCTTTTTTCTGAACTTGTGGTATAGTGTCCTTAGACGATAAGATATGAGAAGTTATAACGAGATATGGAAAGAGAGGGTTTTTCAGATGAATACAATCGCAGAACGGATTAAATTTGCCATGAGAGCAAAAAATAAAAAACAGGTGGACATAGTCAAAGATACAGGTATCAGCAAAGGGGCGTTCAGTTCCTATCTTTCGGGACAATACAATCCAAAAGCCGATAAAATGGAATTGATTGCCGACTCCTTAGATGTAGACTTGCGGTGGCTTTACGGAGAAAATGTACCTATGGAACATACAAGTAAGAATAACAATGCCCTGCAATATGTCTTTTATAACAACTCCTGCTCCGAGTATCTTCTTGATAATTTAGACGATATCTATATTGCCATGATGACCCAATATGCCGCCCTTATTCCACGCTTTTATGTTCTTGTCAATCGTGCTGGAAATGCAATGCACCTATTACCTTTATTTTTGAAAGAAGACAGTTCCGAGTTCTACGAATGTCCGTCTGATTTCTTCTATTCCGACAGGCATACTATTTTTACAAGAGATTTTGAAAGTATTCACATGGTATTAACAACCGCCACGATTTACTATTACGGAATTGATACAAAAACTTATGAACCGAAAGTTACCAAACTTGCCTACTCACAGACTGACGATTGCTTTTATATTGACAATGAAGTACATGATTGTCATATCAAAGCATTTGAAAAAGAAGTGGTAAAAGAAGCACTTTACTTAAAACACAACGCCCAGTAACAGACAAGAGGACTTGCAAGGTTTCTGACCTTTCAAGTCCTCTGCTGTATCATGGTTCTGTTGGCTGTGTCCGTTCCGTCAAGGACTGCCCTACGGCGTATCGGCTACGCCTTGTTCCTTGACCTCACTACATTTCTCTCAACTTTTTAGAAATCAGTAAATTGACTGTAATCAATGGAATTACTATACAAAAGAAACTAACGGTAAACCATAGTGGTATATCCCTCTCTAATTGAACACGAAAAAGCAGAATAATTGCCATAAATATGGTTCCCAAAATCTCCATAAAATTCAACAATTTTTTGCGGAATTCTTGTAGACGCATCCGATTTTGTATCCTTTCAGATTTCCCTATTACATAATTTACTTGCATATCATTTACATCTTCATCTGATATAAGTTCATCCATACTTACATCTAGTTCTAATGCCAGTTTTTTTGCCGTAATCAAATCTGGACATCTTGAACCATTTTCCCAACGACAAACTGTCTGCCTTGAAACATATAACTTATCTGCCAGTTGTTGCTGAGTGAGATTTTTTTCTTCTCTGAATTTTTTGATGTTATCATTTAATGCCATACTCCATACCTCTCTTTCACTCACATCATATAACAATAAAACCTACAATAAAAGTACCAGTATGTATTTCTCTTGTTTCCATTTTGGTAACATCTGTTTATTCCAAGTTTTCTATACCATAATACCGATATATGGCTGCTGTTGGCTGTATCCGTTCCGTCAAGGACTGCCCTACGGCGTATCGGCTTCGCCTTGACCCTTGACCTCACTTTTATTATATCAACTTTATCAAATAGTAATTGTTCTCATATATTTTCAATGTTACAATAAAATCAAAAACTTCAAAAAATAAATTACAACTATTATTTTTTCATGGAGGAAATAAAATGTATTCAGTCACACAACGAATTAGTAAAATAAAACAGCCTAGAGGTGGATATATTAAACGAAAAGATTTTACATGTATTACCTTAGAAGATGGAATTGAACTAAATTCTCAAGAAAACATCCATCCAAGTTTAATTGGTCTTGTTATTGACTATATGACCAGATTCTGTATGGGAACACCTAAAGAAACTGCCTTTCATATCTCTATACTCGGAGCTAAAATAGCTAAAAATGAATTTGTTGCTTATAAATTACTTTCCAAAATTAATGGATTAGATACTGAATCTATTATTAGCGCAAGCAAATTAGTGGGATATGACGTGTGTTATCGAGCAGGAATGGCTTATTTTAAGCCAGTATCAGAAATCACCCCTGATACGAATACTATTACAAACATTATAACAATGATAAAAAGAACTTTGTCTTTTTGGGAACAATATGGTCCAATCATTAAAGATGGTTTTACTTTTGAAGGTGGATACACATCTATCATATCAGCAGGTGATGGAGATTATTTAACCAAAGATACTTTATGGGATTTAAAAGTATTAAAAGAAGAAATCAAACCCAAATACACCTTACAATTACTTATATATTTAATTATGGGACAACATTCTGTACATAAAGAATTTAAGAATATAACACAGTTAGGTATTTATAATCCACGCTTAAATAAAGTATACATCATTAAATTAGACGCTATATCTCAATCTATAATAGATACCGTATCACGTGATGTTATAGGTTATGGAATATCAAGTGAAGAATTAAAAGAATTACATACAGCACAGTTGGATGAACTTAAAAAGAATTTCTTTAAAACTCCTATTCAAAAAAGTTCTCCAAACGCAAATGATTCTGATGACTATTTAGATAAAAAAATTTATGGATATTCAAGCAAAAAAAAATATATGTCCGTAGCATTTCCTCCTAAAATAATTGATGAATCAATATATGAAAAAGAACCTATTTTTTGGAGTGGCAATGCTCTTCCTTCCATTATCACCCAAAAGAATCTTTCATATATAGTAAGATTTAAAGCTTGTTTCAACCTAAAAAAAGGAAAAGAACCTTTTGTCATGAATAAAACAAGTTTTCTTTACCCTTTTAACAAAGCTTTAACTACATCTGACATTTACGATTCTAAGTCTAAGAAATATTACTCACAATATTTAGACAAGAATGGTAACATAGTAAAATCAAAACCAACCCTAATATTAACCAGTGATGATTTCAAATTATTTCAAGAGTTATATATTGTAAAGGATTTAGAAATCCTAGATGGATGTTACTTTTTATAACTATAATGCAAAATAGCCTTATTTTTTATCAATTATATCAAATAGACGCAGGAAGTATTTCCACTACCTGCGTCCATTTTGACTTGAAATATTTACTCCATTTTCTTTCAATCTTTACTCCAAATTTACTCCATTTTAAAAATCTGTTACGATATTTTACAGTATTCTATGATACCTTTCCCTTGAAGAAAAATGTCTGTAACCCTTGATTTCAAGCGAATTTTTCAATATTCCCAAGCACTTTATTCTGTTGTGAGAATTTCTTCTCAAATTATTTCATTACAATATTAATAATCTTCTTCGGAACGTAGATTTCTTTTACGATATTTCCTGTCAGTTTATCTGCGATTGCTTCTTTTCCTGCTGCAATTGCATCGTCTTTGGAAATGTCTGTTGGTACTGAGATGACAGCTTTTGTCTTACCGTTGATCTGTACAGGTACCTGGATTTCATCGTCTTTCATCTCATTCTCATCGTATGTCGGCCATCCGGCTTTGAATACGCTGCCTTCGTGTCCTAACTGCTCCCAGAGTTCCTCTGCTACATGAGGTGCAAATGGGGAAAGCAGTACTGCAACTGTTGACAGTGTCTCTTTGTCAATTCCGCCTTCTTTCTTAGCAATCTCGATGAGCTTATTGTTGTGCTCCATGAATGCAGAGATGACTGTATTCAAGCTGAAGCTCTCCAGACGTGTTGTTACATCATAGACAAGTTTATGACGCTCTTTGATCATCTCTTTCGAAGCTTTTACATCTGAATCTTTGCTGTCCATAACAAGATTCCACAGACGTTTCAGGAAACGGTTTACTCCGTCAATTCCACGGTCATCCCACTCTGCGTCTAACTCCGGTGGTCCTACGAAAAGCTCATACATTCTCAGGGAATCGCATCCATAATCTCTTACAAGATCATCCGGTGATACAACATTTCCCTTAGATTTACTCATCTTGATTCCGTTCTTTCCTGTAATCATTCCCTGGTTGAACAGTTTGTGAAATGGTTCGTCAAAGTCAATGACTCCGATGTCGTTCAGGAATTTTGTATAGAATCTGGAATACAGAAGGTGAAGAACGGCATGCTCTACTCCACCGATGTACATATCTACCGGAAGCATCTCATCTGCTTTTTCTCTGGAAACCAGTTCTTTGTCATTATGGTTATCCACATAACGCAGGAAATACCATGATGATCCTGCCCACTGTGGCATTGTATTTGTCTCTCTCTTAGCGTCAGCACCGCACTGTGGACACTTACAGTTTACCCACTCATCGATTGCAGCAAGCGGTGATTCACCAGTTCCTGTCGGCTCATAGGATTCTACCTCTGGCAGACGAAGTGGCAATTCTTCTTCCGGTACCGGAACATTTCCACACTTCGGACAATGAACGATCGGAATTGGCTCTCCCCAGTATCTCTGACGTGAGAATACCCAGTCACGCAGCTTGTAGTTTACGGTTGCGCGTCCGATTCCTCTCTCCTCGATAATATGTGGTGCCTCTTTTTTCAGTACGGCAGACTCCATACCATTCCACTCACCGGAATTGATCATTGTTCCGACAGCTTCAGTATAAGCCTCTGTCATATTCTCAATCTCTTTACCATCTTTTGCAATAACCTGAATGATTGGGATATTGAATTTTGTTGCAAACTCGAAGTCACGATCGTCATGAGCAGGTACACACATAATAGCTCCTGTACCGTAATCAGCCAGTACATAATCAGATAACCAAATTGGAACTTTTGCTCCATTTAACGGGTTGATTGCATATGTTCCTGTAAATACACCTGTCTTTTCTTTATCCTGCATACGGTCAACGTTAGATTTCATAGATGCATCGTAAATGTATTTTTCTACTGCATCTCTTGTCTCGTCTGTTGCAAGGCTCTTAGCAAGTTCATGCTCCGGAGCCAGTACCATAAATGTTGCTCCGTGAAGTGTATCTGGTCTTGTTGTATAAACTGTAATCTTCTCATCTCTTCCTTCTACCGGGAAATCTACCTCTGCACCGTAAGATTTTCCGATCCAGTCAGCCTGCATCTTCTTAACTTTCTCAGGCCAGTCAAGCTTGTCCAGATCATTTAGAAGTCTGTCTGCATATTTTGTGATACGAAGCATCCACTGACGAAGATTCTTCTTTGTAACTTCAGCTCCACAACGCTCACATTTTCCGCCTACGACCTCTTCATTGGCAAGACCTGTCTTACAGGATGGGCACCAGTTGATTGGGAACTCTTTCTCATAAGCAAGTCCTTCTTTGAACATCTTTACAAAAATCCACTGTGTCCACTTGTAGAAGTTTGGATCTGTTGTGTTGACCTCACGATCCCAGTCATAAAGAGCTGCGATTTCATTGATCTGACGCTTAATATTTTTAATATTAGCTGCTGTTGAAATCTCCGGGTGAACTCCCATCTTAATTGCGTAGTTCTCTGCCGGAAGTCCGAATGCATCCCAGCCCATTGGATGAATGATATAATAGCCCTGCTGTAATTTATATCTGCTCCATACATCAGAGATTACATATCCTCTCCAATGACCTACATGAAGTCCGTTACCTGAAGGATATGGAAACATATCCAGGCAGTAATATTTTTCTTTTTTCTTTCCATTCTCATCAAACTGGACATTGACCGGATTCTCTTCCCATTTGTCACGCCACTTTTTCTCGATCGCCTTATGATTGTAAGGTATCTTAGACATATTGATTTCCTCTCTTTCTGCAATACTGCATCTAAAATAAAATGAAAGCCTTCTCATCTCCAAAGAGACGAAAAGGCTTGATTCCGTGGTACCACTCTTCTTCATATGAATTCTCATATGCACTCATTGCTTCTGTAACGGGAAGTCCCGCTCCTGCCTATGTTGTCCTTACGATAAATGTCTGACCTGTTCAGCAGAAGAACTCCGAGGCGAGTTGGGAGATTACGTCATTGCCTTGCACCCTCCGGCAACTCTCTGAAAACGATAGGCTCTTAATACTCCTCTTCCATGTCTCTTTCATATTCTTCATTATTATAAGAAGAATGATAAAATAAGTCAAGACTCAATCCGAAGTTTTCTGCCTTTTTCAACAGTCAATTTTCATAAAATGTATTATTTCTTGCGCTGAAATCTGGCACTGATTATCATAATGATTGCTGCAAGTGAAATCAATACTGCTATGAAATATCCAACCGGCTTATTGTTATCTCCGGTTTTGATTCTATCCCATACAGTTCCCGGCTGTTTCTTTACACTTTTTACCTGAGTTCCATTCGTTTTAGATTTTCCAGAATCATTTTTCTGATTCGTCAATCCCGCCTTGTTCTCTACAATCTCGAACTTATCCTTTCCACTTGGTTCAGATGCTAATTCATAATCTTTATTCAGATTAGAAGTGTCCATGTAAATGTCGTAAAGTCCGACTTTTTCACCTGATTTACGGCTCAGATAAATTCCAAGTGAATCACCTTCGACTAATCCGTCTCCTTCTACTGTATAAGTCAGCGCCGGATCTTTCTGACCTTTCACTTTCTGTTTCTTATCAATCGCCACAGTAATTGCACGCTTCTTAATTGTAAGTGTTCCTGATTCCAGATTATACTTATAATTTGAATTCTGGTTTGCCACCTGCACATCTAATGTATAAGTTCCAACATGATTACCATCTTCGCGTTTCACAACGGAAATGTCTCCAAGGTTCTCCTTATCACTGACTCCGGATATTTGATAAGTAAACTCCGGAAATGTATTGCCGTACTGTGCTTTACAAGAATCCGCTGTAATTGTAACTTCTTTTGAAATAATTGTATGTGTTCCTTTATTGACCTTGATTGTACGCAGATAGTTTCTGGATACAGATTCCGGAACAGTTACTGTAATAGCATGAGAACCAATTGCTTCATCACTTCCGGCACATGCGATTGTATCCTGTATTGCAGCGATATCTCTCTGTGCTATATTCTTTGTCTGAATAATCACACTGTTCAAATTCAATTTCTGTCCATAAGTAGTCTCTGCGTTTCCGACTGTCACATTCCCCTGGGCAACTGCTTTTGTGATAACCAGTGTTCCAACTTCTGATTCTGCATTATCATAGATTGCTACTACCCGGTACATTCCTGCATCTATTGGAGCACTTGAATTCTCTACCGGAGATACATTCGTTGAAGTCTGTAAAATGTTCTGGTATTCCAGCGCTGCTTCTCCAAGCTTATCTCCGTCCTCATTGTATGCGTAAGCAGTCATGCCGTGTTCATTTCCATCATAACTTGCATATACGATCTTTTTTTCGAACTGAATTGTATTTTTCGCTTCACCAATCGTATAAGTTCTTACAATTGGTATTGCCAAATAGTTACCGCCGATAATAGAGATTGTTTCAATATATTCTCCCTCTTCTTTAAAAGCTTCCGTTCCAGACACAATTTCACCTGTTGCGGTCTTACCAACAAAATTAGTTCTAATTCCAGGTGTATCTCCCACAGCATTTCCATCTACTTCAATATGACCACCAAAATCAAAGCTTTCTGCCTCTGCTGCTGTTAAACGGTTGTGTTTATTTTCAATATTTTGATTAAATGAAAGTTTTGCATTTGTCTTTTTCTGTGCAATTACAAGTGTGCCAACACCAATGGCTGTATTATAATTACTGTTGACTGTCACACCAGCTGCTGTGTATACTCCAGCCTCTGTTGGAAGTTCACCGATATGAATTGTAACATCATTTATTCCAGGAACAATCTTCTCAAGAATATTGATTACTTTTTCAATTCCATTGATCACTCCTGCTATATCGCTTTCAGAACCAATAATACCTTGAATTTTTTCAAACAATTCCGGTAACTGTCCAACTTTAATCGAAGTCATTCCCAAACTTCTCATTACCTCTTGTACAGATTTCTTTCCATATATCGGAATATTCGTTCCTGCAATATCATTAACCGTCACCTCGGACAAATCTATGCTGGCATATTTTTCACCAGATGCCGTAATTCCAACAATCAGCCCAATTGCTTTTGCTTCTTCTGGTGAAGCTGTAAATATTGGTGCTTCAAAACTTTCACCGTAAGTAATCTTCTGGGAATTTACAGATACTGTCGCATCACCTTTTGTAATTGTAATTGTTGCCGTTGCCACAGAATCTTTATAATCATCATCACCCGCATAAGACACTGTCAACTCCTGCTGTCCCACGATCCGGTTATAGCTGAGTGTCAGTTCACTCTTATCAACCGGCAATGTATTTCCATCTTTGTCCTGAACTGTAATATACTGAAGTAATTCCTGTTTCATCACATCTTCTGTGTTGTACTGAATTGTGATACCTTCCTGAATGACCACCTGTGTCTCAATTCGCTCATCGGAAATGCTCACGGTTGTTTCTGCCTCTAATGGAGCATACTGTGAATTTCCTTTATAACTGATGCGGATTTTTTCAGTATCATTATTTCCAAACTCATGTGCAAAAACTCCCACAATTGGTTTATAATCTAACTCTTGCCAGCCAAGACCACTTTGATACTGAATTTCAACATCATCAATTGAAATATTGTTGGGAATTGTATTTTCTTTATTAACAACAGTATTAAAAATGTTGTTCTTCAAACGTTCAACATTCATTCCTTTATGATAAGAAACTATTACATTTTCTTTAAGAGCAAGTACTTCTTTTACAACTTTTGGGCTGATAGTAATAGTAGCTTGATTCGTCTCACCTGAATACCATGAAAAAGATGCTGCATACTTCTCAAAGCTTAAATCGGAAACACTGGCTTGATCCACAGTTACACCTTCAATCGCATAGCCCTTTTGAGGTATAATCTTGATCTGAAAATTTTCATTGAGATTTACTCTTGTATCTTCATTTTCTATAAGTGTGTCATTAATATATACCTCTGCATTTTCTGTCTGCCCTATCTTTACATTAACATAATTTGTAGCAATGTATTCAACTTTTACAGTGACATCATCATCAAATATAACCTCATACATTCCGTTAGCGTCCGGAGTTAACTTTCGTTCTCCTTGACTTCCACCTGTAGCTGTTACTTTTATCTCATAGTTTTCTATATTTTTGACTGTGAATTTATACTTATTATCATAAACTTGAAAAGTGCTGTTTAATGGCACTGCCAGATTTTCACTGTTATAAACGACACCTTCTGAAGAACCATAGATATTGATTCCCATATTATAATATGCATGAATTTCTTTTGTGCCTATATCATTCCATTGGATACCACCAGTCCAAGTAACTGTTTCTTTCTGAAAATAATATGTTCCTGTATCAAATGTATATACTGGATTTCCATAGGCACTTGTCTTGTTCCAATTTTCTCTATCTTTACTCCAACGATAAGTTCCAGCATATGGCCAACTATCTCCTAACAGCTTTTTTAGCTCATTTTGTGTAATCTCACCCTTATGCCAATTCCATTGAGTTTCATCACTACTCAGCATCGCTGCCTGCTCACTCACCTGTGCATTCTGCTGATTGTCATCCGTATTCTGCTGTCTGGAAATTTCTTCTGCTACACCACTATTCTCTTGATTGTCTACTTTCTGAAAATTGTTTCCTTCAAACTGGTTATCTTTCTTTAAATCTGTCCCTGCTGGATTGTCTCCTTCGCCAGAATTTTGTTCAGCACCTGCCGGATTATCCGTACTATTTTGTCCATTTTCAGAATTCGTTTCGTTCTGCGCCCCATGATTTTCCTGCAAGCTATCCGACTGCTGTCCCTGATTTTCTGTCTGTACACTCTCAGTCATCTGTTCCTGTCTCGCAGACTGATTTATCTCTGTCGCAAATGCCGTGACCGGAATATTCGTCACAGCAACAGTCAGCGCCAATGTGACTGCAAATAAACTTTCGCATACTTTTCGCTTCATATTTCACGCCTCCATCTTTTTATCATAGAATATTTTATCGTTATCTCTCCTGTTTTTCAAGCATTTTCAGTCACTTCGAAGTAAAAAATGAATAATGGTCATATTTTTTCACCTGCATTTATCACGCTTTATAATCTGCCTCTTTTTTATTTATAGAATTTTCTAATAAGGTTTGCCCTTCTGCAATGAAAGTTCTACAATTCTTACTTAGATATAGTCTCTGGCAGTGTGTACATGATACAGCAAACAACAACTTTACTCCAGCTAAAAAGGATTATGGATGTGCCGGGACGTTCTTGAATTTTACATATGAAAATGAGGTTTTTGACAATGACTACTCATAAAGAGTTTTATTATATTCTGACTTTCAATACAACTACAGATGCTATGTGTGCAGACAAATGCGCGAAAGAAAACACAAACGGCATTCGCGCTGCACTGATGCCGCTTCCTCAGGAATTTAAAAGCGGCTGCGGCTTTGCACTTCGTTTCCTGGACGATAATTTGGAGGCAATTCTAAAATTCTGTAAGACCTCCCCATTTAATGGAAAACTTTTTAAAATGCATACAAAAAGGATCAACGGTCATCATCCCATTGATCCTGTTTCTCTTACCTCTTTTGACTTTTCTGAATAATTACAGTGTAATTACCTGATCAACTCCAGCCGGTGCCAGTGCTGCATATACATTCGGGAAGCATCCGATTCCTGCAGGTGCGATCAGCTTGTCAGCGATATCTCTCTGATAACAGCATCTGTCGCATGCCATAAGAAGCATCCCTGTCTTCTCGCTCAATGCCTGAAGTCTTGCAGCAATATCTGATCCCTCAACAAGCATATATGCATTATCGAAGAAGAACATCATTCCTGCAACCTCTACTCCGTGACGATCCTCCTCAAGCTGCGGAATAATCATATTCTCCAAAATCTCCCTTGCGTGCTCTGACTCAAATAAATAAGCTACTTTCATGTCTTTTTTCCTCCTTGGAATATAAATTTTTATACTTCAAATGTTGCTTTTGCCTCAATCAGTGCCCGGTCAATATCCGCCTTGATCACATCATTCGGATCCAGCTCCATTTCTGTAACATACGCATCGAATTCTGCAGAACTGCAGAAGAAATTCATAACGTTTCAGCATGATCCTGCCCAGTTTGCAAGTTCCCCTAATGGAAATGTAAGGGCATGCAGAGTCTTCGGTGCATAGTCTGCTACCTTTCCATCTACAATCTTTACATAGACAGGCTCTTCACACATTGCACATACTGAATGCACTTCTGTGTCCTGATGAAATGTAAATGCTGCTCCCATAGCGTCAATCGCACACATCGCTGTAAATTCACGGCCATCCGCCAAAGTTACACGGTGATTCGTCTCCAGTGATGATACCGGATAAATAAAGTTTACATTTTTTGTTTCCTCATCAACGACCATTCCATCTTTATCAATCAGGCACTGAATAATCTCTTCATATTCCTGCTCATCCATCTGAAGTACCTGAAATGTAACTTCTTTATCGCTCTCCAGATTATATGGACGTTTATTATCAATGGTAAAATTAATGATATATAATCTTAACTCATTCTGTCTTGCAGTAAATTTCTGATGTACATTCTGTATTCCGTTCTGAACTACCTTTTCATTCTCGTTCTGTGTATTATTCTGTATATTATTGTCTAACATTCCCCAAATTTATTCCTTATTTATTAATATTTTTTATTATCTTTTTTCTTCTTATTATTTTTATAGATATGGTCGCTCATTCCATATCTGAATCTATGTCACATAATCATTTAAGCTGTCGCTCCTGCTGTATCTCCTGCCGGCTTCTTCGCACTCTCAACCCCCTGGATAAACTCCATAATGTCTTTGTCTTCCTGTGTATAGACACCACCACTCAGTGCAGACTTCAGAATCTCTGTTAATTGATCCACATATGCGTGATACTGTGGATTTGTGCGGTCTCTCGGTCTTGGAAGATCAATCTTTAAATCCTCAAGGATTTTACCATGGTCTCTGGACATTACGATGACGCGGTCACTTAAATATACGGACTCATCTACATCGTGGGTTACCATCAGTGATGTTGTCTTTTTCTGTCCAAGAATATCCTCAAGCTGTCTCTGAAGAAGCTGACGCATCTGAAAGTCAACCGCTCCAAGCGGTTCATCCATGAGAAGCACTTTCGGATCACATGCAAGAGCACGAAGAAGTGCAACTCTCTGTTTCATACCTCCTGAAATCTCATGAATATAATAATTCTCATATTTTGTAAGCTGTGCCATCTCCAGAAGCTCTTTTAACTTCTTCTGTCTCTCTTCTTTTGGCACCTTCATCTTCTTCATCGGATATTCGATATTCTCACCGACTTTTAACCATGGGAACAGTGCATAATTCTGAAACATAAACGCACGGTCCGGTCCCGGTTTTGTAACTACATTCCCATTCACTTCAATAATTCCTTCTGTCGGTTTCTGGAATCCTGCAACAATTGTAAGTGTTGTTGTCTTGCCACAGCCAGACGGTCCCAACAGGCATACGAACTGCCCTTCTTCTATTTCAAAAGAAACATCTTTTAACACCTGATTGTCAGACTCACCTTTTCTTCTTCCTTTAAAATTTTTTGATATTCCCTGTACTGAAATTGACATTTTCTTCGACTCCTTCTCTAGTTTTTTGCTTCCAATGGTAAAAATTTTATCTGTTTCTCTTCGACCCATTCTTTACTTACCTTTAATTTTTCAGCCAGGTAAAACGGGTCATTCAATTTTTCAACTGCTTTATTATAGCTTTCTATAAAATTACGAAATGCTTCCGTCTGTTCAAATTCCTTATCTACGATCAATACATAAGAAATGTAGTCGTTATCTGAAAGAGGCATCGTCGGAATATCGCTGACTTCTGCCGCCTTTGTAATATCCAGAACTGCCGCATCTACCTGCTCATCTTCCATGGCATACAGAATACCTTTCTGTGTAATCTCATCAAATTCTTCAATCTGAGGATATGCAGCCTTTGCAAGTGCTTTTTCCTGCTGTCTGCCCTGCGTAATTCCTACATTTTTTACATCTGCCCAGTCTTTTTTATGAACAATAGTCTCTCCATTCATGAGAACTGGACCGTAGATTTCCACATCTTCATTATTTTCAATAGTATGTTTTGCAATATGCGGGCAATAAAAGCCTATATTAATCTCTTTGGCGTTGAGCGCCCACTGAGCAGTATTGCTGCAACAGTCCTGAAAAGATGAACTCTCCGTGGAAGTGGAAACTTTATATTTCTTATTTATTTCCTGTAATGTCTCCTCCATGAGCACACCGGATATATCTGCTCCGGATCCTACACGGATATCTGCATCTTTATTCCATTTCTTCTCCGCGGGCAGAAACAGTGCCGCGCCAATACCTGCCAGTATAAATACTCCGCCAATGATACCTATCACTCTATCAATTTTCATCTATACCGCTGCCTTATTTGTAGTCTTGCCTTTGATATATTTATACAGTGCATATATTGCATAGCAGATCAGAATCACACTGCTGATATGCTGTGCCCAGTCCGGGAAACTAATAATCATCTTATTTGCATACGAAATCGTGTGCTGTGTCTGGTTATAATCCAGCACTGGCGTAAATCCCGGCATCAAAAGGCGATTTGTCAAATATCCAACTATATTAGAAATTATAACAACCATCGCAAAGTACATGATCATAGCACGTTTCCCGATCATTTTGCTGATTGTCAGAAGTTCCGGAATATTCGTTCCTGCACCTGCCATTAAAAATGTAATTGCAACTCCAGGTGCCGCTCCGCTGGCAACAAGTGCCGCAATAAACGGAATATGTCCCACTGCACATACATACATAAGTGCAGCAATCACGGTAATTCCAAGTAGTGATACAAATCCAGGCTGTCCAAGATAATCCTGAATAAATGACTGCGGTACGACATTGAATATCAGCCCCGCGATTAGCATTCCTGATACGGTATATTTACAGATTGTTACACTTAATTCTGTAAAGGACCAGCGCATTCCGGATTTAATCTTGTCCCAAAAGCCCGGCTCCTCAAACTCAAGCTGAATCAATGGCTCCGGACTTACAGAGTCGTCTTCCTCATCTTCATCAGTCTCTAATGTGGTCTGTTTTATTTCCTTATTCCTCAAACCAATATGTAATTCATTTCCGGCAAACTTATTGGCTATCATACCGATGACCATCGGTGCCACGAATCCTGTAATCAGATAAATCGTAGCAATCTCTTTTCCAAGAAGACCATATGCCAGAAGTAATGCAATCGGATTAATCATCGGCGTGCTGGTCATGAATGCCAGCGTTGGTCCAAGATAAGCCCCGCTGTAATACATACTGATTCCAAGTGGAATTGTTCCACAACTGCAGATTGGAATAAACATTCCTGATATGGTTGTCCAGAATACACCGCTGATCTTTCCGGAACCAATGGCTGTCTTCTGAATCTTTTCCGGCTTCAGAAATTCGTGTAATAATCCGGCAACCAGAAAACTAAAAATAATCCAGGGAGAAGAACTGTTCAGCATGTTCCATGTAGATACTATAATCTTCTCCAAAAATCCCCCAAATTCAGCTAACATGTCTTTAATGCCTCCTCAAATGCTTTTCGTATCGCTGGTTTCGTCAGCTTTGTGACTGCTTTCTTTTCATTAATTACTACCATGCTTTTTGTAACTGCACCGTATTTCGGAATATAGTCAAAGTCTTTCCCCGCTTTGTAAATCTTTACATGGACTTTGCCTTCATACTCCTTCTCCAAGGCTTGAACCAAGCCTTCAAATACTTCGCATCAAGCACAGGCACTAATGTATTCAATTGATGGCTTTTCCATAACTTTCCTCCCATTTTTCCTCCAAATATACGTTGTTATTATATATGTAAACCAAATTTTTTTGTTCGTTTATTAAAAATATAAATATAAACAAAACGCAATATTTTATTCCTTAATAAATATATTTAATATTTGCAGTTTTTGGTATGATTCTACTGTATTTTATAAAAAAAGTTAATAAATAGACGAAGAAAGGAGGCAGACAGATTTTGGGGAACAATAATGAAGCGAATCAACAGATCAATCGAATGCAGGCTGCAACCAACAATGCCGATCGTAATCGCTGGCGGAAGCTGGGGGGAAAGAACCGTAACTTCGCCGCACTAATCGCACTGATCATCATCTGCGGAATTTGGACGGTAGCTGCACACGTTGTAGCAAAACCTTTTATCTTTCCTTATTTTGAAGATGTAGTCAAAGAAGTCATCTATTCTTTATCAGATATGTATGTACTTCGCAATCTTGGAATTACGATGCGCCGAGTAATGACCGGAGCACTCTATGCATTTATCATCGGACTTCCGCTTGGAATGATCATGGGGTATTCACCTAAGATCTTAAGAGCTCTGTCACCATTTATGAACTCTTTAAGACAGGTACCGATCATGGCGTGGGTTCCTCTTGCAATTGTATGGTTCGGAATTGGAGACGGACCTACAATCTTCCTGATTGCGTTCAGTGGTGTATTTACAATTATTCTGAATACGATTTCAGGAGTGCAGGATATCAGCAAAGACTTTTACAACGCAGCCCGCTCGATGGGTGCAAATACACTGAATATCATAAAAGACATCGTCCTTCCGGGATCTCTTCCAGGTGTTATGACTGGTGTGAGACTTGCAATCGGACTTGGATGGATGTCCGTTATATGAGCGGAGTTCATTGCGACCAGTGCCGGATTCGGCTACTGTATGGTGGAAGCTCAGGGTAAGATGCAGACTGAGAAGGTCATTGCTTACATGATCATCGCAGGTCTTATCGGATTCCTGATCGATACAATTATGGTTCTCGCTGAGAAAGTACTTCTCAGATGGAGAGCTCAATAGATAACATCAAAAGGCATGGACACCAGATTGCCTGTTATCTATCTGATGCCAGAATTTCAAATGTGGAATAAACTACAGGCATCAAATTCTTGAATGTTTTTTACATTTATATAAGAAGAAAGAAGCGTATTTCTATCAACTGAAATACGCTTCTTTCTTTTTATACATTCTTAATTATGGTAAACCCTGCAGGGGGAGCAGGATTTTTTTATTATAAGAGATAATCATATTAAAGTATTATCCTGAAATCTTCTGGCATTGCTGCCTGATAGATTTGATCGCACTTGTAATAGGAAGGGTCATAATCCGGTCTTTGTGATACAAAAGATAAATCTGTCTCTCTGTATTCACATTCGGAAATTCAAACTTCAATAATTTCCCCAATGCCAGAGAATCCTGAATTGCAAGACTGCTTACAAATGCAACTCCCATTCCTTCTTCTACACTTCTCCGGACCAGATCAGAAGATTCTGCCTGCATGGCTATCTTCAACGGCTTTGCATGCAGATTCAGTGCTTTCTCAATACTTTCATACGCAAGCTTTGTTCCGCTTCCTGATTCCCGCATAACAAATGTCTCTCTCTTCAGCTTATCAAGCGGAAATACCCCATTCAGACTCCGATATTCTTCTGTATTCGGTGTTGCAAGTACAATCTGATCTTTTAGAAGCGGCATACACATACATTTCTCATGATTGGTACGGATACTTCCTATTCCAAGATCTGCTTCAAATCTTAAAACCGACTGGATCACCTGACTGCTGTCTCCCTCCAGCATACGATAATCAATCTCGGGATACTTAAGTCTTGTCTGTTTCAAAATTCCAGGAAGAATATAATTTCCCGGAACTGATGAAGCAGCGATCGTTACAGTTCCTTTTACCTTTGCTTCCGTCTTATTCAAATGTGCCAGCGCCTCATTTTCTGTCTCAAGAAGCCTGACTGCATATGGATAAAACAGAACTCCCTCTTCTGACAATATCACATCTTTTGTTGATCTGACCAAAAGCTGGACTCCCAATTCCGCTTCCAGTTGCTTGATGTGAGTACTGATCGTCGGCTGTGAGACAAATGCTTTTTTCGCAGCAACAGAAAAGCTCTTACAGTTGACGACATTAATAAAACTTCTTATGTAATCCAATCTCATTATTATCTTTTTCCTCTTTTCCTCATGTCATACTTAAAATTGTAACTATATTTTAAATCTTTTTTTACAAAATGTCGAATTGATTGTTCTCATAGTCTTATCGAACCTGTCTATATTTTATTAACATTTCCAATAATTCTGTATATTTTTATCAAGATTATTAATATTCCTTTATATATCTTTTCATTTAATCAGACGTCTGCTATTATAATCACATAATTATTAACAATTATTAATATTTGTTTTTCAGGAGGAAAAAGAACATGAAAAAAAGACTTGTATCTGTACTTCTTGTGATGGCTCTCCTTGTTCCTACCGTAACAGCTTGTCACGATAGCAGCAAAGATAGTCAGGCAACAAAAGATGTACAGGCAACTGGATATGATCCAGAAGAAGCAGCCAAGAAATTCGACTTTGGCGAATTATCCGATGAAGATAAGAACTACACCATCGAAATGGGTTACAACAACTGCGACCATATGGTCGGCGCTATCATTGGTGAAAAGGCTGGTATTTACAAAGCTTTAGGACTGAATGTAAATGTAACAAAATCCGGTGAGACATTAAAAGCACTCACAAGCGGTGCTATGGACGTTGGATACACAGGTATCGAAGGTGCAATCCGTGCAGTAAACCAGGGTGCTCCATTCTCAATGGCTGCTGCGAACCATATGGGCGGATCACGTTACCTCGTAGTAAGCAATGACATCACAGAGCCTTCTCAGTTAGTCGGCAAAACAATTTCTATGACTGCAGAACCTGAAATTAATCCTGAATGGCTGACATGGTCCGAAAAACTGGGAATCCCGGCTGATGCTTCCAGCTACAATATTGTATCGATGGGTGGACAGGATGCCATGTTCGCACTGAAAGCCGGACAGATTGATGCATTCACATGCTGTGACCCTTACGCATCCATCGCTGAATTCGAAGGATTTGGTCATATTATGGGAATCGGCTGGGGTGGAGCTAATGTCGACTCTGACGCTACTGCTGATACATGGGGACTTTGCTGTATTTATGCTATGTCTAACGATTTCAAAGAGAAACACCCAGAGCTTGCAAGACGTCTTGTGTACGCTCATGAGATGGCTCTTGAATACATGTACACACATCCATACAATGCAGCTATGATGTTCGCAGATGGATTTGATGTAGATCCTTATGTTGCTCTTCGTACGATCTATATGAAGACAGTTGCTGAGGGACGTACAATCACATGGCACTTCTCTGAGAAGAACATTGAGAATTTTGAGAACTATTATACACAGTATCCACAGATTCCGGAAGAAGAGATTCCTCGTGTCAGTGACGTAAGTAAATTCATGACAACAGATATTTCAAAAGATGCTGGTGTTGATGATTTTGATGAATTTATCAAGAAAAATGTTGATGACAAGTTCCCACTTGGTATGACATTCGAAGACTGGTACAACGAAGCTAAAAAGGTTGATGATATCTCTGATGAGGAAGCAGTAGATATCTCCAAGACAGCTACATCTTACTTAAATAAAGACCTGAAAGATCGTCAGGCATATGAATAAGATATTCTTTTAAACAAGCACCACGAAGGAGCAGCCGCAATTGCGGCTGCTCCTTTTTAGTAATAAACCATCATTTAGAATCGTCTACTCTTGGAAAATTCATAATAAATGTTGTTCCTTTTTCTTCTTCACTCTGCACCTGTATCCAGCCTCCGTGTTCTTCTACCATACGTTTCACTACAGTCAGGCCGATTCCGGTTCCTTTCCCCTCTTTTTTCGTTGTAAAAAACGGTTCAAACACATGCTTTCGAAGATCTTTTGGAATACCGCAGCCATTATCTTCTACTACAAGCCTTACCGTTTGGTCATCATCTACACTTAATCCAAACTGAAGTTTTATGCGTCCTTTTTTATCTCCGATCGCATGGATGGCATTCGTTACCAGGTTCAGTATGATCTGATTCAGCGCTCCCACCTGACCTTTTATATAATAAGATGTACTGCATACAGATGTCTCAAATTTAATATTCTCCGGAATTAATCTGCTTACAATACTGATACTGCTCTCCACGGCAAATGTGGCATTATACTCGGATAATACTCTCTCTGCTCTTCCCTGTCTGCTGTAATCCAGAAGCTGTTTTGCCAGTTCTTCACATCTTTTTGCTGATATATTTAATTCATAGACCTCTTCCGGCATCTCTTGCATGACCGTATCATTATCTGATAACAATTCACTATATAACACGATCGGGGTCATGAGATTATTAAACTCATGTGCCAGCGCTCCCGTTAGAAATGTCATCGTTTTCGAATGATTATATTTCTGCATCAGGCTTTCCTGATTCTTCATTGCTTCATTTGCCTCATTGAGTTCTTTTTCATGCGCCAGTGCAATCTTAAGCTTCTCTTCTTCTTTTTGCTGCTGTAAGATCCGATATCCGAAAACTCCGACCCAGATCAAAATCAGCACACCAAATAATGACAAATAAAAAGCAATCTTCACAATCGGTGCAGTAATATCCCTGTAATCTTCCACCACGCAAAGCACGAACTGAACCCCATGAAAATCAACAGTATTGTATGCCACAAGTTTCTGCGTCTTCTTCGGCGATCCGCCTTCTACTTCATATGACCATACAACTTCACAGCCGGATACATCTTTACTCGAAAATGAGATTTCTTCTTTTTCATTTCCTGCATCTGCCATGACTGTTGTGCCATTAATATCTTTTACAATGCAGTATCCCTGATTGCCCACATTAAGATTGGAAAGATCCTGTTCTCCTTCATAAATCTCATCCAGATTCAGTTCAATCTGCACATACCCCGCAATGCTGCGGTTCATATAGACTGCTTTTGTCAGATAAAGTACATATCCTCCGCTATATGTTTTCCTTATTGGTCCTGCAATAACGTGTCCTGGATTTTTTCCTGCCTCTCCGCAGGAATCTGCTTCCCAGTCTTGCAATTGGCTGACCTGATCCAGACGGATATATTTTCCCTTTTCTCCAACTTTCAATAAACTTGCTTCTATACTCTCTTCGTTTGCCATATCACCCGATAATGCAGCATATACGAGATTACTTTTCCCTTGAAGCGTCGCTTGCAAGCTATGCGAACTGACTTCTGCAATATTCTGAATACTTTCTTTTTCATTACTAATGATTGCATCTCGTACCGTTTGATAGCAGAATGCTGCACTTAAAATCAAAAGCAGCACTCCGATGACTGAAATAACCAGTTCTTTTCTTTTCTTATTCATTATTTCTTCTTCTCATTTCCTTACAGTTGACTTTAATTTTTTTCATAGATATAATAAGTTTATCTTAGTATATTTTTAATGATTACAATAACAGAAAGGCAGGTATTTGCAAAATGCCAGATATCTCGGTTCTTATTATAGATGATGAACCTTCCATTTTAAAAGCAGTGAGCATGACTCTTAAGCAGGAACATATCGCTGTCACCTGTGCAGATAACGGCGCACTTGCACTTGATATCCTCAAAGCCAATACATTTGACTTAATCTTACTGGATATCATTATGCCCGACCAGGACGGCTTTTCGATTTTAAAGGTAATCCGCAGCAGTCAGAACTACACTCCAGTCATCCTCTTAAGCGGACGCGGCGAGGATTCGGCCCAGGTCAAAGGTCTGGAACTTGGTGCCGATGATTATATTACAAAGCCGTTCAGCAAAACTGTGCTGGTATCTAAGATCCGTGCCATGGTGCGGCGCACGAATCAGTATGTTTTAAGCTCTGATGAAGCGATCACTGAAGTAAAAAAAGGATCCTTCACACTGCGGATGGAGTCTCAGACTGTCCTGAAAAACGGAAAGGAGATATCCCTTACTTCTAAGGAATTCTCCCTTCTCTATCTCTTTATTGAAAATCCGGAGTACATCTTTTCCAAACAGGAGCTGTTCTCCAAGGTCTGGAGAAGTGATAATTGCGACGACAGTACCATCCTCGTATACATCAAAAAACTAAGGGATAAGCTGGAAGATGATCCTTCTCATCCAACTCATATCTGTACTGTCTGGGGAAAAGGTTACAAGTTCTGCATTTAGCAGCAATCCTCCATTCCCTCTCCAAAAAGATCCACCGGTTGGCCGTCTATCATACGATAGATGGCATAACCTACGGCTCCTTTCTTTTCTCCTGTAATAATAATCTCGATTTCTCCTTCTTTATCGATATTCTTAAACTGAATTTTCTGATTCTCTACCGGTGCTGCTATCGGATCTGAAAAATCATAATTCGTGCTATCTCCTTTATCTGTTACTACAATGGTCCGGTTACCTTCTTCCATTTTACAGATTACAACAAGGTCATCCAGCCCATCATCTGTCACATCTTCTCTGCAGGCAAGCAATACTTCCGCCGTCGGATATGTATTTTTAAACACCTGTAAAATGGAATCATCCTCCGGAACTGCCTCTGCATAACTTGTCTCACGTATGGTCTTTCCTGCTGTCTGCTTGTCAATCTGACTCTCCTCATGCTTGTTCTCAAGCACAGATCTAGCTGCAAATGCAATAACCACTACAATTACTGCAAGAATCACTTTTGCCCAAATACTGTCTTCTAACTTCTTTATTATACTCATCTCTCTACCCTTCTATATTATTATTTTCATCTGTTATACAAGCTTTAACGCCCCTGTATTGCAGGCCTTTATGCATGCCGGTTCCAGTCCCATTGCTACTCTCACAGAGCAGCCGTCACATTTGACAATTTTTCCTTCAGAATCAAATCTTGGCACATCGTAAGGACAGGCTTTCAGGCACATCTTACATCCTTTGCAATTCTCTCTGACTGGTATCACAAAACCTCTTTCGTCTCTTTTTAGAGCTCCAAAACGACAGGCTTTTAAACAGGCTGCCTCCTCGCAATGCAGACAGCTCCTTGTCACATATGTCTCGAAATCACTGTCCCCGCTTTTTTGCATCTCATATATTCTCGCCGGAACTGCATGTTCATCAGCCTCATCATAATGCTGATCCAGACAGGCAACGATACAGGCCAGGCACCCGGAACAACGTGCTTTATCACATTCTACTCTGCTCATTATTATGCCTCCTTTTTCCGAATTCTGCAACAATAAGATTTGAATCCCGGAAATCCTGATATCGGATCAATATACTGGTCATCAACCAAAAGATTAATGTCGTAATCTTCGGCACCATGATATACATTTACAGCACCTCTCAGGCAAGAAGAATTCACCACTGCCTCCATATCCATCTGTCCGACCGGAGTCTCAAGTGTGACCATCTCTCCTGTCTTCACGTTATAATTCTCGGCATCTTCCGGATGTAATTCTACGATCGGACAATCTTCCAGATTTACCAGCCATGGCAGCCGATAGGTCCTGGAATGAAATAACTGTGGCTTTCTGCTTCCGGTACTTAATATAAGTGGATACTCTTTCATCGGCAAGGTTTCCCGGAAATCATGATATGCCGGAACTCCTTCATGCCACTCTTTCTTACAGGCATTAAGAATCGTAGATACGAACTCAATCTTTCCGGTAGGCGTCTGAACCTTCATGATATCCTCTGTTGTCCGGGCTGGCATAATATGTTTTGCCGGCATCATACCATGTTCTTTTAATTCGTCCAATGTAAGTCCTGTCGGGCTTAACCGGTCTGCCAGATATTCTTCATAAGTATGATACGCTGGATTGCCAAGCGTAAACCCAAGCCGCTTTGCAAGCTCTAAAAGAATTTCCATATCATTCTTTGTTTCTCCCTGGTTCTTTACAACTTTTGGCTGATAATAGACCATCTGTGGTCCCAGCAGTTCAACCTGTTCCCGTTCCTGTGTAACAGCAACCGGAAGCAGGATATCTGCATATTTACATGTATCATTCATATATAAATCTGCACAGGAGAAAAATTCCACCTGTTTCATTCCCTCTTCAATCCGGTCCGGTCTTGGCCACATATGATGGTTCATTCCAAAGGAAATGAGATTACGAATCGGATATCTACCATTTCCAAGGAGAAAATCTGCAATATGTTCTACCTGCAGTTCTCTGGAAGTTAATTTGTCCCACGCTGGAAACTCTCCATAATTCACTCCTTTTTCCGGATGCTCACGGTCTTTTTTGGTACCCATGAAAGAATCTTTCAGCATAACTCTTGCAGGTCCCGGGCCTGCAAAACCTCCCGGAATCCCAAAATTACCAGTAAGCGCCATCAATAGTCCGATTGCCCGTCCATTTTGCACACCATTTATATTATGTACGACTGGTGATGCCGATAACATAATGGAAGTCGGTCCCTCTGCTGCAATCATTCTGGCAGCCCTTATCATATCGCTTTTCGGAACTCCTGTAATCTCTTCAACTTTTTCAGGAGTAAAATCCATAACATAGTCTCTATATTCTTCATATCCATAAGTATACTTTTCAATATATTCACAATCATGCAGATTTTCTGTGATGATCACTCTTGCCATGCCCAGTGCCAGTGCGCCATCTGTTCCCGGAATCGGACGAAGATGTAACTGTGCATATTCTGTAGTCGGTGTACACTTTGGATCAACAACAATCACTTTCGCACCCCGATCAACTGCATGTAAAAATACGGCACCGCCTTTGACAGAATTACTGTATAAAGGATTCACGCCCCATACGACCAGAGTCCGGCACCGTCCAAAATCCGGTGGCATCAGCATAATATTTTGTCCAAAATTGCATTGATTGGCCATCATAAGCGCATAAGCACATGTACTGGACTCGGTTCCATAATTTGGAGTCCCATATTTATTTACAAATTCTGTTATCTGTGGTCTGAACCACTTCGGATGTCCTACATAGACCATCGTCTGTTCCGGACCATAAGCCTCTTTTACTGACTGCATCTTTTCTGCAATCGTATCAAGTGCTTCTTCCCAGCTAATCCGTTCAAACTTTCCTTCTCCACGTTTTCCGACACGTTTCATCGGATATAGGATCCGGTCTGGATTGTAAAGTGCCTGTTTTATCGCAGCACCTTTCACACACACACGTCCATTGGCTCCCGGAAGTGTACAATTGCCTTCTGTTTTTATGATTTTTCCGTCTTTTATATAAAAATCTAAAAGGCAGTCTCCACCACAAAATCCACAGAATCCTGTCTTCACTTGAATTCCCGTCTCTTCTCCCGGAATCTTTGCTTTCAATAGCTCTTCTTTTGTTATTTTTTCCATAAATTCCTCCAATAGTTATATAAATCCCCATCATTCTATCTTTATATTATCCTACGCTTATAAGCGCTTCGTCAAATTGGATTTATCTATATATCTATATAAAATCCATATATCTACAGCAGCTTTGTATTTTTCCTGCGCCCTCTTCAACTGTCGCGCTTATTCTAAATTTTTCACGAAATCGTCTAAAAACTCCTTTTTTCAGGTTGTTACTGTCTGTACTTTAGTGTATAATATAAACATCAACTATTCGATACCGGATATGCCCGGTATAATATTATACATAAAGGAGAGTTTGCCATGGTAAATTTATTAACTGGCCCTAAAGGCAGCGGAAAAACACAACAAATGATCGAGCAGGCTAATAAGCAGGCGAAAGAATGTAAAGGTAATGTCGTTTTTATCAAAAAGACTCATCGCGATACCGCAAGTGTTGCATTTGATATCCGTACAATTTGTATGGATGATTTTCCATCTATTACGAATACCGATGAGTACATTGGTTTCTTATATGGAATGTACAGCTCCAACCACGATATTGAGTGTATTTTTATCGATGGTATTTTAAAACACGCAGATATTTCTATTGAGAATATTCCAGGATTTATTGACCGGCTGAAAAAACTCTCCGAGGAATGCGGTATCAATTTTTATGTAAGTATCAGCGCAGAAAAAGCAGAATTAAAGGACATTGATTTGGATGGCTGCACTCTTTTAAATTAAATGGATCAAATATGAAACAAGCGGACAGTCTATCTTAAGATGGACTGTCTGTTTTTATGCATATTTTCTACAACGAATGAAAAGGTAACAAAATACTATGAGCGATAACAATTCAGGAATCAAAGCATCAAAAAGACGCCAGATGGAAGCCAGGCGCAGACGCCTCAGACGCAGAAAAAGAAAACGCGCCATGCTGCTTGGAGGCATGTTATGTACAGTCTGTCTGATTCTATTTAGCACAATATATGGCATCAGTCATCTGTTGCATAAACATACTGACACAAAAGAAGCCGTTAAGACTTCCCAGAAGCAGACAGCCAAAAGTAAGGATACTTCCTCTTCCAAGGAAAAAATTGACACTTCTGCTGTAAAAACGCAGGAACTTGTCATTAATACGGACAATGATTCCGGCAAAAAAAAGAAAAAAAGCTCCTCAAAGGAACCTGCCACCATCACTATCAGTTCTATGGGGGACTGCACACTTGGAACTGATGAGGGTTTTGATCAGTCCACCAGCTTTAATGCCTACTACAACGAATATGGTGCAGACTATTTCTTTAAAAATGTCCGTTCTATCTTAGAAGCTGATGATTTATCTGTTGTAAACTTTGAAGGAACGCTGACTGAAGAGACAAGCCGGGCTGATAAAACCTTTGCATTTAAAGGGCCTGCCAAATACACTGACATTTTAACCGGAAGTTCTGTGGAAGCCGCCAATATTGCAAACAACCACAGCAAAGACTACGGCACAAAAAGCCAGGAGGATACCATCGAAAATCTGTCAAACGCAGGCATTGCTACATTTGGCTATGAAAATGTCGTTGTGGTGGATGTAAAAGGTATTAAAGTCGGACTTACCGGTATCTATGAACTTGCTGAGCATGAGCAGAAAGCAACGCAAATCAAAGAAAATATCCAGGCCTTAAAAGATGCAGGGGCACAGATTATTATCGTTAATTTCCACTGGGGAATTGAAAAAGAATACAAACCAAATGCTACCCAGAAAAAACTTGCACATCTGGCCATCGATGAAGGAGCCGACCTTGTCATTGGTCATCATCCACATGTACTGGAAGGCATTGAAAAGTATAATGGAAAATATATTGCCTACAGTCTGGGAAACTTCTGTTTTGGGGGAAATAAAAATCCTTCTGATAAGGATACGATGATCTTCCAACAGACTTTTACCATCGATACAGACGGTAAAGTTGCCGATGACGATAACATTAACATCATTCCTTGTTCTCTGTCTTCTTCCAGTAATAAAAACGATTACTGTCCGACACCTCTTGAAGGTGATGAAGCAGAACGCGTCAGACAAAAGATAGAAAAATACAGCGAAGGGCTCTAAGCCTTCCGCTGTATTTTTCATTTTATTCACAAATGTTACTTAATTTTAAGGCTTACAACTGTATCTGCCTTCTCGCCTTTCTTATATTCCATCGTCACAGTCTGTCCTGCCTCACACCGGACTACATCAATGTAATCAACTACAGACACATCGAAAATATCCTCTGAACCATCAATCATCAGATAATAATGAGAAGTTCCATCAATGACCGCCTGTGCAATCTTTGTAATCTCTCCGGTGATTGTCTCAATCTCTCTGTCGTCCTTCGCTTCTTCTTTCACACCATTGCTTAAGAGCAGATTCAGATAATTGTCCTCACACTGACTCACACTGTCTCCGATAGCAACGATCTGATATTTCTGCACGTTTACCATGGCATATTTCTTAACCAGTCCCGCATCATCCTTTAATGCAATAAAATAAGTCGGCTCTCCGGATATATTAAGAAGCAGTGGAAATGTTGCGGTATACTTCAGATTCTGCACCTGTCCTTCTGCTGAAGACATAGCGGAAGCTTCTGTTGCTCCCTCACATTCATAATACTTTGTTTCCATTGTTCTCTGATTGGATAATACAAATCCAACATTAGACTGATCTCCGTTGACCGAAGTCACGCCTGTGTACATCCATACGTCATCGTCCAGTGCAAGATAATTGTAACCATCTGTTGTCTTCAGGCAGTCTTTCTGGCTTAGCACACTGTTGAAAAATCCATGTTTCAGTGTTCCATAATAGTCAAACAGATTGACAAGAAGATCCGCGGAATAGACTCTGTCTACCCACTCCGGAACATCTGTTGTCTTATAAGTCGTTGTTTCACCAGTAATAGCATTACAGATCACAACTTTACCGATTGTCTCACCGCCAAACAGACCGATGTTATATTTTTTCACCGGTGCGATCCAGTATGGCACACCATCATCATCAATCTCAAAGCTCAAATCCCCGTAAATGTATGTCGGATGTGCAAATCGCAGATGCCGGTAAATGTTCCGGTTAAAGTACTCACTGTTCACATATTTCATGCCTTTATCCAGCTTTACAAGCTCTGTGTTCTGATTTGCCATATTAATACGAATATATGCCGGTATACCTTCTGAACGGTTCGTAAACCACTTAATAATACTGGCATATCGAAGTGGCGTTACACGCACCGGATTATCCTTATAATTAATCTGGGAATAGATGTCATCTGCCTCAAACTGTGAAACCATATCTACCATACTTCCCATCTTACGGTCTCCCAAAAGTGCGGCAGTATCTCTGTCCAGAAGCGGAATCTTATCAAAGGAAAGCTCTTCTACATCTTCTGTAAAATTTCCCTGCTCTACCTTCATCAGCTTCTGATATTTCTTCGCATTAACAATCGGGGAAGATAAAATACTTCCAATGAAATAAACTGCACCAAGCACAAGCAAAAGTATCACGCCTGCCCGGAGTATTTTGCTCTCTTTCAAATCGCTGATACGAATTTTCGCAGGATTTCTGAATCCATAAAAAAAGAGTTTCACAATTAAAGCTATTACGATTAGAAATAATACTGCTCCCCACGTATCTGTAGAGTGAATGTTGATTGCCGGTATAGTCACATAATAATAAATTGCTGCAACGATTACCACAATCAGGGCTATTAAACCTTTTGTCTTTGTTTTCATAACTTTCTCCTTCTAAAACTTTCTCTTCCATGCAAACATAGTAAGGAAAGTAAGGAACGGGAAGATTTCCAGACGTCCTGCAAGCATATCTATACAGAATACAATCTTTGACAAGATTGAAAAATCTGCAAAATTTCCGGTCGGTCCGACTGCCGAAAGTCCCGGTCCGATATTATTAAGTGTTGCCATTACAGATGTAAATGTCGTAGTAAAGTCCTGATTATCTAAAGAAATGATCAACACAGATACAATTGCCAGCAGTGCATATGCCATCAGATATACATAGACCCCTCGTAAAGTCTCATCGCTGATCTTCTTTCTATTGATCCGGATCAGATTCACAGATTTCGGATGCACAAGCTGCTTGATTTCACGTTTTACTCCTTTGAATACAATCATGAGACGTGACACTTTAATACCGCCTCCGGTGGAAGATGCACAGGCTCCAATGATCATCAGCAGCACTAAAATACACTGGGAGAATGTCGGCCAAAGATTGAAATCTGTCGTCGCATAACCCGTTGTCGTAATGATCGTTGATACCTGGAACAAGGCGTACCGGAATGCTTTCATGATACTGCCATACATCTGATTTGTATTCAAAGTGATCAGAATTGTTGCTGTCGCAACAATTCCAAGATACACTCGAAGTTCTTCATTTTTCCAGAATGCTTTAAAGTCTCCCAGGAGCATAAAATAATACAGGTTAAAGTTGATTCCAAACAGAATCATAAAAATTGAAATAACGTAGTCAATATATGCACTGTCAAAATGTCCTACACTGTCTGCATAATTGGAAAATCCTCCGGTTCCTGCAGAGCCAAACGCATGGATCAGACTGTCGAACAGATTCATTCCTCCAAACATAAGAAGAATGACCAGGATCATTGTCAATCCAAAATAAATTCCATACAGAATTCTTGCTGTCGTTTTGGTCTTTGGAACAAGCTTATCTTTCTCCGGTCCCGGAACTTCTGCACGCATCAGATACATGGAATTCTTCTTGTCCAGATTCGTCAACATCAGAACAAAGACAAGCACTCCCATACCTCCAATCCAGTGAGTGAAACTTCGCCAGAACAGCATACACTGTGGTAATGCTTCTACATCTCTTAAGATGGACGATCCAGTTGTTGTAAATCCAGATACAGTCTCAAAAAATGCATCTACAAAATTCGGAATACTTCCGGACAATGTAAATGGAAGTGCTCCGAATAAGGACCATGTAATCCAGGCACTGGCAACAACAACCATACCTTCCTTTCCATAAATCACCTGTCCCTCCGGTCTCTTTCTTCCGGCTATTACAAAAATGCATGTCAGAATCACTGCCGGTATCACAAATGTCAGGGCTTCTTTTTCTTCCCCATATAATATTCCTACAAATGCCGGAAGAAGCAAGAGCAATGCTTCTACCCCCAACATTCTGCCCAGAATATAACGTACCATTTTTCCATTCATATCTTATGACTCCCTATGCAAGTATATCTTTAAAATCATTGATCGTGTGCTCTTTCGCGATCACAATAACACTATCACCGACTTCCAGATGATCGTCACCATTCGGAATGATAATTCTTCTGTGGCGTCCGATACATGCAATCAGGTTATTCGGCTTAGTAGGCAGATCTTTTAACGGAGTATTTGTGAAATCACATTCTTTGTTAATGATGTATTCCTGTGCTACAATCTTGCCATTCAGCAGTCGGTACATCGTCTCAATATTGGCACTGCTGTAAGAATTCATTCTTGCCTTAACGTAAGCAAGGATTGCATCTGCTGTCGCGCTCTTGGCAGAAACCGTACTCTCAATTCCAAGGCTCTCTACCATCTGTGCCCTTGTATCTGCATTGACCTTCGCAACAATTTTCTTGATCCCTCTTGTCTTTGCAAAAAGTGCCATCATAATATTCTCTTCATCCATGCCGGTCAGGGCAACAATGGCATTGGCATTCTCAAGGCCTTCTTCAATCAAAAGCTCCTGATCCGTCGCATCTCCATGAATAATCGTTGCCTTCGGAAGTAATTCACACAATTCCTCACATCTTGCCTGATTCTGCTCGATAATCTTCACCTGCATGCCAGCCTGTTGCAACTGAACTGCAAGATAAAAACATACATGACCGCCACCACAGATCATAACCTTCTTCACTTTCTCTTCCTTATGTCCAAGTGCACGGAAGAACGATTTCAGATTCTGATGTGATGCGACCACATGCATACGGTCTCCCTTTTCAATTACAAAATTACCATCCGGAATATAGACCTGCTCACCCCGCTTGATGGCGCATACAAGAATCTGGAATTCATATTTCTTGTTAATCTCTGCCAGTGATAATCCCACGATCGGGCTTGTCTCAGCAATCGGGAACTCTACCAGTTCCACTCTTCCTTTCATGAATGATTCGACTTTATTCGCCTCTGGGAAAAGCAACATTCTTGATATTTCATTAGCTGCTGCCAGCTCTGGATTGACCGCCATACTAAGATGCAGGTCTTCCTTCAACAATTCCATCTGGCGATAATAAAGAGGATTTCTCACCCTTGCGATGGTGTGCTTGGCACCAAGTCGCTTTGCCAGAAGACAACTAATCATATTCATCTCATCTGTAGATGTACATGCAATCACAATGTCTGCATGCGGCACATCCGCCTGTTTTAAAACTTCTGCATCCGCACCATTTCCATTAATACAGAAAATGTCCAGATTGTTCAAAGCTGCTTTCAGCTTCCCGGCATTTTGGTCAATCAGGGTAATGTCATAATCTTCTTCTGACAACTGTGTTGTCAGCTTATGACCTACCTTTCCATCGCCGATAATCACTATTTTCATTTCTTATCCCTCGTTATATTCTTCTTTATATTTTCACTGAATGCCTGAAAATTACTATTTATAAAACTGCATATAGGTATAGAGATTATAGCACTTTTAATCACAGAAAAAAAGCCCTAAACGGGCTTTTCTCCTGTTAAAACTTTAATTAACTTTTTCTTATCTTTCTATTCTTCAGCGGCTCTTTTTGCAATTTCTGCTTCTTGTACTTCTGAAGGTGCCTGTTCATAACGTGCAAATGTATATTCATAAGTTCCTCGTCCACCTGTCATAGAGCGTAATGTCGTGCAGTATCCGAATAATCCTGTCATCGGGACATCTGCTTCTACGATCTGATTTCCCGCGCCAACCGGCGTCATACCAAGCACACGGCCACGTCTCTTGTTAAGATCTCCCATTACATCTCCGGTGTACTCATCCGGAACTGTTACTTTCACAGATACGATTGGCTCAAGAAGTACTGGAGATGCCTCCATAAATCCTTTCTTAAATGCCTGGATCGTAGCAGTCTTAAATGCCATCTCAGAAGAGTCTACCGGGTGGTAAGATCCATCGTAAAGTGTAGCTTTGACACCAACAACCGGGTATCCTGCAAGAGGACCTTTCACTACAGATTCCTGAAGTCCTTTTTCTACTGCCGGGAAATAATTCTTCGGAACTGCTCCTCCTACAACTTCTTCATCAAATTCATAAGGTATTTCCAGGTCTCCTGACGGAGCAAAGCGCATCTTCACATGTCCGTACTGTCCATGTCCACCGGATTGTTTTTTATATTTGCTGTCTACATCAGACTGTTTGCGGATTGTCTCACGGAATGCAACCTTCGGAGTCTCCAGTGTTACTTCGCATTTGTAACGGTCTAATAACTTGCTGACTGCAATCTCCAGATGCTGATCTCCAATACCATAAAGAAGTGCCTGACGATTCTCGCTGTCATTGACTACCTTAAGTGTTACATCTTCTGCCATCATTTTCTGAAGTGCCTGAGATACTTTATCTTCATCGCCTTTATTCTTTGTTACATATTTCATATATGTATAAGGTTTTGAATATTCTGTCTTACCATAAAGAACCGGTGTTGTCTTTGTGGACAATGTATCCCCTGTTCTTGTTGCAGTCAGTTTTGCGATGGCACCGATATCTCCTGCAAACAGCTCACTGACTTCCACAGGTTTGTTACCGAACATCGTGTAAATCTTACCAAGCTTCTCATCTGTATCTGTATCTGCATTATAAAGTGTATCGTCACCTTTTAATACACCGGAGCAAACTTTAATAAATGAATATTTTCCAATAAACGGATCAACCATTGTCTTAAATACATAAGCTGATTTGGATCTTGCGAAATCATAATTTGCTTCATAAATCTCATTTGTCTTGCGATTGATACCTGCACATTCTCTCCAGTCCGGACTTGGGAAGAATCTTACAATATCGGACAGAAGATTGGCGACGCCCTGTGCCTGGATATTAGATCCCATAGCCACTGGGACAATACTTCCTTCCATAACCTCTGTTCTCATGGCAGAACGGATTTCTTCTACCGAGAACTCGTCTCCTGCAAAATAGCGCTCCATATATTCGTCACTAATCTCTGCGACTGCTTCCAGAAGCTTCTCACGGTACATCTCCAGGTTCGGTTTACAGTAATCTGGAATCTCACATTCCTCTCTCTGTCCAAGACCTGTATAACGGCGCCCTGCATTCTTGATGACATTGACATATCCGACCAGTTTCTCATTCTCACGGATTGGCTGGAAATGTGGTGCAATGACTTTACCAAACTTATCTGTCAGATCCTGAACGACCTGTCTGAAGCTGGCATCATCCACATCCATCTCTGTTACATATACCATTCTTGGAAGATTGTACTTGTCACAAAGTGCCCAGGCTTTTTCTGTTCCGACCTCTACACCTGCTTTACCGGATACGACAATAACTGCCGCATCTGCTGCACTGACTGCCTCTTCCACTTCTCCTACAAAATCAAAATATCCCGGAGTATCTAACACATTGATCTTTGCCTTTTCCCATTCGATTGGTGTCAGGGTAGTGCTAAGAGAAAATCCACGTTTCTGTTCTTCCTTATCAAAATCACTGATCGTATTCTTGTCCGCTACTTTTCCCATACGATTCGTTGCGCCTGATACATACGCCATGGCCTCAACAAGACTTGTCTTACCACTGCCCCCGTGCCCTAACAGGACAACATTTCTGATCTCGTCCGTTCTGTAAACTTTCATATTGGTTGCCTCCTTATATTATGTAGTAATTCTCAAGAATTCTTTATAATACTTCTTCCTGATATCCCATGTGTATATTGTACTAAACAAATCGAATTATTACAACTATTTTGTGCAAATATTATATGAAATATTGATTAATTTTCTAACTTTTGCTATATACAAACATTTTTGCCTTAAAATTCAGTTTTTGCTTTGTTGCTTTAAAGTAACAAAGCATTGACAAATCATAAGTAAGCAAGTTACAATAATTGACAGACATATTTTTGTCTTATGAAACACCAGGAGGTTTTACTATGAAAGAAAAGGTCGGCTTTATCGGTCTCGGACTCATCGGTGGTTCTCTTGCAAAAGCAATTCGAACCTACTTTCCGGATTACGAAATCGTAGCCTTTGATAAAAATAAAGAAGCTCTGGCACTCGCTACCCAGGAATCCGTCATTGATGTTGCGGCAACTACTATTGATGATAATTTTCGCAACTGTTCCTACATATTTTTATGCGCGCCGGTTGCTTTTAATGTAGCATATCTGAAGCAGTTGACAGAATATCTGAACGACGCTTGCATTCTGACCGATGTAGGCAGTGTAAAAACTAATATCCATGAGGAAGTTATTAAGCTTGGCATTGAGAAATATTTCATCGGAGGACACCCGATGGCTGGCTCTGAAAAAAGCGGTTATGCCAATTCCAAAGCAATGATTCTGGAAAATGCTTATTTTGTTCTGACTCCTTCAAAAGAAGTATCTCAGGAAAAAATAGATAAATATGAGCAGCTTGTCTCTACGATCCATGCACTTCCAATTATTCTGGACTACAAAGAACATGACTATATTACAGGCACTATCAGTCATCTGCCGCATATCATTGCTGCAACGCTGGTCAATTACGTAAAGGACAGCGATACAAAAAGCGAGTTGATGAAACGTCTGGCTGCCGGAGGATTTAAAGATATCACACGTATTGCCTCCTCCTCACCGACCATGTGGCAACACATTTGTCTAAAGAATAAAGACAACATTTCACAGATTCTTGCTTCTTATATTAAATATCTGGAAGAAGTAAAGAGCATGATTGATTCCGGAGATGGGCAGGCAATCTATGACTGGTTTGATTCCTCCAGAATATACCGGAATTCACTTCCGGGAGCATCGTCTGGTCCGATTAAAAAGGCATTTGAAGTATACTGTGATATTATTGATGAAGCTGGTGGAATCGCAGCCATTGCAACAATCCTCGCTTCGAATGGTCTCAGTATCAAGAATATAGGAATTGTGCACAACAGAGAATTTGAAGAAGGGGTTCTGCGTATAGAATTCTACGATGAGTCTTCCTCTAAGAAGGCCGCAGAGTTACTGCAGAAATTCAGGTATATTGTATATGAGCGATAGAATTATCTGCCCATGCAAAGGATTGCATGGAGAAATTATGATTCCGGGAGACAAGTCCATCTCCCACCGTTCCATTATGTTAGGTGCACTTGCACTTGGCACAACAGAAATCACTAACTTTTTAGAAGGTGCTGACTGCCTGTCTACTATCGGCTGTTTCCAGTCTATGGGGATTCAAATTGACCGTACTCCAGAGAAAATAATTGTTCACGGAAAAGGCATGCACGGTCTGGCCGCACCAAAAGATATTTTAAATGTAGGGAACAGTGGCACAACAACTCGCCTGATGTCTGGTATTTTGTCTGCCCAGGACTTTACAAGCGTGATGTCCGGTGATGCATCTTTGAACTCCCGGCCAATGGGGCGTGTTATTACACCTCTCACTCAGATGGGAGCACATATCACAAGTGTAAACGGTGATCTGTGTGCTCCGTTAAAAATAGAGCCAGGCACACTGCATGGAATCGATTACACTTCACCGGTAGCTTCCGCACAGGTCAAATCTGCCATACTTCTTGCAGGACTTTATGCAGATGGCAAGACTTCTGTTACAGAACCGGCTTTGTCCAGAAATCACACAGAACTGATGCTGAAAAGCTTTGGTGCTGATATCACTTCCACAGTCAACCCTGACGGTACTGCCACAGCACATGTAAAACCATGTCAGGAACTATACAGTCAGTCTATCTGCGTACCGGGAGACATCTCCTCCGCTGCTTACTTTATTGCAGCCGGACTTTTAACTTTGGATTCTGAGCTGCTTGTAAAAAATGTAGGAATTAACAAAACCCGCGCAGGCTTTTTGGAAGTGTGCAGAAATATGGGCGCTGACATTACTCTGGTCAACGAATCACTTGAGGGAGGTGAACCTCGCGCGGATATTCTTGTCCGTACAAGTAAACTGCATGGCACAACGATAGAAGGTGCATTGATTCCGACGCTCATTGACGAAATTCCAATGATTGCCGTCATGGCAGCCTGCGCCAAAGGTACCACTATCATCAAAGATGCGGCCGAATTAAAAGTTAAAGAAACAAATCGAATCGACACGACAACAGAGGCTTTAAGATCCATGGGCGCTGACATAACCCCGACTGACGATGGAATGATCATTCAAGGTGGACGTACTCTTCACGGTGCAAAGATCAACAGTTATCTGGATCACCGGATTGCCATGGCCTTTGCAATTGCAGCACTTAGTGCCGATGGAGATACCATCATACACGACAGCCAGTGCGTTGATGTATCTTACCCTGAATTTTTCGAGATTCTGGACGGATGCCGATAAAAGCGGCATCGTAAAACGCAATTTGACACGTAGTGCTTTTGCATTTCACTACGTGTCAAATTAATTCAGCTGATCTACAGACCCATTAAATGCTGTTTTAATATCCTGGTCTTATCTCTGGCAATTGGCAGGATCTGATCTTCATATCCCCGCATGCGCAAACTGAAGCTGTTACTTCCCCACGGGAATACTTCCCGCACTTTATCGAGATTTATAATAATACTTTTGTGAATCCTGAAAAACTGTTCCGGATCCAACTTCTTTTCATATTCTCCGATAGATTTGTTTTCGCAGTATTCCCCTTCTGTTGTGTAAATCTTGCAGCCTCGGTTATATGTCTCAATGTAAATAATATCTTCCACATTTTCAATAATAGTTCTTCCGTCACTGTTGATTGCCAGGCGGCGGATGGATGCCTGTTTTCCCTGGCTTTGTGAATCTGCATGCTGTACATTTTCTTCTTTCCCGCCAACTTTACACCTATCCAACACTTTTTGAATTCGATTCTGGTCAAAGGGCTTCATTACATAATCCTCTACCCCCAATTCAAATGCCTCAACTGCATATTCGGAATAAGCTGTCACAAATATGATTTTTGCCTGTGGCTGCATATTGTGAATTGCATTTACAAGTACGGTGCCTGATATATCTCCCAGGTTAATATCGAGAAAGAACAGTTCATACTTTCCGTCTCCTGCAAGCTGTAATGCTGCTGTACCGCTGTCTCCTTCTACTATTTCTGCCTCTTTTAGTAATTCCTGAATCTGATGCCTCAGTTCACTTCTTGCCGGTCTTTCATCATCTACAATCGCTATTCTCATGCTTCCTTCACCCCTTTATAAAAGTATAACTTCACAGTACTTCCCTTAGGCGTACTCTGAATCTGAAGTCCACGTTCCTCTCCATATACACTCTTCATACGCTTATGTACATTCTGAAGCCCGATGCTACTTCCTACCGGTTCATCTTTTGCTATTTTTTCCAGTACTTCTTCTGGAAATCCTTTCCCATGATCTGAAATTTCTACCCGGTATGCATCTGCTTCCTCAGTAATTCCAATATAGACATAACGGCATCCGGTCCGGTCAATTCCATATCGCACTGCATTTTCTACAAGTGGCTGTAAGATCAACGTTGGAACCAGAATTTCCATTTTCTCTGGCACATCATAAGTCACCTGGAGCTTCTCCTCAAATCTTGCCTTCTCAATCTGAAGGTAATCTTTGACATGTTCCAATTCTTCTCTTAGCGGAACCATATATGCATCATAATTTAGATTATAACGAAAATAATCTGCCAGTGTAAGCAGAAGTTCCCTCGCTTCCTCCGGATTTTCCCTGCATACCCACGATATTGTATTCAATGCATTAAATAAAAAATGTGGATTCACCTGAAACTGCAATGCCTTAAATTCGGCTTGTGCAAGCAAATTCTTCTGCTGTTCCAGTTCTAATACCGCAAGCTGTGAAGATCCAAGCGTCATCAGATGCTGTAACAACTCTATTTCACTTTGTCTGTCCATCCACTGACGTTTCATCCATACCGTCAGACTTCCGACTGACTGATTCTTCACCCGAAATGGCACCGAACTGATTGAGTAATCCTGCGCTGTATGGATCCATTTTTTCTCTCCAGTCTGTGCTTCGTATTTGACAAGTTTTCCTTCTTCCATTGCCTGTCTGCAGATTTCCGGAATTGGATCTCCATACTTTGCCTGATAGAAAATTGCCTGTTCATCTTTCGCTTTGCACTGCCACTGTATAACCTTTTCCCGGTCTGTAAACAAAATGCCGGACCACTGCGTTTCCTTCAAGATAATATCGGATAGTTTCTTCATATTTTCTGCTTTATTCAACCCGCCATCTTGCAAAAGTGGAAGACATTTTTGGGAAAGTACAGACATCTTCTGGATCTGTCTGGAGCTTTCCAGATCCTGAAAAATAAATACCCCGTTAAAATTGGAAATAAATACAATCATCCCAATCGCATTCATAATAATCATTGGAAGTGCAGCATCTACAATTGTATCTACTGCTACTTCCAGTGATACTGTCATGCGAAGCAGGGATGCCATGTCACAGATTTCTGCAAAACATGCCAGCAGGAACAGATCCGTATATTTCCACTTGCCTCTTTGAAAATAAGGATAGAATCCTGCTCCCAAAAGTCCGAACAAAATTGTAGCAAATGCAGAACCCCTTGCAAATACTCTCGGTGTCGAAAAGATAAGTACATATATTGCTCCTATGGCTGAAGAATATAATCCCACTAACGGTCCTCCAAGAAGTCCTGCAGACATTGCACCAATGACTCTTGTATTCAAACTGTAAGATGTAATCTTCACTCCGATGCAGGTCGATAAAATAATCAGGCCTGCGAAAATCATTGATAATATCAGATCTCCTTTCAACCCTCTTTTTTCCTGCAGAATCAATTTTTGCACTGTCTGGATCCTGGATAAAAGATTCGCTATAATCGCAAGCAATGCGATATTTACAATCAATGCATATACGATATCTTTGATTGACACGTATCCTTCCTCCTGTCTGTCCTTTACAATACTTTTCACAAATTATATCATGAAACTGTAGAAACAAAAACCCCCGGCATATCGAAGTATGCCGGAGGTCTTTGTTATTTATGAATGATGTTTTTAGCGAAACGGCTAATTATATGACTGCCTCTTAGTAAGTAACAGTCTTCTTTTCATCGTATACATCACGGTCAAGCTCACCAAGCTTGCTTGCTACAAGCAGACCGATCATAACGTCTACGTCTACGTTCATCAGTGTACGGAACATTCCGGCGAACCAGTCAATACCAACCAGTACTGCAATACTTTCAAGTGGCAGACCAAGCGATGTTGCAAGGAATGTATATACGATAACGGATCCGCCTGGTACAGAGATCGTACCAAGACACATCAGGCAGGAAAGAAGGATTGCCATTCCCATCTGATATGGTGTCATCTGAATTCCCGTGGACTGAGCCATGAAGAAGATTGCTGCTACATAACACTGAGCTGCACCACAACTGTTCATGGACATCGTAATCGGTCCTGTGAAATCAGCGACTTTACGGCTGATACCGAATTTTGTAACTTCATCTTCCATCTTAGTTGGAAGGCAGATAGCTCCGGAAGTTGTTGTAACTGCCATCATAGACATTTTAGCAAACTTCTTAGGCATCTTGAAAATATTTACCTTTGTTACTGCTGCTGTAAATGGTCCAAATAACAGGAACTGAATAGCATCACCAATCAGAAGTACAAGTAAGAACTTGAGCATCGGGATGATTACCTTAAATCCTGTAGTTCCGGCAACGTTAGCTAACAGACAGAAGATACCGATTGGAGCAACGTTCATAACAATTTTGATGATGTTTGTAATAACACCGTTAATTCCCTGTACCCACTCGATAATGTTACGGTTACCGCTCTCTTTTGCGTAAGCGCCCATAGCAACTCCAAAGAAAAGAGAGAATACGATACATGGAACCATGGAACCTTCAGCCATGGAATTAATGATGTTTGTTGGAACAAATCCAAGAATCGTATCCTGAATAGAGCCTGTCTCAACAGATGAATTTGCTACATCTGCTACACTTGCGATTTCAACTCCGATACCTGGCTGTAACAACATAGACAATGCTACGCCTAAACCAGCGGAAATAACTGTGAAGATAATGATCCATTTGAATGTATGGAATCCCATCTTACCAACATCTTGTCCATCGCCGCCACCAACTGCGGAAGCAACAGCAGACATAACAAGCAATACCACTGACATCTGGATCAGTCTGATAAAGATATCTCCGATAAACTTCAGGTTAGAAGCCCACTCGCCGACCAGTGCTCCAAACACGATACCACCTGCTGTAGCGATCAGTATCTGAGTTGTCAAAGATATTGAAAAACGCTTTTTATTTTCCATTTGTGAAACCCACTTTCTCATTCTTAGATTATCCGGTGCTTCTTAGATTTCATCTGCACTGAATATACCTTTTTCTCTGTTAATTATTAAAATGTGACTTTATTCAATGGGACGGCCGTGCCATATGTTTGACTATATTCTATATTTTTCACAGAACAAGTCAATAGATTCTGTTTCAAGTGTGGTTTATTATGCTTAAACGGTTGTTTTTTCGTTTTATCAGTGGCAAATTTAATAGTTAAATTTCCCGTCATTTTTTTCTTCTAAGGCTTTGATCATATGATAGGTATATTCACAATATGGAACCGGAATTTCAAACTCTTTTCCCATACGCATCATCTCACCTGCGAAAATATCAATCTCTGTGTGTCTTCCTGCATCCAGATCCTGCAAGGTTGAGAACCTCGCCTCTTTCACGGTTCCGTGAAAGAGAAGTAAACGTTCTGGAAGCCGCACACCTTTTTTTGCTGCCACCTGAACCACTTCCTGCCATAGTCCAGTTGCAACAGCCCGCACGTGTTCGCTATCTTTATATGCGCCAAAACCTACGCCAAGAATTGCCTGTGGAAGATTCTGGGAAACATTACTCACATATTTCAGCCACAGATCAGTCATAATATCCGGCACAAAATTAGCTCTTACAGAAGTTCCTTCAAAAAGATCTAACACTGCCTGTACACATTCTGTCGGCTCCGTATGATTCTTCTCTCCAAAGAATACTCCTGCAATCCGGTCAAAATGAAGTTCCATCTGATTGCCGTCACGGACAGCATCAATCCGCATCAGAGAATATAACATATGCCCCATACCAATTTCATTTCCAATAATCTCCTCGCTGGTCACGCCATTTAAAAGACTTAAGACAATCGTATTCTCACCCACAAGTGCGCAGATATCATCCATAATCTCAGGAAGTGCAGTCTGCTTCGTCGCAACCAATACCAGATCTACTTTTCCCGCTTCCTGCGCTGTTTTCAGATTCAGTGGACATCTCGCACCGTTAATATAGATTCCTTCTTTTTCCAGACGTTCTTTCCGCTTTCCAGAAGCAATTACACAAAAACGGTCTCCTAACTTAGCTGGAAGCCCATACGCAAAATATGAGCCTACCGCACCAACGCCAATCAAAGCCGCTGATTTAATTTCCATATCACACACTCCTTGCACACTATACTAATTTTATACTTTCTTCCAATACTACTTAAAAATCTATTTTAAACTTTGCAACAAATCCTAATTCAGAATTTAGTTCTACAAAATAGAGACTTTCGGTGCAATTATGACAGTATTTTACAAACTGTACAACAATGCATTGCAGATACATGCTGCAATATTACTTCCACCTTTTCTTCCCCGCGCTACGATATAAGGTGTATCCGACAATTCCAAAATCAATTCTTTTGACTGAATGACATTAACAAATCCTACCGGCACTCCGATTACCAGCTCTGGTCGGATTTTTCCGGCACGTATCAGCTCATACAGATGAATGAGTGCTGTCGGTGCATTTCCGATTGCAAAAATTAATTTTTCGTCTAATTCACAAGCTTTTTCCATGCTTGCTACCGCACGAGTTGTACCGTCGCGCTTTGCCTTTTCTGCCACGTCTTCATCAGACATAAAGCAGTACACCTGTCCCCCGTACTGAGCCAGTCTTTTTTTATTAATTCCGGAACGTCCCATCTGGGTATCTGTTACAATGGATGCTCCATTACGGATTGCTTCTTTTGCACGTGCAATTGCATTTTCCGAAAATACAAGGTTCTGTGCATAATCAAAATCTGCACTTGTATGGATACATCGTTTGATAACCGGTGCTTTTTCCGGATCCAATACAATCCCGTTCTGTGTAAGTTCTTCGGTTATAATCTCAAAACTCCTCTTCTCAATCTCAGAAGGAAGTACATTTTCCAGTTCGATTGCCATTACTTTTCCTCCACATTTTCCTTCATAATCTCATAAATCCGCTCCATATCCAGATGTGAACGAATACCATCAGCAAGTTTATCATATTGTTCTTCCTTAAATGACTTCAGATCCATACCGGATGCTTTTTCCAGTGTAATCCCTTTTTTCTTTGCCAGTGCTTTAACAATTACATCGGTAACACCTTCCATATCAAAAACACCATGGATATAAGTACCATATACATTTCCATCTGAGATACCATCCTCACTGATCTTACCGCTGACTGTATCCTGAATCCGGCTCATATGCTCCTTGGAAATAACTTCTTCCACGTATGTTGTCTCACCCATATGAATTTCATATCCTTCAAATGCTACATTAGAAAGCTCCGAAAAGATTCCTTCTACATGTGCAAATGTTCCATTTACTCTTGTCCTCGTCTTCTTTCCGGTAAATACAGTCTCCGATGGCAGCAGTCCCATTCCATGTATCATTCCACCGTCTTCTACTTTGTCTGGATCACTAAGTACTTCTCCTAGCATCTGATAACCTCCGCAGATTCCCCATATAGGCGTACCTGTAGCCGATGCTTTCAAAATACATGCTTCCAGACCACTCTCACGAAGCCATTCCATATCTCCCATTGTATTTTTAGTTCCCGGAAGAATTATCATATCCGGGGTTCCAAATTCAGACACATTTTTCACATAGCGAAGGGATACTTCCGGAATATTTTCCAATGCCATAAAATCCGTAAAATTAGAAATTCTTGGCGTACGTATGACTGCGATATCCAGAAGCCCGCCACTTTTCTTTGAAGTGAAACGCTCTGTCAGACTATCCTCATCCTCAATCTCCACATGAAGATATGGCGTTACTCCTACCACCGGAACATTCCCTTTTTCCTCCAGCATCTCGATTCCAGGATCTAGAATTGTCTTATCTCCACGGAATTTATTAATAATCAGACCTTTTACACGTTCCTTTTCATCCTCTTCCAGAAGAAGCAATGTGCCAAGAAGCTGTGCAAATACTCCTCCCCGGTCAATATCTCCGACAAGGAGAACCGGAGCATCTACCATCTTTGCAAGCCCCATATTGACAATATCATTTTCTTTCAAATTAATCTCCGCCGGACTTCCTGCACCTTCAATTACAATGATGTCATAATTTTCTTCCAGTTTATGAAAAGCCTTCATCACATCTGGAATCAATTCTTTTTTGTATTTAAAATAATCACGGGCACACATATTCCCCAGAACTTCTCCGTTTACAATGACCTGAGATCCCACATCATTGGTCGGCTTTAACAGAATCGGATTCATGGATACTTCCGGCTCGATTCCTGCCGCTTCTGCCTGTACAACCTGGGCGCGTCCCATTTCCAGACCTTTGTCTGTGATAAATGAATTCAATGCCATATTCTGCGATTTAAACGGTGCAACTTTGTAGCCATCCTGCTTAAATATCCTACATAGTCCCGCACAAAGAAGACTCTTTCCCGCATTGGACATTGTTCCCTGTATCATAATCTTCCAAGCCATGTGATCAACCTCTCATTTTCTTCTTTTGTCCGCACTGCAATCCGGTAAAAACCTTCTGACAACCCTTCATAATTCTGACAATCGCGGATCAGAAATCCTGCTTCCAGTGCCTCTTTTTCAAGTCCTGGTCTTCCTTTGAAAAACAGATAATTGGCTTTTGATGCAAATACAACATATCCCATCATCTTCAAGATATTTCTCATATACTCCCGCTGACCAGATACATATTCTCTTGTCTGTCTGATATATTCTTTTGGCTTTTCAAGTGCTGCCACTCCCGCCATCTGTGCCGGAACGGACACATTCCACTGTTGAAGCTTCCAGGACATTTCTTCCAGAATATCCTGATTACTGCTGATTGCATAACCAAGACGCAGTCCCGGCATACTGAATATTTTTGTAAATGCTTTGATGATTAGTAAGTTTGGATATTCTCCCCTTAGATCTGACATCTCATATCTGTTTGGTTCATCCAGGAATTCTAAGAAACACTCATCCAATATGACAACTATATTCTGCTTTTTACAACGATCCAGAATCTTAATCAACATATCCCGGTCAATGGTCTGTCCGGTTGGATTATTCGGATTACACAAAAATATCATATCTATTTCTTCCGAAAGCTTATCCACATAATCTTCCCGAATCTGAAAGTTATCTTCCTCACACAGATAATAATATTCTACTTCTGCACCAACACTTCTTAGAGCTTCTTCATATTCTGAAAATGAAGGCGCTATCACCAGCGCTTTTTGTGGCCAAACTGCCTGCACTACCGCGAAAAAAAGCTCTGCCGCACCATTTCCACAGAGGATTTCTTCCATATTCACTTGTTCAAATCTGCTGATTGCTTTCCTGAGAGCTTCGCATCTTACGTCCGGATAATGCTCAATCTTTGCTACGCTCTCCTGTACCGCGCGTTTCACCGATTCCGGTGTTCCCAACGGATTCGTATTGACCGAAAAATCAATCACGTCCGGGTGACGGTAAATATCTCCGCCATGGAGTTTCCTTGGTTTCTTTTGCACTTGATTCTCTCCTTGATTCTCAATTCATTCTTGCCTTATTATGCGGTTACAATTACATTGACAATTCAATGCATTGTGCCTGTTCTTTTATACTTGTACAGTAAAATACCACAAACATACCAGCACTTTCACAACTTCAAATACCACTAATGCAAGTACTGCTGTCATATACAGTAATGTGTGAGATCTGCGGATATCCTCCGGTTCAATCTCCCGGATCGCATCTCCGATCGTAGGCTTCTTGCAAAGCTTTCCAAAATACCAGGCGTCTCCGGCAAGCTGCACATCTAATGCTCCTGCTATAACGGATTCTGTCTGTGCAGAGTTGGGACTTTTATGATTATATCGATCCCTCAGGAATACTTTCTTTGCATTTTTCCAGTCCATGTGCGTAATTGCAGATGCCAGAATCATAAGCCAGGCAGATAATCTTGCCGGGATATAATTCACTACGTCATCAAATTTTGCTGCTGCCGTGCCAAAATACTGATATTTTTCATTCTTATATCCTACCATGGAATCCATGGTATTAACTGCTTTATAACCAAATCCAAGCAAAGCTCCGCCGATTACCATATAAAAAAGAGGTGCAATAACACCGTCTGACGTATTTTCTGCAACAGTTTCTACCGCAGCCTTTGTCACTCCTTCGATTGTCAGATTCTGTGTATCCCGTCCCACGATCATGGAAACGGCTTTTCTTGCCCTCGCAATATCTCCTGTCTGAATTTCCTGATAGACACGGTCACTCTCCACCTTCAGTGACTTTGTTGCAAGGATCTGATAACACATAAAGCTTTCCACTGCCAGTCCAAGATAAAAGGAAATGTGGTATGCAAGATACAGAATTCCTCCTGGAACTGCCATACTGACTGCCACCACGATTACGACTAATAATCCTCCTCCGATCCGCTCCCCCGTTTTTCCACTAGGGAATAAGCTTCTTATAATTTTTTCCACCCCTGAGATCAAATGACCGATCATTCTCACCGGATGATACAGCCACACCGGATCTCCAAACATCAGATCCAGCACAAATCCCGCCATCACCGGAAGAAACATCTGCAATAATAAGTTCATATCCTTCTCCGTTCTTCACTTGATAATCATAATAACTGCCGTCCGGCTGACCATTCTCATCTCTGGCATATCGGTCCATGATACTCATGATCGTTCCACCATGCGCCACAACTGCGACGCTCTTGATCTGATCATGTCTGCACTCCTTTATGACCTTTTCAAAACCGCGCACACATCTTTTTCTGAATTCTTCCGGATTCTCTCCTCCCGGAAATGTCATGGTCCCCCCACTGTCAATCCATGCCTGATATTCCGGGCAATCCGACAATTCTTTATAATTCTTATTTTCAAATATACCAAAATCACATTCCCTGAGTTCTTCTACTTCATAAAAGTTTTCTTTGAAAATCAATTTTGCTGTTTCCATGCAGCGCTTCATGGGACTTACATATACCCTCTGGACTTCCGGATATATATTTTTCTGAATATAACTTTCCAGTAATACAATTCCCTCCGGGCAAAGTGATTCATCCGTCCGTCCAATATATCGTTTTTTCAAATTGCCTGCCGTCATAGAATGACGAATTAAATATAGTTGTATCATTCCATTTATTTCCTCATATAAATCTGCTTCCATTTATCATAATTGGGGCTTTTGCTCCTAACATCATCCTACTTCTAGTATCAAAGATAAACTATTTGACCTGCGCCTTAATTACCGTCGGAATTCCACAGACAACTCTTATCACACTCTTTGCATCTTTCGCCAGCTCTGTGCAGATGCGCCCTGTAGTTTCCCGTACTTCTCTGAGAAATGGGTCCATCGGCACGATTCCATATCCAATCTCGTCCGTCACTAAAATCAAATCTGGATTTTTCTCCTTCAACTGCTTCGCCAGTTCGGAAATATCTTCTCCTTCCGAGAGCAATCGTTCTATATATTTATGAAAATGAAAAATTCCCCTGTACTGAAAGATTGCTTCTTTTTCGCACTGCTCTCCGTCTGTCCAGCGCACATCCGGAAACGTCTCCTTTGCATAGGCAAGTTTTCCCTGATATGCTCCTCCTATAATCATGATCATCTCTTTTCACATGCCTCGTCTTTCTCTGCGTATATCCTATTGACCTCGCATCTACTTTAATAACAATAAAATCTGTTCCATCACTACAACTGCCAACGCCATCAGAATTTCACACATTTGTAGGAAATACCCTGCCAGATCTCCGGTGACCCCGCCGAATTTGCTGATACACATGTGATGATAATACCAGAATACAAGAAGTGCCATAATCACCGCTGCTGCCCCGGACCATTTCCCCACCACAATCATGAGTGCACTAAGTACGATCAAATATATCATGAGCGTTCTTCGATTCACTCTTTTTTCCGCACTTTCTGAAAATGTTGCCACAAGCCCCTGTCCTTTTTTTCTCGCCTGTGGAAAACAGATAACCGAAAGTCCACTCAATGTACGCGACAGCATAAAGCTAATGGCGATTACTTTCGCTGCATGAGCTGTAAGCATAGAATAAATCCCCGCGTACGCTAAAAAATATACGCTGCAGGAAATAATTGCAAATGCTCCGGCATGAGAATCTTTTAAAATCTCCAGTCTGCGTTCCATCGGCTGATAGGAACTTAAAGCATCCTGTGTATCCAAAAAACCATCCAGATGAATTCCGCCAGTAATAAAGATGGGAATCAGCACTAATAAAATCGTCAAAAAAAGATTACTACTGCCTGGTATTCCAGAAGATAACGTTTCCTGCCTGTCAGCCAGCCAGCCTCCTGCCTGATAGACAACCCATGACGCCAGACCGATAACAGCACCCACCCACGGAAAAAAACACATCGCAAGCGACATATTTTCATCTGTCCATTCACTTTGTGGCATGGGAATCTTGCTGTACATAGAAAATGCAATTTTAAAACTATTCCACATTTTTTTCATACTACTTTGTAACCTTCCTATTTCTATATCCCATCATAGTTGGGACTTTTGCTCCAACATCATTTTACTATTTGCTCATTTTATCTTAATCGGGATTCCATAGACAACTTCTGTTACCTGATCTGCCATTTTTCCAAGCTCCTGATTGATCTTTCCGAGAAGTCCGATATATTTTTTTGTTTCTTCTGAATAATCCTGCAAATCACTATGCACTTCGTTCGTCACAATCGCTAATCGCTCCGTCTGTGTGTTCAAATAACGGATTCCTTCTACAATCATCTCCAGAACCACTTCATCCTCTGCAAGGCTTCCATCTTCCTGATATAGCACATCCGCCAGTAAATTGGAAACGCACTCTAACAGAATTCCTCCTGTTTTAGCATTCTCCTGATTTTTTTCGTTCCTACAAGTTTTATTGATATCTAAGATACTTTTACTTCTCTTCCACCTTTGGATAGAATCATCAAGCGTCCTCAAATCTCCATAACACTCCAGCGTCTGAAATCCTTTTCCGGCGCGCATCTGCCTGTGGCGTTCAATCTTCTTTTGTGTCTCTGCACCAAATGGACGCATGGTCGCAATATACAGATATGGGCATATCGCTTTTTTTTCTTCGCTTTTCTCCGGTTTTCCGGTCAGCCACATTTCCGCATAGGCAGATTTTCCACTTCCACTGCCCCCGGTTATTACATGCATCATCATTTTATCCCCAGACTTTCTTTGAATATTCTATTTATCTCCTAATTCTTCATAGTCGTCAATGTGAATATCGGAAAATGTACTCATTTTCTCATATACAGCCAACGCCATATCCAGTACCGGAAGAAATGCAACAGCTCCTGTCCCTTCTCCAAGACACATATCACAAGTCATAGATGCTTCCCTCCCAAGTGCCTTAAGAAGAATATGCATTCCCGGCTCTTTGGACACATGAGACACAATGATATATTCTCTGACGTTATTGCACATTTGCACTGCTGCAAGTGCCGCTACCGCTGAGATGAAACCATCCATAATTACTGGAACGTGGTAATACGCTCCGCCCAGATAAATTCCAACAAGTCCGGCAAGATCAAATCCTCCTACCTTTGAAAGTACATCTACCGGATCATCTGCATTTGGCTCATTTTTTGCAATGGCTGTTTTGATAGCACATATCTTTCTTCTAAGACCAGCACTGTCAAGTCCGGCTCCTCTCCCGGTCATTGTCTCCACTGATTCATCTAAAAGGACACTCGCCACTGCACTGCTGGTCGTTGTATTACCGATTCCCATCTCTCCGGTCGCAAGTATCTGATATCCTGCTTCTTTTTTCTCTTTCATAAGATGCACTCCTGTCAGGATTGCCTGAAGCGCCTCTTCTCTTGTCATTGCAGGCTCTTTCACCATATTCTTTGTTCCATAAGCAACTTTATAATTCGGTACTCTTGTATCACGAACCATACCAATGTCTATCGGAAACAGATCTACCTCTGCACTCTGACACATAATCGCGGCGCTGGTAGCTCCTTCCAGAAAATTCTCTGCTACAATTGCAGTTACTTCCTGTCCGGTCTGTGTCACACCTTCTTCCACGACACCATTATCTGCACACATAGCTATCAGTGCACGATTCTTAAGTTCAACCTCGGCATTTCCAGTAATTCCGGCAATCCGGATAATATGCTCTTCCAGCTTTCCAAGGCTATGTAATGGCTTTGCGATAGAATTCCATTTCTTCCGGGCAGTTTCCATAGCCACATTGTCCAGATTTTCGATTCCATCTATAATAATTCCAAGTTCCTCTTCCCTTGTCATCTATTAATAACCTCCTGCTTCTTAGCTTCTTATCCCTCTTGTCTATCCTGACATCATGCCTGTTAATCTTTTTCTTTATATCTTCTGCACGCACCTGCAAATGCTTCTGCAACTTGTGGATTTCCCATATAATGAATATGTGGATATCCTGCCAATATTGTATCTGTACTGATCATACACTCCCATCCCCTCGTGGACATCGGTTTTTTCGCTGTAAATGCATGACCACATTCTTCTGATTCGTAATAATGAAATTCATGTGTTGTAATGTTTCCAACATTATGACCAAAAACTGTCCCTTTGGATAATATAATATATCCAAACCTTTTCAGTTTTTCTGTCTTATAGCTTTTTCCAAAAAGTGCTCCAACCATATCATATATTTTCCCGTCAGAACCTTCCAGCCGTTCCTGCAAATACATAAATCCTCCACATTCAGCAATACATGGTACTCCCAACATTACTGCATGGCAGATACTTTCACGCATAGAATCATTTTCACTTAATTCTTTCGCATACAGCTCCGGATACCCTCCATAAAGAACAATTCCCTGTATATTCTCAGGCAGGCTTCTGTCGTGTATTGGTGAAAATGTGACAATTTCTGCTCCCAATTTTTTTAAAATCTCCAGATTATCCGGATAGATAAAACAAAATGCTTCATCATGTGCAACTGCAATTCGAATCCCTTTTTGCAAAGTGTCTGATAAATTCAAAAGATGCTCTTTGACTTGTGTATCTTCCTGCATTGCTGATACATTCCGGGCAAGTTCTAATATTCCGTCCAAATCTACGGTATCTTCCATCACCCTTGCCAGATGTTCCAGCTTTTCATCGATTTTCTCTACTTCTTCCGGAATCTGCAAACCCAGATATCTGCTTTCCAGAACACATTCTGATACAAGCGGAACATATCCATATACGCGGACTTTTAACTGTTCTTCTATCATCTGCTTCATCCTTGCATACATCATCGGGGAGATACGGTTTAAAATCACGCCCTTGATATGATGTTCTGTTTCATATTCCAAAAATCCTTTTACAACTGCAACTGCAGAGACAGAGACTCCTTTGCAATCTAAAATCAATATAGCTGGTGTATCTGTTGTATCTGCCACATCCCATGCGCTGGCTTCTTTTGAAATTCCGGCAATTCCATCATAATATCCCATCACACCTTCCAGAACACAGATATCTCTGTTCTTTCCATGAGAAAGAAGTGATTGTCTCACTCCTGTTCTTTTGCACATAAAGGTATCCAGATTGTAACTGTCGATTCCAAGCACTTTCCGGTGGAACATCGGGTCGATATAATCTGGTCCACATTTAAATGCAACACAATTAAGACCACGATTTTTCAGAGCCTTTAATATTCCACATGTAATCATCGTTTTTCCACTTCCACTGGATGCGGCTGTCAATAATAATCTTGGAATTGCATTACTATTTCTGTTATTGTCTTTATCATCTATGGGCTGCATATTTTTTCTGTTTAACTCCTTGTTCAAAGTCCGGCCGTATAATTAATCTAATTCAAAACTTACAACATAAATCGGATTCTGTCCTGTCATCATATGATAACTTCCAACTACTTTAGATTTTGCAATATTGACCTGCACGATTTCATCATTTTTAATCGGATATTTTCTGCAATATTCCAGAGTCTGCGCCAATGTCTCCAGTGAAATAGCATTTAATACCACTCTTGCCTGTGGATTCTTTTTCCTGATAAGCTCCAGAATCTCTTCCAGCCGTCCTTTACTTCCTCCGATAAATACACAGTCTGGTGCCGGAAGATCTTTTAATATTTCCGGCGCACTGCCTTCAATAACTTTTATGTTGCTCACTGCAAATTTTCTGGCATTTTCCTCAATAAGACCAGCTGCCTCCGGATTGATTTCCACTGCATAAACCTGTCCGTCTTCTGCCTGAATTGCAGATTCCACAGATACAGATCCGGTTCCCGCCCCGATATCATATATAATATCCGACTTCCTGATCTTCATTTTTGAAAGACTGATGGATCGCACTTCCTCTTTTGTCATTGGAACATCTCCACGGATAAATTCTTCATCATTCATTCCATGAGTCACCGCATTTTCTCCACCATATGGATTGGCAATGAGCACCGCTGCAAGATTGTCTCCATCATAATCCAGGAATTCTGACACATTTCCTTTTAAAATCTGCTCTCCCTCATAAGTAAGCTCTGCCCCGACTGCCATGTTACAATCTCCAAGTCTGGCATCGATCAAAGTTTTTGCAAGCTTACGGACATCTGCTGCAGAACCTGTCAGTGTAAACGTATACTTATTATTTTTCACAGCTGCAAGAAGATTTTCCTCTCGTCCATGAATGCTGACAAGTTTTATGTCTTCCCATGGAATCTGAAGTTTTGCGCACAAACTGGAAACTGTAGAAATTCCCGGTAAAATCTCTGTCTTTACACGCTCAGGCTCACCACTTTTTTTCAGCCTGTCACGGATCGTTAAAATCAATTTCTTTGCACCACTGTAAAAGCCAGGATCTCCTGACAGTACAACTACTATATTTTCATCTTGTGGATGACTGAAAATATAATCCGTAATTTCCTCCGGTTTGTAAGCTGCAAATGTCTGCTGTCCTTCTTTTACAACAGATTTTAACATACGTGATGCACCGATCAGTACATCGGCTTCCTCACATGCCTTTTTAACTTCCACAGTCATTGAACCTTCTGTTCCCATTCCGATTCCTGCAAGCGTCACTTTTTGCATTGTTTTGAAATGATACTCTTCTTTTAACAGATCAATGATTTCTTCATAAGTATATCCGGACTCTTCTTTCTGACGGCCCAGAACGATGATTTTCACACCAGCCTTTTTCGCTGCATTATATTTTTGCAGGAACCCGCCAATATTTCCCGAATCCTTTGTCACCATATAAGAAATGTCATAGCTCTTCATAATTGCATAATTCATTTCCACCGAAAATGGTCCCTGCATACAGATCAGATTCTTTCCGGTAAACCCAAGCTGTTCACACTTATGTGCCACTTTCGCTGTTGAAAGCACTCTCGCATAAACACGTTTTTTGTAATCTGTGAGATTCTGAAAAGCTGCCAGTTCTTTACTTCCTGTCGTTGCCAGAATATTTCCTGTCGTCTGCTCCAGATATTCAATTGCCTCTTCCATGCTATCCACATAAATGCAATCTGACTTTTCAGCTCCTGTATCCCTTAAAATCCTCAAATATGGAACTCCGGCTTTTTCACATGCATTTTGCAGGTTTTCTGTCACTTCTATCGCATAAGGGTGAGTCGCATCCACTACATATGAAGGATGATATTCATTGATAAATTCTATCATCTGATTTTCATCCATCCGTTCATGTGTTGTTGTAATATTACTTCCCTCTGGCAGCAGACTCTCTCCATATTCTGTTGCCACGCAGACATGAACACTGACTTCCCTTTTTACTAAAAATTCTGCCAGCCGTCTTCCTTCTGTTGTTCCTGCATATATTAAAATTTTATTTTCTGTCATATCGATATCCCCTTGGTGTAACCATTTTATCTTTAATTATTTTTGTCATTTTATTCCCTATATAAACGGTAGAAAACATATCTACCTCGGTATTTCGTAGCTCTTTCAGTGTCAGTATGTTCATACTTTCTTCTTCTCTTGCAATATTTCTCACAATACCGCATATAATACTTTCTTCTTTGTACTCAAGCAAAATATCACAAGCCCTTGCAAGATAATCTTTTCTCTTTTTGCTGGAAGGATTATATAAAGCAATCAGAAAATCCGCCTGTGCTGCCGCCCGAAGTCTCTTTTCAATCAGTTCCCACGGTGTCAGAAGATCACTTAAACTGATCATACAGCAATCGTGTCCAAGAGGTGCACCAAGCACTGCTGCTCCCCCCATTGCTGCTGTCACACCCGGAAGAACCTCGATCTCGACTTCCGGATATTCTTCTCCGATTTCATACATGAGTCCTGCCATTCCGTAAATCCCGGAATCACCACTGCACACCATAGCTGTCACACGCCCTTTTTTTGCCTCTTCAAATGCCAGCCGGCATCGCTCCGGCTCCTTTCTCATCGGCGTTGTCATAAATTCCTTTTCCGGAAAATATTTTTTCATAAGATCTACATATACTGTATACCCGACAATCACATCACAGCCCTTTAGCGCTTCCACCGCTGCAACCGTCATCTGCTCATAAGCACCAGGTCCCATTCCAATCACATATACTTTATTCAAAATCCACACTCCATTTCTCCACTGCCACAGCAACTGTCACTCCTTCGTGCGCTGTCTTGTGTACCAGAATTTTTTCCCCTCCGGCACACATAGCACTTCTTTCACACACATTATCAACACCTGTGGTCTGTTTTACAAATTCAGATCCTGTAAATTTCCCTTCTGCCTGTTCCAGCTCTTCTTTCGAAAATGTCTGAAACGGTATGTCATATTTTTCACAGTATGTACATAGTCCAGGCTCTTCCTTCTTTAAATCAATGCTTGCTGCAAGTTTCACTGCTTCCGGAAAAATCCCATAATCCTCAAGCACCTGTGTTACATGCTTTTCAATCTTTTCAGCATCAGTTCCTTTCTTACAGCCAATCCCTAAAACCACAGCTTTAGGAATCAAATACAACACCTGTGTTCCGCTTCCTGCAGGTGCATCGTTTTTACAGATTCCTATGTGAATCTTTAAAGTCCTTGAATCACATTTGTCTGACTCATGTATGAATTTTAATTCTTTTGGAATCTGTCCTATGACAGAGCATTCTGGTTCTATCTCTGCTAAAACTTGTTTGCCAGCCAAAATATCTGCAGATACGAGTTTTGCCAGTTTCATATCTTCTATATATAATCTATTTTTCTTTGCAAATATGTCAACCGCCCACTTCTGATTCAAATCTGTTGCTGTTGTGATCACGGCCTCCATGGAAAGCATTTGACTGAGTTTTTCTGCAAGTTCATTGGCACCTCCAATGTGTCCGGACAAGATTGGAATACAGTACTTTCCAAGCTCGTCTATAACCAGTACAGCCGGGTCTTCTTTTTTGGACACTACAAATGATGCAACTGCCCGAACTGCAATTCCTGCTGCACCTACATAGATCAAAACATCAGATACTTTCCAATGTTCTCCGGTCCATTCTTTCAGGCTTCCCTCATAAGAATCTGCCTCTTCTTTACATTTGACATTCTCTGCTACAAGCCAGTCTTCTGCCGACAAAGCTTTCCTGACTTTTCCAGCCGTCTTTCTTCCGTTTGCAGTAAAGCTCAGAATTGCAGCTTTCATCTAAGAATCACTTCCTTTCCGGAATTCAGTTGTGAATCCCGGATCATACAACTTTGACCGTTCATAATGACTGTGAGTCACTACATTTCCCACAAGGATCAGTGCAGTCTTTGTAATCTGATGTTTCCTTGCTGTCTCCACAAGTGTATCTATCGTACATACATATGCCTCTTCCTCCGGCCATGTTGCTTTGTACACAATTGCTGCCGGCGTATCTGATGCATATCCTCCGGCAAGCAGTTCTTTTACCAGCTTTTCCAAAAGACCTGTACTTAAGAAAAGAACCATCGTTGCACCATGTGCAGCAAAACTCATGATCTTTTCCCGCTCAGGAACCGGAGTCCTTCCTTCCGTTCGTGTAATAATAACACTCTGTGACACCTCCGGAAGAGTATATTCCAGATTCAGTGCTGCCGCCGCTCCACAAAATGAGCTGACTCCAGGGCAGGAATCATAATCAATTCCTTTTTCATCAAGAATGTCCATCTGCTCACGGATTGCACCGTAAAGACAAGGATCACCCGTATGAAGTCGTACGGTCATCTTATCTTCTTTTTCTGACTTTATCATAACCTCTATGACTTCTTCCAGTGTCATATAGGCACTATTATAAACTTCGCAGCCTTCCTTTGCATATTCCAGCAGTCCTTTATTGACCAGTGATCCAGCATAAATGATTACATCTGCTTCTTTAAGATATCGTTGTCCTCTTACCGTAATCAGATCGACCGCTCCCGGTCCTGCTCCTACAAAATGTATCATTGATTTTCTTCCTCCCACAAATGCATCAAAGTATCTACCTTGCTTGTTTTTCCCAAAATTCCATACACATTTGAATATAAAATTGCCCCAACAGGCATCTGATCTGCCATGCGGTATTCCATATATTTTTCAATGGATCTCATGATTTGCCCGATTGTAGCTTCTCGCTCTTCTTCACTTAAAAGTGCAAGCGCATCATCGGTCGTCACGCAATCCAGAACCGCTCTGGCGCGATCTGCGGAAAATCCAGCCCGTAGCATTGCCGTTGCCAAAAGATCCATACGGCAGTCTGCCCATCTGGAATGCGTATTCATCACTCCACCTGATACTTTGATCAGCTTTCCGATATGTCCGGCAAGTACAAGCCCTTGAAACTTACAATCTGCTGCCATATCCATACTCTGCCCTATATAATTACTGCATTTTACTACATCTTTATCCTGAATTCCATATGCTTCCCGCAGAAAATCCAGCCCATAATTCCCTGGCGCCATAATGAGATAGTTCTTTCCCCCTGCACGCCTGACCTTCATCTCTAATTCAATCGTATCAAGCAGAGCCTGTTCACTCATCGGCTCCACGATTCCACTTGTTCCCAAAACAGAAATACCGCCTTCAATTCCAAGTCTCGGATTAAATGTTTTCTTTGCCAGTTCTACTCCCTGCGGAATGGATATCTCTATTTTAATTCCGCCGTCGTACCCATACATTTCACACGCCTCTTCGACTTCTCTTAAAATCATCTGCCTCGGCACTCGATTAATTGCAGCATTTCCTACAGGCTGATCCAATCCGGGCTTCGTCACCCTGCCGACTCCAATGCCTCCGTCCAGGACTATACCAGATTTTATTCTGCTTACTTTACTGTATACTAAAATTCCATTTGTAATATCCGGATCATCTCCACTGTCTTTTCGTACTGCGCAGGAAACAGATTCTATATCCGGATTACTTTTATTATATTTATTAAATTCTTTTTGAGCCTCAGCGATCTTCAGTGTCAACACTTCTTTTCCTGGTAAAGACACTGTGACCTGATCTACGCTGACATTTCCAAGAAGCATTGTGACCGCGGCCTTTGTTGCTGCCTGTGCACACGTTCCTGTGGTATATCCTCTTCGGAGTTTTTTCGTCATAGTTTTTTACCCTTCCAGTCTGAAATTCTTGAATTCATCATCGTTCGCTCTCTTCATTCTACCTATCTGTGTGAAGGTTGTCAAATCATTTGCCACTTCCATCTATTGTCTTTTTCTTTCAAGAATGCCAAGGTTTTTATTGATGCCAGACTTTTCAATATCCGCGTGCCGAAATCTACATTCTGTGATACAATAAAGCAAGCAAAGAAAGGAGCCATTTTTATGTCAGAACAAAAGCAGCGCGTCTATGACGCCTTAAACAAGCTCGGAATTAAATATGAAGTCGTAGAACACGAACCCGTACACACAATGGAAGACATGGACCGCCTCGGTCTTCCTGAGAAAGGAACTCTGTGCAAGAACCTGTTTCTCAGAGATGCAAAAGGAAAACGTCATTTTCTCATTACCTGTGATGAAAATGCTAAAGTAGACTTAAAGTCTCTTGGCAGACAGCTCGGTGCCGGAAACTTAAGCTTTGCCTCAGAAGAACGTCTCGAAAAATATCTCGGGCTCAAACAGGGAAGCGTATCTCCATTCGGTCTCATGAATGATACCGACCATGCAGTCGAATTTTTTATTGATAAAAACTTAAGCAAATGCAAAAGTCTGGGAATTCACCCATTGGAAAACACAGCAACAGTATTCCTCTCCTTTAAAGATCTGGATAAGTTCCTGTGGAATCTGGATGTAGATGTGATGAAGATTAAATTATAACCAATAGGCAAAACGATATGAGGTTATCTTTCACTGGTAACCTCATTATGTCATATTATTTAACGTTAATTTAACGATTCAAATTTGTTTTTATATTTACATATTGTATTATCAAATTACATATGCTATAATGCCAATAGGCAAAACGATATGAGGTTATCTTTCATTGGTAACCAAAAAGCTGAAGGTGTGTCAGACCTTCAGCTTTTTTATTCCTACTTTTGGCAATGGGAAGGCTTAACCCCACAGGCTAGTTGCCCTCTACTTATCCCCGTCTAACCATTTGTTGATGCGGTGGCAAACCACACCAGCCACAACAGTGATAATAAACGATATGAGTACTTCTTTCACTGGCAACACCCCCTTTCTACGCTATATAGAGGGTAGCAACAGTGTTATTATATCATGTTTCATCCAATATTTATAGTATTGTTTTTATACAATCAACATGGCGTCTCCGAAAGAAAAGAAACGATATCTTTCCTGTACTGCTTCTTCATATGCTGCCAATACGTGTTCTCTTCCTGCCAGTGCTGATACTAACATAATCAGTGTTGACTCCGGCAGATGGAAGTTCGTGATCAATCCATCTAAAATCTTGAATTTATATCCCGGATAGATAAAAATCTCTGTCCAACCACTTGTCGGTTTCAAATGTCCGGTCTCGTCCGCTGCCGATTCAATAGTTCTGCAGCTTGTCGTTCCAACACAGATAACTCTGTGACCGGAATCTTTTGCGCGGTTGATCTTCTCAGCTGCTTCTTCGTCCACCTGATAGAACTCAGAATGCATATGATGATCTGTAATCTCATCTACCTTTACAGGACGGAATGTTCCAAGTCCTACATGAAGTGTCACTCTCGCAATGTCAATGCCTTTTTCTTCTATCTCTTTTAATAATTCCGGTGTAAAATGAAGTCCCGCTGTCGGTGCCGCTGCGGATCCGGTATGCTTTGCATAAACAGTCTGATAACGATTCTTATCTTCCAACTGATGTGTAATATACGGAGGCAGCGGCATCTGTCCGAGCTGGTCTAAAATCTCTTCAAAAATTCCTTCATATTCAAACTTCACCAGACGATTTCCTTCTTCTACGATTCCAACGACCTCTCCAACAAGAAGACCTTCTCCAAATACGATTCTTGTTCCAACTTTTGCCTTCTTACCGGGCTTTACCAGTGTCTCCCAGATATTATTCTCTTTTCTCTTTAATAATAAAATCTCAATCTTTGCTCCGGTTCCTTCCTTCGCTCCAATCAGTCTTGCCGGAATAACCTTGGTATCATTGATGACAAGACAGTCTCCTTCTTTCAGATATCCTGTAATTTCTTTAAATATATGATGTGAAGTAGCTCCCGTCTCCTTGTCAAGGACAAGAAGTCTGGAACTGGAACGATCCTCAAGCGGATCCTGCGCGATTAATTCCTCTGGCAGATCATAATAAAAGTCCTGACGTTTCATGATTATAAATCCCCTTCCTGTATGTTTTCTTCTATATTATCTTCTACTTCTTCTTTGTTTTCTTTTATTTCTGTTACATTTTCACCTGTAGTCCCGGTTGTTTTTTCAGATTCAGCTTGTGTAAACTCCTTTTTCACTTGCCCGGCATCACTCACGAAACTATATCCTCCATCTGGCACAGCTCTATACGGTTGTCCTGGCTGTGACTGACTCTGCACTTGCACATTTTCCTGTACATAATTCTGTGTCTGCACTGGTTCTCGCGGCTGTACAGACATCTGCGGTCCTGCCGCACTCTGATACTCTGGATACATTTTCACTTTTTTCTCATAGACAACTCTTGTGTCGCAGAGCATATCGTGAAAGCCCCGTTTTTCCTTATCAATTCCCACAATAATATATCCAATCCAGATAGATATTCCACATAAGAATCTTCCGACAGTCTCCCGGTATAACACATCCACAAATGAAAGCTTTTCATTTCTGTCAGCAGGTACTACTCTAAGATTCATCAGTCGTTTCCCAATCGTCGTTCCAGTACACCATGTCAATAAAGCAAAATACATGACTTTGAAAATATACAGCACAATATCTTTTAATGAATAATGAAACAATACATTTTCATCCAATATTGTACCACTGATCAGCGCTCCGATTCCAATCCATGCAAGACGCACAACGAGAAGTCCAATTGCCACAATGACGCTGTCTATCACATATGCTGCTAAACGCACCCAGAACCCGGCATAATTCTCATTACTGTAACTGTTCTGCATAATACATCAGCACCCCGCTTTCCTTCTCTTCGGCAGTTTCCTTTAATATCTGTGCCTCAGATTTTGGAACAAGCTTTTCTGCTTTACTAAATATTGCTGCCAATATGCTTTCCTCACTGCTCGGTGTATAGAACTCGTCTACTCCAAGCTCCGAAGCCATCTGATTCATTACATCCTGGTAAGTTGCGATCTCATCAATAAGCCCATTCGCTTTTGCCTGTTTTGCAGTGTAAGTGCGTCCGTCTGCCAGTGCTTTTACCTGGTCTGCCGACATATCTCTTCCGTCCGCAACAATATTTACGAACTCCTGATAACACTCATCGACCTGTGACTGGTAAATTGCGACCTGCTCGTCTGTCAGCTTGGAACTGTCCTTGTTCACACCACTCGTAATACTGACATAACGAATTCCAAGTTTCTCATAAAGTCCGCTCATATCATACCCTGACATAATGACACCGATAGATCCTGTAACCGTATTCTTATTCGCATAAATCTTATCTCCGGTTACAGACGTCATGTACCCGCCAGAAGCTGCATAATGCGCCATATAAGTCCAGATTGGACGGCCTGTCGTCTCTTTATATTCTATCAGCTTGTCATGAAGTTCTTCCGACTCATAGACCGCTCCGCCTGGAGAATCCACATACAGCAGAATCCCTTTATTATCTGAATCGTCCATAAGATTGTCAATATAATCCATCGTTGTATTGTGCTGATATCCAGACGATGTATCCAGTACACTGCTCTGCGTCTGCTCCTGAATCGTCCCCACTACATTCACAACTCCAATATAATCATCTGCCGGCGGATCAAATTCCAGTTCTCCAGCCAGCATCGTTGTCACATCTTCTGCCATTGTATTTGCAGATAAAGTATTCGTCAATACGCTTGTAACACCTGTCACAATAAATACAGCCCCAGCCACAACCAGACCGATTATCTGTTTGTTCTTCATCTTTTTTTCTCCTTTAAGTTCTAAATCTCCATAGCTTTTTTATTGTAACATATGAAGGATTGTTTTTCAAAAAATAATACATTTAACGCGTAGTAAACCTCGAATTTACTACGCGTCCTGCTATTTTGCTAACTTTATTAATTCTTCGATTCTTTTATTACATTCTCCCACCGGCACATCTGTTACAATAACTCTCTTACACTTTTTCATCACTTCAACTGCTCTTGCAAATGTCTCATCACTAATCTGCCGGAATGGTTCTTCTGTAATCACTTCCACTGCCAGAAGTCTTGCAAGCTGATAGTCAATATCATTCTTGTAGAGGATTCCTGCTGCAAATGGAATGTGTTCTTTCTGTAACTGTCGATAAATTGGGATTCCGCTTCCTCCGGACGAAATTACAAATACCTCTGGTTCTCCTTCTATCTTCGGAAGCTCTATGCTTCCAAATACCGGATCAAAAGAACCATTGTCAATTTCATAAAGACTGCGGATTGTATCTTCCTTAAATACCTCTTCTGGCTTTCCATAATGTGCAATGGTATCTCCCTTCACACAGATAATCTTATCCGACACTTTCTGTGCAAGATCAATCTCATGCAGCGACATAATGACTGTAATATGCTTTTTTCTTGCCATACGTTCCAATATTGCAAGTAATTCTAATTTATATCGTACATCTAAAAAAGATGTCGGCTCATCCAGCACAATAATCTCCGGTTCCTGACAAATTGCTCTTGCAAGAAGAACTCTCTGTTTTTGTCCATCACTAATAGCGTTAAAATCGCGGTTTCCCAGATCTTCTGCATGAACTGCCTTCATTGCCTCATCTACGATTTGTTCATCTTCCGGCGTCAGTATTCCAAGCCGCCCTGTATATGGGTAACGTCCTGTTGCCACAATTTCATGACAGGTCATAAGCTCCGTTTTGATACGTTCTGTCAAAACAACAGCCATATTGGAAGAAAGTTCTTTATAAGACATTTCCTGAAGCGACGTGTCATCGAAGAACACCTTTCCTCCAATTAATTTCAATTGTTTTGTAATACTCTTTAAAATTGTAGATTTACCGGATCCATTTGGTCCAATGAGCGTTACAATTTCACCTTTATCAATACCAATATTAATGTCATGGATCAGTGTCTTTCCCTGGTATCCAACAGCCATATCATCCATTTTGAAATAATAATCTACCATGTTACATTCTTCCTTTCTCGCGCTTCACCATCATATAGATGACAATCGGTGCACCAAGTATCGATGTGACTGTACTGATATTCAGCTCCACCGGTGCCAGTGCCATACGAGCGATCAGATCACAGATCATACAGAATACAGCCCCTATAAAAAATGTACCCGGTATCACCACAATCGGTTTTGATGTTCCGAACGCTTTTCTCGTAAGAAATGGAACTGCAATTCCCACAAAAGAAATTGGTCCGGCAAATGCAGTCACACACGCAGAAAGAATACTTGACAGTAATATAATAACAACTCGGAATACTTTAATATTCACTCCCATACTCTGTGCATATGCTTCTCCAAGCTGATATGCACTGATTGGTTTTGACAGTAAAAATGTACACACTGCCGCAATTCCAACTACAACTACAGCTACTTTTATATTTCCCCAGCTCATACCGGAAAAACTTCCCTGTGACCAGCCATGAAGATTTACAATATCAGAATCATCTGCAAATGTCACCACAAAATCTGTAATTGCGGAACAGATATATCCAATCATGATTCCTCCTACCAAAAGGGATGCCATATGATGAATCTTCTTTGACATCAAAAGAATGAATCCCGTCGATATCAACGAACCAATGAATGCTGCCACTACTAATGTGTAAGATGAAAAATGTCCTACATATTTTAAAAATACAATCATAGTCAGTGCGACAGCCATCTTCGCTCCGGAAGAAATTCCAAGTACAAACGGTCCTGCGATCGGATTTGAGAAAAATGTCTGTAATAAGAAACCGGACAGAGACAATGCTCCGCCCAGTAATGCTGCCATGAGGATACGCGGCAGACGTATCTTCCATATGATACTGTACTCTACCGCCTCTCCATCATGTAAAAATAATATTCTCAAAATCTTCGGCACAGAAATATGTACATTTCCCGTATTAATATTCAGCACTGTAATGACAAAAAATGCTGCGATCATACACACAAATACAAATGTATATCTGAATCTTTTTCTGAAATTTTCAGTATGAAAACTTAACTGTTCCTGCTTTGTTTCCTTATTTTGCATATTTCTCCACCAGTTTCTTTTATTTTTTGATCTTTATTTCATCTTTTCAAGAAATGTCATCTGACTGGCATCACCCTCTGTCAGCATCAGATGAATATCTGAAATCAGTTCTCCAACTGTGTCTGTCGCCTGATATAAGTTTTTACCAGTATACCATACATTTCCATCTTTGACAGCTTTAAACTCTGCAAACAGATTGCTCTTAGCTTCCAGATCACCAAGACTACTCACCTGTCCGTCAATGGTTCCGTTGTAAATAAGATAATCTGCATCTACTGCCGTTGCATAAAATTCTTCCATCGTAAGTTTTACAGATGGCGCATTCCCCTCAGAATTCTTCAGATCCTTGAACACATATCTTCCACCGGCAATCTCAATCATAGTCGGAATGTAGTCATCGGATTTGCGGACAACCACAGAACCGTCTGTATTGATGTAAAAATATGCCACTGTCTTCTCTGTATTCTTAAAATCCTTCAGATCTTCGATTACCTTGGCCTGGTCATCAAAAAATGCTTCTGCCTCTTTTTCTTTATTCAACATTGCTCCATAGACTTTAATCCACTCTGTTCTTCCAAGTGGATGTGACTCATAACTGGAATAATCTACAAATACTGGGATATCAAGGTCTTCAATCATCTCCTGCACCTTCGGTGAATGAAGGATCATCGTAGATTCTACTGCCAGTTTGCAATCTCCATCTACAATCTTCTCATAATCCGGTTCACTGTATTTTCCTGCAAATGTCATGGCTCCGGATTCCATTGCTTTCTTCGCACTTTCTATATACCAGCCGGAAGCCTCTAAACCAGAAAATTTCACAGTATCCATTGCATCTAATGCATCAAATAATGACATGATTGCTGTAGCAGCCATATAAATATTCTGAACCGGCTGATGGATGACAACAATATCACTGTCCAGTCCCTCCGGAGCCTCTTTGCCTTCCGGAACGATCAGATACTGCCGTCCCTCATGAACATCAATCAGCTTATATCCATCTTTGTAATAAAATACATCGAATTCCTGCGCATATGTCAGATTCATCGCAGACTCATACGTCAGCCCGTCAATTTGAGGGGCTTCTGCTTTTTTTGAATCATCACTCTTCTCTGAAGAAGTCTCAGTCTTCTGAGCCGCGCTATCCACACTATTCTTACCGCTTTTCACTGAGTTGCATCCTGCAATACTCGTTATAGTCATCGCAATCGCAACGCCAATACATAATTTTCTCTTTATCCATTTATTCATTATTTTGTCAACTCCGCATAAATTTCCTCTGCTTTATCTTCACAGCCAAAGATTGCTCCATAGACTTTCAGCCATTCAGCCTGTGCAAGTTCATCTTCTTCATCGATGGAGCGATCAATAAATACCGGAATATTTAAAGTATCATATTTGCTTAAAATTTCTTTCATTGTATTCAACTGATCTTCCAGAGTCTCTTGTGTCTCTGAATCCTCTTTCGGAAGAATCTCAGTATCCATCACTGTCAGATTACATTCATCTTTTATCAGTTTTTTATAATCAGGCTCGTCATATTTTCCAATACTGTCTACGGATTTATCCTTTAAAGCATTTTTAATTATTTCATTTGTGCAATCCTTCTCTTCACTAGCCACGGCTTTGACCTGATTTAATGCTCCAAGCTGCTCTAGTTTATCTAAAATCACATCTGACGCAACATAGGTCTTATCTGTCGGCTGCTGGATCACAATTGTTTCTTTATCCAATCCTACCGGAATCTCAACACCTTCCGGAACAATCAGATATTTCACAATATTGTTCATATACAGCTCGGATTTATCTTCCTGTTCTGACTGATTTTGGGAAGCTTCACTTGCACCGTCTTCTGTCTGTTCTTCCTCTTTTTTGCTCTGATCTGTAGTCTTTGTTTCAACACGGCCACTCTGAGTCATTTCTGTGGACTGTTGTACTTCCCCAGATTCGTCTTCCTGATTTTCTCTTGGTGTGCCAGACGCCAGATCAATCTCTAATAATTTAATTCCCTGCTCGTATTCATATATTTTAAAATACTGTGCATGGTTTAATTCTATCTCGCCCTGATATTCCAGTCCGATGATACTTGGTGCTTCCTGATCCAATTTCTTACTCTCAGAAGCCATTCCAGCTCCGATAACAGAACTTCCTTCTGCTGCCTGCGCACCTGCAAGATATACAAAAATGCTATATGTAATCTCATGCGCCTGAGACATTGCCGTTGTCATACCGATAATCTTATTATTCTTATTCAGTTCTACCGGAATCTCAAATGTTGTAGAGCCTCCCTGTGATACCGGTAAATATTTACTTCCATTTGCTTTTACATACTGATAATGTGAACTGCTAAATGCAATTGTCGCATATGCCTGGCCACCGGAAATTCTAATCTGTGAACAGGTAATACTAACCTTTCCAGTTCCGCCGGACCATAAAAAGCCATCTGGACTGTATACACCATCGGCCAGTTTTGTAGAAGTATTCACACGACCTGTAGAACCATTTGTATTGGAATCATACTTATTATCAGAACCATTCTGTCCAGAATTATTATTGGAACCGCTGTTATTAGTATTTCCGCCATTGTTACCTGAGCCACTATTATTGCCGTTATTTCCATTGTTGTTGGAGCCACCATTATTTCCGTTGTTGCCATTATCACCAGAATTGCTCTGATCTTCTCCGGCATCTACAGTGTTGGTGTTGAAGTTAAAGGTGATTGTACGATCATACCAATAATACTGCTGATCTTTTCTTGATTTTGCATATGCTGATATTTTTATTGGTACGTTCAACGCTGAAACTGGGATTTTATATGTGTACTTTCCATTTACTTCTACATATGGAATGAATCTTTCTTCATTTGCCTTTTCTGCTTCTGCTGCAGTTCCCATATATAATTTCTTATAGCTTGTTCCGCCTAATGTAATAATTGCTTCCATTCCTTCTGCTTTCTTCGTTAAAGTAGCAGCAACAACATTAAACATACTACTATTAGTTTCAACTTTATATGGACTATCATTTTTGTTCGGATCAAATTCATAATCTCCATTTTCTATTTCTTGAAACTCCATTTTTTCCGAACTAATAGTAATTTTTCGATCATACCAATGATATTGTTGATCTTTTCTTGATTTTGCATATGCTGATATTTTTATTGGTGTGTTCAATGCTGAAACTGGGATTTTATATGTGTACTTTCCATTTACTTCTATATATGGAATAAAACTTTCTTCATTTGCCTTTTCTGCTTCTGCTGCAGTTCCCATGTATAATTTCTTATAACTCGTTCCACTTAATGTAATAACTGCTTCCATCCCTTTTGATGTACTTGTTAATACACAATCTACTATATTAAACATTCCTGAATTAGATGTCGCTTCAACCTTGTAGCTTGCCCCATCAATCAGCTCAACTGTCTTATGTCCCGCTGCCACTTCTTTGCTTTGAACTTCTCCAGCACTGAGCAAATTCGCTCCTGCCACTTCATTTACTGATGTGGCAAGCTCTGGAAAATGAGCTTCTGCTGGCATATCCAAAAACAAATCTTTCTCTGAATACCACTCATTTTTTTCTGTCAGATGTGGTACGAACTGAAGTTTCTGCCCTAAATATTCAGCCTCAGTCTCAAATACAAAATCATATCCGCCAAGATTATTTTTCTCACCTTTTACTTCCGGTGTTTTTTCTGAATCTTCTTTTTTTCCGATATAAATCTTGTCATAGTTCTCATCTTTTGTAGATACTGTTACCTGAATCTTTCCATTCACAACAACCGCTTCCACTTTTTCTGCCTTAAACTCAGGAACAGCCGCTTCCTGCTCCGGTGATTCTTTTTCCTGATTTTTCTTATCGTTCTTCTCTACATTTGATGTAATATTCTGATTACCATTCTCCTGTACATTTTCCTGATTTGTATTATCAGACACCGGTTCTTCTTTAACCGGAACATTATCCTGAGTATCTTTTACTTCTGCCTGCTCATTCTTACCTATTTCTTCCTTCGAATTCTCCGCAGAATTACTCTTCTCATTTGTCTCACTATCTTCCTGTGCTATATTTTCATCTTGTTTTATTTCAACATTCTGAATCTGATCTGTCTCGCTGTTTTCTTCCGCATGCAGAACTGTTGTTGGTGTAACAGACATAGACACCGCCATAAACAGTGCTAAAAATCTCTTAGAATTTCTCTTCATCTCTTCCTTCTCCTTATTCTATTTCATCTTAGTTGTTTGGGACTTTTTAAGAAATATTTACACGAAAATAAAAAACCTTCTACCTGCAATAGCAAAAGATTTCCTGTTCCTTATGTATTTCGGCACAATCAATTACTCGTGATCTGGAATTTCTATTTCCCGTACCAACGGTCGGCAGGTTTCCTGACTTGTAAATCTTACATAGAATCTCCTTCCCAGTCTCCCAGTGGATGTCTAACACAACCTCAGATTCTGTGCTAACACACAATCTATGTATTCACTCACAGTGACGAGTTCGTACAGGTCTTGCACCTGTTTCCCTTTTACCTGTCTTCTAAAAACAGCACCGAACGTTCTTCATAATTTTCCATAACAAATATAACATTTAGACTTGAGAAAGTCAATGAAACCGGGGTTTTATTACAATTCATTATACTTCAATGACATGCTTAAAAAGCTTCCACAGGATTTCTCCCATAGAAGCTTCTTTTTCAATTTATACGCCAAATTCCTCATACAATTTCTTACGATATTCCAAATCCTCCAACGCCTTAATACTATCTTCCTGACGATTCTGCTTTGAAAGCTTCATTAATAAATTAGCAAGCCGTTCTTCCCCTATACGTTCTCCTTCTTTTCTTCCTTCCTCTCTTCCTTCTATTCTTCCTTCTATTCTTCCTTCCTCTCTTCCTCGTATTCTCCCTTCTCTTAAACCTCGCTCTATTGCCTCTTCTTTTACCAGTCTTTCTCTTTCTTCCATCTTCATATACTCGACCTCCACACTTGTACTTGTTTTTATCTCCTGTATACTCTCATGCAGACGGCGAAGTCTTTCATCACATTCCTCTGGAAGTCCATGTTCATTACTCTCAGTAATATAATGAAGAAAATCCACTAATTCTTTCGATACTTCATCTCCATTTTCCCCTTTTGTACTGAGAAATAATTTTGTAACCTCATCTCCAAGTAATAAATCCGGCTGTTCCTTGCAGCGACTTTCAAACGTATAGCAATACTTCTTCATTCCATATGGATCATAGTCACAAATTACAATAATAAACAGCGGTTTTAGCTTATCAAAACCTTTTTCACCGCTTTTCAACATTGGTGCGTCCATCAATGCCTGATAGAATCTGGTTCGTTTTGGAATATTTCCTTCCTTCCGATTCTGCATCTCTACATCAAAAACGCGACCATCTTCAGATTCTGCGACAAAATCCATTCGGATTCCACGTTTTCCCGGAATATTGTGAATAACCTTCTGACCTTCTTTCCACTTGAGGCTTTTTAATCGCAAACCAGTAGATAATTCGATAATTGTCTTGCAATTTTCCAGTTCCGCGGTTGCCACATCAAATAGAAAATCGTCCGTGAGATTCATCTCCTTTAATGGCTTCCATCTGTCTTCCTGCATGATTAAGTTTTCGGTTCTCTCCATACACTTTTCTCCTTGTATTATACCATTTATAGTTATTTTTTCAAACATGGAATATCGGACGAATCTGTCCGTATGATCAGAGCAGAACTGCTCTTAAATTAACTTGATCTTTTTCGAATGTTTGAAGTGGGTATATCATAACATATTCAACATCTTCTATACAATCAATTAATCCTTAATCTTTCCTTAAATCTGTAGAACTTTTTATAAATGTAATTTTTACATGCCGTTTTGTTTCATTAGATATACAGATGTAAATAGATTTATAAATTCGTCTGCTTTACCAAGAAAGGACAGCCATGTGTTTTTTCACATCGGCTGTCCTTTTGACATTTCACAAATATGCTGTTAAACAAAAGCCAGTGACTACAATAGCTTTACTTCTTTAAAAATCCCATGATTCAGCTGATAGCCAACATTCTTAATACACATCTGTCCGGCAAAATGTGCTTTTCCGATCATATGAATGCAGGCCTGTGCATATCCGATTGGCTCTTCTAACTGATGGTCCACAAACTTCGCTTTTTCTGTTCCAATAAGAGCAAGCGTCGTTTTCGGGCAGAGCAGAATCATAGTCTTATCATCGGCAAGCTGCTCTACTTTCTTCAAGAATGGGTACGTAAAATTCACCGTAACAGCTTCCATCATCTTCGGTCCCAGAATATTCACTCCGCCAGAAGAATCTGCATAGCTGATCAAATCTCCCCCGTACTCTTTCACCAGTTCCATATATTTCAAAATCTGATCTCCCAGTTTCCAGAAGACCTTTTCCATCACTTCCGGTTTTTTTCGCATTCCCTTGAACACATATCTTGCATCGATCAGCACATTGAGAATTGTAAATGGTCCTGCCACTTCGAATACAACATGTTCTCCTTCTTCACGAAGTTTTTTACATGCAAGAAGAGTCTCTTGAATTCGTCCTTTCGTGAAATCCATGTCCGGCAGATTTAATATTTCTTCTACATCTGTACAGACATATCCTCCAGCTCTCGGACCTGCAATCTCATTTCCAAGATTTATAATTCCTCCCATAGCCTCTGCCTCTAATGTATGGCAAAATGGAAGTTCACATATAACTGTTTTATCTTTCTCTTTCAACACTTTTGAAAGAGTCACCATTGTATCACAGTATGTGTATGCATCTGGAAATGTTAGTCCCAGTCCTTCTGTCACTTCTGAACGAATTCCTGCTGAATTATCATATGTACAATTAAAATCTTTTATATCTCCCATATTTTTAACATTACCTCTTCGCATAACCAAGATTGGATTTCCTCGCTTTATTCGGGTATTTCCTATCTCATTCGTTTCTTCAATTTTTAGTGAACTTCCGGAAACATAAGGCAATCGGCAAATAATCTCTCATAGCCTTCTGTTGCACCAAGTTCCATATAATCCATATGATGAGCCAGTTCTTCCATCTCACGCTTCACCTGACCGGATAAGAGCGCCATATAAGCCCCGGTCTTGGATGAGTTACCGACATAGACAAGTTTATCTTTCACTTCTGCCGGAAGAATTCCTGTTCCAATGAGGCTGTCTGCCGGAAGATGTGCTCCAAATTGTCCTGCGATCATAACCTTGTCAAGCTCACTCATCTCTTTTCCTGCCTTCTTAAGAAGTGCATAGAAGCCAGACAGAATGGCTCCTTTTGCAAGCTGTACCTGTCGGACATCTCCCTGAGTAATCTTAAGGTCTTCCGTCATCTTAAACTGACGTTTGATACCATCCATCTCAATCATTGGGTAACGATAATCTGTCTCTTCCAGATTCTTCAACTTGATAAATGCGCCGTCTTTTCTTACAAGTCCGGTTCTTACCAATTCTTTTACCACTGCCAGAATACCACTTCCACAGACACCGATTGGATCGGCATTGCCGATAATTTTCAGCTTCACGCCATCTTCCTTAATTTCAACATCTTCAATAGCTCCCTCTGCCGCACGCATACCTGAGCTGATGTTCATACCTTCCAGTGCCGGACCTGCGGCACAGGAACAGGAAAGTAATCTTCCATGATCTGAAAATACAATCTCTCCATTCGTTCCGATATCAATAAACAGAACATTTTCATCTGCCTTATGAAGCTCACAGACATAAGCTCCTGCCACAATATCTGCTCCGATATAAGATGATACTGACGGCAGACAATAAAGTCTTGCCCCTCTGGATGCATGAATACCAATCTCCTCTGCTTCAATATCCTTTGCCTTTACAAACATTGGTGCATACGGTGATTTTCCAATGGACAGTGCATCTACACCAAGAAGCATATGCATCATCGTACAGTTCGCTCCTACAGAGACCTCGTAAATCTGTTCTTTCTTCACTCCGGTCTGTCCACAGACATCTGCGATCATCTCATTGATGGAAGCAACGATTGCTTCCTTAAGTGCCTGTACCCCTTCCTTGGGATGCTCCATCTCATAAGTAATACGAGTCAGGACATCCAGCCCAAAATGCTTCTGTGCATTGATCATAGAGGAATCTGCCAGTTCTTTTCCGGTCAGCATATCAATCAGTGCTGTAACAACGGTCGTTGTTCCGATATCTATTGCGATTCCATACATAGAATCTGTAGTATCTCCCTCTTCCAGATCCATCAGCACTTTTTTGCCATCTTTTTCACGATGGATAACTGCCGTGTAACTTCCTTCTTTGAAACAGAATCCACGCAATACAGAAAATGGAAATTCCACATTCGAAAGTTGTTCTTTAATCTGATCTTCAAATGGTGTTTGGTCTGTCAAAAGCGGCTTATGTATATTCACAATCTGTTTGACAATATCCAAGTCTTTTTCAAATTTTGGCACATATCCTTTTGATAGAACTTCATGCTTGCGCTCTTTCTGCATCAGCTCTACTTCCAGATCACACTGTGGATGAACCATACAAGAAAGACGCACACCACTTTTTACTTCTTCTGGTTTTAAGAAACGTAATTCTGTAGAAGATACTTCCCCTACTTCTCCTGATACGATGCGTACTTTACACTTTCCGCATACTCCTTTTCCATTACACGGATTATCAATAAATATGTTCTGCGCCAGCAAGATTTCCAGAAGGCTTGCTCCCGGTTCATAATCGTATTGCTTGCCAGACTGAACGACACGTAATTTATACATTAGCTGCTTCCTCCATAATTCCATGACGGATTGCCTGGATATTGGTCAGTGGTGACTTCGTTCCAAGTCCGCATGCCGGAGAAATGATATTGGAACCGTCTCTCCAACATTTTACTGCAAGCTGCTCTACCTTCTCAGGCTGTCCAAACTCCAGCGTCCATGTACTGACATTTCCCATCAGGGCGTGCTTTTTTAAATGTTCGCGTGCCTCACGCATAGATACACAGGAATCGAAACTAAGTACGTCAGAATGTATCAGTTCTGCCTGCGGATATACATTTTTCATCTGTCCGCAAATATGCATGATTTTTCCCATGGTTTCTTTCTGAAGAGCATCCCAGATCATATTATTATATTTGACCGTATACTCCTCAAAAAGCTTCGGTCCCAAAATTTCTCCTGTTCCACTTGGATCGGAAATTGCAATTATATCTGCGCCGGCATCAATCTGTGCTCTTGCAAACTTTATGATCTCATCAGTCACAAACTGCATGTAACGGTGCGCTTCTTCTTTTTTCTTACGAAGCTCTTTATAAAAAATAACCGGCTCCATAACGGAACTTGCTGTGCTGACCGGTCCCGTAATATTTCCGATAATCGGTACATCTAAGTTTCTGGATTTCAGAATACGGATTGCATCCAGTACAACCTTTGCTCTTCCTTCCTCCATACTCATCGGTGTAATGGTCTCCCACTCTGTGACCGAATTGATCGCATATCCCGTTACATGCGGCTCATAAATCTTACTGCCCATAGTCACCTGAGCCCCCATAGCTTCTGCCTCAATCGTCATGCAGAATGGAACACCTACATTTTCAAAGCAGCCTTTTTCATAATTAGCTTCTGCCAGATCTGCCATCATTCTGGCATTCAGATGTGCCTCCGGCCAACTTACATTTGCCTCATCCATCAGATCTGTCGTTATCATATTCATCATTCCACCGGGACAGATACATGGCGGTCTGTCTGTCGGCTCCTGATGCATGGCTTTCCTAATTCGTTCTTTTGCATCCATAAATCCCCAGCTCCTTTTTCGAATTCTTATTCGGATTCTTTTATATTTAGCCTGGCCTATACCTTTTCAGACCGTTTCCAGTACATCTTTTGTCTTTTCAGTACATCTTTTGTCTTTTCTATCTAGGCAATTCCTGTCAGCTCTTTCGCAACTTTTACAGCTTCAACCGCATTCACAGAGTATCCCTCTGCTCCGATATCGTCCGCAAATTTTTTGGAAATCGGGCTTCCTCCGACCATAACTTTAAACTTATCACGGATTCCCTGGTCTTTTAATTTCTCTATAACTGTCTGCATTCCACCCATAGTTGTCGTCATCAGTGTGGACATACAGATCAGATCTGCATCTACCTCTTTTGCCTTCTCAATAAACTGGTCAAGCGGAACGTCTCGTCCAAGATCATACATCTCGAATCCTGCTGTCTCCATCATAATCTTTACCAGGTTTTTACCGATGTCATGAGTATCTCCTTCCACAACACCAATAACTGCTTTTTTCTTCGTCTGATCATCTGTATTTTCCAGATGCGGACGAAGTACATCCAGTCCCGCATACATTGCATCAGAGCAAAGGAGTACATCTGTTACAAAATACTCTTCTGCATCGTAAAGCTCACTGGCCTTGTTCATACCATCTACAAGACCTTCCATAATTCCGTCAAACGCCGGATATCCGGCCTCAATATATTCTTTCGCAACTTCTACGACTTCCTCATCTTCCATCTCTACTACACACTCTGATAATTTTGCTAATAATTCTTCTTTAGATGCCATACTATAAATCCTCCATAATCTAAATTTTTATTTTGTTAGAAAATACCTCATAGCCCGCAAGCTGTTTTTTCCTGACATTCTCATCTCTTGACGTGTTTTATCTTGATACATTTTAACATTAATTACACATATCTTCAAATTGAGCACTTCCATATATTCGTACAGACATTTATCCATTCTATATGTCATCCATCAGATAACGAATCGCCCAAGCCGGCACTTCCGGAATCTCATCCAAAACTTCACTATCATATATAAATGCCACTGGATACTCCGGTTTTTTTCTCGGATAAACACCCATTCCATCTGTAAAATACAGCATTCCATTCAAGTTCGTAAGTTCTCCATTTTTTCGAAGTTCTTCTATATACTCAAATGCCGGTCTGAAATCAGTTCCTCCCCGGCCATAAAGTGTCAAATCTTCCATCACCTGCTCCAGTTCTTTCTCTGATGTAATCTTCACATCCTTCTGAACCAACGCATCACACTGGATCAGATGGAAATTCACTCTGTCTTCGCTTTTCTGCCCACTTTTTAATATCTGGTACGTTTTTTCCAGAAATCTCCGAAGTTTTTCTTCCTCCACTGACCCTGAAGTATCAATCACAGTCACAAATGTTTTCACTACCCGGACATCCTTGTACTCCAACGGCTCGACCAGCGGCATATTTCCATACAGTTGCATTCCATAAGTATAGAAATTATAATCAAATTCCTCATCATTGATCTTCATACGTTCCCCAAGCCTGGTGAACTTTCTTAAGAATGCACTGTAGTCCTGCTTCTTTCTGTTCGCAAGCTTTAAATTCACCAAAAAATCACCGGTTTCACCACTCCGGCTTTTCATAAATGTCTCAAGATCCACCTGAATCTTTTTCGCAGCCTGCTTCCACAGCTCTTCCAATTTTTGATTTGAGAACATGACCTCCCGGTTCTGATTCACCTGCCCTGATTTCACCTGGATTACATCATTCCTGTTTTTTGTTTCGGGATACCAGAAGCTATGGTCATCCCGACGGAAAATTTTCTCCAGCCAGTCTATTTCTGACTCTTTTGTCTTTTTCAGATATCCATAAATCTTTTCCGCATTCATAAGTCCCACATTTTTCCGGATGCGGTCAAGTTCGCGCTTTTCATCTGCCCCGGCACTAATGTCTGCAAAGTCCAGTTTCCAGCTTTCGATGATATATTCTGTTGCCATATCGCATGCAAGATCCCATTTTCTTTGCTCGATCTGTGGATTTACAAAGAAATGTCTGAATATTCCATGCACGACTAAATGCAAATACATTCTGCTGACGAAACCTTTCTCTTTCTGATATGCTCTCAGTACGTATTCCGGATTATAGTAAAGATTTTTTCCATCTGTTCCCATACCATATGAACGATTACACATACATTTAGAGGGACTCTCCGTCAGCATCCGAATTGCCGGTTCCAGAAACCTCATATTGACCAACGTTCTCTGTCCGCTAAAGTTCAGAACTTCTGAAGCCACTTTTATTATTTCCACACACATAAATATTACACCTGATCAAGCCCCAGATTTTGAATCTGATCCATAAGATTTTTCTGTCTCTCGTAGAACATCAAATTCTTATTATGTTTAAAATACTCCCGACATCCATACTGACTGATAAATCTGGCCGTATATTCATTTTCCGTAAGTTCTGTCACAAGTACAAGAATCTCCTGTCCTTCTTCAAACACATCTTCACAAAAGTAAAATGAGTTGGACAGACACCCCGATGCTTTTCTTGTCTGCTCTTGAAAGCTTTCTGTCAACTGGGCAAAATAATCTCTGAGAATTACAAAATCTCTTTCATCCGGAGTCCGTATGCCTGCTTTTTTCCGGCATTCTTCCAGATAAACAAGCACACGGTCATCTTCCCACACCTGGGCACGGGATAAATTACCGGCACGTTTTTTCTGTTTTTCTTGTTCCATTAAACATTCTTTTTGTTGTTCGATACAAGAAACAAGGTCTCGGCCTTTTTCCACATCTGCTTTTATCTTTTTCAGGCAATCCCCAAATACAAACAATGCATTTTGCATCTCCATTGTCTCTTTAACAGTATCCGTAATTCCATCCATCAAAAGACCAAGGAAAGAAATCCTCTCATCAAAAGATGCTTTCATCGCCCTCTGTCTTACTTGCTCTGATGGAATGCCAAATAAGATACGGTCCACCTGATAATCATTTTTATATTTTTTGAACAAATCATAATAAATTGCAAAGTCACGGGCAATCTGCTCATCCTGCACGTACTGGCTGATCAGATTCAGATCCACAGGCAGATTCTTCTTTTCACTCAGACACATGATCTGACTTAAATCTTCCCAGCCTCTTGCTGTCACAAAATGCTTTCCATCCACTGTATTTTCCACGGAATAAAATGCATCTTTCTTCAGATCCAGATAGGTCAGGATTGCCGGGTGCATCCCCTGCTCATAAGCATATGTTTTCCAGACACTATAATCAGGCTCTACATCCATTCTCTTTACGCGGTCCCAGGACGCAATATCGAATTCCCTCACAGAATGATTGTATTCTGGCGGATTCCCTGCAGTTACGATAATCCAGCCCTCAGGCACTTTGTGCTGTCCAAATGTCTTGTACTGTAAGAACTGAAGCATCGCCGGCGCCAAAGTCTCAGATACACAATTGATCTCATCTAGAAAAAGAATTCCTTCACATATTCCCGTGTCCTCCATCACTTCATAAACCGCTGCAATAATCTCACTCATCGTATACTCAGATACCTGAAATTTTTCTCCGCCATACTCCTTTTCTACAATGTATGGAAGTCCCAGTGCACTCTGCCTTGTGTGATGTGTCATCGTGTAAGACACAAGTGCTACTCCAAGTTCCTGCGCAACCTGCTCCATAATTGCAGTTTTACCGATTCCCGGCGCTCCCATCAAAAATACCGGACGCTGCTTTTCTGTCGGAATTATATATCTGCCTTTTTCATCCTTTTCCAGGTACAATTTTACCGCATGTTCAATCTGCTCTTTTGCTTCCCTAATATTCATAAATATTATGACAACGCTGCCAGAAGCTGATCAAGCTGGCTGCCCGTCTCCTCCTTCTTATCCTCATTTTGGATTTCATCCTGATAATTCAACAGCATGCTGCGGATCTCCATATCGGATTTTTGCAGTGACTGATCCAGAAGTCTGTTCACTGCCTGTTCCGCCAATAAATTGTAATGAATGAAAAACTGTAATAACTTTTTATTTTCTAATAAAAGGACTTCATAGGAACTCCGGTTTTCTTTCAGATCCTTCACATAAGAATCAAGGATTTCACTTCTTACATCTCCCTGTTCTACCAGGTAATCTGCAAGTCCTGCTGCCGCCCACATTCTCCATTCTTTTGCAAATCTCGTAATCCTCATATTCGGTGCAATGATTTCTTCCATATCATAGCAAGTTGTCCACATATCCCAGTCCTGAAACACTTCTTCATCCACCGGATTTCCTTCTATATACACTCGTTTTAATGCAGAACATTGTGAAAAGATGCCTTTGCCAAACTCTGTCACCCGTTTTGGGAAATGAAGTTCTTTTAAATTCGTACACCGGTAAAACACCTTGCGTTCTACCACCTCCAGTCCTTTTGGCAAATGTACTTTCTCCAGACTGACACAAGTCACAAAAGCACCTTCTTCAATTCGCTTCACACTCTCCGGTAAATCCACCTGTTCCAGTGCCGCGCACCCGGAAAATGCATGAGCCCCAATCACTTCTGTATCATGCGGCAGTATTACTTCCCGCAGTTTTCCACAATCATTAAATGTATCATGCGGAATCTCCACCAGATGTTCTGGAAACTTCGCTTTTTTTAACATCCTGCAATAACGGAATGCACTGTGCCCAAGTTTCTGCAAATTCTCCGGTAATTCTATATATTCCAGAGGTGTTCCGCTGAAAGCATAAATGTCGATTGTTTTTATGCTTTCCGGTAAATGTATCTTTTTGATTCCACTCCCCTGAAAGGCATGCTTTCCAATTCGTTCCACTGAATCTGGCAAATGCACTTCCTGCACTTCCATGCAATACTCAAAAGCACTGTCTGCGATGATCTGGATACCATCCGGCACTTCTACAAATGCGTCAGCTCCAAGATATTTTATAAGCGTATCTCCTTCTATCTGAAGATTTTGATCTACGCTTCCAGATTCCATTACACTTTTTAATACTTCCCGTGCATTTTCACTTTTCAACGCTTTCGTATTCAGTCGTTCCAGCGCTTTCCAGCCTTCTTCTATTTCCTCCAATTCCACATCGTCTGAATCAATATTGTTGACCAGAATTACATCTGCATGTTCAATCTGGTCTACATAAAATTCTCCCAGTCCGGAGGCATATGCCTCCACCATGCCAATGTCTACAACGGTAACATTCGGTCCGATCACCATCTCAAGATGTTCCTTCTCTTTTAGCTGCGTACATACTTTCACGACATCGGACAGTTTTCCAAATCCAGATGCTTCTATAAAAATTCTGTCCGGGCAATCTTCCATGGCAATCCGGCGCATCTTTTCTTCAAACTCAAGTGCCATCCCACAGCAAATACAGCCCTCACCGATTTCTTCATAGATCAAGCTGCCTTCTGCATTTTCCCGGTCAACTGCCTGTGCACCAAAATCATTTTGAATTACCGCAGTCTTTCCCTTTACCTGTTCTATACATTGATTTAAGAATGTTGTTTTTCCGGATCCCCGAAATCCAGATATGATCTGAACAACCATGTCCTGTTTATCTACCTCCATCAGATTAGTTTTCTGATTTTATATCTTTTTATTCAAATTTGGCAGATTATCTTTCCGACACATTTTACTCAAAGTTCTTAGGATCTAATGGCCATTTTCCATACTTTCTTGCTGCATTCATAAACGCTTCAATATTCTCCAATTTTACCTGACCGGAAAGATCACATCCAGAGGCAAGAATATAACCATTCGGTGAATCCCATGCTTTCTGCAAACACCTCTTTACAGCTGCATCCATTTCTTCCTTTGTTCCCTGAATAAAATAGTCGACCGGTGCCACATTTCCAAGAATCGGCATCTTCTGCCCTGCTGTATTTTTTACATGCTCCAAATCAACGACATTGTCCACACTGATCATATCACTTCCTGCATCTGCCATGTCATCAATTGTTTTGGTCGTATCCCCACATATATGATAGCAGACCATTCCTCCTGCATCATGAATTGCCTGATTTACTTTTTTTGCATACGGAAGCACAAACTCCTGATACTGACTCTTTCTCAAGATTGTGCCAGAAGCGAGTGGATCACATTGTAGGATCAATACCCCTTCTTGAATGAACTCTTTATAAATATCGATAAGACAATCTGTTGTAAACTGCACAAGTCTGTGAACCTTTTCTGGTGATTTCCTCATGGCACGGAACAGCTTCTCTGCTGGATAACAGCTTGTGGCAGCTGTATATGGTCCAGTAATCAGAACCCCGACCGGTACTTCATCACCAATTTCTTCTTTTACAATGTGGCATGCCTCCAGACAATGTCTTAGGTGCGGATCATTTTCTTTTTTCAGACGTTCCGGATCCAGCTTGTCAATATCATCCAAACTTTCAAGCGGATACGTTGCGATTGCAGGTGTCTGAAACTCCGGATCATTGGTCGTTCCCCCAAGCCCAACTCCTACCATGTGAAGCCCGTATTCAATGACTGCAAGGTCATTACCAAATCTTTTGTACGCTTCAATCTGACACTTTGCCTCATTCTCCGGTGAGCTTCTTTTCTCGCGATGAGTCATCCCACATACATCGCCTGACATAGATACTATGACCGGCATTGCAAGCATTCGATCCATCGATTGTCCTGTCATAAAAGCATTCAGTCTTTGATTCGGTGTCATCTGGTCTAATTCGTGCATAAATCTCCTCCTCGTATTATACATGCAAACAATAAGTTTCTCAATATTCCCCCTGGATTTTATACACTATAACTTCTATCACTGTCATGAACGATCAGTATAAAATATTTTTCCACTAAAAAAGGCAGGGAAAATAAAACGAAGTGTCTGTTCTTTTCCCTACCGAAAATCCCAATTCCTATATAGCAGGTTTCCTGGCTTGATTTCATCCTCTGCTTTCCTCTTCCCGGCTTATATTACTGCTGTTCTGTTGCAGATATAAATACCAGTGACTTCGTTGAAGCTTCGTCCATCTTACAGTAGAATAGGCTGCCCTGTATTCTCACCAGATTCCCTTTTAAATGTCAAATCCATCACTAATATAGTCTTCTGCATCCAGTATAATTATTAAGCACGCTTATTTCAAATAAATAATATTGATATATCTACCCAATTATCGTTTTTTCAAATAAAATACACTCAGTCTTCATGGAATTCCTAAAAAGAATAAACTCATAAAAACCAAGTGTACATAATTAAGAATGGCTCTACATTCCTACTTGCGAAACTATATACTTATTTTTTTCTTAATGCTTTCTTTTTCTCAAGATTTGTGACAACCATGCAGCAGCTTGCATCACCTGTGATGTTTACTGTTGTACGTCCCATATCAAAGATACGATCCACTCCGGCTACAAGAGCGATTCCATCTACTGGAAGTCCTACAGATGTAAGTACCATTGCCAGCATAACCATTCCAGATCCCGGCACACCTGCTGTTCCGATAGATGCCAGTGTTGCTGTCAGGATAATCGTCAGCATCTGTGGAAGTGTCAGGTTGATTCCATAACAGGACGCGATAAAGATTGCACATACTCCCTGATAAATTGCAGTTCCATCCATGTTAATTGTTGCTCCAAGCGGAAGCACAAATGAAGTCACTTCTTTTGATGCTCCCATGTTCTCTACACACTCCATATTGATTGGAAGTGTTCCTACGGAAGAAGCACTGGAAAATGCAAACATCATTGCCGGAAGCATTCCTTTAAAGAATGCGATCGGACTCATACCGCCCATTGTCTTTACTGCTAATGAATATACAACAACTGCATGTATAATGTAGCAGACATACGCTGCTAAAAGCACCATTGCCAGTGAACCGATGATCATCGGACCATTTACTGCAATAACCGGGCACAACAGACAGAATACTCCGATTGGAGATAATCTTAAGATCATCTCCATACATTTCATAAACATATCATTCAAATCATTACACCCCTGGATCAAACGTGGATTTTTCTCCGGTCCAATCAGAATAATCGCAAATCCGAACAATACTGACATCACAATTACCTGAAGCATATTGGACTCAGACATCGGTGCAATAAAATTGGATGGGAAAATATTCACAATTGTATCCATAAATGATACCGACTCTGCTGCTTCATAAGTCAAGTCTGTTGTTGCAACGACCGGGAACATTCCTTTGAACAGATTTCCTCCAATCAATCCAAATGTGATTGCAAATGCGGTTGTACACATATAGTATACAACGGTCTTTAAACCAATTGCTCCTACTTTTTTAATATCCTGCATGGAAATAATCCCACACATAATGGAGAATAATACGATTGGAACTACGATGAACTTTACAAGGTTCAGGAAAATTGTTCCAAACGGCTTAATGTAACTCTCTGCAAATTCTGCATGACTCTGCATCAGAAGTCCTACTACAATTGCAAGAATCAATGCGATAAAAATCTGCATTGCCAAAGACATTTTTTTCTTTTGTTTCATGATTTTAACCTCTCTTTACTTGATTTCATTTCCACGTTATATTTTACCCCAAAAAAGCACTGTCATAAGACAATGCCTATTCTCTGATATAAAATTATATCATACCTTATTCTGATTCATCAACCAGTTTTTTGCAAGTTCATGTGGAAAATTATGCATTTTTTGATTTGTTGGGGACGTAGCAAACTTTCAAAATACTACGTCCCCAACTGCGAAACACGGTGTCCCTTTTTTGCCTCAAAATATCATTTTTGCATTTTTGTCGCTTCATTTGCACAAATTACATATTTTAATCTTCCAGAATACCTTTCGGAAGCTTTCCTAACTGCGCACCACGACCGTATTTTCTTGCCGCATAGATAAATGCCTCCACATTTCTTTTCGGTGTACCAATCGGGAGCTGACATCCTGTATTCAAAATGTAACCTTTTGGATTATCTCCACATTTTCTCAGGCAGTCTTTACATACCTCAATGACATCATCAATCGATCCATCTTTCATCACTTCGATCGGCGGAACGTTTCCGGCAAAGCGCATCCGGTCACCCACCTCACGCTTAGCAACCTCCAAATCCTCGCAATTATCGATACTGAATGAAAATAGACCTGCATCTGCAAGATCACTCTAAATAGGGCTTGTCTTACCACAAATATGAGCTCCCGGTCTTGATCCCATAATTTTCTCTGTTCCATCAATCAGTTTTTTAATATAAGGAAGCGAAAATTCATCAAATTGCTTCTTACTAATTACATCCATACAGGTTACCGGATCGGAAAAATTCGTTCCGACCGATCCGAACTCATGGTAAAATGCTTCAAACCATTTTAAAGAACAGACAACTGTCAAATCAAGCAATTTGTGAAGCATTTCCGGATTCTTTCTCGTATCGCGAAGAACCTTTTCAACTGGCCTGACTGCTATAGCTGTTGAAATCGGACCTGCCACACTCGTTGTCATACTAACATCCGGGAAACGTTCTTTCAATCTCTTGGCACTTTCCAAAATCGGTGCAAGAACTGGATTTTTATAAGGATCCGTCACTTCCAATTTGTCGAAATCCGCATAATCCTGCAACACATGATGTTCAATATAATCAATTCCATGTTCAGGAACCCCTAACTTTGAACCAAGCGCAACGCCAATTGTGCGAAGACCTAATCCAACATTAAAGCTATCCAGACCAAATTCTTCTTTTCTTCGTCTGATTACTTCGCTTTTCACTTCAAAGTCTTTCGCAAATTGTGATGTTGTAAATCCAAAAATATCTGCCATAGCCGGATCAGGTGCCTGTAATGTATACGGGATATGATCTACCTCTTTCCCCTCGTTATAGGCCTTGATACGCTCCGCCGCAGTCATCTCAACCTTCTGCTCGCTCATTAATTTCTTTAATTCCGTATAATCCATAACTTCCTCCCTTTCTTGAATTGGGAACATAGTAAAACTCAAAAAAACTACGCCTCAATCTTTCAATATGGTGTCCATTTTACACGACATATGTTGTATGCAATGACTCTTTGTTTGTCATTCCAAAATCTTCTTCTGTCATTACACCTCCTTTTTCAATAATCAAAAATTGGTCATCCCATTTCCCAGACACTAATTTTTCTAATATAATATTACTTCCCGGCACATATTGATATGGCACATTTATAATTGCAGACTCCCTTTTTGCACGCTCTACATATTCTTTTGAATAACAATCATAAACACCTGTATCCACAATATCTACACTCTTGTAAGCATCAAACCAGACTTTCATAACTCTTTTGGCTCTTCTTTCGCCATACTTTAAAACTAAATCTTGTTCCATCTGTTCAATAGACATCAAATCTCTGTTTTCAGTCAAATAAAAATGTCCGACTTCTTTTAAGTTGTAATGAAACTTTTCGTCCGTATGCATTAAAAGTGTAATACAATCATCAACTTTTGGCATAATTGTCCGCCTTGGAAAAGTCCATCCTACTGATGCCCCTCCACAAACTCCCAGTCCCAAAAGCACGGTGTCTATTTCCTCCGGAAGTTGTTCCATGGCAAGAAATGCCAAATGCCAGAATTTTTCCGGTCTGCTATGCTTGGAATTATCCAGTTCAATAATGGGATAATTTGTATTCATTTTTTTCTGTGCTGCTTTCACATGATTTGTAAGTGTGGAGCAGACTATTATAGCAGTATTCATATAATCGTCCTTATACTTTTTATATTTCTATGTATTAAAAAAGGCAGAGTAAAAACAGCGTAACCGCTGTTCTTCCCCTACCGGAATCCCATACATATACATAGCAGGTCTCCTGACTTTGCATCCTCCTTTGATCATATCTTCCCCTTGCATCTTAGCCAGAGTGATTTTCCAGACCATCGTCCGCTTCACAGTAGAATAGGCTGTTCCAGATTCTCACTGGATTCCCTTTTCAATGAATTATAATCATCACTATGCACTCTACATAATTAATTTTAACCCATTCTACTCTCGCCAGCAAATAGCTTGTTTCCATATATATGTTTTATTATTGTTATTCTCTATCATATTGTCTAACTATTCTTTTCCCCGAACCAAATGTTCAGCTCTCCGCCGATCAAAATGCAATACATGCAGAAATACATCCACATCATGATCAACATGATCGTTGTCAGACTTCCGTACATACTGGAAAATCCTTTGAACACATCCACATATACAGAAAACACCCAGGAAATGACCATCCATCCCAGCGTAGAAAATACTGCTCCCGGAAGTTGCCTTTTATATGTGTCTCTTCTATTAGGAAGGAATTTATATATCAACAGTAAAAATACAATCATTACAATCGGTGTAATGATATTCCTTGCCCGGATCAGCCAGTCGGCCATATTTCTTAAAAATGGTACATGCTCAGCAATAAAAATATTCAGGCTGTTACCAAATACCGACAACACAAGTAAAAATATAATAACGAGTATAAACATTACTGTATAAACAGTTGCTCTTATCCTAAGGAAAAAATAGTTACGTGTCTCACGGCAATTATACACACAGTTCAGTCCTGAACTCATGGCAAGTACACCTTTTCCTGCAGACCAAAGTGCTACCACGATCGTAATCGGGATAATACCAGATGACTGATTATAGACCTGATTGACAATGGATGTAATCAATGAATCTACCGATGATGGAAATACCTGGATCACAGCCGTCATGACATCAGCCTTTGTGACGGGCGTATATTGCACCATAGTCAATAACAACAATATAATCGGGATCATGCAGAGCATAAAGAAAAATGCTGTCTGTGCAGCGTATGCCCCTACATGGTCTTTCGTTATCTCTCCAGTCAGCTCCATGATGTCATCATATAATTCTTTTATCTTTTTCATCACTTTTACCTAGCTTTGTTTATGTTCCGGCGTTCTACTTTTCCCAGTGATACCGCCTGTTCTGAACAGTTACATAATTTTATATTTTACCCGATTTTATACATTTTGTCTACGAACAATTATCCAATGGTGACGCCTTGATAAAAAAAAGTCAATATTTCCTGATAGTTTTTTCCGCATTTTGCCATTTCATTCGCACCGGTCTGACTCATGCCAATCCCATGTCCGAACCCGCCGCCCTTTATGACAAATGTATCTCCGGACTTATTTATTGTGAAAAATGCACTTGGAAGAAGCTTGCTGCTTTTGACTTTTGTACCGTCCTGCTTTATAATTGTGTATCCTTTTCCTCCAAGAGCACGCCGGATTTTATTTTCCGTTGAGACTCTTACACTACCTTTGTCACCGACAGCCTCTATTGTTAATACTACACCACCCGGTCCATTTTCCAAAATATTGATATTCTGCAACGTTCCAATATCTTTGCCGGTATTTAGTCCAATCAAATTTGATAAAGTCTTTGCCTGAATCTTCGCCTCCCAGCGATACCATGGCAGATTTCTCTCATAATCACCGTTCTCATCTTTTACTTCTACAGACTGAAGATATCGGTTTCCGTCATTCGCCTCATTCCCCCAGGCTTTCATACTGGTCGTCTTTCCGCAAGAAGTGGAATAATAATAAGTCGTCACAATCTCTCCGTCCAGACGCACGACTTGTCCTGCCGTCTCCTGAACAGCTAGATCTGCGCTGTCTGCCGGTGCACTGTTGCCGTAGACCTGATAATTCGTACTGTCATCCACATGAGCTTCATATTCCGGATATCCATATTCTGCCATCTGCCTGTAGGCGTAACTTCTGGCACAGACTGCCTGCGCTTTCAGCGCTTCTATTTCATAACCGGACGGCATTTCGCTGGGCACGACTCGGCACAGATAATTCTCAACGGGGAGTTCATTGATAATCGCAATTCCTTCCGCTGTTGTCCGGAGCTCCAGTATGCCTTGATAAGAAGGACTCCCGTATCCACGCTTCAGGCTATTTACCGTAATCTCCCCTTCTTTTGCCTGGATTCGGATATTCCCACTCTGAAAACGGCTGTCATCTGGCATAAATGTCACTTCCATCCCCGCTTCACATTCTTCTACTTTCTCCCCATACGTAATAGAAAGTCCAGATGTTGAGCTGACTGTCACAGACGGATGAATGGTATTCTTATATCCATCCGTCATAAGAAGAACCCGGATATTCGGATTAGACACTACCTGCGTCTCTTCTCCCTGATTTTTCTGCTCCGTTTGAACTTCTTCCTGCTTCTGGTCAAATGCTTCTTTTTCCTGACGGTTTCCACGAACTCCGCCTTCGAGATTACTTGTTAGTCCTGCAATAATAAACACCAGAACCAGCACTGACATACCATAATAAAATCTCTTTTCTCCTCGAAAATGTTTCAAACTCTATTCTCTCCCTAATCATTATGCCCTATGATTGATTCAACACCCACTCAAGTAGAAGGGGAATCAAATAAATGTCCCCCTCACATTAGAAAAAGACAGCCGCATAAACGACTGTCCTTTATCTTTTGTATGTTCCCCAAAATGCCGGTTCCTGTATTTTGACTCCTAGCTGTCTGCTAGGTGGGTGTCCGCATTCGCTTTTCTGCCATCCTCTGCATAATGAAGGCTCGACATATTACGAAGATATAAGAGTCCCGTTTAAAGTGATGTAGGTTCAAAATAACAGGAGTTATCGTGCATCCCAGGTTCTTACTTCTTGAATTATTATAACTCATTTACCCGTTTTTTACAACAGGTAGATTTATCTAGTTTCCATTTTATAAAATCTAAACATTACATTAAATATCATTATTTTTTCTGCAGTGACTGAATTGCATTTACCAGATTCAAATATGAATCTTCTACCTCTTCCTGATTTGGCTTTCCCTGAATCGTTTCTTCGGCCTCTTCTTTTGCCTGATTTAAAGTATTTACTGTTTCATCTGTATAAACACTCTGATTAATCTTTCCGGCACTTTCAATCAAATCTTTCAGTTTGCTTTCGTCTACTTTTTCAGCATTAATAACAAGCGCTTTTACTTCCGTCTGATTTTTTGATGTCTGCTCTTTACCAGCCATGCGGCTGATAGCAAAAACTGCTACCGCCGCAATGACTATGCATAAGATCAGGGCTGCCAGGATATAGGCTTTTTTCTTTTTATTCCGGTATCTTCGATACCGTCTTTTGTGTTTCATGTGATTATTCACAGTTTCTAGATTGTTCTTTTTCTCTTAATCAGAACAATAATTGCTGCCACTGCTGCTCCTACAAGTGTAAGCATGTAAGCGATTGGCATACTCTCATCACCTGTTTTTGGAGCTTTTTTATTTTCGTTCTTTGCTTCTGCTTTCTTAGCTGCTGTCTTCTCTACCTTCTTATTGTCAGTAGTTTTGTTTGTAGTATTGTTTACTGTATTGTCTGTAGAAGGTGTAGCTGGCTGAGCTGGCTGAGTTGGCTCTGTCGGCTGAGTTGGCTCTGTTGGCTCAACTGGGTCTACCGGATCAACTGGAGTCTCATCTTTTGTAAATGTAGCTGTTACTGTGTAGTCATCTTCTACTCCATATGGGAACGCAATAGAGCTTGTGTTTGTGTCTAATGAGTATACTACTTCACCTGCTTTATTTGTTACTTCCCAGCCTGTCCATGTATATCCTTCTTTTGCTGTTACAGTTGGAAGGAATCCAAGTGTATAATCAGCTTCCTGAAGGTTATTGTTCTCGAGCTTTGTTGCTCCGTCATATCCTTCAAACTCACCCTTTTCAGGATCTACAACTACATTTGCATTAACTACTGCTGTTGTCTTATTCTCTGTAAATGTAGCTGTTACTGTGTAGTCATCTTCTACTCCATATGGGAACGCAATAGAGCTTGTGTTTGTGTCTAATGAGTATACTACTTCACCTGCTTTATTTGTTACTTCCCAGCCTGTCCATGTATATCCTTCTTTTGCTGTTACAATTGGAAGGAATCCAAGTGTATAATCAGCTTCCTGAAGATTATTGTTCTCAAGCTTTGTTGCTCCGTCATATCCTTCAAACTCACCTTTTTCAGGATCTACAACTACATTTGCATTAACTACTGCTGCTTTTTCTTCTTTCACTTCTTCGAAAACTGGCTCTACAGAAATGTATCCAACATTTTCTCCGTCATTAAAGTGAGCAAGGCCTGCAAATCCTAAAGTTGTTGCATTTGCATCAAGTTTGATTGACTCTTTTCCTTCTACTGTCCATCCTGCAAGTCTGTATCCATCATTAGCCTTTACTTCTGGTAAAAGAATTGGTGCCTCAGCAAACTCATCAAGATCTGTATAAGTGATTGTAGCATACTTATCATCTCTTCCTACAAATTCGCCTTTTTCAGGATCGATTGCAACATTAATTGTTACGCTTCTCTTAGCTACTTCAGCTTTTTTGAACTGAGCTGTTACAACAATATATCCTGTGTCAGATCCTTCTGGGAAATGAGCAAGTCCTGTAATTCCAAATGTCTTTGCATCTGCACTCCAGAAACCTTCTTCTTTTCCGTTTACTAACCAACCTGTAAACTCGTAACCTTCTTTAGCCTCTACTGTAGGTACAAGGAACTGATCTGCTGAATCTTCTTTAATTGTATATGTAACAACTTTTGCCCCTGCCGGATCTGTAAACTGTCCCTCTTCTGGAGCGACATTGAAGTTTACAATTACGTCTCTTGCTTCTTTTTCTTCTTTGATAGCTTTTACTTTTACATTGACATCTTTGTCTTTACCATATGCTACTTCCACGTCAGTTACATCACCAACTAATTCATAGCCTTCTGGAGCTGTAAATGATGTTGCAGCAAATGTAGCTTTTTCACCTACTGTTCCATTCTTTGTTAATGAAACAATATACTGTGATCCATCTAATGGTGTACCGTTCTCATCTACATAATGAACACGTAAAACAGCATCAGCTTTCTTAGCTTCTTTCTTAAACTGAGCTTCCAATGTAGCATATCCGTCATTACTTCCTTTGGCATAATAAGCAAGTCCTGTAATTCCAAATGTCTTTGCATCTGCATCCCAGTTACCATCTGTTGCTCCGGATAATTTCCAGCCAGTAAATGTATATCCATTGATTCCTTCTACTTTAGGAACATTATACTGTGTCTCTGAATACTCATCATCATCAAATTTTACATACTCAGCGTTCGCTGGATTTGTAAATTTACCCTTTTCCGGATCAACATTAAATGTGATATGAGCTGTTTTTTTCTTCTCTACCTTCTTTACTTCTGCTGTAACTGTAGTATAGCCTTCTGTCGCTGTAGCTGGGTAAAAGTTTGCATTTGCATCTTCGAAAGTAAAACTTTTTTTACTTGCTTTCCAAGTTGTGTCACTTTTTCCTGATACTTTCCAACCTAAGAACTCATATCCGTCATCTACAGTAACTTTCGGTAAATCCTGCGTATCTCCTGCACTCAACTTATACTGTGCATAGTTTGTGCCATTATCAAATTTACCGTTTTCAATGTTGAAATTAACTACCGCAACTTTTTCAGCGGTTGCATCTGTTTCTGCTTGCGTATTTGCACTTGACTCTGTTCCGTTAGTTGGCTCAGCAGCAAAAGTTGCTACTGAATTCCCCCCTACAAGAGCGACAGCCAGAGAAAACGCAAGCATTTGTTTAAGAACTTTGTTCTTCATACTTGTTTTTTTCCTCACTTTCGTTTATTTAATTTCTGCCTTATCCCATTGCATGCCTATCCTAGCATTCCCATTATATGTCTTATATTCTAAGACGTCAATATTTTTGTCGTTATTTTTAAGACTTTTTAGGGTTTAAGAATTCCTTTACCTTAATATAATGATAAAAAGGAGTTTTTAGGCATATGAAGGATATTGGCGCTGTCTTAAAAAATGCACGAGAAAACAAAGAATTCACTCAGAAACAAGTGATGGAACTAACCGGTATCAACAAAAAATCCCTTTCCGGTTATGAAAATAATGTTGCTGAACCAGATCTTCAAACATTCGCAACACTGATTAATTTGTATGGACTTTCGGCAGATGAAGTCTTAGAAATTAGCACTTCTGCTCCTTCTCTTTTACTTTCGAAAAAAGAAATTTCTCTTCTTTCTACGTTTAGCAAACTTGACTTTCAACATCAGGAAGAAACATTATTACTACTACGGACTTTATCAAAATACCTTACACAAAAATAAAGAGAAAAAACAGTCCATACGCTCTTTTCAGATTGTATGGACTGTTTTTTCTTTTCTATTCCGTTCGAAGTGCGGTCACCGGATCGCTCTTGGCTGCCTTCCTGGAAGGGATCAATCCGCCAAGTAATGTAAGTACGACACTTAAAAAAATCAGAACAATCGCCGGTGCGACTGGAAGTACCGCGCTGACCTGATTATTACCTGCAAGCGCATGGATCAGCATATTTCCCGGAATCAATATCAGAAGTGTCAGTCCGATACCAATGAGTCCGGCGCAGAGTCCGATGATAAATGTCTCCGCATTAAATACCTGCGAGATATTTCCTTTGGATGCTCCGATAGCTCTTAAAATACCAATCTCTTTCTTTCGCTCCAGTACACTAATATAGGTAATAACTCCAATCATAATCGATGATACGATCAGGGAAATTGCCACAAATGCAATTAATACATAACTGATTGTATTGATAATAGTGGTCACGGATGACATCATTGTTCCTACTATATCTGTATAAGAAATCACCTGCTCTTCTTTTCCCTCGTCTTCCATTTGCTGATTATAATGATCCAGAACCTCTACCACTTTTTCTTTGTTATCAAAGTCTTTTGGATAAATGGAAATGGAACTCGGATGACTGAAATCTGCATATCCGAGCTGCTGCAGATTATTATCATAGGAAGCGCTCTGTGTCCCAGACATGGACATCATAAGTTCCGTCAGATCATCTTCCGTCATATTGAACTGGAATGCATTTGCAAATGCATCCGCATCAAAATCCATAGCACCTCCAAGTGCATGTTGCAGATTTTCTCCTATCTGATTCATGGCAGATGTCATAACCGTTTCAAGTCCACCGGCAAGCTGCGTGGTCACCTGACTCATAGCAGATGTCATCTGTGTACTGATTGCCTGAGAAATGGCACCGGTATATGCACCCATGGACTGACCCATATAGCTATTCACGGCCGTACTGATCTGCTTTTGGAGACTATCCATATTGATTGCCTCTGAAAGTCCCTGATTCAGGCGTCTCTTTCCATCATCCGTCTTTATATAATTCACAAAGTTCTCTGCCATCTTTGTCGGATCTGCATAATTTTTTTCCTTTGCATATGCAGTATAACCTTCTGCCAGTTCCTTTGCCATAGCTTGCAGTGTGTCACTGGAAATGTTGAAATCTATATCTCCAAATATTTCATTAGCCCATTTATTTACAATTGCATTGGCACGCCCGGTCTGTAGATACTGCTGGAAGTATGTTCCAAATTCCTCTGCGCCCGGATTAGCGTTCTGCTCTACAAGCCAGCTTTGAAAATCACTCATCACGCTGGTCAACAGTTCCTTAATCTGCTCTGGTGTAATCGTAACTTCCCCGTTATTTTTCAGAATGTCTTTCAAATATTTCTGAATAATGCCCTTTGCCTGATCGGAAGTCAGATATTCTGCAATCTGATTTCCAAGATTGGAATAATCTGCTTCCGGATGACTCTTTACATATTCCTGATACCCTTCCGAAAGGCTAATTAACATTTTCTGCATGCCATCCGCATTGACCTGTACATCCAGATTCGTAAGAATATCCCCCAAATTCATCTGTGGCATATTGCCCATGTTGATTTCTACCTGATCCAGATTCACCATACCGGACAAATCCATAGAATTTCCGTCCATCTGAAATGCCTTGGAAAGATCAAGTCCCGACAGATCCATGGAACTTCCAAGATTGTTCATGGCGCTGCTGTCAAAACCAAATGCATTTTTCAGAGCATCCTCATCTATACTGAACAGAGAATTCATGTCAAATCCATTGTTCCCATCTGTATTGCCAAATTCTTCCCCGGTAAATACATTTACATTCGGGTTCGCAAGCTGCTGTTTTACAATCTCGCTGTCTTTTGCCTGTTCTGCCACATGATTTACAAGATCTGAGGTATAGTTAATTCCCGGTGTCAGTGATGAAGCCTTCGCATCTTCAGCTGACTGCACGATTCCCACAATTTTTACATTCTCACCGTCTTCGACCAGTTTTTTCATGTAATCCGCATTGTCAGTTTTGTCTTTCCACACCTGATATTGATCGTCATATTCATAATAATCTGAAGCATTTACCAGTTTAAATGTCTTTCCCAAAATATCATCATAAGTATAAGTTCCGATGTTTTCAGGCGTTTTTATCGTCTCTTCGTTGATGAACTGCTTAATCATATTATCGAGTTCAACCTGGTCTCTGAGTCCCAATGTATATAATAAGAAGTCGCTCATAGAACCATCCGGCGTCAGTACAAGAACGCATTCATTATATTTTTTCGGCCATCTTCCGGCTTTTACATCATACTGTTCTTCATAGAGATCCGTATTTTCCGGCATCTCAAAGAACACATTAGTACTCATCATGGAGGACATCAGACTATTCGAACCTGCAGATGCACCAAGTCCCAATGAGGAAAATGACTGATCCGGATTGACCTGACGAATATTGTCACCGTCCTGTCGGAACAACTGCGGCATCACATTGTAAGAATATTCTATTGCTTTTGTATAGTCATGAATCTTAGATTCACCACTGTCCAGATATTTTTTTAAAGCACCAAGGTCATTGGAATCCATCTTTGAAAACATATTGGTGACTACCTGCATGACCTTTACCTTATCTTTATCTTTTCCACTTTTCTTATCATCACTGCTTCCGGAATCCCCATTCATACCCACCATCATGGAAGTGAGATCAAATCCGGTACTTTGTATCTGCAGTGGATATTCAGACAATGTCTCCTCCTCAATAGACCGGATATAAGCATTGACTCCATTTGAAAGAGCCAGAATCAATGCAATCCCGATAATTCCAATAGATCCTGCAAAAGAAGTCAGAAGAGTTCTTGCTTTCTTTGTCCTTAAGTTATTAAAACTCAGTGACAGTGCCGTCAGAAGAGACATGGAAGATTTCCCCATATTCTTATGCTCCGGCGGTGCCAGATTTTCCTCTTCCATAATATATTCATCGGTATCCGAACGAATCTTTCCATCTTTCAGATTGACGATCCTGGTCGCATACTGCTCTGCCAGTTCCGGGTTATGTGTGACCATAACGACCAGACGGTCTTTCGCTACCTCTCTAAGAAGATCCATGACCTGCACACTGGTGTCACTGTCCAGTGCTCCGGTCGGCTCATCTGCAAGCAGGATCTCCGGATCATTGACCAGCGCTCTTGCAATTGCAACTCTCTGCATCTGGCCTCCCGACATCTGGTTCGGCTTCTTATGAAGCTGCTGCCCAAGACCCACCTTCTCCAGTGCATCCACTGCACGCTTTCTTCGTTCTTCCTTCCCGACTCCCGAAATTGTCAATGCCAGCTCAACATTCGCAAGCACCGTCTGATGCGGGATCAGATTGTAACTTTGGAATACAAAACCAATCGTATGATTACGGTACGAATCCCAATCTCTGTCCTTATATTTTTTTGTGGAAATGCCATTGATGATAAGATCTCCGCTGTCATAGCGGTCCAGTCCTCCGATAATATTCAGAAGCGTGGTTTTACCGGAACCACTGGGACCTAAGATTGCTACGAATTCATTATCTCTCAGATTCAGACTCACATCGTCCAGAGCCTTCTGTACCAGACTTCCAGTCCGGTACTCTTTTTTGATGTGTTGTATTTGAAGCATTCAAATTCTCCTATAGTTATATTTTGACTGTAATTTTTAGTTCATCTAATTATAGCGTAAATTTGTATACTTTTTCACACTGAGAAATGTTTTTAATAAAAGTTTTAGATATGAAGCTGATATATTACATCTGATGTCTTACAATGCGGTAATCATCCCCATTTCGATAATACGGGCACTGGTAATGCTGGTCAGAAATCAGACGCATATATTCATCCTCATCCATATTCACATCACACATATAGCTTTCATATTCTTCATCATATGTATAATACGTACAAGTCTCACAACTACCTCTCTGAGTGGTCTTTGCCATTTTCTTTCTTCCTTTCCCATATAAATTATATTCTATAATTTTATTATCCTTGTATAAATGTTCCTACATATCATAACATAAAAAGCGTCCGGAACAAGTACGAATTTCTCCTACTGACTCCGAACGCTTTGTTCATTACTTTAATGCCTGATACCATGCATTCATCTCATCTTCATCTTTACTATTTATAAACACTGTATAATCTGTCGCCTTAATTTCAATCACATTTTCCTGGTCCAGCCACACATACATCCGGCATTTTCCAGTCTTCTTTCCTTCAAATTTTCCCAGCAGCTGTTTCTCATCTGAAAATCCATTTGTCCGGTTGTAATGATCCTCCGGCAGTCCGTTCTTTAATAATTTTACACTCCGAATCTCTTTTTTCTTCATAGTTGTATTCGTATATCCGGAAGTAATTCTGACTTCCGCTCCGTCTGCCACAAGACGAATCGGTGTAAAATCCATTCTTAAAAAGACAATACACATCCAGAACAAAAGTACTACAACTACAATACAAATGCCACCGAACATATACCTTCCTGCCGGCTTTCCAACGTTTGTTGTATAATTCATACTGTTGAATCTGTCCTGCACAAATAATCTTGGATCACCCGGATTATCATACCAGCCATTTCTCCAATAGTAATCATCATCCATATACATTGGCGTTTCATCTTCACATTGTAGTACATTTTTTTGTTTCTTAATCCACATAGCAGTTGCTATAGCAATTATTGCAGGTACACACAGCACTGTGGCATATATAATAATATCCAGATTATAAATCCATTCTTCTTTTGTCATTCTATATGCAAGATAGAGCCATGCAATCGCATTACAAATATTTGCCACAAGAAAGCAGATACTCCAGCTCTTCTTTTCCAGATAATTAATTCTGAAATTCAGCTCCGAACTCTCACTGTAAATCCGGTTCGCTCCTCTTTTGAATATCCATGCAATCCACAGAAATACAACGCCGACAATTACAGAGGTCAAAAATAAAATCCAGCCCTGTGAATTCTCGGAAAACGTTCCAAGATAAATTCGAAAGCCTTTAAAAGCAAATGGAACTGCCAGTATTAGAATCAAGACAATATGATACCACAATGGCAGACTCATTCTCTCACTATGCATCATAGTCTTAGTATCGACCCCTGTCATTGCCGTGCTTTCTTCTGTATCTTCTCCCGACGTTCCCCATCTATATTGAATTTTCAAATCATAAAGTTTCCTGTGATTCCTGAACATGACACCGACTGCGCCCACAATATAACACAGAAACCATACACACCACACACACATAAATATTGATGTATACCAGAAACACAATCCACAAATAACAACTCCGGATATACCAAGTCCCAAATAAACCTTCCGTACATCTTTTTTATAATTTTTCATAAATTCTACAAGTACTGGATCTTCCTGCTTCTCACGTCGTATATGTACTCCAAGAACCATTCCATCACTGTAACCTTCTACTGCTGTTCTTCCATACACTGCATAGGCAATTCCCACCATAAAAAGATCTGTTATTAAGAATATGATTGCTAAAATCATGAAAATGCAACCTCCATTCCCTGAAATGCCTTACGGCATAAATCCATAAAATCATTTTGATCCATGCCTCGAATCGTTGCCTCTGCGCTCAGAAGCTCCAGTTCATCTGCAAGCTTCTCCTGAAATTCTCCATCTGAACTTCTTCTAGAATCCCGTAAATTACAGACAACAGTTCCCTTTCTCCGGTCAGTCTCGATAAAACCTTCTGTCTTTAATAACTGATATGCTTTACTGACGGTCATTGTATTTACCCCAAGTTCCATAGCCATCTGACGGACAGTTGGCAATGATTCACCAATCTCAAACTCACCTTTTCCGATTCCCTTCACAACCTCATTACGTAGCTGCAGGTAAATCGGTGTCTCTGATTTTGTATTGATCTTAATAATCATGATTGTCTCCTTCTGAATCTATTATCTTATCTTGCAACAAGGATTTTATATCTTCGCTTTTATTTGTATTATATCACATAATACAAATAATACAATCTTTTTATATTATTTCTTGCAATACAAAAATATAGTGGTTCAGAAAGAAATATCAGTCTTTCATAACTCTTTACAGCCCTGCAAGCTTTCTCCGCACTCTCTTATCTCCGGTCTCATCTACCCAGTCCTTCCACTTGACTCTGCCCCGACATTCCACTCCGTCAAACCATGCCAAAATTTCTTCCATACTGACTGGTGAATATCCATTTGCATCGACTCCGACATCATAACGATATAATCCCTGCATACGATTCATCTCATTATAAAGACTCCCCTCACTATGAATATGACCATGTAAATGAATTGACTCATGTGACATAGACTGCCAGTCTGCCATTGGAAAATGTGAAAGGACATACTTTCTTCCATCGATTTTCAATACTGTGATTGGCTGCTCAACAATAAAAGTTCCTTGTACGAGTTTGTTATTCCAGTCCTTGTCATGATTTCCTGGCACAAGATGAACTTTTTTACAATAGATTTTCTTTCTGAGTGCTGCTGCCTCTAAAGCTGTAATCTTAAAAGAATAATCCCCAAGTATATATAACTCGTCATTTTCTTTCACCTTTTCATTAATATTTGCAATAATTCCTTCATTCATTTCATCAATCTGATTCCATGGCCGACATGTGAAGTCCAATGCCTTCTCATGTCCGAGATGCATATCTGATGTAAACCAAATCATTTCTTTTCTCACTTTCTAATTTCTTTTATAGTTTTTTTATTTCTTTTCATCTTTATAGAACTTTGAATGTCCTCGTCATTTTCATAATGCTCCTCTTTTGAATCTTTATCACTGTTTGTATATCTGGATTATAAAAATTTTTAGACAAGCTTTGTCTGATTTTGACCCATAAGACTCTTTTTAATCCATTCCCAGGGAAAAATAATTTTTCTTTCCCTCAGTCATTAGTTTCGGTTTGTAAAGTTGTTTTTTCTGTTTGCCATAATAAAAGGCCTCCTATGATTCATTTTATCATAGAAGACCTTTATATTTTACATAATTCTCTATCCCATCAGTTCCTCTTTCTTACTGAGAATTGCTTCTACTGCTGCGCATGCCGGGCAGTCACAGTACTTTGCTCCTGCTGCCTTGATCTCTCTTCCGTGCTCTGCTACACCTTTGGCTTTTTCCGCTCCGCCAAATACTTTTGCTCCTGCATCGGACTCTGCAAATGCGATCAGTCCATCAATTGGAATAATATCTTCTTCCATCTCAGCGATGAATTTCTTTGTCTCTTCTGCCTGCTTGTCCGTTCCCACTGCTGCAATCCACGCCTGGGCTGCTTCTTTTGCCTCTGCACTACAGCTCGGTGCTGCAATCAGCTCTTTTGCTTTTGCTACAACATACTCTAAAGTTTCTTTTGACATAACAAATACTTCCTTTCCTGATTATGCTTCCTGCTTCCACACACTTCTATGCAGAAGACCCTTATAAGTTGATTGTAGCACATTCACCCCAGACAGTCGATAGACAACTTTTAATCTTTCACCAGCACTTCGAATGCTTCTTTGTTCTGCAAGTTCTCTTGCATTTCCCTTTAATTCTTCTTGATCTTCCTTGAAAATATGCATCAAATTATGCTTATATTCTTCCAGATTATGTACTTTATATGCCTGCATTTGATCTTGAATCCATTCTTTATATACAGGAATATCCCGCAGGACTACCGGCACTTCACAGGCAAGTGCCTCCAGCACTACTATTCCTTCCGTCTCTTCATAGCTGAAGAATGCAAATGCGTCGGCTCCGCAGTAGGCGTTCCGAAGTTCTTCTGCTTCCACATATCCGGCAAAGATTACATTTTCACTTTTCTTTTTTACTGCTTCTTTTACTTCTTGTGTCACCAGGCTGTCATTTCCGCCTCCAAACCAGATAAAGGTTGTTTCCGGCATCATCTTTGCCAGCTTTAGGAAATCCAGAATACCTTTTCTCTGAATCAGATGCCCTGCTGATACAACCACTTTACGATTCATTGGAATTTTATATTTCTCATGAAGCTCCTGCTTTTCTTTCTCTTTATTTCTGGATTGGAAAAATTCCGTATCTACTCCATTGGAAACAGCATAGATTTTCTTTTGGATTCCATAGCTTTTCAAAAGACCTTTGGAATACTCTGTCGGTGTAATGACAATATCTCCAAGACCGTAGCAGAAACAGATCCATTTCTTAAAAAGAGGTGCGAAACGGTTGGAACCGATAAAAGAGTTCCGGAAGTCCTCCATCGTTGAATGTCCATAATAGACGACTTTCTTACCTTGCATTTTTGCCAGACAGGCTGCCAGCACGGAATCTGGAAATACCGTATTAATGTGTACAATATCCGCCTCTTTCCAGCTTTTTGCTTCTTCAATATCTGCCTGCTTCAACATATTCTTCTGGTGTTTGATTGCACTGCCCACACCACTTTTTGCGACGATACCAAGACCGCCTTCGTATATATATGTCTTCATAATTTCATCTCCCCATTCTTAATCTTTGTTCAAGGTGCAACATTTTACCTTCTACCGATAACACATTAGACTGAGAATATCATCCGAAATGCTGTCGTAAGTCCCAGACTGTAAAGTGCAATGGAACATGGTTTTCCAAGCAAAATGACAAGTGAGAACTGCTTCCATGTCATCTTCGTCGTTCCTGCCAGATAACATAAGAAGTCATCTGGTGCTACCGGAAAAAAGATTGCCAGTGTAAATAATTTTAAGAACCGGCTGTCTTTTTCTGTCCAGGAATCATATTTCTGAATCAATTTTTCCGAGAACATCTTATGTAAAACCGGACGTCCCATCATTCTGGATATTCCAAATGCTGCCAGTGAGCCAATACAGATTCCTATATAGTTATATAAAAATCCAAGCCATGGTCCGAAGAAAATCACTCCACCCAGGCAGCTGATTCCTCCCGGAAGAATCGGAATGACCACCTGGACAATCTGAATCAGTACAAAGATTGCCATTCCTCCATATCCGAACTTACTGATAAATGCCTGTAATGTATCCACAGAATTAAGAATACCGTTTTTGTATGCCCAGAATGCAAGTACTACACAGATCAATAACCCGGCAAGTGAAACCAGATTCCATATTTTCGCCATTTGATTTCTATCATTAAGCCGCATAGACATTCCGTCTTTTTCTTTCTTCCAGCACTGCCAGGTAAACCTTCTCCACCCGCTTTGCAAAGCTCTCTTTGGAAAACTGGTCTGCTGTCCGAACTGCTGTATTGCGCATTCTCCTCTTTTCATCTTCACTGAACTCCTTCCATTTCTGTATACACTCAAGGTACATAGACTCTTTTTCATACTGCCAGCCATTCTTTCCTTCCGTAACTACCTCTTTCAGGCAATCATCTTTTCTACATAAAAGCGGTACTCCACCAGCCAGCGCCTCATCATATGTCATACCCTGTGTCTCGCTTGTTGATGCGCTGACGAAAAGATCTCCAATCTGATAATATCTGGCGACTTCATCTGGCGACACCATTCCTGTAAAGATTACACTATCTGTTACTTGATATTCTTTTGCCTTTTCTTCCAGTGTAGTTCTATATGGCCCGTCTCCTACTAAGACAAGTTTTATATTGTTTTGTACACTTTTTTGATACCAAAGCAACTCTTCAATGTTCTTTTCTTTTGCTATTCTTCCAACATAAACGAAAACAATTTCTTCTTTCTTTATGCCATATCGTTCCCGAAGCGCCTCTCTGCTTCCATCATCAATTCGTCTTCTATATTTTTCTGTATCGATTCCAGACGGTACAACACTGACCGGACAGCTTACCCGGTAGCCTTCCAGAATCCGCTCTATCTTTCCACTTGGTGCGATCATGGCATCAACCTGATCTGATAATTTTCTTGTCATCATCTGTACCAGGCTCCTGCCCCATGCTTTCTGTGGTGAGAAATAATGTGTGTAATCCTCGTATACAGTATGGTATGTGTGAATGATTGGAATATCTAATTCTCCTGCAATTCTTTTTGCCAGAAAAAATGTCGAGAATTCACACTGGGAATGAATCAGATCCGGCTTCCATGCAAGCAACTCTTCCATATATTCTCTCGCCACAACCGGAATCTTCACCCTTGCCTGTGGATATATCTTTCCCATACCTACCGATCCTGCATAGATCACATTTTCCTCTTTATATGAATGACAGTTTCTGGAAAGCGTCAGAACCTTTACTTCATGACCACGTTTTTCCAATTGCTCTGTCAGATTTAACACGGAAGTCACAACTCCATTTATCACAGGTCTGTACCAGTCTGTTGTAATCAGTATTTTCATTGTTCATTACCTCCTCTTCCTTACAGTAACAAGCTTATCATCCGGTTCTTAAAATAAACGCAGTCAATTCTAAATATTTCTTAAAGATTCCCGCAATATTTTCTTACTACAAGTACGATTTCTGCATGACGCTTTTTTATAATAGGAAATGCAATTTCCCATCATCAAAAAAATCCCTGCGAAGTTATCCATTCAAACTTCACAGGGACATGTGTTCCGACCTTTTATTCCGAGATACTCTATTCTCTTGTTTTTATTTCTTACGATTATTTCTTTCCAAAATGAAAGAATCCTTTTTTCTCATATGGCTCTGTATGGACGTCTACCAGTTCATAGCCAATCTCTTTGATTTCCTTTTTCAGAAATGGGATATCCAGATTCTCTTCACTGATTACAACTGTCTCACCACCTTTTACGGAAGAAGTCACTTTCTTTACATTAAAATTCTTGCGTACCAGATCATTCATATGTGCTTCACACATACCGCACATCATGCCATTTACCTTTAATACCGTCTTTATCATAATTCTATCTGCCTCCTGTTATTGGTTTCTGCCAGATTATATTTTCTATTTGTCAACGAAGCATCTAATCTAATTAACAGTTGACTCTCCACTCTTAATCAGATTCTTCTCTCTGACGTTCTCATGTTATACCCCTCCAAGGTATAAGTCAATGGTCTGGTTTTATTTACCTAACTGATGAAACTTTTTTATCAATAAGAAGAAGTGTACAAAGATTTTCTTTTATTATCTGAGACTTACTTTTTGTTATACTGTTCACTTTTTCTCTGCTTTTTTTCTCATAATAACAGGCCTCCTTAAAACCAAGACTTTTTACTTTGTCTTCATTTTAAAGAGGCCTTTTAAATACCCTGATATTAAATTCTAAACAATACTTAAACTATTTCATGTAAATTCATGACATTTTTACATTATACTCCAAGTATTCCTTTGACCGTATCTTTCATCTTATCCGCATCACATTCCAGATCATGAAGTACTTTTGCATCCAGAATATCTTTAATTGCCTGTGGCATCGGAACACCGGATACTTCCTGCAGTTTTGGAAGAAGATCAAATTCATCTGCATTTGCATTCTCTGCATCGATAGCACTCATCACACTCTTTACGAATTTGTATGGGCTTGCTGTAGATGCAATGACACATTTTGTCTGATCACCACTCTTAGCACGATACTGTCCGCATACATGAGCTGCAACTGCTGTATGTGTATCCATGACATATCCTGTCTTCTGATAGGTATCATGAATACTTTCTGCCGTCTCTTCTTCTGTAGAATATCCGGCAGCAAAATCAGCTAGTTTTTCTTTCATTTCCAGTGTAATTGTATACTTTCCGGTTGTCTTAAGCTCTTCCATCAGCTCTTTTGTCTTCTCTGAATCTTCACCATAGATGAGATAGATCAGACGCTCCAGGTTGCTGGAAATCAGAATATCCATGGAAGGTGATGTCGTTAATACAAACTCACGGTTCTTATCATACGTTCCTGTCTGGAAGAAATCATATAATACTTTATTATCATTAGAAGCGCAAATTAATTTTGCGATCGGTACACCCAGATTCTTTGCATAGTACGCTGCCAGAATATTTCCAAAGTTACCAGTCGGTACGACTACATTAATCTTCTCGCCGTCTTTAATCTCTCCATTTGCAAGCAGTTTTGTATATGCATATACATAATAAGCGACCTGTGGTACAAGACGTCCGATATTGATGGAGTTTGCTGATGAGAACTGGTATCCCTTATCAGCCAGTTCTTTTGCAAGTTCCTGATCTTCGAACATCTGCTTTACTCCACTCTGGGCATTATCAAAGTTTCCATGAATTGCAACTACATCTACATTTACCCCTTTCTGGGTTCTCATCTGGAGTTCCTGTACTTTGCTGACACCATTCTTTGGATAAAATACGATAATCCTTGTTCCTTCTACATCTGCGAATCCTGCCATAGCAGCTTTTCCTGTATCTCCAGATGTGGCAGTCAGAATTACAATTTCATTCTTCACCTGATTCTTCTTTGCAGATGTTGTCATCAGATGTGGCAGGATAGAAAGTGCCATATCTTTAAATGCAATTGTTGCTCCATGGAACAGTTCCAGATAATAAGTATCTTCTACTTTTACAAGTGGAGCAATTGCCTCATCATCAAACTTGCTGTCATATGCTTTTTCAATACAATTCCTTAACTCTTCTTCTGTAAAATCTGTAAGGAAACACTTCATAACTTCATAAGCAGTATCCTGATAGTTCAGATCCTTCAGTTCTTCCATAGACTTTCCAAGTACCGGAAGCTTCTCCGGCACAAAAAGTCCTCCATCCGGAGCAAGTCCTTTTAAAATTGCTTCCGATGCAGTCACTTTCAAATTAGAATTTCTTGTACTTTTATAATATAAATCCATCTGTTCCACCCTTCTATGATCCTGTAATTCTCTGCCTGGCATCACTTTTATTTTACTTTTTTACTATTTGTATATTTTACAAGTCCGCCTGCTGCAATCAGTTTCTGCATGAATTCCGGGAATGGCTGTCCCTTAAATTCCGTTCCTTTTGTACGATTATAGATCATACCATTATCAAAATCAACTTCCACTTCGTCTCCGGCTTCAATTCCTTTCGCAGCCTCTGGACATTCGATGATCGGAAGTCCGATATTGATTGCATTTCTATAGAAGATTCTGGCAAATGTCTCTGCTATAACACAGCTTACTCCTGCTGTTTTCAGACACAGTGGCGCATGCTCTCTGGAGGATCCACATCCAAAGTTCTTATTTGCCACAATCAGATCTCCCGGCTGTACCTTATTTACAAATTCCGGATCAATATCTGCCATTGCATGGCTTGCAAGTTCCTGTGCATCAAAAGAGTTCAGGTATCTTGCCGGAATGATTACGTCTGTATCTACGTTGTCTCCATATTTAAATACATGTCCTTTTGCTTTCATTATTCAACGACCTCCACTTTCTCAGGATTTGCGATGCATCCTGCAATTGCACTTGCTGCTGCTACTTCCGGTGATGCAAGATAGATCAGGGAATCTACATGTCCCATTCTTCCTACAAAGTTACGGTTCGTTGTCGATACACACTTTTCTCCTGCTGCCATAACACCCATATGTCCACCCATACATGGTCCGCAGCTCGGTGTATTCACTGCACATCCTGCATCTACGAAAATATCCATCAGTCCTTCGTGGATACACTGTTTGTAAATCTTCTGAGTAGCCGGAATTACCATAACACGTACATCTTCGTGTACTTTATGACCTTTGAGAATTGCTGCTGCCTTTCTCATGTCTTCCATACGTCCATTCGTACAGGATCCAATAACAACCTGATCGATCTTGATTGGCTCCATAGCCTCGATCTCATCGATCGTTTTTGCGTTTCCAGGAAGATGTGGGAATGCAACGGTTGGACGGACTTCTGCAAGATCGATTTCAACGACCTGCTCATATTCAGCGTCCTCATCGGCTTCATAGACTGTATATTCTTTCTTTGTATGCTCATTCAGATACTGGATTGTCTTGTCGTCTACCGGGAAGATTCCGTTCTTTGCACCTGCCTCGATTGCCATGTTCGCCATTGTAAAACGATCGTCCATAGACAGATTGGCAATTCCGTCTCCGGTAAATTCCATAGATTTGTAAAGGGCACCGTCTACACCAATCTTTCCAATGATGTGAATGATAATATCTTTACCACTTACATACTTGCCCGGTTTTCCAGTTAATACGAATTTGATTGCAGCCGGCACTTTAAACCACAGCTCTCCCATAGCCATTCCTGTTGCGATATCTGTTGTACCCACACCTGTTGAAAATGCTCCAAGTGCTCCATATGTACAGGTATGTGAGTCTGCTCCGATAATCAGTTCGCCGGCTGCAACAACTCCTGCCTCCGGAAGGATTGCATGCTCTACTCCGGATTTTCCCTGTTCAAAATACCAGTGCAGTCCCTGTGCTTTTGCAAACTCACGGATTGCTTTTGAATTCTCTGCGGATTTGATATCTTTGTTCGGTGTAAAATGATCTGGTACAAATACTACTTTATTCTTATCGAATACAGTGTCGGACATCTGCTTTAAAATCGGCAGTGCCATCGGTCCTGTAATATCATTTGCCATTACTACGTCTAATTTTGCTTCTATTAACTGTCCGGCTTCTACATGATCCAGTCCAGCATGCGCAGCTAATATTTTCTGCGTCATTGTCATTCCCATCACGACAACCTCCTGTTCTTTCCATTAGTGCTTTTTATGATGTTTCTTAGCTTTTCGCCATGCGTTCATTGTACCACACAGCACAATCACGGTGCAAGAAAGAATCAGTATCAGGATAATTCCTGTTATATTTGCTACATCTCCCGTTTTCACAGTTGATGCTTTTAATGATTTCGCCGATGTAACTGCCGGTGTAACAGGTATCTGCGGTTCTTCTACTTTCGGTTCTTCCACTTTCGACTCCTCCACTTTTGGCTCCTCCGGTGTCGGTTCTTCCACTTTCGGCTCTCCCGGCTCAGGTTTTGGTTCTTCTTCTACTTTCACAGTCTCTCTGTCTTTAACTTCTTCTGCATTTTCAGAACACACAACTACTTCATTTTCAATCTCTTTTCCAATTACGCTCTCGTCAGTAATTGCAACCTGATATTCTACCGTGTACTTCTGACCGCTTTCCGGTCCCTCCAGGAATTCACCTGCATGAATTGTGTAAGAATTCCCCTGCACTGTAATCTTTGCGTCAGGAATTTTCTCACCGTTTTCATTTAACAATATCACTGAATTTTTCTGAAGTTTTACTCCTTCTGTAAGAATCGTATCCGTGATCACCACATTTTTTGCAATGGCTTTTTCAATCTGCTGAGTCACATCCAGCGTGTATGTAATAATATCCCCTAATTTATAAGTTTTACCGGACTTATCTGCATTTTTTTCTACCTGAAGCTCCGGCTTATCCAGCCATTTTACCTGCAATTCGATTGGTGATGATACAATCTGCTGCATAGAAGCTGTCCCAATATTCTGACTTCCATTTCCGGTCTTGACCAGAAGAATTTTCCATGATTTTGCAATTTCTCCCCTGATTTCACCACTGCTCCAAGTCGTTCCATTTCCATATGCAACATCTGCCCTTAAGTAAAATGTGTCTCCTCCCGATACTTTGACATTTCCACTTTCACTCGTGCCTCTCGTCTCATTAACAAGCATGACTCCATCAGAAAGCGGAACGGTGATACTATTTGCCGTATCCCCTACAAGACGAATACTTTTGGTTCTCTGACATTTCTGCTCCCGGTCATAATAAGCCGTCAGCCCATTTTCAGAAAGTGCCAGCTCTGCATCTGGTATATCCGGAAGATTTTTTACATAATCCGCATACATGACTACCGCACTGGCAATGTCTGCATTCAGGCCTTTAAACGCTGCACTGTTCTGATCACAGCCGTCATAAATGTATGATAATACACAATGGGTCAGACAATAAGCATTGGCATCTTCACCCCAGCCTCCGGTCAGTGAACTTTTGATATATTGCTCATACCCCGGTCCACCGTACATGTAATACATTGCTTTACTAAGATGTGACTTCGAATCCAATTCTGATGCGCTATATGCACCATTCCCCGGTGATTTCATATCTGGCTCCAGACAAAATGCCAGATTACCATCCACGTAATAATAATGGGTCGAATATCCCATATACCTGATTGCATCCCCTTTTACAAGGGATACTTCCTTTGCTTCTGCATTCACTGCCGGCAAAATGAGTAACAAAAAGAACACCCCTACTGCCAAAATGAACTTACGGGCAAAACAAACTCCTTTTTTCTCCATATGCAATTCTCCTCTTAATGATCAATGAATCTGTTGTTTATGGGTTACAAAAAAGACCTCCCTTCACCTGTTTTCTCGTTTTGGAAATCTGGGAAGAAATAAATTCCCTTCGTTGGGGATACACCCCATGATGTGTTACTGAAAATTAGAATTTCTTAGACGAGTGCTATTATCATAGCCAGAATGCTATGATTTGTCAATAGCACTTTTAAATAAAATATTCGATGGTTTTCTCAGACGTAAGCTCTGTGTTCTTATTAAAAAGGATGATTGCCTCCCGCCCCTGATAAGGCCCCAGAGAATAGACATTTAACGCAATTTTATTAAAATATTTCCACGGCACAATGCGATTATAGCGCGTCGGACAATTTTCGACAATCTGTATGTCATCAAGACCATATCCTTCCTGGTCATAATACGGATCAAACATGTAGACATGTTCCCCCTCTTCGCCTGTAAGAAGAACATAGTGCCACTCATCAGAAAACAGACGCAGCACAACAGCGCCTCCTCTTCTGAGAGCATCATTAACATAGCTTTCATTTCCAAGATACACTTCTTTTCCGGACAGATAACGGCTTTTTACAGGGAGAATCCCCAGATCCCCCATGCTGTTCAGCCAGTTCGACAGAAACATCATGGCAGCGCAGGACGTTCCACTTTTTCCGGGAACTCCTTCACTGCTATAGCAGTCCAGACAATATAGCATAATGTTGCGCAAGACTTCCGGTGGAATTTCCTCTCGTTCGAATAAAAAACTGATGGCATTCTGCATAGATGTCGGTCCGCAGTCATATTCTGAAAACTGATAATGTAATGGATTTTTCATGCCTGTCTCCTTTAGAAAAACTGACGGATACCTTTCGCATCCACCATAAATAAAAAACTAATCTGTTGCATAAGAAACAAATTTCAATCTTTAGATATAATACATATCCTGTCCATAGTCTACATATGTCTGGTACTCTTTTTCCAGATCATAAAGTGTAATGCCTGTCAATATCTTCTCCAGTTCGTAATTCACCTTGTCTATGACCAGTTTTTGTATTGCCTCCGGTGCTGCTTTATAGTCACAGTCTTCCGGCACATCTTCAGCCTCGATTCTATAATCACCTTCCAGGGCTTCGATCACCTCTGAAATTGTAATCTGTTCTGCGGGTTTATTTAAAAAGTATCCGCCCTGGGATCCTTTTATACTCTTGACAATTCCTGCTTTTCTAAGGCTCGCAAATACCTGTTCCAGATACTGTGGAGAGATATTATTTCTCTCCGCGATGCCCCCCAATGCTACCTGCTCATTTTTAAAATTTACTGAAAGATCAATTAATGCCCGCAGGCCATATCTGCTCTTCATCGAAAGTTTCATAATCTTCTCTCCTCTAGTTTAACGTATCAGACAGCCGGCTTTTGCCCGCTGTCCTACGTCAATATCTATTCACTCTCTTTTTTAATCTTACTCAGCGAACAGAGGGGTTGAATAATATCTGTCTCCGTTATCCGGAAGTAATGCTACAATAGTTTTACCTTTATTTTCCGGACGTTTTGCATAATCAATTGCTGCCCAGAGAGCTGCTCCTGATGAAATACCTACCAGAACTCCTTCGTGTTTTGCAAGAAGTTTTCCTGTAGCAAATGCATCGTCATTCTCAACTGTAATTATCTCATCATATACTTTTGTATTCAGTACATCTGGAACGAATCCTGCTCCGATTCCCTGAATCTTGTGTGCTCCGCTCTTACCTTCTGAAAGTACTGGTGATGTTGCAGGCTCAAGTGCTACAATTTTAACATCTGGTTTCTTTTCTTTCAGATACTCTCCAACTCCAGTCAGTGTTCCACCTGTACCAACTCCTGCGATAAAGATATCCACATCTCCGTCTGTATCATTCCAGATCTCCGGTCCTGTTGTTGCTCTGTGTGTTGCCGGGTTTGCCGGGTTCACAAACTGTCCCGGAATAAAACTGTTCGGAATTTCTTTTGCAAGTTCATCTGCTTTTGCGATGGCACCTTTCATTCCTTTTGCCCCTTCTGTCAGCACAATCTCTGCTCCGTATGCTTTCAGGATATTTCTTCTCTCAACACTCATAGTCTCAGGCATTGTCAGGATAATTCTGTATCCCTTAGCTGCTGCGATTGCCGCAAGACCGATTCCGGTATTACCAGATGTAGGTTCGATGATCACAGATCCTTCCTTCAAAAGTCCTTTTTCCTCCGCGTCTTCAATCATGCCTTTTGCAATTCTGTCCTTCACACTTCCGGCCGGATTAAAATACTCAAGCTTTACAAGTACTCTTGCTTCCAGTCCTAATTCTTTTTCAATATTCTTAACCTCAACCAGTGGTGTATTTCCAATTAAGTCAATTGTTCCGTTGTAAATCTTTGCCATGATATCTTCCTACCTTTCCTATCAATGTAGTGTGTATTCGTCGTTGGTATTAATATAGCACCACATTTCAAACTTGTCAACTATGTTTTATATGTTTTATATTTTTTATATTTTTTCCACCTTTCCATCATCTATTTATAAATACTTTAAGTTTTTATAAATTCTATAAAATTAATTGATTGTCCGCACATTTCGTGATAATCTATAACCACTTTAAGAGAAGCAATCTGCAACTCTTTCAAAGTTCTAAGTCGTAAGACATCTCATTTCGGTGTTTCATGTTCGAAACTACTATCCGATATGAAGAGAAATGTAACTGTAGGCATAGATATTCTATTGCAAAGATGAATCGAAAACTTTATAATAAAAGGAGAAATGGATGGAGCAAAAGAGAAAGACGATAGAATGGCATCCGGCATTCACGGCTTCACTTCAGATTGAGTTCGAAGATGAAGCAGATAAAATAATATTTGAATCGGAACATTTGTTATCAAAGAAACCCATGCAGATTGATGAACTTGTAATAAAAGTTCATGACAATGAGAAAATCCAGAAAAATATAGGGAGAATATTTCGAAAGCATAATATTGTGGAATATAAAAGTCCGGAGGATTATCTGACAATTAATGATTTTTATAAAGTATATGGATATTGTTGCTTTTATCAGTCGGATACTGAACATGTATGTGAGATTCCACCGGAAGAACTGACTATAACATTTATATGTAACCATTATCCGAGAAATCTGATACAGCATTTGGAAAAAGTTCGAAAGTTGCAAATAAAAAAAGAAGAGCCAGGGATATATTATTTTGTTGGTGATGCAATTCCAATTCAATTATTGATTACAAAAGAATTGAATCTGGAAGAGAACCGATGGCTTGGCAGCTTGAGAAGCAATATTAAGAATCAAAGTGAGATTGAAGCGATTCTAAAAGAATATGAAGAAAAAAAGAATTCAAAGTTGTATCAGGCAGCAATGGAAGTAATAACAAGAGCTAACTGGGAGGCAATAAAGGAGGCGAAACCTAGTATGTGTGAGGCACTAAAAGAATTAATGGCAGAAGAATTTCAGGAACTGGAAGAGCAAGTGACGGAACGAGTAACAGAACAGGTGACAGAGCAAGTAACAGAACGGGTAACAGAACGGGTGACGGAGCAGGTAACGGAGCAAGTAACAGAGCGGGTAACGGAACAGTTGGTAAAAAATTTATACGAAAATGTAGGCAATGCTGAAAAAGTTGCAGAAATGTTAAAATTGCCCATTGAAACCGTACGCAGAATACTCTAAATAATATGTGTTGCAGCGATTTTATCAAGCAAATATATGAGGCATGTATTTTTTTAAACGGCGATCAAATAAATCGCCGTTTAAAAATATAGCATCACATTTTCTTACATATTCAGAAAATATTCATGTATTCTCGTATCCCCGTCCAGTTCCGGGTGAAATGCTGTCACGAGCTGTCGTCCCTGTCTGGCAGCCACAATTTTACCATCTACTTCTGCCAGAATCTCAACACCTTCCCCTGCCTGGGCAATATATGGTGCACGGATAAATGTCATCGGCACCTGACCAAGTCCATCAAACTCTGCATCTGTATGAAAGCTTCCAAGCTGTCTTCCATATGCATTACGCTTTGCCGTAATATTCATAGTACCAAAACACGGAACTCCTGCTTCCACTTCATCTGCCAGAAGGATCAGTCCCGCACAGGTTCCAAAAACTGGCAGACCTGACAGGATTTTCTCTTTTAAAGCATCGTAAATGTCAAGTTCCAGTAACAGTTTTCTCATCACGGTACTCTCACCGCCCGGAAGAATCAGAGCGTCAAATGATCTGTTCAGATCTTTTTTCTGACGGATTTCAAAATAATCTGCTCCAAGTTTCTTAAGCATCTGTTCATGTTCCAGAAATGCTCCCTGAAGTGCCAGTACTGCTACGGTCATCTTATTTGCCCCTCTCTGCCATCAGAAGTTCAATCTCCTGTTCATTGATTCCGACCATTGCCTCACCAAGATCTGTGGAAAGTTCTGCGATCAGTTTTGCATCTGTATAATTAGTTACTGCTTTTACAATTGCTGCGGCACGTTTTGCAGGATCACCAGATTTGAAAATTCCAGATCCTACGAACACTCCTTCTGCTCCAAGCTGCATCATCAGTGCTGCGTCTGCCGGAGTTGCAACTCCTCCTGCTGCAAAGTTTACAACCGGAAGCTTTCCATTCTCATGAACATATTCTACCAGTTCAACCGGAACCTGAAGCTGCTTTGCCGCCTCAAAGAGCTCGTCCTCTCTTAAGCTCTGAATTCTGCGGATTTCAGCATTCATCACACGCATATGGCGGACAGCCTGTACAACGTCTCCTGTTCCCGGCTCACCCTTTGTACGGATCATAGAAGCTCCCTCAGCAATTCTTCGAAGTGCCTCTCCAAGATCTCTTGCCCCACATACGAATGGCACTTTAAAGTCTCTCTTGTTGATGTGATATACATCATCTGCAGGTGAAAGAACTTCACTCTCATCGATATAGTCAATCTCAATTGCTTCCAGAAGCTGTGCCTCCACAAAATGTCCGATTCTGCATTTTGCCATGACCGGAATTGATACGGCCTCCTGGATTCCGCGGATCATCTTCGGATCACTCATACGGGATACCCCGCCTGCTGCACGGATATCTGCAGGAATTCTCTCCAGTGCCATAACTGCACAAGCACCTGCTGCCTCTGCGATTTTTGCCTGCTCCGGTGTTGTTACGTCCATGATAACTCCACCCTTTAACATCTGTGCTAACTGCTTGTTTAATTCATATCTATTCTCTGCCATAGTTTTTCACCTTTCTCTTCATCCGATTCTTTTCTTATTTTCCTAATATTTTTTCTCTGTGTTACGTAACTATGATACATATCATACTGCAAACTGGTATTTATTAAATATCCAGTTTTTACATTTTGTAGCAAGCCAGTTTTAAACTTATCACAACACAATCATAAAAAGATCCAAAAGATACCTTCTGAGATTGCTTACAATTACCAAGGTCGGAAGACTACTCAGACTTTGACTCGCCACTAACGAAAAAAAAGAACAGATCCATCGACCTGTTCTTCCTCGACTTTATTATTTCTTCGCTATCAACTCAATTTCTATTAATGCATCTCCGCAAAGTCCTGTCACACCAACTGTTGTCCTAGTTGGATATGGTGCTGAATCTTCTTCTGACATTCCCATCTCATCAAGAATACTCAGAAGATTCTTAAAAAAAGTCTCCTTGTACTACTATTTTTTTCTCTTCATCTTTTCTTTCAATCTCAGCTTCTCACGTAACTCGTTAAATGTCTCCTTATACTGTCTGGATTCCATACGTGGGAATGCCTTCATCAGACGTCTGGACACGGCTCCGCCCTGACCTGACAACTCTTCATACTTCTTACGAAGTTCTTCACTTCTTGCCTGAAGCTGCTGCCTTGCTTCGTCTGCGGTTCCACCAATCCTTGTACGCCCCTCATTAAGCTTACGGCGGCTGCCTTCCGTTGCAGCTTCCAGTTTCCTGCGGCCTTCCTCTGTCGCACTTTCCAGTTTACGACGGCTTTCTTCCGTAACATTTTCCAGTTTCCTGCGGCCTTCTTCTGTCGCAGCTTCTAGCTTCTTGCGGCTCTCTGCTGTTGCTGCTTCCAGTTTCTTGCGTCTTTCTTCTGTTGCCTCCATCGTATCCATCATACCTTCATGGATATTTTCACCAAGCTTATCCGAAATCTCATGCAGCTCTGCGGCAATCTTCGCCATAGCTTCCAACTGATGATTCAGTTTCAGGATTCCGGCCGCAGTCATATACAGATCAACAAAAATACAGATTTCCAGTACTGCGAGCATTATAAGCCCTAATGTATGTGGAATAAATGTCAATATTTTATGAATGACCGGATGAATCACACGGACGATTAGTACGCATGCTACTCCCCACACAAGGGAAAATATCAGGCAAACATATCCACCGATATTCAGTGGCTGATTTGTATAATCCCACCATTTATGATGAAAAATCTTATCCATCAGATATCCGGTAAGCCCTTCCAGAACTGTCACCAACACTGTGGACAACGCATACAGCAAAATCAAATTGTCCTTATACGGTGTCAGGAAATAGACGACTACCGTCACACCGACTCCATAAATCGGACAGATCGGACCATTCAGGAAACCTCTGTTCACGAACTTTCTCTGCTTTGTTGTCGCATATGCAACTTCTGTGCACCAGCCCAGAAAACCATACACAAAAAAGTATAACATCAAGTAATAAATCTGCATAAAATCCCCCTTTATGTTTATGAAATCCAGTATACTTCACATTGAAGTTTTCGTCAATTGATGATATAGTTAGTGGAGTAACCGATAAATAATTCTCATTTACAATTTATAAAAAGGACAAAAGATGACTTTAAAGCAAGGCAAAAATAACAAAACTTATCAGGTTCTTTCTATCAACATTGAGCTTCTTCTTGAGAGACGTCTAGAAGCGCTTGGATTGACAGAAGGCGCCAAAATCACAATATTGAACAACAATAAAAAAGGTGCTCTTACCGCCAGATTTCGTGGCACACGATTTGCACTTGGCAAAAGAATCGCAGACCACATCGAAGTGAAGGAGGTCACGGAATAATGGAAAAAATCATTAATGTAGGCTTCATCGGTAATCCAAACTGTGGCAAAACAACACTCTTTAACGCTTACACCGGTGCAAATCTAAAGGTAGCTAACTGGCCCGGTGTCACAGTGGAAAAGAAAGAAGGCTTCACGACCTATGAAGATCAGAAGTTCCGTCTCATTGACCTTCCGGGAATCTACAGTCTGACTTCTTATACAATGGAAGAAACTGTATCTCGAGAATGTATTATGAGTGATGAAGTTGATGTCATTGTAGATGTCATTGACGCTTCCAGTCTGGAACGTAATCTCTATCTGGCCCTTCAACTGATCGAACTTGGAAAACCCGTTGTACTGGCTCTGAACATGATGGATATTGTAGAGAGCCGCGGCATGGAAATTGACTTGCACCGCCTCCCGGAAATGCTTGGAATTCCTGCAATTCCTGTATCAGCACGAAAAAAGACAGGACTTTCCATTCTGCTGCATGCCGTTTCCCATCACAGTGAATATGCCAGCCAGGGACCTTTTATTCATCATCACAAAGGAATGCATTCTGAACACCGGCATAATCATCACTCAGAATATGCCATGGTCTATTCCGACCTTATAGAAGATAAAATCGACGCACTGATTACTTTGATCACCGCAACTTATCCGGAAATGGATAATATGCGTTGGCACGCCATCAAATATCTGGAAATGGATAAAAATATTCTGGATCAATATCCACTTGCCGGAATGGAACAAATTGTAGACAGAAGCTATGAAAAGGATATTATCAATCAAAAATATGACTTTATCGAAGAAATTATTGATGAAGTACTTGTCAATAAAGCTCAGAAGGCAGCCTCTACAGAAAGAATTGATAAGTACCTGACCGGAAAATGGCTTGGTCTTCCGATTTTCCTTCTGATCATGGCATTTGTATTCTTCCTCACATTTACTGTAGGAGACTGGATGAAAGGATATTTTGAGATTGCTCTTGAAGTATTCTCAAATCTCGTATCAAATGGTCTTGCTGCTGTCCACACAAGTCCGATGTTGACTTCGTTGATCGTAGACGGCATCATTTCAGGAGTTGGCGGAATTCTGACATTTCTACCAAACATTTTCATTCTCTTCCTGGCTCTTGCGCTTTTGGAAGACAGTGGATACATGTCACGAGTCGCATTTGTCATGGACGATATTATGAGCAGTCTCGGATTATCCGGAAGAGCATTCCTTCCATTGTTGCTCGGATTCGGCTGTACCGTACCTGCAGTCATGGCTTCCCGGGCACTTGAAAATAAAAGAGACCGTTTTAAGACTATCCTGATCACACCATTTATGTCGTGCAGTGCAAGACTTCCGATCTATGTCTTATTTTCCTCTATGTTCTTTGGAAAATATGCCATGATCGTCTGCTATTCCATGTATCTGATCGGCATCATTATCGCAATTACAACAGCATTTATCCTGTCCAAAATCGACGGAAGCAAAGCGACACATGCCTTGTTGATCGAATTGCCGGAATATAAAACTCCAAGTGCCCATACGATTGCGATTTATGTATGGCAGAAGATAAAAGATTATCTTACAAAAGCTGGAACTGTTATATTTATCGCATCCATCTTAATGTGGGCAATCTTAAACTTTGGTCCTCATGGATATGTAACAGATATTTCTGAAAGCTTTGGTTCTGTCATTGGACGCCTGATCGTACCGGTCTTTCAACCGGTCGGACTCGGATATTGGCAGATTATTGTAGCTTTGATCGCTGGTATTGCCGCAAAAGAAGTTGTTGTCTCCAGCTGCAGCGTACTCTTCGGAATTCAAAATATTACGACTGCCCACGGAATGACCGCAATGGTGGCTTCTCTTGGTGCCATTGGTTTTGGCCCGGCAAATGCTTATGCACTTATGACATTTTGTCTGTTATATGTACCATGCACAGCAACCATTGCAACGATTCATCGTGAGTTGCAAAGCTGGAAATCCACTGGTTTTATCCTGCTCTATCAGCTGTGTACTGCCTGGATCATAAGTTTTGTAGTTTATCATATCGCAAGTTTGTTCTAAGTTCTTATAAGGGCGCACTAAAAAAGAAGTATTCTGACTTTGAGTAAAATCTCATTTATCAGAATACTTCTTTTTTATTTATTACATATATTTCAACTCAATCGGATCGATCGGATCGACAGGATTCTCAATCTTTCCATTCAGCATACGTTTTCTCTTACGCATGATTGTACCGGCCTTATTATAAAACCAGAAAGAATATGTCAGAATCTTATCCGCCTTTCCCATCTTGTCTTTTGTCGTCTTTCCATACAGACTGCCACCTGTCTCAATCACTGAAGATTTTGACCTGATCAGTGCGATCAGCTCTGTCTCACATGTCACTCGCTCTGGCAGAATGGTATACCCCATACCTACACAATTAGGTCGGTGTGCGTCACTGCCACCGATTCCCGGTTTCTTATATTTCTGTGCAAGCTTAAGGGCTCTCGCATTAGACTCTGCTGATTCACATGCATTAAATACTTCAATAAAGTCAAACCGCTTAAATAACTCTGGTGATTTGTAATAACGCTTTGTGTTCGTAAAGCTTAAATATTTGCCCCCGCATGGATGTGCCGGCCCCAGAATTCCTCCGTGCTTATGCACAAAATCAATCAATACTGCAACCGGAAGACCTCGGAGTTCCAAAAGTCTCATCTTCACGCCTTCTGGCATAATGCATAAAATATGTCCCCCGTCACAAGTATCATACTCAATTCCTTTTAAGACTACAAAATCATCATGTACTTTTCCCTTCATCTGGTATTTCCAGTGTCGGTATCCTTTATACGTATCATGATCTGTAATCAGCATTCCGTCAAATCCACGTTCTTTTAAAAGTGTAATGTACTCGTCCAGGCTCACCTTGCTGTCAATGGACCCTTCCTTTACATGACAATGCATGTCCAGTTTCATAAGCCTATTCCTCGCTCTCCTTGTCAGATGGAATATCGTCTAAATCCAAATCCCTGATCTCGATATCCTCTGACTCATCATCTGAAAAATCCTCATCTTCATCCAGATATCCTTCCGGCTCTTCTGCCTCTTCCTCATCCAGATATCCTTCCGGCTCTTCTGCCTCTTCCTCATCCAGATATCCTTCCGGCTCTTCTGCTTCTTCTGGCTTCGCTTCGTCCTCATCCAGAATCATTCGGGCTTTCTCTACTTCATTCTCCATAGAGACCTGTTCCTTGATATGTTCAGATTTGATTCTCTCTTTCTTTCCAATCTTACTTGACTGCATCATGAACTGAATCATAAGTCCTACAAATGCAAGAACTGCACCTGCTGCATATTTTAACCATGACGGATCTGTAATTCCAGCAAGGTCGAGAATCGCCGGACCTGCAAGAAATCCACCTGCTATACCGGTAATTACAATGATCATCGGCTCTGCAAATATTGCAGCAAGAATCGCAAGCACAAGTGCCACTGCCAGTTCCACAATAGTAATGACTGAACTTTGTGCCGGTATCACTGCTGCCAGCACTCCCATAGAGCAGATGAATATCATCACAAATACACCCAGCCTGTATACAAGAAAAGACACTACTGCCAGCAATATCGCGCAGACTAATATAACCGCTACGGATGCAATACCTTCAATTCCCGCTAATGCACAGATTCCAGCTCCCACTCCTGCTCCAATCAGAAATCCCAGGAATGCCGCAACCACTTTCACCAGCTTCAAGCCGAAAAATCCAATTAAAATACCGATTGCTATCACAGCCGCAAACACTCCCACGCTTAGCTTTCCGGCAAGGAACACTGAAGTCGGTCCATCCATGGAGCCTATCGCACTTATGCCTTTCACCAATGTTGTCTCATTCATTCTATTATCTCCTTTACGTGTTAATTATTTTCTCCCGTCTCATTCATCTTTATTATATCAGTATCTGAAACACACGTAAAGTCTCTTTCTTGTACCCCTTATGCTTTCTTCCTGTTGATGATCAGACGTTCAATGATTTCTATCGTCTCTTTGATTCCGTAGTTGGCACTGTTAATGCACAGGTCATAATTCTCAGGAGTTCCCCATTTTTCACTTGTATAAAATTCGTAATATTTTTTATGCTGGCGATCCATTTTTTTCAAAAACTTCACCGCTGTCTTTTGATCCATCTCACGCACGTTCATCATATACTGCAATCTCACTTCAAATGGTGCGCTGATGAACAGACTGATATGTGGAATATAATTATTGCGCAGAATAATATCCGCACATCTTCCAACTATAATACAATCTTCTGTTCGTGCCAGATTGCAGATCAGATCGCTCATATTAAAGAAGACGGCATCTTCTCTGTTAAGTCCATGATAACGATACATATTCCGCAGCTTTGATTTCAATGTTTCTCGTTTTTTTCCATATTTATCAAACTCTGTAAAGCACTCTTTCTCTTTAATGTGAAATTTTTCTTCTTCCTGACGTTTTAGTACCTGCTCGAAAATCTCTGAATCATAATAATTGATATGCAGCTTATCTGCCAGCTCAAATCCAATATCATTTCCCGCACTTCCCTGTGTACGGCTGATACAGATAACGAGATGCGCATTTTCGTCCACTTCATCCCAGTGTGCAGCCGGATTCAGAGCCATTCTTTCTGCATTGACAATATCCGTTGCAGACATATCCGGAAGCTGCTCCATTGCTTTAAGAATCTCATTATATTCTGTCATCATACGGCTCTTATCTTCTTTATTCTTAATCGTACGAGCCATGTTACTGATCAGCGCCAGCTCACTTCGCAAGAGATGTCCGTCAGGCTTCGTATACATCAACATACTAAGTGCACGAATCGTATTCTCTCTGCTTCCTGTAAATGTTCTTCCAAGGGAAGATCCTACACATTTATATACTTCACCATCCAGATCATAGATCCGATTCGCAAGTTCCATATACATATCTTTATTATTTGCCATATCCGTAACCTCCTACAAAAAGAACACAAGCATATCCAGTATAAATACCGGAACTAAGAATGCAAGCGACCATAAGATATATCCAAAGAACGATGGCATATTGACACCATTTTCATCAGAAATCGCTTTTACCATAAAGTTCGGTGCATTTCCTATATATGTGTTTGCTCCCATAAATACAGCTCCACAGGAAATAGCCTCTAGAAGATTCACCGGAATCTGTCCAAGAGCCGTTGTAATACCTCCTGTTAATCCAAGTGTTCCCGCAGTTGTCAGGAATACAAGATAAGTCGGTGTATTGTCAAGGAAGCTGGGCAGCGCTCCTGTTGCCCAGAACATCTGGTACGGCTCGCTAATTCCAAGGTTTGGTCCAACAGATTTTAACAGCATCAGTGCCGGCTGCATAGTAATAAAAATTCCAATAAACAAAACTGCAACCTCTTTGATTGCTCCCCACGTAAAATGGTTCTTTGTACGGATTGAACTGTCTGTTGTCTTGAATGACAGAAATGCTGCAAGTAAAATAATCACGATCTCAATCAGCGCAGGAAGCGTCAGTGTAACTTCTCCGTACAGATGAATTCCTCTTACATTACCTGCAGCGTCCTGGAATGCTGACATTCCCGGAAGTACTCCACGCATAAATCCCATTAGAAGCGGCGGATCTCCGATTGGCGTAAGACAGCCACCCATATTGGAAATCAGGAAAATGAAAAATACCATAATATGTCTTTTTCTTTTTCTCCATGAATTCATCTTAATGACCGGACGAACCATGAGCATACTGGCTCCCGTTGTTCCAATACAGCTGGAAAGCAGCGTACCCAATGCCAACAGACATGCATTTACTCTCGGTGATCCTGCAAAATCTCCTCCAACTGTAATGTTACCAGATACACAGAATAATCCAAATAACAGAACAATAAATGTCAGATAATCATTCACGATACATTTCAATACTGTTTCAAATGTATCGCCTGCACCATAAACGATTGCAAATGGCACTACAAGTAATATGATCCACATAAACACCACAAGTGGCTGGTGTGCTTCCCACCACTCAGCACGTAACAGTGGCATGACCGCTATACATAACAAAAGAAAACAGATAGTAAAAGCCAGCTTTTACTATCTGTTTCTTTTTATCTTCCTACTCGAATTCTACAGCTCCTGTTTCTGTTCCGTTGATCACATAGTAGACCGCATTCTCTTCCGGTTTTATGTAAAGATCCATCTCTTTAATGTCTCCGACTTTTTTACCAGATCTCGTCCATGCTTTTTTCACACGGGCAATGATGTCTTTCTCTTCTACCTGCTTACCATAATACTCAACAAATGCTTTTATTTTAATGTCTTTCTTAGCAGCTTTCTTTACAGTCTTTGTCGCAGTCTTTGTTACAGCTTTTGCTACAGTCTTTGCCGCACCTGCACCTTTCACTGCTTTTTTCGTAATCTTTTCTACTGTATCTGCAGCAGCCTTCTCAACTTTAGCTTCTACTTTCTCTTTTGTCTGTGGCTTTATCTCGGTCTTAGCTTCTGCCTCTACTTTCTCTTTTGTCTGTGGCTTTATCTCGGTCTTAACTTCTGCCTTTGCTTTCTCTTCTGTCTTTATCAAATCAGCCATAACATTTGCAGCTATTTTTACATCTTTTGTCTTTTTTACAGGTGTCCCTTTTTTTGTTACCATAATAAATCCTCCTCACAAAAAGGTATATCTCAAGTGTGAACATATTTATTATAGCACATCAAAATAGAAAATCAATTTCGAATATGTTAACCTTTTGTCAATTCGTGTCGCTTATCGACAGCGTTTTTCACAATTTGACAACTTAAAATCCGAAGATCTGTAAAACCATTCCTGCAATCACTGAAAGTGCATATAAAGTGAGTACAATCTTTATGTTCTCACGTTTATCCCGATTGACCTTAAAAAGTACAACCAATCCAATTCCTGCTCCGGTACAGAGACCTGAAATGGCAGATGCGAATGAAATTGCACCGCTGATATAAAGCTGCGTGATTACAACAGAAGCCGCACAGTTAGGTATCAATCCAATAAGTGCTGCAATCACTGGCTGGAAAATACTATCTGCCAGAAGATATTCGGATAATGTCTGAATCCCAATTACTTCTATAATAAAATTCAAAATTGCTGTAAATACAAAAAGATAGAGAAATATCTTAATTGTATGGCGAAGTGCTGGTTTTAAAAGTCCGGCGTGGTGATCATGACATCCACAGTGATCACAGAGATTTCCACACTCTTTTGGAGTTGCAATTTGTTTCTGCAGGAAAAGATCAATGATGTATCCTGCTACGACCGCAATCACAACTTTTACCGCAAGGAGTGTCAGAACTGTCTTTCCCTGATCCGGATTGCCAAGCAAAATCAATACTGCTTCATCTGATGTTGCAAGAAATACAGAAAGCAATGTTCCTACCGATATAATCCCTCCTGCGTAGAGGTTAGAAGCCATGACTGAAAATCCGCATTGCGGTACACAGCCCACGAGTGCCCCCACAACCGGACCTGCTTTATCTACATCTTCCAGTGCCTTTCTTGTCAATTTTGTCGAATAATGCTCCAATCCTTCAATTAATAAAAATGCTACAAAAAGAAATGGAAGCATCTTTAAACAATCTGCCAACGCATCTGCAAGTACATCTATTATCATTTCCATATTATCACCTCTAATTCTACGCCTTATTATCTAGTTACTTATTATGTTCTATTCTTAGTAACACAATCCGCAATATTATATCTTATTCTTTTCCAAATTACAAGAACTCCTCTGCAAATTTACAGGAAATTCGAGGCAATACTGTGAGGTACGGTACAAATCAAATATCACTTCATCATTCTGTAAATTTGCAGGGGAGTCCCTTTTCGATATTATATTCGAAACTTTTTTATTTCTTTTTCAATGTGTTAATGACTATGTAAACAGTTTTATGTAATCTTATCTATAATTATAACGGACTTTTGATCTCTTCATGTGCTCTTCCATAGCTTCTGCAGCACCCTCTCCGTCTTTTGCAAGAATAAGACCATAAATTTTCTGATGCTCTTCATAAATTTCCTGAAGCTGCCGTCCGTCAATCATTCCCGTCTCACTGACATGACGCATCAGATTACTGATTGTCTGAAGCATACTGTAAATTACAGTATTCCCGGAACACTCTGCAATACTGCTGTGGAACTCCAAATCTGCATCCAGAAACTTCTTATAATTCTGCTCTACATATGCCTGATGGATTTTATGTGATACATCATACAGACGATTCAGAGCGCGATCATCTACGCAGTCAGCTGCCAGATAAGCGGCTTTCACTTCCAGAAGATCTCTCACTTCCAAAATAGACTCTGTCTGATTGCCATTCATAAATAAAGACCAGGAAAGTGGAATGACGAAAAAATTTGCTTCATTTCCACTAATATAAGTTCCCTGCCCCGGCCGGATATCAATCATGCCAAGCACATCCAGAACTTTCAATGCCTCACGTACTGCCGAACGTCCAACTCCAAGTTTTGTCGCAAGTACACGATCTGACTCTATCTTATCCCCTTTTTTCAGACTCTTATCAAACATCTGCTCTGCAAAATACATAGTCAGGCGATTCAAAAGTTGATTAATGCTGCCTTTTTTAGACTGAAGCTTTCCAAGCGCTTCCGGGCTTACATCATCCGGTAACAGAATATGTATCTTCTCGGCAAATTCTTCTGATGGCATAGAAAAATGCATAGAATCAATTCCAAGCTGTTCTGAGACACTGATAATGACATCATTCATTCTGGGACCGTCTTTTGCCTCCAGGTTAGACAATGTCGCGATGCTCATAGTTGGCTTTCCTTCTTCATCCGACAGGAATCTGTCAATGAATTCTTTTTGAGTCAGCCTTAAAGCTCTTCTTAACAATCGTAAGTTTTCTCTTTTGTACATCGGATTTAATTCGCCCATATCTTTTTCCCCGTTTCTTTCTCGAAAGGCCGCAGGATATCTCTTCCTCCGGCCTTTCGAATCACCATTCATAAATAATTATTTTTTCGGATTACTCAGCAAGAAGCTTTTTAGCAAGACCTGTCATAACAACAGAAGCTTTTGCAAATTCACTATACTTTGTAAACTCTACCGGGCAGTGACTTCTTCCGTCTTTACTTGGAACGAAAATCATAACTGTCGGAAGTACCTGACCAATCTCAAGTGCATCATGTCCTGCTCCACTAGGAAGTCTCATATAAGAATATCCTCTTGCTTTGCAGTCTTCTTCCATGATGTCAAGCATACCTTCATCCAGCATAACTGGCTCGATCACAAGCTTTGTATCGATGTCATAGGATCCACCCATAGCCTTCACTTCACGGTCTAATGCTGCACGAATTCTGTTTGCGATGTCATTAATATTGTCGTTGCTCTTAGAACGAATGTCAACTGTAAATTCACATTTTTCAGCTACAATATTCATTCCACCAGGTATCGTGTTAATGTATCCGATTGTTGCAACTGTTCCGTCAGCTTTCTCTCTTGCCCAATCTGGGATTTTAGAAATAACCTTTGTTGCTGCATCAACAGCATCAAGACGCATATCCATTGGAGTTGTTCCGGCATGGTCAGCTCTTCCGTTTACTGTTACCATATATCTCTGGATTCCAACGATACAATCTACAAGACCAATCTCAATATTCTTTGCATCCAGAACCGGTCCCTGCTCAATATGGAGCTCAAGGAATTTTCCGATAGAACCTTCCGGCCATTTTGCATCTTCAATCTTCTCTGGATCAAGTCCATATCCCTTCATGGCATCATAGATAGAAATTCCGTCTGTATCTTTGTAATGTTTGCAATATTCAACATCTCTGTGTCCAAGCATAGCTCCGGATCCAAAATATCCTGTTCCGAAACGCATACCCTCTTCATCGCAGAAACCAACGATTGCAAAGTTTCTCTTTGGTGTAAATCCTTCATCTTTTAACTGTCTTGCAGCTTCGATTGCACATACAACTCCGGCGATTCCATCAAAGTCTCCACCGTTTACTACTGAATCATAGTGAGATCCCATCATAACACATGGAAGATCTGGATTCTCTCCTTTTAAGATACCGATTACATTTCCGGCCTCGTCCTCATGTACTTCAAGACCAGCCTCTGTCATAACCTCTCTCAGGTAATTTACGGCATCTCTAGCCTCTTTTGTAAATGGAAGTCTTGTACATCCATCTCCTGGTGTTGCTGTAAAACGTTTTAAACACTCTAAATTTTCAGCAATTCTTCCTGTTACTTCTTCAATTGCCACTGTTCCCATAGTCTTTTTTTCCTTTCTGGTTACAATAATTACTTATGTTTTGGTGTTAAGATAAACACTTTCACCGGTGAATAGAACATAGCTGCCATCATGATTACAAATCCAACTGCACAGGCTGCGGTTGTCCCGGTATATAAACCGAAAAGCATAATAGCAAATGCAATCATAATTACGATAAATGCTAATGTCAGTCCACCTTCTTTAGTTTTAAAAAAGCTATTCTTCTCCATTGTCAGCACTCCTTTTTCCAGATTCAAGACTTTCTTATAAAGCTGTCATAACAAACAATACTGCTCCAATCAAAATCGTAGACGGTATTGTAATCGCCATAAGCTTTTTCATAACTTCGCCTTCGCTTCCAAGGATACTTGCTGTTGTCGTACCAAGAATAATCTTGCTCGGGCTGATTGCAGCTCCGATTGCACCACCAGCTGACTGCGCTCCAAGGATTGCAGCAGTATTAGCCCCAAGAAGTTTTGCGGTTGTCATCTGGAAACTTCCAAATAAAATATTGGAACTCATGTTACTTCCTGTCATAAATGTTCCAAGAAGTCCTACAAATGGTGCAAAGATAATGTAAACTTTTCCGAGTACATTTGCAATTCCATTTGCAAGTACAACTGTCTGTCCTGTTCCATCCATAATCTTTGACATAATAACAAGTCCGATAACTGCAATACCAGACGGCATTGTCATGGAAACAGATTTCACAAACACTCTCTTCGTACCACCTTCACCGATCCAGCCATGCTTTTTGTAATAAACAAGACCAATGATCGCTGATACAAACAAGAACATACTTGCATGAGTAAATGGAGCTAATGGTGAAAAGCAATCTACTGCTTTATTTACATAACCATAACCCGTAGATGTCTCCGGAAAAGCAAATCCAAATTTAAACTGTCCAAGCACTGTATTCAGTGGTTTTACAAGTAATACCACCAGTGTGATAATAGATAACGCAAAATATGGTACAAATGCCTGAACAAGTGTCATATCCGGAATTTCTTCTTCTCCATCGGCTGCAGCAAAATCACGATTCATAATCGGGCTGTCCTCAATGCACCACTCATCTTTATACATTTTTGTTCTTCCAAGAAGAAGAATGACTACCAATGAAATAACTGCTGGGATGAAACAAGCCAGTGTTGTGCTTACTTGTGTCAGCAGAAGTTCTCCGCCTCCCTGAATGACTGCCATAATTGCTACGGCTACAAATCCTTTTTTCAGTGCTTTTCCTTTACCGTAGAACCAGCATGTGGCAAAACCACCGATTGCTGTCCAGATAAATAAGAAAAATGCTGTCCACATAGCTGTTGTAAGATACTCACTGCTTCCTACAGCAAGTCCGGCTGACATAGCCAGAGAATCCCACGCAGCTCCAAGTGTACCGAATGTATTTCCCCACGCCTGACCGATAAGAGGGATAATAACTGCCCACAGCGGTTTCACACCAATACCGATCAAAAGAGGTGCTCCTACTGCAACAGGTACGCCGAATCCTGTGATTCCCTGAAGGAAACTCTCAAAAATCCAGCCCATTGCAAGTACAAGAAGCAATTCGTTTGGCAAAAGTTTACGCATACCATTACGGATTACCAAAAATGCTTTTGCCTCATCTCCAACCTGATACATCAGAATTGCAGTCCATACAATGATCAATATGATCAGTGCATTCCACACACCTTTCGCACTTTCGGAAGCAAGAAGCGTAATGTCTGCTTTATAAAAAGCAACTCCAGTAACTACCGTTATCAGTAATCCTACCGGTGCCGCCTCGGTCGCTCCCCAGCCACACTTGATCATTAAGATCAGAAGTGCCGCAATTGGAAGGAACGCCATAATCCACATAAATAGATTTACTGGTATATTCATCTTGTTCCATCTCCTATTTTCTTCTCATTACTTACAGATGTGGGATAACTCCCACATCTGATATAACTATTATTGATGGATCACAGTTCCTGTCTTTCCGGCAATTCCTTCTGCCGCTTTGTCAAGAAGTGTAATCAATGTTCTTCTTCCTTCTCCTGACTCAGCAAAACGAATTGCTGCTTCAATCTTCGGAAGCATAGAACCTTTTGCAAACTGTTCCTCGGCAATATACTCTTTTGCCTGTTCTACAGTCAGATCTGAGAGCCATTCCTGATTCTCTTTGCCAAAGTTGATCGCAACTTTTTCTACGGCTGTCAAGATAACCAGATAGTCTGCTCCAAGCTGAGCTGCCAAAAGGCTGCTCGCATTATCTTTGTCAATAACTGCGTTGACTCCGACCAGTTTTCCGTTCTCACTGATTACCGGAATTCCACCGCCACCGCATGTAATCACGATGTGTCCTGCATTTACCAGTGTCTTGATCGTCTCAAGCTCACGGATTCTCTGTGGCATTGGAGAAGCTACAACTACACGGTAGCCTCTTCCTGCATCTTCCATACAACGCACGCCATTTGCTTCATTTTCTTCCGCCTCTTCCTTAGTAAGGAACCTTCCGATTGGTTTTGTCGGATTTTCGAATGCCGGATCATTCTTATCTACTTCTACTTGTGAAAGGATTGTAGATACTTTTCCTTCAATGTTACGGCTGTAAAGCTCGTACTTAATTGCATTCTGAAGATCGATTCCGATATATCCCTGGCTCATTGCCACGCTTGTCGGAAGCGGAACCTGTTTATAATTCTCATGCGTAACAACCAGGTTGTCCATAGCATTCTGGATCATTCCGACCTGTGGACCATTTCCGTGTGTTACGATGATATCTAATCCCTGCTGTGCAAGGTCAACAATTACTTTTGCAGTCTTAGCCACTGCCTCTTTCTGCTCTTCTACATCTTTACCAAGCGCATTTCCTCCAAGAGCAATGACAACTTTTTTCTTTTCCATGGCTGCCTCCTATCTTCCGGACTTATGCCTCGAATCCAAGCTTCTTAGCGTATGCTACGATAGCTTTTTCGAAACACTCGATTGGCGGGTGAACTGTACCTGCTCCAATCTGTCCTTTTCCTGCTACTTTGTTAGCAATACCTGTGTTGATTACTGGTGTGATACCTTTCTCAACTACAAGTCTTGCATCAATTCCAAGACAAATTCCCTGGAAATTCCATGTAGGAACTGTGAAGTTCGGGTTTCTGTCTGTAACGATTTCCATCATCTCGTTACTTGTACGAAGAGCATCCTCGTATCCGCCAGCACCTACGAATCTTGTTACAGCCGGTGCTGCGATCATTGCCATACCACCGACACCAAATGTCTCTGTAATAGCACTGTCTCCCATATCCGGGCAAGCATCATCTGCATCATATCCTGTAAAGTACAGTCCCTGTGGTGTATTAACCGGACCTGTGAACCACTCGTCACCCATACCAGCAATACGGATACCGAACTCATATCCGTTACGGCACATTGCTGTAACGATTGTTCCGTCTGTTCCTTTACGTGCATCATCCATAACAGCCTTACCTGTAGCCATCATGATGTTCAAGAAGAACTGATCTGTATCAGCAAGGAATTTGATAACATCATAGCGGTCTTTCTCGCTGATATCTTTCATCTCTGTAATAAGCGGAGCCATCTCTTTTAAGAATACAAGAGAAGCTGCAATATTTCTCTGGTGGAACTCGTCACCCATTGCGATTGCTTTTGCGATCAGTGGGTTAATTGCAAGTCCATTCTCCATAGAACGAAGAGCTTTTCCAAGTGTTGGACCAAGAACATCTCTCATCCAACGAAGTCTGTTAACAACTTCCTCATCATAAGCTCCGAAACGAAGAACTTTACCAATACCCTCGTTCATTGTACAGTAAGCTCTGTTAGCTCCTGTCTCGTTCTCAACTACAAATACTGCCATGTTAGGAGATGTGATTCCACCCATAGGTCCTACTGCGTTGCAGTGGTGGCAAGGGATGAATTTGATCTCGCCATTCTCAAGCATTTTTCTAGCTTCTTCTTCTGTCTCTGCCCACTCCTCGAACATTACAGCACCTACGCAAGATCCCTGCATCGGGTCTGGCATATTCTTGTAATCTACCGGAGGACCTGCATGAAGAATTACTTTTCCATTATTTTCAGAAAACTCTGGAATTACTTCTTTTGCACGAACGTTATCTTTTAATACTGGCTGGCTTGCTACAACCTTAGCAATCACTTCACGGTTCTTCTCTTCGATTCCTTCGTAATTTCTTAAGAAGTTCAGAGTCTTAATAAGTTTTACATTTCCGCCTGCCGGTGGAGCCCAGTCATACTGTACAACTTCGCATCCAAACTCTTCTACAACTTCTGCGAAGCTCTTCAGTCCGATGTTGATGATACGTGGTTTCTCAGAAAGAAGCTCTTTTAATGTCTCAGCTGGTGTATGTTTCTCACATGCAACAACCTCTTTTGCGCGAATCTCTTTCTCTGGCTCCTGGAAATCTCTTCCGATAGCGTGGATAGCTGTCTGACATGCAAGCTTATTGTTCTCACATACGATAACTCCAGCCTCTTTTAATTTGTTAACAGCCTCATCATATCCCTGATAATCTCTTCTTGTTCCACATACTGTAGCGATGAAGAATACTTTTCTTCCTGCTGCATCTGCTTTTGCCTGAAGTTCTTTGATTGTCGGGATCAATGATCCTGCCATATCTGCGTGTGAACCATATCCAAGCATGATGTCAAGAAGAACAACTCCTGTAGACGGATCATCTACTGCTTCCTGCATACACTCAATACGTTTTGCAGGATCGATCATCGGATGTGGTTTACCCTGTGTATAAGCATCATCTCCAAGGTCAACTACTACGTTGCCATCTAACTGGAGCATATATCCTTCAACGTCCTCTGGTGGAACTTTGCAGTTCATTGCATCTTTGATCAGCATAGCTGCCTCATTTGCAAGTGTACCACCTGAGTAGTAAGCTTTGATTGTCTTTCCGTCTTCTGCTTTGTAGAATTCAGACTCATCTACATCAACAGTAGCTTCCGGAACCTTTGTTCCTCTTACAAGACCTACAGCAAGACGAGCTGCCTCATCCAGTGTGTATGCATGATAGAAGTTCTCCTCATGATACTCTGGTTTCTCTCCAACAAACAGAGTAACAACTGGTTTGCTGAAGTTAGAAAGTCTTGCAGAGATTTTATCTCTTACTTCTTTTGCAGGCGGTTTGGAAACGATTACAAGTACTTTCACTGTATCGTCATCTTCCATTGCATCGATCATATCCATCATTGTGATTCCACCGACCTCAGCCTTCAGGTCACGTCCACCGATACCGATAGCGTTTGTAACACCCTCACCAAGTCTGTCGATAATTGTTGTAAGCTCCTGGATACCTGTTCCTGAAGCTCCGATGATTCCGATAGAACCTTTCGCTACATTATTTGTAAATGCGATTGGAACTCCCTGAATGATTCCTGTACCACAGTCAGGACCCATAACTGCAAGTCCTTTTGAATGAGCTTTCTCTTTCAGAGCTTTCTCATCCTCGATTGTTACATTGTCACTAAACATGAATACGCTCAGTCCCTCATCCAGTGCACGGTCAGCCTCTAATGCTGCATATGCTCCCGGAATAGAGATAACTGCCAGGTTTGCATTGGACATTTTCTTCAGTGCCGCATCCCATGATTTTACACTTTCAGAACCTTTCTTTCCTTCTGCTGCTGTGGACTGTTTCTTTAAGAACTCCTCAACTTTGTCCATTACAGCATCAAGTACTGCTTCATCATTAACATCAGCTACAACTACCATATCATTTGCTGTAGCGTCCATTAACTCATCTGTTGTAAGTCCACTCTCCTTAAAAATGTCTTTGTTCGCCGGTGTAGCCATCATAACCTGAATCTTGTTGACTCCATCCAGTGAAGAAAGCTCATTTGTCAGAAGCATCAGAACTACTGAATCCTGGTAACTGCCTTTTTTTACGACTGTCTTTAACATGTCATTTCTCCCTTCTTATCTAGTTCATTGTTTTTATAGTTTGATATCATCTGTTTTTGAGATGGGACCCGGGAAGCAGAGGAGTGCTCCACTTCCTGGTCCATTGGAAATTGCACGAAATAAATGAATTAGTCAGCGAATCTGTTTTTGTGATCGTATCTGTCAAAGTGAATTGCGTCACTCTTGAGATAATCAACAAGCTCATCTACGACTTCGATTCCACCTTCAGCATAAGCTTTGTCTCTTCTCATAAGAGCTCTCTGTCCTGGGTAGTATACTTTGTCAAATCCCGGAGCTGGTCTCATAGCATTTAACTCATCGCATGTCTGAGACATATTCTTCTTGAACTGCTCAGCACCGCAGAATCTCTCTGGATCGATAACGATAATTGTCTGTCCAAGCTCACGTCCTTTAGAGCAGTCATGATACATGGAGCTTACATGTTTACCAAACGGTACTCCAAGAAGTACTCCTGAGAAGATGTCTACCATCATCATAAGTCCATATCCCTTAGCACCGGCAATCGGTACAAGAGCATTTACTTTATGTGGATCTGTTACAGGAGCTCCGTCCTCATCTACAGCCCAGTCTGCAGGAATCTCAGCACCCTGTGATCTCTTGTCCAGGATTTTTCCCCAAGCCTGAACTGTTGTAGCCATATCAAATACAACATTACGATCGTCTGCTGTCGGGCAAGCAAATGAAATCGGGTTTGTTCCATAATAAGGCTCTGTTCCGCCGTATGGTACTGCCATCGGATCTGACTGGCAGAATGTGATAGCTGCAAGTCCTTCTTTTGCACACATCTCTGTATAATATCCGATTGCTCCTGTATGAGATACATTAGCCATACCTACAATAGCAACTCCGTTCTCTTTTGCCATCTCAATAGCTTTCTCAGTAGCTTTTGTTGCTACCCAGTAACCGATACCATTGTCTCCATCCATGATTCCTGAGCAAGGACCTGTCTGCTTCCATGTGATGTTTGGCTCATGTGTGATTCCGCCTTTGAAGATTCTCTCACAGTAATACTCAACACGAACAGCACCATGTGAAGCAAATCCTCTCTCATGTGCCCATGTCAAAATTTCTGCTGTCTGATCAGCGTGATCCTCACGAAGTCCCGCCTGGATCAACTTGTTTTTCATTAAGCCCTTAAGCTCTTCTCTTGAAAGTCTCATTTTTTCATACCATCCTTTTCTTTATTTTCTCTCTTTATATACCATATAGTTACCTATATAATTATCTACGTGTTTTCTTTACATGCAGTATTTTTCTAATTTATACATCTTCTAATTCACACTTTTTCAATTCATCTTTTCTATTTTGTCACATTATTGACAAACTCTTATATAGCATATACGCCGGTACACACAGTTTCTTTATTGCTCCCAGCAATGCCGCTCGCTTTTTTTACTGTATATACCGGCATATGATGTCAATCGTATATAATTTATATTCGATTTTATTATGTGCTAAATATCATTTTCAGTGTAAGAACATCGTTCAGGCTATGTACTATATATTACAGAGCAACGTCTCTGTTGCAGTCTTTAGAGTAGATGTAAACTAACTCTTCCTCACGTCCCTCATCGCCTACAGCGTAGCAAGCCTGTGGAACATAAGCGTCCATGAAGCAGTAATCACCTTTCTGAAGCGGTACCCAGTCATCTCCAAGTCTGTACATAGATTTTCCAGACAGGAAATACATACCATGCTGCTGAACATGTGTCTCGATATATCCATGAGAAGCTCCGATGTGGAATTTCAGGATATGCATATTCATGTCAAATCCGATGTCATGAGCTGATGGAAGGAAATCCTGTACATAGCAGTTCTCCATTCCTTCATAGGACATCCACTCAAGATCATTAGCATTTCCAACTACTGTGTGAGCACTGTGCCCTGCAACTGGCTCATAACGGCGTCTGTATACATATAATGTAGCCTCGCCTTTAGCTTCAAAAGTAATGTTGTTACTTGCTGGTGAGTAAATGTATCCACCTTTTGTAAGTTCTGCGGACTGATCATCATTCTTTACTGAAAGTTCACCATCAACTACATATAAGAAGGACTCGATTCCCTCTCCACCGATTCCTGTATTCTTTCCACCTTCGTGAACATGTACAAGATAGTCAGCAAATGTTGCACCCATAGCCGGTGAGCCAAGAATTGTAACATCACAGTTCTCATATCCCGGAACTACATTCTTTACAAGTCCATCTGGATCAAGAACGATGTAATCTCCTTTTTTAATAATAGAACGTGTGTCCAAAAGTGCATCACGATATCCTAATTGATTGTTTAAGTAACTCATTACCAAATACCTCTCTTTCTTAATGCGGAACACAAAATCAAATTCAGGTTTTGTTGTTACCATGTTTTATGGTCTTATTATGTCATTAAAGCTTAAAATTTGCAATCGGAATTTTAGATAAAAGGTTCAACCACTTTTTATCTACTTTATGGTAAATTTTGTCTAATGACTTCTCTTGAAAATGACATTTTTTGTGATATACTGTTAATTATTGGATAAAAGCCTATATATTTTAGCTATAATCGATTTAATAAATATAAAAATAAAATAGTCGGAATTTGACCGGATTTTAATTCATTTTCAAATTTTTTGACAATTTATACAAAGGAGGATTTTTATGTTAGATAAGAAAGAATTTGAGATTCCAAGTGAAAAATTCAAAAAAGGAGCAACCGTGTATACTGATTCAGACACACCGGTAAAAGCTGCTATCATCTATTTTCACGGAGGCGGTCTTTTATATGGAAGAAGAAAAGATCTTCCACGCCCTCACTTGAACACTCTGACTCAGGCCGGATATGCAATCATTGCTTTTGACTATCCTCTGGCTCCTGCCGCAAAGTTAGAAATGATCATGAATGATGTAGAAAGTTCCATTCAATATTATATCGATCACAGTGACGAACTAATTAAAAACCCTAAATCTTCCGAAGGATCTCTTCCATATTTTTTGTGGGGACGTTCTGCTGGCGCTTACCTTTGCCTGATTGCAGCAGCAAAAGGAACTTATACACAGGCACCTGCCGGAATTCTTTCCTATTATGGATATGGATTTTTATGCGACAACTGGTTCAAGGAACCAAGCAGACATTACTGCACGCTTCCGAAAGTTCCAGAAAGTGCTCTTTGTGTTATTCCAGAAGGCATTCACGCAGATGGCGATCTTGACACACACTACAGTGTCTACGTCTATGCAAGACAGCAAGGAAACTGGATAGATCTTTTTTACGAGGGACGCGAAAAGTTTTTCTATCTGGATTATACACTTCGCGCCTGTGATAAACTTCCTTGCCCACTGTTCTGTGCCCACAGCACCGGAGACACCGACGTACCATTTAGTGAATTCACAGAACTAAGTAACAAATATCACGCAAAAAGATTCATCGTGTCCGGAACAGAACACGACTTTGACAGAGACACAGAAAATCCATTCACACAGAAAGTGCTGGACGAGACAGTGGCGTTTATTGAGAAGTGTTTAAATAAGTAGTTTTTAGCTTTCTTTCAGAGAAAAAATTCCCCGCAAATTGCTTTGATATACAATTTGCGGGGTTTTTATTTGTTTAATATGTTAGTCGTCAAAAATAGTTCCTTTTCGGAATCCTTTCTTCACTACTATGGAATCTGCTGACTTCTCACAGTTCGTTGTTACTAGGCTAGCGGAACCTCTGTGAGACCTCCACGCTTAAGGTGCACGCTCTTTCCTCTCATCTATCCGCCACATTTACTCGTACTTCCAGCAACTTTTGGACTTCATCTTCTTTTGCAGACTTATCCGTATTTCCAATCCTTATATGTGATTTCTGTCCGTCGGACCAAGAGTTTGCTTACAGCTTTCTTCAGATTCCACCTCGCGATGGACCCTTGCTGTTCAGCTATACACTTCCTCGTTGTCTAGGCGTGTTCACGACTTTCACCCGTTAGAGCGCGCCCATGGCGCGCAAACAAAAAGAAGACTAGACTTTTACGTCCAGCCTTCTTAACCTTTTTAATAATAAACTACTTATTTTCCAGTGTTGTTCCTTTTCTGAAATTCTTACAACTCTTCATATATTTCATTCCAAAGTAGTAAACAAGTCCTGTAGGAATTGTTGCTGTAAAGAATGAAATATTTACATTCAGAAGTCCGATCACAGCTCCGATTGCAATTGCAAGAATTGCTGCCCAGTTGACACCTGCATGATTTCCATTATCATCATAGAGATCATCCAGATACTCTGGTGTGATTTTTCTCTTATGAAGAATGAAGAAATCTGTAATCAATACTGCAAAGATTGGTCCGAAGAATGCAGTGTAAATCTTACTGAATAATGCAAGTCCTGCTGCTGAGCTGTCACTTGTCAGGATCCATGGGCAAGTACATACTGCCAGGATACCGATTAAGATAACTGCTGTCTTATGTTTCATCTTGAATGCATCCATAAATGCGTATGCAGGTGGAATTACATTACTTGCAAGGTTTGTTGTAAGCTGTGCAAAGATGATGAATCCAAGTGTTACGATCATTACGACTTTGTTGTCTACCATATCGGCAAAAGCATTGATTGGGTTTGCTTTTCCAGTTGCTGTAGATGCCATAGCACCGATAACTCCAAGAAGTACAGTAGCTGGTACCATAGATAAGAAGTAAGAACTTCCACGTTTCACTGTAGAATATCCACCTTTCATCTCACGGGAATAGTCACCAGCATTCAGCATAACTGTAGTACTGTTACCAAAGAATGCAATGATTGCTGCGATAAATGGCATTCCCCATGTTCCAGACTTATTGATCAGTTTCTCACTTACAACATCGCCATACTGTGTAATGCAAAGGAATAACAGGTAAATCATAGCCAGAGAAATAACAACTCCTCCGATATTTCCAACCCATTTTGCACCTTGGAATCCTTTGATTGATAACAGGATCTGGATAATCTGGAATAAAATGAAGAATAACCAGATATTATCATATCCAAATAATGCTTTTGAAATATTGTTGATTGCTGCTCCTCCAAGCCATGTCTGATAACCGTACCATACGATAGCCGGAAGTCCTCGAATCAAACTTGGAATTTTGTTACCTTTTGTTCCAAATGCACTTCTAAGCTGAACTGCATACGGTGCACCAGTCTTGTAACTAAACTGGTCATTCATTGCGATACCTACAACGAGGATCATAGATCCAATTGCTACTGCGAGGAATAACTGCAACAGGTTCAGTCCTGCTTCCATCTGTGCAGATCCCATTGCTAATGTTCCGATAGAAATACATCCACCGAGCCAAAGCATTGTGTTGGATCCCCAGCCCATGATTCGATCTTTCTCAGGAATTGGCGCAAGGGAGTTTGTTTCTTCCTGTTTTACTTCTTTGTTTACATCACTCATGTTCTCTCTCCTATTCGTGTTCCTATGTGTATTCGTTTATTTTACCGGTGTTACATATTCGCCGTATCCGATTGCTTCATCTTTGTACATGCCATCCTGAGCAACTACTTTACCTCTGATCATTGTACATACTGGAGTTCCTTTTCCTTCCAGTCCATTGAAGCAGGAAACATGTCCTTTTGTAAGCAGTTTCTCCTGCTCACATTTCCATGTCTTTTCCGGATCAACGATTACGATATCACCGTCAAAACCTAATTCAAATGCTCCTTTACGTCCATAGAGTCCGAATACTTTTGCCGGATTATAATCCATAACCTTTGCAATCAGACTTGGGCTTAAGCCTTTTTTATGAACAACCATATCGAACATCATTGGTAAGAAGAACTGGATTGAGTTAAGTCCTCCCCATGCATGCCAGATATCTTTTGTTGCATTATCTTTTTCTTCATCTGCTGCTGGAGAATGGTCGCTTCCTACACAGGAAAGTGTTCCATCTAAAACGTAATCCCACAGCTTCTCCATATCTTCTTTCTTACGCATCGGAGGTGTACATTTTGCCGGTGCACCTTTTTCAAATACAAAATCTTCTGTAAATCCAAGGTAATGTGGACATGTCTCAGCAGTAATCGGAAGTCCTTCATGGATTGCATCCTTAACAACCTGAGCTACCATCGGGTGGCTGACATGGCAAATGTGTACGCGTCCGCCAGTTGCTCTAGCCATATCAATAACATTCTTTGTAGCAACATATTCTGTCCATACGTCATGAGAATCCAGGAAGTCACGAATCTTCTCTTCATTTGTTCTTCCTTCTTTTGCTTTTGCTTCTTTTTCTCTCTCAAGAACCTGTCCATATTCCTCACAATGGAATCCACAAAGTGCTCCATACGGTTTTAAAATTTCAAGAGCTTTACGAACATTTCCCATGTTAACTGTCGGGAACAGATCACCGTTTGGACATGTAAATCCTTTAAATGCTGCAACTCCACAATTGTGAAGATCTACAAGATCATTCATATTATTCTTTACTGAGTCCGGTTTGTCATCATAATCTCCTACGATTCCTCCCCAAAGTGCATAATCAACTAATGAGTGTTTGCTAATTTTTCCAAGCTTCAGGTCAAAAATCTCCTTATTCATAAGAGATGGATCATTATTAAGTGGCATATCAATCAGTGTTGTACACCCTGCAACAACTGCTGCTCTTGAACCTGTCTCAAAATCCTCACGATACTCAAATCCTGGCTCATTCAGATGTGCATGACAGTCGATGATACCTGGAAATACATAATTTCCTTTTGCATCAATCACTTCTTTTGCATCTACCGGTGCTCCCTTTGCAAAAAATCCTGCATACTTTCCGTCCTGGATTGCAATGTCTGCCTCGTAGATACGATCTGGTGTTACAAGTTTTCCGTTCTTCACTAAAACATCATACATATTCATGTTCCTCCTTAAAAATTGAATCAAATCAGCCGTAACCAGCTCAATTTCTTTCTATAGTCGATATATTACTGGATTTTCCCCAAAAATACAATCACTATTTTCTTACATTTTTCTCCATCTTTTTATCTACTTTAGATAATTTCATCGCATTGTTTATTGATTTTTTTGTCCAATATGCATAAAAATACGCAAAGTAACCCTATCGTCTTGGCTAGGCTCCTTTGCGAAAATTTCAACCACTTTTTAATTTTTATTGATTTATATCAAAAATGATTGGTCAACCGTTTTTCAGTTTCTTTTACATATATTTTATCCTAATTTGATAATTTTCACAATGACCTATCCTCCAAAATATGACACATTTTTTTGTATAATATGCACAGTCATGTATTGTATTTTTATATAAACAATACAGTTTTATTGGTTAATTTTAAAATTTTTTATAATTTTCGTTATATTATTAACATTTTCTTCGGTTTTTGCCCATTTTTTCTTATTTAAAATTTGTGCAATTTTATTTAAAATTTCAAGAACCACATTTTATATTGTGTATTATATTGTGTACATTGTGATTTTTCGGCAAATCTGTTATGATAGTACCTGCCAGACAGGCAAAAGAAACATACACAGGAGTGCATAATTATGACATTATTTTCCATTACAGATACATCTGACTATTTAAATGAACTGCTTTCGGGAGAAACAAGCGGGACAGTCCACTCTGTATATAGAAAAACTATCAACTTATCTATTGGTGGAACACTGGCAGCCTTACAGGCAAAGGGTTCACCCATCTCGCCAATCAGTCTGATTACAACATTGACTTCCGAAAAAATGGAGAGTCTTGAAATATCTGCCGGAGATTTTGTTACTTTAAAAGAGAATATCATTACTATTTATAGAAGTAACCGCACTCTTCAGGCTTCCACAGATATGAACACTCTTGATAATAAAAAGGAAATTGGATTTTCTTTTGAAGAAGCAACAATTCACAACTTACATTTGTTACATTCATTAAAATGTGCAAACTCTCTGTCAGATACCATGCTTCACCAGCTTCATAACAATATCAGAACATGTCTTTCTAATATTTCCACCGGAGGCTTTGAAGTGATCTTCAACCAACGTGTAAATGATGATACTTCTATGATGCTTGTTGCTGCAAAGAAAAAAATCGAACGATGCACCAGACTATATAGAAATAAAAAATATACAGAGACCGGAATCGAACTTGCCCGACTGATCGGACTTGGCATCGGGCTGACTCCAAGCGGTGATGATTTCCTATGCGGTGTGCTTGCCGGATTAATTCTTACAGGGCAAACAGAATCCACATTTGCCAAGAGCCTTCACAAAACAATTGCAGAACATCTGAATGATACCGTCGATGTAAGTGCTGCATTTCTCCACTGTGCATTAAAAGGACAATTTAGCCTGGCTGTGAATCATTTACTCGTAAATACAGGTTGTGAATCTCCACAAGATACTTCTTATATTAAATGCAACCCTCAAATTACTCCTGGAATTGCAAATATCCCAGCAATTACTGAAAATTTTCTGGCAATCGGGCATTCTTCCGGGACAGATACTTTGTGCGGAATTCTATACGCACTGGAATTATTTCTTTTTCAGAAATGTAACCTATAAAAAATTTTGTTCATAATAAAAAAACATTCTTTCCATGTACACCCGGCTCTGAAAAGTCGGATTATAAACCTTACTTTTTCAGAGCCAGCATGACATTCAGAATGTTTTAATAACTAATTTTCAACCAAAAATCCTAATTTTCTCAGTTCCTCTTCTATCATCCCCAGCGTTTCTTCACTGTCCGCTGTCACAGTATGATAGTGATAATCGGAGGTAATATTCTTAAGCGGTGTTGACTTGCCACTTTCGATATCTGCCAGAAATTCTTTTACTTTTCTTCTGGAAGTAATTCCAAGTTCCGCCTCAATATGCCCATAAACTTTATGGTTTACCATAACATTTTTCACTTGACCGCCAAGATCGACAATAGTACAAAGTTCCGTCTCAAGCTGCTCGTCTGTATGACGTACTTTAAAAACTCTCTCGGCGCAAGTCTGCCCTTCCAATACATATCCCCGGTTTGTTGATATGATATCATACCCCGAAGCCCGTAACAGGGCAATATCCTGAACAATAACCTGACGGCTCACATCATAATCCTTCGCAAGTTTCGAACCCGAAACCGGTCTGTCACTTTCTTTTATATTCTTCAATATCTCCTGTCTTCTATCAGAACCTGTCATACTGCTTTCGTAATCTCCTTCATCATCAATCACAAAATCTATCATTTAAAAACTGTTTTTAGAAGCATTTCCACTTACTGTCTTAATCATTATAATGCACATTTATAGTATGTGCAAGAATGCTCTTCCAAACATGAACAGAATCCTCTACTGAAAGATCTTTTGTACATTTTTCATCTGCAGAACCTGCCACCGGCAGCTTCTTCCGAACGCATGGCAACACAAAAACCCCTCACGCCATAATTGATGTAAGGGGTTTTCTATATAAGCTAATTAACGTTCTATGCCAGTCACCTACAGTGTACTACCTTTGATTTATGGCTGCCTGCGCAGCAGAAAGTTTGGCTATTGGAACTCTGAATGGTGAGCAGGAAACGTAATTCAATCCCAACTCATTGCAGAACTCTACAGATGACGGATCTCCTCCATGTTCTCCACAGATTCCAATATGAAGGTTCGGATTTGCTTCTTTTCCAAGTGCAATTGCCATCTCCATCAGTTTTCCAACACCTTTTTGATCCAGTTTTGCAAATGGATCGTTTTCGTAAATCTTCGCATCATAATATGCGTCCAGGAATTTTCCTGCATCATCACGGGAGAATCCAAATGTCATCTGAGTCAGGTCATTTGTTCCGAAGCAGAAGAAGTCAGCTTCTTTTGCAATCTCATCTGCTGTAAGTGCTGCTCTTGGAATTTCGATCATTGTTCCGACTTCATATTCCAATTCAATACCTGATGCAGCAATCTCTGCATCTGCAGTTTCTACTACAAATTTCTTTACATATTTTAACTCTTTGACTTCTCCAACCAACGGAATCATAATTTCCGGCTTAATGTTCCAATCCGGATGATTTTTCTTTACTTTAATAGCTGCCCGGATGACTGCTTTTGTCTGCATCTTTGCGATTTCCGGATAGGTCACAGCAAGGCGGCAGCCACGATGTCCCATCATCGGGTTGAACTCATGAAGACTCGCAATAATATTTTTAATCTGTTCTACCGTTTTTCCTTGTGCATCTGCAAGCTTCTTAATATCCTCTTCCTCCGTTGGTACGAATTCATGAAGTGGCGGATCCAGGAAACGTATTGTAACCGGGTTTCCTTCCAATGCTTCGTAGAGTGCTTCAAAATCTCCCTGCTGATATGGCAGGATTTTATCCAGTGCTGCTTCTCGCTCCTCTACTGTATCTGCACAGATCATCTCACGGAATGCTGCAATTCTGTTCTCATCAAAGAACATATGCTCTGTACGGCAAAGTCCAATTCCTTCTGCTCCAAGTTCTACCGCTTTCTTAGCATCTGCCGGTGTATCCGCATTTGTCCGGACTTTCATAGTACGATATTTATCAGCCCAGTTCATGATCTTCTCGAACTCACCTGTAATTGTTGCATCTACAGTAGGAATGATGCCTTCATAAATGTTTCCTGTCGTTCCATCTAAGGAAATTGCGTCTCCTTCGTGAAATGTTTTCGCTGCTAAGGTAAATTTTTTATTTTCTTCATCCATTGCAATATCACCGCAACCAGATACACAGCATGTTCCCATACCACGGGCAACTACTGCTGCATGGGAAGTCGTTCCTCCGCGGACTGTCAAGATTCCCTGTGCGGATTTCATACCGGTAATATCCTCCGGTGATGTCTCCAGGCGGACAAGAACTACTTTCTCTCCTCGTTTTGCCCACTCCACTGCATCTTCAGCAGAGAATACAACCTTTCCGCATGCAGCTCCCGGAGATGCACCAATTCCTTTTCCAAGTGCTGTTGCTCTCTTTAATACTTTCTGGTCGAACTGCGGATGGAGAAGGGTATCCAGATTACGAGGATCGATCATTGCAACAGCCTCTTCCTCTGTTCTCATTCCTTCATCAACAAGATCACAAGCAATCTTCAGAGCAGCTTTCGCTGTTCTTTTACCATTACGTGTCTGTAACATATACAATTTACCATGCTCTACAGTAAACTCCATGTCCTGCATATCTCTATAGTGTTTTTCAAGAGTCTCACAAACCTGTTTGAACTGTACGAATGCTTCCGGGAATTTTTCTTCCATCTCTGAAATGTGCATTGGTGTACGAACACCTGCAACTACGTCTTCTCCCTGTGCATTTGTAAGGAATTCTCCGAACAGACCGTTCTCTCCTGTAGCCGGGTCACGAGTAAACGCAACACCTGTACCACAGTCATCTCCCATATTTCCAAATGCCATCATCTGAACATTAACTGCGGTTCCCCAGGAATAAGGAATATCATTGTCGCGACGATACACATTTGCACGAGGATTATCCCAGGAGCGGAATACTGCCTTTATAGCTTCTGTTAACTGCTCTTTTGGATCTGTCGGGAAATCGGTACCAATCTTTTCTTTATATTCTGCCTTAAACTGCCCTGCCAGTTCTTTCAGATCATCCGCGGTAAGCTCTACATCAAGCTTCACACCACGTTTTGCCTTCATCTGATCAATCAGCTCTTCAAAATATTTCTTACCTACTTCCATAACTACATCGGAAAACATCTGAATGAATCTGCGATAGCAGTCCCATGCCCAGCGTGGATTACCGGACGCACAAGCCAAAGTCTCGACAACTTCTTCATTGAGTCCGAGATTCAGGATTGTGTCCATCATACCTGGCATCGATGCTCGTGCTCCAGAACGAACAGAAACGAGCAGCGGATTTGTCTTATCACCAAATTTCTTGCCTGTGATAACTTCCATCTGATCAATGGCTTCAAGAATCTGTTTCATAATCTCGTCATTGATCTGTCTGCCATCTTCATAGTACTGTGTGCAGGCTTCCGTTGTCACGGTAAAGCCTTGTGGCACCGGCAGTCCCAAATTCGTCATCTCCGCAAGATTTGCGCCTTTGCCACCAAGGAGATTTCTCATGGTAGCGTTACCTTCTGTAAACATATAAACCCATTTTGCCATAGCTATGACCTCCTAATACATTTCCTGTTAAGGGTCAAAGCCAAAAACACCATTGTTTTTGTAGAAAATGGTCATGAGGCAAAAACCCCAACATTATATTTTTTGTAAGTCGCAACTATATTGTAGCACTTTGTTATATTTTTGTCAATAAAACAGAGGGATTATTCTCCCTCTGCTCTACAATAATTCGCATGCTTTTCGACATATTTCGTTCCTTAAAAATGTTCTTGGCATCTTTACTGAGAAATGCACGTCGTGCAACGTATACACGTAAATACTACATATTTTTCAAAAATGCAACATAACCTTTATATGCCTCGTATACATCGGCTTTGCTTGTCACTTCCCAAGGTGCATGCATGGATAACACTGCCACACCGCTGTCGATGACTTCCATGCCGTAATTTGCCATGATGTAAGCAATGGTTCCACCGCCGCCTGCGTCAACTTTTCCAAGTTCGGCGAACTGATAAGATACGTCTGCATCATCCATGACACCACGAATCTTTGCAAGGTACTCTGCATTGGCATCATTAGAACCACTCTTACCACGGCTTCCAGTGAATTTATTAAATACAAGTCCTTTTCCGAAAAATGCAGAACTTCTCTTTTCGAACACATCTGCGTACATCGGATCATATGCTGCACTTACATCGGAAGATAACATTCTGGAATTCTGCAAAGCTCTTCTGACTTGCAGCTCGGACTCCCCGTCAGTCATAGCAACCAGTTCAGCCACTACATTTTCAAAGAATCTGGAATGCATACCGGTTGCGCCTACGCTTCCGATCTCTTCCTTATCTACAAGGATGCAGCATCCGGTACGTGTAACCTGAGGCGTATCCAGAATTGCCAATAAAGATGTAAATGCACAAACACGGTCATCCTGACCGTATGCCAGCACCATGCTTCTGTCAAGACCACAGTCTCTTGCTTTTCCTGCCGGAACAATCTCAAGTTCTGCAGAGAGGAAATCTTCTTCCTCCATATCATAATATTTCTTCAGAAGTTCCATCACATTTGCCTTAACTGCTTCTTTTTCTTCCTGATCAAGAGAAGAATCCTGCTCAAGCGGCCGGCTTCCAATTAAAAGATCCAGTTTCTCGCCTTCTACGACTACACTTCCCTTTTTCTCAAGCTGCTTTGATGCAAGATGTACAAGAAGATCTGTAATCACAAATACCGGATCTTCCTCCTCATCTCCAATGCTGACCGGAACAATTGTTCCGTCTTTTTTTGCGATCACACCGTGAAGAGCAAGCGGAAGTGTTACCCATTGATATTTCTTGATTCCTCCATAATAATGAGTATCCAGATAAGCCAGCTCTTCATTTTCATATAAAGGGTTCTGCTTCACATCAATACGCGGAGAGTCAATGTGTGCACCTAAGATATTCATTCCATTTTCCAACGGCTCCTGACCGATGATGAACAGTGCAATACTCTTATCCATGCACACTGCATACACTTTATCCCCAGCTTTTAATTTTACATGTTCCTTCTGAAGCTCTTTTAAATTCTTATATCCGGCAGCTTCTGCCTTTTTCACCGCAAGTGTAATACACTCACGTTCTGTCTTTCCATCGTCCAGACAATTCTTATATGTCTCATTGATCTTGTCTAATTTTTCCAGTTCTGTCTGGTCATATACTTTCCATGCATTTCTACGTTCCATGCTCAAGACTCCTTTTTCTTATATTTCGCAGCTAAATTTCTGCCACAATTTGATAATAAGTATATCATATTATAAATACATTATTTACATTTTTCCTAAAGTTCATTATAATTTTAATTGCATTTTAATTGTTATACTATCAAAAGGGGAAATGAACATGAAAAATTTGATTCAAAAATGGAACAACATCAGTCTGATCAAACGCATTATCTGCGGTCTGATCATCGGAATTGCTTTGGGACTTATTTTCCCACAGGCGACCGCAATCTCCATTCTCGGAGATCTGTTCGTCGGAGCACTTCGTGGAATCGCACCGCTTCTTGTATTCTTCCTGATTATGAGTTCCCTTTGCCGCATGGCAAAAGGCCAGAAAACGAACATGTCTTTTATCGTGATACTGTACCTGCTCGGCAATCTGTTCTCTGCATTATCTGCAGTTATTGCCAGCTACTTGTTCCCGGTAACTCTGACATTTTCACAGAGCACGAATACTCAGGATATCACACCACCGACCGGTGTCACAGAAGTGCTGAAAAATCTGCTGATGAATGTCGTTGCGAATCCAGTCGACTCACTGGTAAACGCCAATTATATCGGAATCCTTGCATGGGCCATCATACTTGGCATTGCTCTTAAGAGTGCAAGTGATGGCACAAAGAATGCTTTGGAGAATATTTCAGATGCTATCGCAACTGCAGTAAAATGGATCATTAACTGTGCACCATTTGGTATCATGGGACTGATCTTCACTACAATCTCCGAACAGGGACTCGACGTTCTTCTCGGATACGGACGTCTGATCTGCGTACTGGTCGGAACCATGCTCTTCGTGGCACTTATTATGAATCCACTGATTACATTTATCTGCCTTCGTAAGAACCCATACCCACTTGTGCTTCGCTGCCTGAAAGACAGCGGACTGACAGCATTCTTCACCCGAAGCTCTGCTGCCAACATTCCGGTCAACATGAAACTCTGCCAGGATCTTGGTTTGGACGAGGATACTTACTCCATCTCCATTCCACTTGGCGCAACTATCAATATGGCCGGAGCTGCTATTACAATCTCCACTATGGCACTTGCCGCAGCACATACACTGGATATCCACGTAGACTTCCCGACTGCACTGATTCTGTGCGTCCTCTCTGCAGCCAGCGCTGCCGGAGCTTCCGGTGTAGCCGGTGGATCACTCCTTCTGATTCCACTTGCCTGCAGCCTCTTCGGTATTCCGAACGATGTTGCTATGCAAGTCGTTGGTGTCGGATTCATCGTTGGAGTTATCCAGGATTCCTGCGAAACCGCACTGAACTCATCTACCGATGTCCTCTTTACGGCAATCGGAGATATGCGTACACGAAAATAACTATGAGAAACACGCTTCGCGAGTTTCTCAAGTTATCGCGGCAGTCGCCAAGGTCTCGTGCAAGCACGGACTTTGGCTCGTTGCTCGCGTAAATGAATTAGGGACGTAGTAAACTTTTAAAATACTACGTCCCTAATTATTATTTTACCATGTAAATTTCTTTTCAAAGTAAGCGTCAAGATCTTCTATTTTGATTCTCTCCTGCTCCATTGTGTCACGGTCACGTACTGTAACTGCTCCGTCTTCCTCGGAATCGAAGTCGTATGTTACACAGAATGGTGTTCCGATCTCGTCCTGACGGCGATAACGTTTTCCGATATTTCCACGGTCATCGAACTCGCAGTTGTATTTCTTAGCAAGCTGTGCATATACTTTCTCTGCACCTTCGTTGAGTTTCTTGGAAAGTGGAAGTATACCAATCTTCACTGGTGCAAGTGCCGGATGGAAGTGAAGAACAGTTCTTGTATCCGGCTTATCTTCTGTTCCAATATTCTCTTCATCATAAGCTGCACACAGGAATGCAAGAACTACACGGTCTGCTCCAAGTGACGGCTCAATAACATATGGTGTATATTTTTCTTTCTTCTCGTCATCAAAATAAGTAAGATCCTGTTTTGATACATTCATATGCTGTGTCAAATCATAATCTGTACGATCTGCGATTCCCCACAGTTCTCCCCAGCCAAATGGGAACAGGAACTCGATATCCGTAGTTGCTTTACTGTAGAATGAAAGCTCCTCTTTATCATGGTCACGATAACGTACTTCTTCGTCTTTCAGTCCCAGTGTGTGTAACCAGTCAAGACAGAACTTCTTCCAGTAAGCGAACCACTCAAGATCTGTATCAGGCTCACAGAAGAACTCTAACTCCATCTGTTCGAACTCTCTTGTACGGAATGTAAAGTTACCTGGTGTAATCTCATTTCTGAATGATTTACCAATCTGTCCGATTCCAAATGGAATCTTCTTTCTTGATGTACGCTGTACGTTCTTAAAGTTTACAAAGATTCCCTGTGCTGTCTCTGGTCTTAAATATACTGTATTCTTTGCATCTTCTGTAACTCCCTGGAATGTCTTGAACATTAGGTTGAACTCACGGATCTCTGTGAAATCATGTTTACCGCAAGTCGGACATGGAACATTATTCTCTTTAATAAAATTCTCCATCTGCTCATGGCTCCAGCCGTCGATGCTGTCTCCAATCTCAATACCATGCTCGTGAGCGTAATCTTCAATAATTTTATCAGCTCTGAAACGCTCATGGCATTCTTTACAATCCATAAGAGGGTCGCTGAATCCGCCAAGATGACCACTTGCAATCCATGTTTGTGGATTCATAAGGATCGCACAATCTACGCCGACATTATATGGTGATTCCTGAATGAACTTCTGCCACCATGCTTTTTTTACATTGTTCTTAAGCTCAACTCCGAGATTTCCATAATCCCATGTATTTGCAAGTCCTCCGTAAATCTCAGACCCCGGATACACGAATCCTCTGGATTTTGCTAAAGCTACAATTTTGTCCATTGTTTTTTCTACCATATTCCCTTCTCCTTCTCCTCTGATATTGTTAATAATTATACAGTTAATATTATCTATTTTCAAGTCTATTTCCCATATATTTACTTTGTATTTCTATAAATTTCTACAAATCAAACTATTGTCTCTAATATTTCCAATGATTTAAAGTTTCTTCCCACGTATACATTCAGGTAATTGCGGATCAGATTCTCCAGTTCCAAAAGCACTTCTTCTTTCACTGCAAATGTATATAACTTCTCTACTTTTGAGCTGATAATATACTGAAGCGTATATAAAGTAGATGTCCCTACCATCACCGCGTCCGGCGCATGAATCTCACATTTTCTACAGACCAGACCGCCTTTTCTGACGCTGAACTTCATATTTTCTTCCCATCTTCCACAACTGACACATTCAAACACCTGTGGACCTTCTCCATTGATACAAACCGCCTTTAACTCATAAATGCACCGAATCAGCCGATTTGGTATATGTACATTTGTAAGGGCGCGCAATGTCTGATACAAAAGTTTTAAGAGTTCTGTCTCATCGTTGGCTTCCCTTGCATAGTACCCCGCAAAATCCAGAAAATAAAAACCATAGTAAGCACCTTCCACGTCTGTCCGAAGTTCAGAAAAATAATTGGAAATAGAGGCCGACATCAATGTATATGATGTCCGCCCCTCATAGACTACAAATTCTCCAAATGAAAATGGGCTTGTCACCCCAAGGAGGGAACTATTGGTTCTTCTGGCTCCTCTTGCAAATGCTGCAATTTTCCCACGTTCTTTTGTAAGCAGTACAACACGTCTGTCATAATCGCCCACCGGAGTTGCCGAAAGCACCATGCCCGTCACGGTAATCTGATTCATAGGTCTTCTTCTGTGAACGCTCCATGACTCTGTAGCAGATCTTCATGCCACGGTAATAGAGATAGTCCACAATCCTTCCTGTCTTCATAAATTGCTTCCAGTACTTTTCTTCCATAAGGTCACCTCATCATAAGCTTGTTTTCATGTAAATGTTTTTCCTTATGATTAGATTCCCCCAAATACCACTCATTTTATTCTTCTTCCCGATATCCAAAATTTTTCATCAGAAATTCGCTGTCTCTCCAGTCCTTCTTTACCTTCACCCAAAGCTTCAGATTGACCTTACAATCCAACATTCTCTCAATCTCATAACGAGCAGTACTTCCAATTTTTTTCAGCATACTCCCCTGTTTTCCGATGATGATCCCCTTGTGTGAATCACGCTCACAGATGATCGTTGCATCAATATGCATAACTTTGTTCTGCATTTTCATACGGTCAATCGCAACCGCGATTCCATGCGGGATTTCATCTTGCAAACTGTGCAATGCTTTCTCACGGATCAATTCTGCCACAATCTGACGTTCCGGCTGATCTGTCACTGTGTCCTCATCATAAAACTGTGGTCCATATGGAAGATATTTCATAATGACGCGCAGAAGTTCATCCGTATTGTCACCACTTCTTGCAGATACCGGAACAATATCTGCAAAGTCATAAATATCTTTGTATGCAGCAATTGCCGGCAGAATCTCTTCTCTCTTCACAGAATCCACCTTATTGATGACGAGAATGACCGGTGTCTTGACTCTCTGAAGCTGCTTTGCAATATGCTGTTCGCCCGCTCCGATAAATGTAGTTGGCTCCACAAGCCAAAGCACGACATCCACTTCATTCAATGTCTTCTCAGCCACATTTACCATGTACTCGCCGAGCTTGTTTTTCGCCTTGTGGATTCCTGGTGTATCAACAAATACAATCTGACCTTCATCCGTTGTCAGAACCGTCTGGATACGGTTACGTGTTGTCTGCGGTTTGTTAGATGTAATGGCAATCTTCTGCCCGATCAGGTAATTCATTAATGTAGATTTTCCCACATTCGGACGTCCAATCAATGTCACAAAACCAGACTTAAAATCATTCTTCATATATTCTCCGTTACTGAAAACTTATAAAAAGTTATAAACTCCCATGTTTCATTCCCACTTCAACGAGTATGCTTTTGATGATATAAATATCTATCTACTCACAAGTTCTTGTACTCTCCATAGGCGTAAATTCCGGACTAACGTATCCGTACATATTTGCATTAACGTTTCAGTGTTAGCTTGCAAATCGTTCTCCATAGGCCTTGAGATTTATAGATGCCTGGAAATCTCTGTCAATCATATTCCCACATTCACATCTATAAACCCTGTCAGATAACTTCAAATCTTTTTTGATGTTTCCACAGCAGCTGCAAAGCTTTGATGATGGATAAAACCGTTCAGCCACAATAAGCTGGATCCCTTTATCATTGCATTTGTATTCAAGCTGTTTTCTAAACCCAAAAAATCCTTGTTCCTGTACTGCTTTGGATAAATGTCTATTTTTCATCATTCCACTGACATTCAGATCTTCAATACAAATAAATCTTGGCTTTCGATTTACGATCTCAGATATGGTCTGATTCAAATAGTTTTTACGGATGTTTGTTAATCTGTGATTTTGTTTTAATAAAAGTTTTTCCTTTTTGATTACATTATTTGTTTTACAGTAACTTTCCCCTTTCTTATTTTTCTCGTAAGAACGAGAGATACTACGCTGTAATCTGCGTTTCTGTTTTTCTAGTTTCTTTACTTTCTGACTCTTATTGATGTTCTTATACTTAACGGCATCAGAGCAGACAGCTAAGTCTTTAATTCCTAAGTCTATGCCAACTCCATCATCATTAAGTGTTTCTTTGCAATCAGGAAATTCTACACATACACTGATCCACCAGTTCAATCCGTCAAAGGATATTCTCGGATTCATATATTTAACATCTGTTGGAATACGTCCATGTTCTGCAAGTCTTACCCAATTCTTTTTTTGCTTATTTGCTTTCCTGCTGGAAGAAAAGCCTTCAAGCTTAACGTGGGTATTACTCAATTGTATCTTAACGTTGTCCTGATAGAACTTCGGCATTGATCTCTTTCTGGACTTGAATCTTGGGAATTTTTGCAAACCCTTGAAAAAGTTCTTATACGCAGTACAGGCATCTTTGATTGCCTGTTTGGTTACATTATTTGAAATATTCAGCAACCATGCGTATTCATCAGAATGTCTGAGCTTTGTAAATTCTTTTCTGAGTTCTGAATCTGAAATGAATTTGCCACCTTTTTCGTAGCTTTCTTTTTCCCTGGCCAAAGCCCAGTTATAAGCAAATCTTGAAGCTCCTGCGTACTGAAACATCTTAGTTTTCTGTACGTTGTTTGGTATCAGCATTACTTTTATGGCTTTTACCATCCGTTTCCTCCTGTATCAATTCTCGGATAAGTTTCTTAGCTTTGTTCGCTCGTTTTCCTTGTAATTTGCAACTGAATACTGTGATTATTTGAACCAGATCTTCAACAAGTTCCTGCTGTTCAGATTTTTCAGTATTATCAATAATCTCAATCTCACAATTATAAAGTGAAGCGATATATTCTATCAACTCAAAACCAAATCGCAATAGCCTATCTTTATATAAAACAACAACCTTTTCAACCTGATTTTGAGAGATTCGTCTGATCAATTCCTGAAGCCCTTTTTTCTTATAATTTATATTTAACTGTTAACAACCTCTCAATTAGGGACACCCCTAATCACTGATGGGGCGTAGTATTTTAACGAAATGCTACATCCCTGGTTAAAAGCTTGTCACCTCGCCAAATAATTCTTTATCTTCTTCTATTTTCTCTTCTCCACCAATGACGCACAACTGGTCTGCTGCCAGTACTGCTTTTGCCACCTTGGCGAGTGCCCGGATATCTTCCTGTGCCGCATCCAGGATCTGTGCGCGTTCTTTCTTAATCATCTCGGCACTTACTTTGTTCATGTAGAGATTCATAGAACGTTCGCCCTTGGTCGCCGGTGTCATTGGCTGATCAATGTTGCTGATTGTTCCAATGATGTATTTTGTCATATCACGGTCACTGACAGTAAAGTTCTCCAGGTAATCTACCACGCCCTCATATACATCAATGGTACGTTTTAAATTCGGGTCACGGTAAGACACAAAGTAACCTTCTCCGATGCGGTTGAAACTGCTCATGCAACCGTAAGCTCCGCCTTTGACACGGATATTCTGCCACAGATAATCATAGCTTAAGATCACTTTGAGAATCTGCAGTGCTCCTGTATATTCTACGCCACGATCTATGAAGTTACCAGTGCGTGCTACATACTGAACTTTTGATGCAGTCTTAAATCCTTCATTCTTTTTCTCGCAATGAATGATACACGGTGTCTCTGTTACTTTCTCATGATTGAGCTTTCCGGCTAGTTCTGCGATTCTCGGCTCCATGCCCTCAAGACCTTCTCTTGCCGCTGTATAGCTGATCATCATATTGTCCGGACGGAAGATTTTCTTTGTCAGTGCGTACAATCTCTGCGATAACGCCTCTTTTTCCTCGTCAAAATGTTCCTCTATATAGGCAACTCGTTTGTAGAAGTCAATTCCGCTTGTCATATCTTTGAATTTAGCAGACGGTGATGCATAAGACAGTGCACGAAGTGCTGCGGTCGTATGTCCAGAAGACTGGAACTTCATAAGCAGCCTTGATTTCAACATAGCGAGAATCTCCCGGATTCGTTTCGTATCATCTAGTTTTGATGCCGTAAGAATCTCTGCCATCATGGCAAATGTTTTCTCAAGTTGTGAATATAATGCTTTTCCTTTGATCTCAAATGTCGCTTTGAATTCTTTTTCTTTCACACGTGTCACATTATTATACAGCTCCAGTGATGTACCGATTCCTCCGGTATTTACATTTATCTCATTGAATAACTCACTGTATTCATAGTTCTCTGTATCAATAATTCCAAGTACTGACTGCAGGATTCCAACATCCGCCAGTTCTTCTGCACTGACACCGGACAGATCGAACATAACGTTCACATATCCGATTCCATTTGTCTCAATCTCATGGTAAACAACCGGCACATCTGCCAGCTTCATTTCTTCATTAAAGAATGGGGCTATCTCTCTGGAAATGTCTTCTCTGCGCAGTACCGGGATTTTTTCCAGGTTTTCTATCGCTTCCGGCTCAGACTGGTACTCTTCCAGCGCCTTCGTGTCTGCCACCAGTTTTTCAACCTCTGCTTCGCTCAATGACTCTTTATATTTCTGAAGCTTGTCCTGGAGCTGTGCATCCAGACGTGCTGTACGTCCCTGCTCCGGGCGGACCACTACGATTGCTCCGTGTGTATTGTCAAGCAGATACTTCTGGATCAGTTCTTCATAATATCCGGTTCCAACTTTGTTCTTTAAAAATTCAAATGTCCCTAACGCCTCAATATGGATAAACGGCTGGTTTTCATCATAAAGCCAGCTATCCATGACTTGGAGTCCATACATAAGTCCTTTTGGATAATTTCCAAAATCAGCTTCTCTGTATCGAAATTCGTTGTAGTTGATTCCTGCCAGCAGCGCTTTCTGGTTGATGCCATTCTTCACCTGATCTCTAAGAACGTCTTCAATCACCTTCACAAACTCATCTTTCTGACTTTCCTCTGCATTTTTCGCAACAACAGAGAAAATAGGCTGATACACACCGTTGTCATAAGAACCCATAATGTCTTTTCCGATTCCGGCATCGGTAAGGGCCTTCTTAAGCGGTGCTCCCGGTGCAGATAACAGTGCGTAATCCAGGATTTCAAATGCCTGATAGAGTTCTCGGTCCAATGTTGTTCCAATGACCTTATTATAAGAAAGAAATGTATTCTCTTCTGTAGATTCATCGCTTGCTATAGAATATTCAAAAGTCTTCTCCTGTACCTCATCAAATGGCTTCTGCAAATGAATCTCTGAGTTTACGTCCTTTTTGTCATAGTGACACAGGTATTCCTCGTCAAGCCAGCGAAGTTTTTCCTCCATATCCATATCTCCGTACAGATAAATATAACTGTTGGACGGATGGTAATATGTTCTATGGAAATCAAGAAACTGCTCGTAAGTAAGCTGTGGAATCACCTCCGGATCTCCACCGGACTCATTTGCATAGCAGTTATCCGGGAACAAGGTATTCAGAACAACCCGATCCAGAACTCCCTCCGGTGAGGAAAATGCTCCCTTCATCTCATTGTATACAACTCCATTGTAGGAAAGCTCGCCATCTTTTTCATCCAGCTTGTAGCTCCAGCCCTCCTGACGGAATGTCTTATCATGATTGTAAATATTCGGATACAAAACCGCATCCATATATACATGCATCAGATTCTGAAAATCCTTATCATTACAGCTTGCCACCGGATAAACAGTCTTATCCGGATACGTCATTGCATTTAAAAATGTATTCAAAGATCCCTTCACCAGCTCTACAAATGGATCCTTTGCCGGGAAATTCTTTGACCCGCAGAGTACGGAATGCTCCATAATATGCGGAACTCCTGTACTGTCTGACGGCGGTGTCCGAAATGCAATGCTGAATACTTTGTTATTGTCATCATTCTCAACAAGCAGAACTCTCGCGCCACTTTTCTTATGCTTTAAAAGCTTTCCTTTCGCTTTAATACCCTTTAAATCTTCGTCTTTTAATACTTCATACGTCGTTAAGTCTTTTACACTCATAAACTTGCCGATGTTCTCCTTTCTCATACACTGAGGCTATTATATCACATTTTTCCATAAAATAAACTGTAAGCCCTTTGGAATACATGAGGATTTTTTATATAATAGGAAATACAATTCCCTATTATATAAAAAAACATCTGCTCTTTAAAAATATCCTAAAAACCGAATCCATTTCTTAAGGCAAATGTTCTTTTAGTTCTTTTATTCTTCTTTTCCTGTAATTGCACGAATCACAAAAAGTGTTCCTGTCATCAGTATAATACCAATCGGCAGACAGATCCATGCGTTCTGTACAAATCCTGCAATGACATAAGTCACAAATGATACTGCTGCCACAGTCATAGCATATGGAAGCTGCGTCGATACGTGATTTACATGATTGCACTGCGCTCCGGCTGATGCCATAATCGTCGTATCAGAGATTGGCGAACAATGGTCACCGCATACCGCACCTGCCATGCAGGCTGAGATAGAGATGATCATCATCGTTTCATTTGTTCCCTGGAATACAGCAACTACGATTGGAATCAAAATTCCGAATGTTCCCCAGGAAGTTCCGGTCGCAAATGCAAGGAAACAACCCACCAGGAAAATAATTGCCGGGAGGAAATTCACAAGCCCTGTCGCAGCCGTCTCCATAATTCCTGCCACATACTCTGCTGCACCAAGACTGTCTGTCATAGCTTTCAGTGTCCATGCAAATGTCAGAATCAGGATTGCCGGCACCATAGCCTTGAATCCGTCTGGAATACATGCCATAGAATCTGTAAACTTCAAAACTCTTCTAAGTGCATAGAAAATAACCGTGATCACAAATGCGAAGAAGCTTCCAAGCATCAGTCCGACTGACGCATCACTGGCTGAAAATGCTTCTACAAAACTAACGCCACTGAAAAATCCTCCACTGTAAAGCATTCCGATAATACAGCAGCCAATCAGTACAAGAATTGGAAATACAAGATCAATCACGCCGCCTTTTTCTTCAACTACATCATCCTGTGCATCTGCGTACGGTCTGTCCGGTGTAGTATAGATATCTCCTCTTAATGCATTATCTTCATGGACACGCATTGAGCCATAGTCAATCTTTAACACAACAAGAAGAACCATGGTCAGGATTGTCAGAAGTGCGTAATAGTTAAATGGAATGGCACGGAGAAAAATGGAAAATCCGTCCTCTCCCTCTACGAATCCGGTAACTGCTGCCGCCCATGAGGAAATCGGTGCAATGATACATACCGGGGCTGCCGTAGCATCAATCAGGTAAGCTAACTTTGCTCTTGATACCTGATGCTTATCTGTGATTGGTCTCATAACACTTCCAACGGTCAGGCAGTTAAAGTAATCATCAATAAAAATCAAAACTCCAAGCACGATTGTCGCAAGCTGGGCTCCGATTCTTGTCTTAATGTGTACGCTCGCCCAACGGCCAAATGCAGCGGAACCTCCTGCTTTATTCATCATGCACACCATGATTCCAAGAATCACAAGGAATACTAAAATTCCCATATTATAGCTGTCTGTCAGAACCCCTACAATACCATCTTGAAATACATGAAGTACTGTATTCTCAAATGAAAATCCTGACCAGAAAAGTCCTCCGATCACAATTCCTACAAATAAAGAACTGTAAACTTCTTTTGTGATCAGCGCCAATACGATTGCTACAACCGGTGGCACCAGCGCCCAAAAAGATGCATACATCTTTGGCACATACTCTGTTGTCTCTTCTGCTGCAAAAACTGTGACAGAACTCATAGCCAGCATCAGAAGACAAACTACAGCCCCCCAGGCTGCCAGTTTTCTCTTTTTCAACATAATCTCTACTCCTTTATGTAATTTAATATTTTCGGAATAAAGCTCTGCCTGGTTATATCTTTTCTACCACAGATCTTATACCTGTTTTTCATACCTGTCATGAAACATTTTCATGTCAACTATAAATCTAAATAGAAAAACCGTGAATGCATCTGCGTCGTGCACTCACGGTATAATTCATCAGTCCAAATATCCCGTTCTTTCTCCTTACGGTCTATTCTTTATTATACTCTGATAGCGCTCCACCGATGTGACAGTTCGCAGCATATTCTGCCACGCCCCAGAAAATGTACTTGGGATATTACATTTTCTTCGGCGGTCTCCCCTTTCATGTCCGGCAGCTTCCCAAGCTGTCGCCGATCATTACTGATGAATCCCGCACCTCTATCAAGCAAATTCTTTATTCACATAGTACCTTTTTATCACCTATGTTAAAAAAAGTCAATCCTTTTTCTTATACTTTTATCGTTATTTTTTTATCATTTTTATTATTACTGTTTACTATACTTTCTCTACCCGGCATGGTACAGATTTAATAAGTACAAATCCTGTCATCGGATCTGCATAGTCCAGACTACACAAATCATTGACATTTCCATTTTTCCAAGGTTCTGCCATATAGGCGCTTCCACCTCCATGTGGAATATGTATTGCATGTCTTGCAATGCCACGGATTTTCGCTTTAAATGTTCCGTCTGCGAATGGCGTTATTACTTTTACCATGTCGCCATCTTCGATACCAATTTCTTTTGCATCTTCCGCATTGATATCTACAAACGGATACGGTTCAATCTCAGCAATTTTATCTAGATTTGCCCCAAACACACCCATACGGTTATTGCTTCTTGCTCCACTTGTCATAGTAAATGGATATTCTTTACCAGCAAGTTCCGGAATTGAACGAACATCCTTATACTCTGGATATGGGACAAATCCATTTTCCTCCAGAATTGTAGAACAAATTTCTAGCTTTCCGGACGGTGTCGGGAATCCCGGTTTTCCATCTGCTCTTAACTCACCTATCTCATATTTCTTATAATGCTTTTCTTTTTTCTGGTCTGCACTTGTCCCAAAATCTCCTGCATATGGCGCAGTTCCACTAAGAAGCCAGCTTCTAAGTTCTTCTTCTGTCTGTGGAAGTTTATCACCAAATCCAAGTTTTTTGGCAATTGCTCCCATAATTAACACATCGTTTTTAGATTCTCCGACTGGCTCAATCAGGGGTTCCACAATATGTGGTCCTTCTGGTCCTGGTACAGCTTTTGGCACTTCGAATAACGAACAGGCCGGAAAAACTACATCTGCATACCGGGCATCTTCTGTAAAGTAACGATCCAGAACAATCAGGCAATCTAATTTTTTATATGCTTCACGCCAACTTTTACTATCCGGGAATGACAATACCGGCGATCCTCCTAAAATCATAAGTCCACGGACCGGGTATGGCTCGTCTTCTAATACTGCTTTCGGAAAACGCGAAAACTGTCCCTGACCACTGAATTTATAAAATAACGGAAATTCATCTACTCCGATTGGTTTGTCATCTTCTGGTATTTCAAAAAGCTTCGGAGTCTCCAGTCCTTTTGCATTCAGATAGATTGCACCCGGCGCATCCAACTTCCCGGTAATTGCCCACAATACAAAGATTGCACGGTTATTTTGAATTGCACTGAGCTGATATTCCAGACCCGTATATGCAACAAGCGGAATCTTTGCAGTAGAGCAGAAAATATCTGTCAGCTTTTCAATATCTGTCACGGAAATGCCACACCATTTTGAAAGCTGCTCCATTGTCTGTGTATCCAGATAAGTTTTAAACTCTTCAAATCCTCTTGTATATTTCTCAACAAATTCATGGTCATAACGTCCACTGTCTATAATCAGTTTCAGCATTGCAAGGGCAAGTGCTCCATCGGAACCCGGCGTAATCGGAATCCACCAGTCTGCAATTTTTCCAAGTCCTTCCTGCCTTGGATCTATCACGATCAATTTTGCTCCTCGCTTCTGAGCTTCCTTAATACGATGCAACATCACCTGCGGACCATCGTCACTGGCAGAGTTTTTACCCCATGAGATAATATAATCACTTTCTTCAATCTCCTGCACCATCATTCTCGTATTCAGACCCATAAGTGTTCCAGGCGTCACTGTACTGGATGCCAGATTACAGATGGATGAACAATTCATATCATTGACAGAACCCAGATTTATAAGAAATTTTCCTTTGCCGCTTCCATCACCTTTGCCACAAAGTCTTGTTACAGGAAGCCCTAAAATACCTCGTCCATAGTAAGATGCCAGAGATCTGCCGCCATATGTATCTGCGGTTTTTTTCAGTAATTCCGCAGCTTTGTCAACAGCTTCTTCCCAACTGCACTCGCGGAATTTTCCTTCTCCACGCTCGCCAACTCTGATCAATGGACGTTTGATACGCTCCTCCCCATAAAGAATATCTGGTACCAATGCTCCTCTCGGACATAATCTTCCTTTCGGAGATTCTTTATCTGGTTCTGCTTTCACAATTTTCCCATTTTCAATAGTATAAACTACTGCACAGCCGCCTTGACATAAACCACAGGTTCCTTTTTTTACCATAATGCTTCCTCCCATCTGTAAAATACGTACTATTTATAGTTTAACACTCCCTACAATAGTCCTCAAATTGTTAATCTCTATATATAAACTTCAGTTATAGATTAAAAGAGCGCTCACCTTACAATCGTATAATAAGATGATGCGCTCTGCTTTCCTGTGAAACTTTCTGTCTGTTATTTTCTTTTTGCATATAACAACTAATGAACAATTACTTTTTTTCTATTTTCTTTTTATATTCGTAAGTCCCGATCATAATTCCTCCACAAATCAACATCAAACCTGTCAGAGTTTTTATATCTGCGCTGTCCCCGGTCTTGACCGTCATGCTTTTTTGTTTGGCTTCCGATGCCTGATATCTGTTCATAAAAACAGGATCAACTTTCTCGCCTTTTGCATTGTATGCGATAATAAGTGACTGTAGCGTATCTGTCTGTTCATTTCTCATAATATAGACTTCCAGGGAATACTCGGACTGGTCATATATCCAGTTTTTTCCATCACCAGCCACCTGATTGATCGTATATCTGTACACCCCCGGCTTTTCATACTGAATTTGAAATGCATCTTTCTTTGTTCCTGTTATCTGAGCTTTTGAAATCTTCGGCATTGGGCTTTGTTCATCATTTTGTTTTAATAGAAACGAAAATATTTCGTTTTGTTGCGAGTTTCCAGTAATTTTTAATTTCACAGGAATATTGACCGTTATCTGCTCCTGTGTATTCTCTACCGCTGTCACATGATTTGTTTCTACATCTGTCATCTGGTTTTCTTCTGCACTTGCTGCATGAATTTTCACTGAAGATAGCATCGCTGTAGATATCAGTGCAAAAACTACCATTACCAGCCACATTTTACATTTTCCACACATACTTGCCTTCTCTTGTATATTTATCCCCCGCATTTTCTCATTCATTTTCCGTCTCCACATATACTTTTCCACTTCCTTCCTCCGAAGCACTGCTGTGCACAATCCTGCATATGAGAACATGTCTTGCATTGGTTCCGCTTGTAGAACAGGTCGACAGTGCTACCATCTGATCTTCCGTCGTAAGTTCTTCTCCTCTTGTATACTGCGCCTGTTCATAAATGCGTTTCAAAAGCTCCTGCCTTTCCGATACATTATCCCACTGGGTTCGATAAATATATTTGTCATATGCATCTACTGTAAGAAACGCAGCTGTTTCCAGGTATAGCGCCCGGTCCGGCAGATAAATTTTCCCAGTTGTATTTTTCTGGAAAAATGTTTCATCACTATATTTATCCAGATCACCGAACATTTTTCCTGCCTGCATATGATGCCCCATAAGTACCATATATGGATCTGTAAACTTCCGATTATTCTGCCAGTCTAAAAAGATACTTCCGGATATCTCCGAATTTCCAAGTGCATCCTTATCCAGATATTCAAAATTGTCCTCTCCCTGAACTATTGGATAATCGATTCCTGTATGATCCATAACAATCCATCCACATACATCCGGATTCATAGCCATAAGCTGACTGAAATTATAAGAAGGTCCTTCTGCCTCGTCTGGTTTATATTCCACCATCGTTTTCAGTGCATTTTCCGAGCCATCTAAGATGCTCCAGTTGTCCCACAGCGCATAACCGGCATAGGCGAAGCAGCATAAAAAAATAACTGCCGCCACGCCGTTTACAACCATATCAAGCCCTTTAGTCAGATAATACTCCGGCGTTCGTTCCATCCTTAGATTCTCTTACGACGGAAAAATACGAGACATCCACCGAACGCTGCTGCAAATGCAAGAAGGACTGGGGCAAAATGAAGGATCACACCTGTCGGTGGAGTAACTGTGTCAATATTGGTGTAAGCAACTGTGTTTGTTGCATCCAGATTAATTATTCCATTTGCACTCTTACTTTCAACTGCATTTTCACCATTCACACTGACATTTGTTGTATCATACCCTTTTGAGTCAATTTCGTTTACAGTATAGTCTGCCCCTGCCGGAAGATTTTTAATTTCAAACGTCTCGCCGTGTTTCAGTGTAAATGTAGTTTTCTCTCCATTTGTCACGGTAACATCTGCTTTGTTTGTAGAATAAGTTCCGTCAATTCCATTCACAACAACAGTAAAAGTGAACTCATCATTTTTATTTGCAGCACTTCCGGAAACAGTTTTTGTTATTTTTAAAGATTCTGCATCAGCTTCTGTATTTTCAAATCCTGCCCCTTCACTTTTCTGATTGGTTGCCACACTCGTTGTTGCAATGCCTGATACCTTTAAATTTCCTGTCTGGGATCCGTTATCTTCTGTCTCCCATACAACCTGAACATCTAACAAATAAGACTGATCAGAATATGCAATATTGGGATTGTGTCCCGGATTCTCACTTAACATGAAGTGATATAACCCCGGAGCTGTAAATCTAATTCCGTCGAATAACTCATCATAAGACAATGTTTCACTGGAGCTTGCTCCGCCTGCTGCCTTTGTCTTCCATGCTGATGTAATCTGCGCCGTCTTTGTGGCATTATTCTGTGTCATTTCACTTCCATTAAATGTCGGTGTGCTCGAAGCATTGGTTCCGATTGCATCAGAACCTGTGTACTCTAATGCAAAATCAAATGTTTCTGAATCATTGAGTAATCCATTTTCTGCAACTGACCAGGTCTTGGCAATCTGCTTTCCAGGGCCAGAATATCCATTAACACTAATTCCCTGTGTTTGCGAATTCGCTGCAAATGCAGTGAATGACATACCCATAAGCATTGCTGTGGACAGCATAGATGCTACCAGTTTTTTAGTAAACTTTCTCATACCTTACATTCCTTTCCATATTCTAAAGCAACTTTTTTATTTCTTTTTTGATTATATATTTCTCCTTCGGATCACAGTGATAACAAGTCCTCGGATCTCGTTTTTCGATACTGCTCCCAGTGTCCTGCTGTCTCTGGACACACTGTGATCATCACTTAAAATATAATATTGCTGACTTTTAAGCGTTACTTTTCCTGTACCATTTTCATTTCCCGGGTTATACATATCTTCCTGGTTTATATCTGCCTGTGTATAACCATTTATGACAAGCTGTCCGTCCTTCGTAATTTCCACTGTCTCACCAGGCATCGCCGCAATTCTTCCGACCATCTCTACTCCTCGCTTTTCATATACGACTACATCACCTCCCGTATATGAGTCCTGCAGGCGGTAGTATAATAACAGATCTTTGTCACCAATTGCCGGTTTCATATCGCTTCCATACTCAAATGTCACTCCGAACACACACCTGAACAGAAGCACAAGAAAGACCGCAAGAAATGCTGCTTTTCTAAGATCACTGCCACGAAGCTTCCGAAGTATCGTTCGCTGCCTTCTTTGTCGGATTACCTCTTCCGTACTACCTGCCCGGTTGGATCGTATACTCTGCTCCATGTTTCTCCTTTAATTGCATGCGAAACTTTTCTTCCTGGATAAAAAAGACTCGACGATACATTTCGTCCAGAATCAGAAGCTTATCCCACACTTCCTGTTCATCAATCAGTCCAAATATTCTGTGAAATTGCATAGTTTCAATAACATGTGCAATATCCTTTACAGATGATGCATGCCTGGCTTTCTGAATCCATTCTTCATTTTTCCTCTTGTTCTTATTCTCCTTTTTGTTCTGTCTCATACATTTCTCTTTCTTCTGGCATATCCATATCCCAATGCCAGCACTGCGATACAAAGAATCAGCACATATGGAAATGTCATCATGGCAATCCCTGTCACCGGCTGCTGCTCCATCTGATTTGTAAATGCTGCTGTAACATTCGTATTGTCAATATTAAGCAGGAGGCCATTCTCCTGGTCATATCTCTCATCAGCACCATTTACAGTAACAGAAGCCCAGTAATCTCCACTTTCTTCTTTGATTCTAACGTCTCCAGATGTGATCTGTTGTATCGTAGCTGACTCACCATTTTTCAGAACAACGCTGGCATTTCCTGACTGGTCAAATGTAATCTTTGAAGCATGTGCTTCGGAACAATTCTGAGTTCCATTATAGATTACATCGAATGTCTTTCCTGCCAATCTGGATGCAGTCAGTGTAAATGTAAAATGTTCGGCTGGATTTGCTGCACTGCCTTTTATAATTTTGGAAATGGTCAAATTGACCGGTGTCACATCTTCTACTTTAATCTTCATCCGGCTCAGATAATAAGTATTCCTCGAAACAGTCCGGTAAGAAAACTTGTTATTTGCCGGATCCACATGATAAATACCTGCATAATCTTTATCTGCCCCATCTGTCTTTGGCGTGATAGTCACCCGCCATATCCGTCCATCTTTGTCGTAGTTCAGAACAATCCGGTCTTTTTCCTCTGTCAGATATTGATAATTCGTTCCACCAAGTGCTTCTTCCACTTTTGTTTTAAAATCTGCATAAGTAACACCTGGAAGCTTTTGTTCATTGGAAGAAATTGCAAATAATGCCTGATCATTCTGATCATATAACTCCACTACATAAACCGGTGGATCTTTCTTCAGAATTCCGTCAATATGCCAGCCATCATTCTCCCGTTTCAGGACATAACCTACAAACATATTGCTTCCAAATACATTTTCAAACTTCTTCTGATCCGTACTGCTCATAGCCTGCAGAATTGCTTGCTCCCAGAGATTCGTGGCATTTTGCACCCGGTTCGCAGCATCTGCCTTATCTCCTGGATTCCAAGATTCATCACTGTCAATGGAATAGTAGATGTACCATGTCCGACCATAGTTTTTTACATAAGTCTTTACTGGCTTTTTATTCAACTGGTCCAAATTCACCGTAACCGTAAAATACGGAGCATTGTTACCCGATGGTCCAAATTCATCCATACCAAAATCCTGGTTAATATCTTTTGGTATCGCATTACTATATCTCAGATATATTTTTGCAGTAATCTTACCTGTAGCAGGATAATTGTCTGCAAGTACTGAAATATCCTGGTCATCCTGCATCGTATTGTCAATCTGATTTTCATCTATTGTAGTAGCATTTTCCTGCTCTGGCATCGCCTCCTCTACAGCCTGTACAGAACTACTGTCTTCCTGTGCATCTGCCGCCAATGCATTCATCTGTGACGGCATCAGAAGGCAGAGCCCGAGGAGTAATGAAATCAAACATCTTCTTCCTCTTTTTTTCATGTCTGTAACTCCCTTTCTGTTTTTCAAAACTTTGTTTTTTCAGCCTGCCTATATATATCCTATGAAGAAAGTTTCCAGATTATTCCTAAAATGGCAAAATATAAGCAAAGAAAAGCTGTACACATGACCCTTGATCTTCTGGATCACGCATACAGCTTTATGCCCCACGTCTCTTTTTACACATCGTCTTCTTCATACAGAAAGCTAATGTATTCATAAATCTTTGCAAAATCTACTTCACATTCTCCTTTGAATATACCCACTGGAACTTTGGAGCTAAATCCATAAATAGACGGTGTTACCTCTGCTTCAAAATCATACACAATAACCTTCTTCCCCTTCGGATCCACCAGCCAGTATTCCCGAACTCCTGCATCCATATATTTTCCCAGTTTCACATACATATCTTTTTTCTTTGTAGAATCAGAAAGTATCTCCACTGCCAGATCCGGGGCTCCATATATACATTTTCTTGTAATCTTGTCACGGTCACAGACGACCATAACATCTGGCTGCACCATAGTTTTATCGTCACAATCAAGCTGTACGTCCATAGGTGCAGCCATGACAATACATCTTCCTTTCTGCTGACTGATATATGACCGGATTATATTACACAATTCTGTAGACAGGATCTGATGGATGGCAGTCGGTGAAGCCATATCATAAATCACGCCATCAATAAGTTCAACACGTCTTTCCTTCGGAATTAAATAATAATCCTCTACCGTATAATCACCCTGTCTCTTTTCAGACGTCTCTGGTAACGCTTCACCAATTCTGTCTGTCTGCTTTTTCAATACCCTTTCAAGCGCAATTAAAGTTTCATATCTTGGAGATCTGGTAACTCCCGCAAGAACTTTCTGCACCGTTCCAAGCGGTACTCCCGAAAGCTCTGAAAGTTTCTCATTCGAATAACCAAATTCCTTTTTTCTTTGCTTCATCTCTTCTACCGTCATCGCATCTCCTCCACTGTTCAAGAATGCCTCGGCATTCTTGCTGCGAGGTGCGCGTCATGCAATTGCATGACATACTTCTACTGCGCACCTCTGCAATCCTGCCGGAGGCTATATCAGCTGGGAGATTGACTCCCAGCTGATATAACATCTTATTCTTTCCATTATATTATCATATTTTCCATATTAATTCAATACAGTTTCAATATCATTCCGTTTTATTTCCATTTATGTATATAATTCAAGAATGCCTCGGCATTATTGCAACAACAGGCTTTTTAATACCTTATTATTTTATATTCCCTTTTTCGATACTATAATATATATTTTTCAATCGCAGCTGCAACACCTTCATGCCCATTATCCAGTGTTATATCATCTGCTACGCTTTTCACGTCATCAGTTGCATTCCCCATGGCAATTCCAAGTCCTGCTTCTCTTAACATCTCAATATCATTTTCACTGTCTCCAACTGCCATAACTTCATCCATAGTCATTCCAAGATACTCTGCAAGGAGCTTAAGTCCAGAGGCTTTATTTGTGCCAGCTTTTGTAAATTCCAGATTGTTGAATCCTCCGTTAACAACCTTGATATCTGGACATTCTTCCAGATATTCCTGCACTTCCTCCCGGTTCAAAAGTTTATCTTTTTCTTGCTTTTGAAAGTTTAAAGTTGCTTTTTGCATCTTTGCATCACCGTTTTTTAAGTATTCTATCAAATCATTGATTCCTTTTCGATTCTCTTTCATGTGCTGGATCACATAGTCCGGAAGATCCAGATTGTCAATATAAGGATACACCTGAACAGGTGTATAACTGACACCATCTACAAATACATTGATATATATTTCTTTTTTCAGAAGATATTCAAATATCGGAATCATTTTCCCGGAATCCAGATATTTTTCATAGAGACATTTTTTCGTCTTTGCCTCATAAACTGCACTTCCATTTGTCGTGATAACATAATTAATATCTACATTTTTTAACTGATCCCAGGGAATTCCATCATAATCTCTTCCTGATGTCGGCACAACCTCTATTCCTGCCTCTTTTGCCTGATTCATTGCATCAATAGACGCCTGGCTGATTTTTCCGTTATCATCGAATAAAGTTCCATCCACATCCAGGGCCAGAAGTTTAATTGTTCTATTATTCTCTGTCTTTCCCATATTTTACTCCTTATAACCAAACAATTCCCTGAAAATATTATGTTAAAGACAACATCACACATTTTCAAGGAATTGTTTTTATCTTTATTGTTATCTTATCATATACACATAAACCTGATATGGTTTTAATGTAAGATGATTGTTAAATGTATCCGGTGCGTCTCCATAGTTAGAAATAAGCAGGCTGCTCTCCTGTGCCTTCACTTTTTCGTCTACCTGATAGTCGATTTCTTCATCCGTAAAGTTCGCTGCGACAACCAATGATTCGTTCTCACCTTTTCTCAGATACGTATATATTTTTTCGTTTTCGGCATCCAGAAGTTCATACTCACCATCTGTGATTACTGAAACTTCATGACGTAGTTTTACAAGCTTCTGATAATAGTAAAATACAGAATCCGAATCTTCCAGACATTTTTCTGCATTAATCTCTGTATAATTTGGATTCACATCAATCCACGGAATACCTTCCGTAAATCCCGCATGTCTTGTGTCATCCCATTGCATTGGTGTTCTTGCATTATCCCTGGATTTCAGTCTCAAAAGCTCCAGTGTGTCTTTCTCGGAAAATCCCTTTCTACCTGTGAAATCTTTAAAGATATCAATCGCTTCCAGATCTCTGTAATCTTCAATCTTATCAAAAAACGCATTGGTCATTCCCAGCTCTTCGCCTTCAAAAATATATGGTGTTCCCTGCATCATATGAAGCACGGTTCCGAGCATTTTTGCAGAAATAACGCGATACGCCGGACTTTCATTTCCAAATCTTGTTACGGCTCTTGCCTGGTCGTGATTACTCCAGTAGAGACTGTTCCAGCCATTACAAGCATGCATTTTTTCCTGCCACTCAGTCATGACACGCTTTAAGTCGGTAAGCTTTACTCTTGTCTTTGCATATTTTCCATTTTCATCATAATCCAAATGCATATGGTCAAAATGAAAGACCATCTGCAGCTCTTTCTCACCGGCTGCCGTGTATGGGACTGCTTCGTCAGCGCTTGTATGCGGTGCTTCCCCAACCGTCATAATATCATATTTACTCAGTACTTCCCGATTCATTTCTTTCAGATATTCGTGAACTCTCGGACCACTTGCACAGCCTGCATAATAGCTTCCATATGCTTTATTTTGTATGATCGGTCCGTCCGGGAATGTCGGATCCTTGGAGATCAATGTAATAACATCCATGCGGAATCCGTCGATGCCTTTATCCAGCCAGAATCTTAAGATGTCATAGACATCTTCTCTGACCTTCGGATTATCCCAGTTCAAATCCGGCTGCTCTTTTGCAAAACAGTGAAGATAGTACTGATCAACTGCTTCTACATACTCCCATGCAGAGCCACCGAAACTGGATCCCCAGTTATTCGGCACTTCATCTTTCCAGATATAATAGTCATGATATGGATTGTCTTTTGATTTTTTCGCTTCCTGGAACCATTGATGCTGATCGGAAGTGTGGTTCACTACGAGGTCGAGAATAATTTTAATTCCGTGCTTATGTGCCTCTGCAAGAAGTTCGTCAAAGTCTTCCATAGTTCCAAGTGTCGGTTCAATCTGTCTGTAATCTGAAATGTCATATCCGTTGTCTACCTGTGGTGATTGGAAAATCGGATTCAGCCAGATTACATCGATTCCTAGCTTCTCCAGATATGGAAGCTTTTCCTTCAGTCCGTTCAGATCTCCGATTCCATCTCCATTAGAATCCTTAAAGCTCTTCGGATACACCTGATATACAACGCTTTTCTTCCACCAATCCGCTCTATTCATCTTCATCATCTCCATCATCTGCAATTGCATTTACATATTTAATTTCCATTCTTGCCTCTTCCACAATCTGTGCCATACGCTCGGTACTGATATAATCGTCCTGAGGCTCCATAGCAGCCGTAACTGCAAGTGGAAGATTCATTCCGCTGACAATATGAGTATGTGGACGGTTACGGTATTTGAAGAATTTCTGATTAACACTTCCAGATGTCAGATCGGTGAGGACAACCACCTCGTCTTCATCTGCGAATCCATTCATCAGTTCGTCAATCTCTTCCTCCACCGGACGGTTATCTACATAGGCACTTAAAGAAACAACCTCTGTAAGCCCGCCTGTGATAAAATTCAATGTCTCCTTTAATCCATCAGCCATTCTGTGATGAGATGCAATTACAATTACACGTTTCATAATCCATCTATTCCTTTCTCTACTATGCTTTTAATTTTATAGCTCCTGTCTGTATGATAGACAGGAGCCATTTTAGAATATTTATACCGTCAGAATTCCAAAGAATGAACAAACCAATGCAATTACGATAATCAAAAGAATTAATTTTGTAGGTGTCCATTTCTTATTTCCAAGAAGTTTGTAAACCAGTACGGTCAGAAGTACCGGAAGAAGTGCCGGCATAATCTTATCAAGGACATCTGCCTGAAGAGCAAGTTTAACTTCACCGACTTTAAAATTTAGTCCCGTTGTCATCTTAACCGATGTCGCGATCAGCGCACCGACAACGCTCAGTCCCATAATAGAGGCTGCCTCGGTAAATACTGCCAGTCGCTTTCCAAGATTTGTAATCAGCTTTGTTCCAGAAGTATAACCAACTTCAAATAATTTTGATTTCACAAACCAGAACAGAATGTTGCAGATAAACCATACAATTGCTCCAAGCGGGTTGCCCTGCTGTGCCATATATCCTGATATAGATCCCATAATTGTCGGCCACAATACCCAGATCAATGTGTCGCCGACTCCGGCAAATGGTCCCATAAGACTTGTTTTTAATGATTGTACTGTCTCTTTTGCTTCAATTCCGTCTTTTTCTTCAATGGCAAGTGTTGCTCCTAAGATGACACTGGACATAGCTGTTGTTGAATTGTAGTAGTTAAAGTGGTTATTTAACGCTGCTTTATATTCTTCATCATCTTTGTAAATCTTGCGAAGTACCGGTGCCATCGCCCAGGCAACTGCCGGTCCCATCTGAGATTCATAGTTGAAAATGTTACATGCCATGAAGTTATATCTTGCTGCTGTTCTTCTAAGATCGCGTTTTGTTACTTTATATCTTCCATCTGCAGTCTGCTCTACCGGAGTCTGCGTATTTTTCTGATTTACTGTATTCATCTCATTACTCATCGAAATCATCTCCCATCTCTTCTGTTACTGTATTTGCTGCTACAGTTACTGCCTCTGTCGCATCTGATTTTCTAAGCTCTGTTGTAAAATACCAGAAAGCTGCAGCAAATCCTACAATTGCAATTCCAAGTACCGGTACATTTAAATAAGCGGAAAGTACAAATCCGATTAATATAAATGGAAGGAATTTCTTTACCGGCATGTAACGCATCAACATTCCGATTCCGACTACCGGAAGCATTCCTGCTGCTATTGAGAGTCCATTTGTTACCCACTCTGGAATAAATTTTAAAATAAAGTTTACTACATTCGCACCAAAGCATACGACAATAATGGTAGGAATCACTGTCTGGAGGGAACAGATTGCAGGTCCAAGCCATGCCTCACGGTTCATTCTGCCCCATTTTCCTGCGTTATTATCATTCTGCATCTTATGCGCTACAAAGTTATTTACAATTCTTACAACAACTTCTAACTGAATCGCAAGAAGTCCTACCGGAAGTCCGACTGCCAGCGCTGCATCTGTCCCTGTTCCGGTACGGACTGCAATAAATGTACCGATAATGGTCGCAAGTCCGTAGTTCGGAGCAGATGCTCCACCAAGCGCTGCAACACCAAGGGACATTAACTGGAAGGTACCACCAATTACAAGTCCTGTATTCATATCTCCCATAATCAGTCCTGAAATCATTCCAACAATTACTGAGAACCAGGAAAGTACGACCGGTCCATTCTGGTCAATGGTCATATAACCTGCTAAAATCACGATTAATATATCCTGTATTACTGTCATAATTTTTCACCTCAAACTCTATTTTCTAACCTTTAATCTGTTTTTTATAATGTTTCTTAGTATGCTTCCTCTGCATCTGTCGGCACATACTGAATAACTACCGGAACCCCTTTGTCTTTGATTGTCTGAAGATCTGCTCTCTCTTTATCATTCAGGGCAATGAACTTTGTAACTGCCTCTCTTCCATCTTCGTTGAACATGATTCCAAGATCAACCTTTGGAATTTCAACTCCACCTTCCATCAATTTGATCAATGTCTCTGGCTCTTTCACAAGAACCAGAACTCTCTGTCCATCATATTTTCCGGCTTTGAAGTTTGTGATTGCTGTCTCTGTACTGATAACGGAAACTCCTGTTCCTGCAGGTTTTGCCATTCTCATGCTGGCTTTAATATCATCGTTATTGCAGAGCACATCGTCTACAACCATAAATCTCTTTACCTGAAGTGCCGGTGCCCACTGATTTACTACCAGTCCGTGAATAAGTCTCTGATCAATTCTTGCTAATACTACCATTTTGTTCTCCTCCTGATTTCTTTACATTTTAATTTTTGTTTTTCATTGGTATCGATACCAATTTAGTTTCAAAATTTACCAGCACATCATTTTCTTAGTAATATTCTAATTCGATATGCTGGTTTTTTATTGTTATGACTTTTCTATGCTGACTGTCTGATGACCAATTCCAGTTCTAATTCTTTTCTAACTGTATCATCTGGTTCCTCTGAAAGCTGCCTGATAATCTCTTTTGCTGCGAGCATTCCTTCGTCCTGCACTGGTTGCCGAATCGTCGTCAGCGGGATTGGTAACAGTGACGCAATCGGCTGATCATCCACACCTACGATTGCCAAATCCTCTGGAACTTTAATCCCCTGATTTATAGCTTCTGTAAGAATTCCTGCTGCCACCTCATCACTTCCTGCAATGATTGCATCTGGACGGTTCTCCCTTTTTAGTATCTCTTCGAGAATTCTTCTACCATCGTCCATGGTCTTTGCTCTCGTAAAATTGAGATTTGGATCTGCTGTCATTCCATGTGCTGCGAGTGCTTCTATATAGCCACTGTAACGGTCACTGTCAATATTCATTCCATTCGGCTGATGCATCACCCCGCGGCTTCCTGTACAGTAGGCAATTTTCTGATAATTCTTTCCAATCAGATATTCTGTTGCTTTATAGAAACCTTCATACTGTCTTGCACGCACCGTAGAAATGCTTGTATCTTCGTTGTATTCATTGCATACAACCACTTTTCCATATTGCTCATAGGATCTGATCTTATCCCAGTCATTCTCAATCGCACAGAGGATAATTCCATCTGCATGATGCATACGCACCAGCTCCATTGCTTCTTCCTCTCGTTCCTTCTCTCCGAATGTCTGAGTAATCAGTGTTCTGTAATTGTACTTCCGGCATGTTCTCTCAATAGAATCAACCAGATATGCAAAGAAGCTGTTCGTGATACTCGGAATGGATACTGCAATATTTCCTGATCCTGATCCTCTCATCTGCCTTGCTGCCTGCAGTGGACTATAACCAAGTGCGTCCATTGCTTCTTTTACTTTCCGTTTCTTCTCTTCTGAGACATGAGGTTTATTATTAATAACTCTGGAGACTGTTGATACTGATAATCCTGACAGTCTGGCCACGTCTGATATCGTTGCCAATTTTTTGTCTCCTTTCATTCTTCCTTGTTTTTCTTTTCACCTACAGAATAATCCTGTTTTTTTAATTTGTCAAAAGCTTTTTTGGTATCGTTACCAATTTTAGTAATGTGAACAAATTTACATTTTTAAATTTGTATAGTTTGCATAGTCCGCAGTTGTAAAAGAAGTATATCATGCAATTGCATGACATACTTCTACTGCGCACCTCGCAGCAAGAATGCCGAGGCATTTTTGAACATCCGAAACTAAAAAAGGTCCACCGGACCTTTTTGTCGTATGCTTGGCAATTCAAAAGAGGAGCGATATTGTACTAAATACAATATCACTCCTCTAATTTACATGAATGACACATCAGAATTCAAGTTCACTTGAATTCTCGTATCCTTTATAGATTCAATTCTACTCTTCTGCTCCATAGAGTGTTACAAGTTTCTTCAGATACTCGTATCTCTCCATAGCTTCCTGCTCGTTTTTCTTGAACAGTCTTGCTGCCTTCTCCGGATTAGCTCTCTTCAGTGCGTTGTAACGTACTTCTCCGTCCAGGAATTCCTGATATCCTTCTTCCTTAGGCTCTTTGCTATCCAGTGTGAACTTAGCGCCCTCTGCTGCAGGGTTGAATCTGAAGTTATTCCAGTATCCACACTCTACTGCTAACTGCTCCTCAGTCTGAGCTTTGCTCATACCTTTCTTAATACCATGGTTGATACATGGAGCGTAAGCAATGATGAGTGATGGTCCCGGATAAGCCTCTGCCTCTGCAATTGCTTTTACAGTCTGGTTATAATCAGCACCCATAGCGATCTGTGCAACATATACATAACCGTAACTCATTGCGATTCCTGCAAGGTCTTTCTTCTTTGTCTCTTTACCACCAGCTGCGAACTGTGCTGTAGCACCTGTCTTAGTAGCCTTTGAAGCCTGTCCACCTGTGTTAGAATAAACCTCTGTATCGAATACCATGATGTTAATATCCTCGCCACTTGCAAGAACATGGTCTACACCGCCAAATCCGATATCGTAAGCCCATCCGTCTCCACCAAAGATCCACTGGGATTTCTTAGCCAGGAAGTCTTTGTTCTTAACGATGTCCTTACATGTATCACAATCACAACCATCTAATGCTGCAACAAGTTTATCTGTAGCGTCACCATTAGATGCTCCACAGTTAAATGTGTCAAGATATTCCTGACAAGCTGCTTTTACTTCTGCAGATGCTTTATCGCTTGCAGCAATTGTCTCAACTTCTGCTTTTAATCTCTTTCTGATAGCCTTCTGGCCAAGTAACATACCATAACCAAATTCAGCATTATCCTCGAACAGTGAGTTAGACCATGCCGGTCCCTGTCCCTTAGCGTTTACTGTATATGGTGTAGATGGTGAAGAGTTACCCCAGATAGAAGAACATCCTGTAGCATTAGCGATATACATTCTATCTCCAAATAACTGAGTTACCAGTTTTGCATATGGTGTCTCACCACATCCTGCACAAGCTCCTGAGAACTCTAACAGTGGCTGCTTGAACTGACTTCCTTTTACTGTTGCAGGTTTGAACTTCGCAACAACCTCTGGTTTTACCTCGATCTCACGACCAAAGTCAAATGCTTTCTGAGAACCTGCATTTGCTTCCATGTTCTCCATAACAAGAGCTTTTTCACCCTTCTTACCTGGACATACATTGACACAAGATCCGCAACCTGTACAGTCATAAGCAGATACTGTCATTGTAAATTTCAGTCCTGGCATACCGATCATATCGATTGCTTCTGTTCCTTCCGGTGCTTTAGCGAGCTCTTCTTCTGTAAGTGCTACCGGACGGATAACTGCATGTGGACATACATATGCACAACGGTTACACTGTACACAATTTTCTGATTTCCATACCGGAATATCTACTGCAATACCACGTTTCTCATACTCAGCAGATCCTGAAGGTGTAGAACCATCAGCATAATCAACAAATGCAGATACTGGCAGGTTATTACCTTCCTGTGAGTTAACTTTTGACTGAATATTTTTAACAAATGCAACTACATCTGCGCGGCCGTCTTTTACTTCCGGAGTAAAGAGTCCCTCATCCGGACAAGATTTCCATGAATCCGGAACCTGAATCTCTACAACCTGTTTTGCACCGGCATCAATAGCATCATAGTTCATCTGTACAATCTTGTCACCTTTTCTTCCGTAAGTAGCTTTTGCTGCTTTCTTCATAAGGTCGATTGCCTCTTCCTCAGGAATGATTGCTGCAAGCTTAAAGAATGCTGACTGAAGAACTGTATTGATACGTCCGCCAAGTCCGATTTCTTTACCAATCTTGATACCATCGATTGTGTAGAATTTAATATTGTGGTCTGCAATGTAAGCTTTTACCTGTCCCGGTAAATGTTTCTCAAGACCTTCCATATCCCATGAGCAGTTCAGAAGGAATGTTCCTCCGTCTACTAACTCCTGAACCATGTTATATTTATTTACATAAGATGGATTATGACATGCTACAAAGTTTGCTTTGTGAATCAGGTAAGTAGATTTGATTGGCTTCTTACCGAAACGCAGGTGTGACATTGTAACACCACCGGACTTCTTAGAATCATAATCAAAATAAGCCTGTGCATACATATCTGTGTTGTCACCAATGATCTTGATAGAGTTCTTGTTAGCTCCAACAGTACCATCTGCTCCAAGTCCCCAGAACTTACAGTTGATTGTTCCCTCTGGTGTTGTAACCAGCGGAGCTCCAACTTCCAGTGACAGATGTGTAAGATCATCCTCAATACCAATTGTAAATCTCTTTCTGTCAACATTGTTAAATACAGCAACGATCTGAGCCGGTGTTGTATCTTTAGAACCTAATCCATAACGTCCACAATTAACCGGAATACTATCAAACTTAGATCCTTTCAGTGCAGATACGACATCCAGATATAATGGCTCTCCTTCTGCTCCTGGCTCTTTTGTTCTGTCAAGAACATTGATATATTTTACAGTGTCCGGAATAGCGTCGATAAGTGCCTGTGCACAGAACGGTCTGTAAAGACGAACCTTTACAACTCCGACTTTCTCTCCGGCTGCTCTTAAGTAATCGATTGTCTCCTCAATAGTATCACAGACAGATCCCATAGCGATGATGACTTTCTCAGCATCCTCTGCTCCATAATAGTTAAACAGTTTATAATCTGTTCCAATCTTAGCATTAACTTTGTCCATGTACTCCTGAACGATTGCCGGCATAGCATCGTAGTATGGGTTACATGCTTCTCTTGCCTGGAAAAAGATATCCGGGTTCTGAGCGGAACCTCTCTGGCATGGGTGATTAGGATTCAGAGCATGTTTTCTGAATTCATCGATTGCATCCATATCTACCAGATCTTTCAGATCTTCATAATCCCAAGTCTCAATCTTCTGAATCTCGTGTGATGTACGGAATCCATCAAAGAAGTTGATAAATGGAAGTTTTCCCTTTAATGCTGCACAATGTGCAACTGGTGTCAGATCCATAACTTCCTGTACACTGGACTCACACAGCATAGCTGCACCAGTCTGACGACAGGCGTAAACATCAGAGTGATCTCCAAAAATTGAAAGTGCATGACTTGCAAGTGCACGAGCTGATACATGGAATACTCCAGGAAGCTGCTCCCCTGCAACTTTATATAAGTTAGGAATCATCAACAGCAATCCCTGAGATGCTGTAAATGTTGTTGTAAGTGCTCCTGCTGCCAAGGATCCATGAACGGCTCCTGCTGCACCAGCCTCTGACTGCATCTCTGTTACCTGAACAGTCTCTCCAAATATATTCTTTCTGCCTTCTGTAGCCCACTCATCTACATGCTCCGGCATAACAGATGATGGTGTAATTGGGTAAATAGCTGCTACTTCAGTATATGCATATGAAGCATGTGCTGCGGCCTGATTACCATCCATGGTTTTCATTTTTCTTGCCATTTTGTTGTTCCTCCTTAGACATTATTCAAGAAAACTAATTCTTTACATATATCTTATATTATAGTCCGGCACTTCTTAAAAGTCTAGATATTCTCCGTTTCTTTTTGTTCCTTTTTTGATACAAAATTAACGACGCTTCTAATTCTAATGCGATAACACTAAAAAAGCTGCCTAACAAGCAGCTTTTTTCTTAACCTTTATTCGATTATATACAATCAAAACAAATGATACAACTACAATGGTTCCGGCAAGAACCTGTGATACCGGAATTTCTGTCCCCGGAATCCAGAGTTGGTCTGTTCTTAATCCCTCGATCCATACTCTTCCTGCACCATATCCAAGCAGATACATCAAGAATACTTCTCCCTGGAACTTTTTATGTCTGCGATACAACAACAGTAATATCAACAAGGCGAGACACCACATAGACTCATAAAGATATGTCGGGCTCACTTGAATATAAGATACCCCATCCACTGTTTCCATGTGTTTTCTCATTAAATCCGTGATATCCGAAGATCTGACTGCATCTACCGGAAGTTTCATAGCAAATAATCCATCTGTATACTCACCAAATGCTTCCCTGTTAAAGAAATTTCCCCAGCGTCCGATTGCCTGTCCAAGTACAAGTCCAAGACCTGCTGTATCAAAGATCTGTGCTGCTGATAATTTCTTCACTTTTGCAAATACAATTACTGTAAGAACCGCTGCGATCACACCGCCGTAAATTGCAAGTCCTCCCTGTCTGAGGTTAAAAATACTAAGCAGGTCATCTTTGTACATATCCCATGAAAAAATCACGTAATATGCCCTGGCACCGATAATTGAAATGATTACTGCACAAATAGACAGATCATAATAATCTTCTTCTTTCTGTCCAGTTCTTTTTGCTTCATATACTGCCATAAAAATTCCGGCAAGAATCCCAGCACCTATGATCATTCCGTAATAAGCAATATCAAATCCAAATACCGTAATATGATTCCCTACTGAAGAAAGATGTATTCCCAGATGTGGAAAATCAATCGTTCTAGTCATTTTTCATACTTCCTTCCACACTGTGATTATACATTAAATCGGAATAACATAATATCGCCGTCTTTTACTACATATTCTTTTCCTTCCAGACGGATCAGACCTTTTTCTTTTGCAGCTGCATGACTTCCACATGCAATCAAGTCATCATAAGAAACAACCTCTGCTCGGATAAATCCACGTTCAAAATCAGAGTGGATCTTTCCTGCTGCCTGCGGTGCCTTTGTTCCCTCTGTAATTGTCCATGCACGGACCTCCGGTTCACCTGCAGTCAGATAACTGATCAGTCCGAGGAGCTTGTAGCTTGCCTTGATCAGTTTCTCAAGTCCTGACTCAGTAAGACCAAGATCTTCCAGGAACATTTTTTTCTCATCATCATCTAATTCAGAAATCTCAGCTTCAATTTCTGCACATACTACAAATACTTCACTTTCTTCTTTTGCTGCATACTCTCTGACTGCCTGAACTCCTGCATTGGAAGCTCCGTCATCTGCAAGATCATCTTCTGATACATTTGCAGCGTAGATGACCGGTTTATATGTCAGAAGATTATAACTCTTAAGCCACTCCTCTTCTTCCTCATCTTCTACTGCGTCAAATGTCTTGGCAAGTCTTCCATCTTCCAGATGTGCTTTGATCTTCTCAAGAAGAGCCAGCTCTTTTGCTGCTGCCTTGTCATTTCTTGCAACCTTAGTTGTCTTTGCAATTCTTCTCTCCAGGATCTCAAGGTCTGAGAAGATAAGCTCCAGATTAATTGTCTCAATATCTCTGAGCGGATCAATACTTCCATCTACATGTACAATATTACTGTTCTCAAAACAACGTACTACATGCACGATAGCATCTACTTCACGGATATTTGCAAGGAACTGATTTCCAAGCCCTTCTCCTTTTGATGCTCCCTTTACAAGTCCTGCAATATCTACGAACTCAATTGCAGCCGGGATGATCTTCTTCGTGTGATACATCTCGCCAAGGACATTCAGTCTCTCGTCCGGCACAGTTACAACTCCGACATTCGGGTCAATAGTACAGAACGGATAGTTTGCAGACTCCGCTCCTGCTTTTGTCAGTGAATTAAAAAGGGTACTCTTACCTACATTCGGTAATCCCACGATTCCTAATTTCATTTTTGTATTTCCTCCTATAAATCCTTTGATTTCAGCATACTTATTTTTGCAAGTGTGCCATTTAGTGGGCCATTGTTTTTTCTTTCCAAATCAATCTGCAAATCTGGCCGAGTATAATCCCGTACTTTCCTAGGATATTCCCTTGCCAAGTTCTTTGCCTTTTAAATCTTTTCCTATATTTCAGCTTCTCTCATAGAAACCCTAATACAGTATCTTGTATTATACCATAGCATCTTATCTTTGTGAATATTCATTTTAGGCATTATAAGGATATAAAATTTGCGGACATAAGAAAAAAGGAAGGCTCTCAGCCTTCCAAATAAACTTATACATCAGAGAACTCGTGCCATACCGCTTCTCTGTTATGTTCAAGCATACTTACTTTCTGAATCAACCCATAACAATCTTCATCGTAATCCGGTTTAACAATTACTAAATCGTCATCCTCACTTTTTCTCTTTATATGGGAACTGCTTATCAAACTCTTCTGCTTCCTGCTCATCTACAAGATAGCCTTCTGGTGTGGCATACTCTCCAGTAATCCCATCAAGATAACCCGGAATCAGTTCCTTACATAGGAAAAATGATGCATCCTCTCCCTCCGGCAATCCATGATATCGGATACCATACTCGCTTGCCGGTTTGAATCCACTCTTCCCATAAAAATCAATATTTCCTTCCAAGCATAATGCACCGCAGCCTAGCTCTGCAGCTTTCTCCAACGAATAATCAAGCAGACTTTTACCATATCCTTTCCGTTTATATTCGTTCTTGATACAGATTGGTCCCATCGTCATAATGGAAATACTTGTGGCATATCATATTCTGTTGCCTGTTCACCATCCTGCTGCTCCATACGCCCCACAATACAATCAAAAATATCTCTTTTGCTTTTGTAATGACGGTACAATGCCCCTTTTGTCATATCCTGCTATCTGGCTGACTGAGACAGCCTCGTAACCATCTCTGGCGAACAAATGCAGTGCCACAATTAATATTATCTCTTTTTATAAATCAGAAGCTCCGGATTTTCACCATCCTTCTCATATGTACATATCAGAATAAAATCCATACTTGCCAGGATACCGAAACACCTGTCTCCTCCGAATTCGGACTCCAATTGATTACCCAAGTAGGTTTTCTCATCATCAAGGAATTTCACTTTTTGTCCATTCGGCAGAGTATATTCCAGATTCACATATTTCCCCACAAGTGCATTTAGTTTGTCTACCCTTGGAAGTCCGTCTATATGCAGATCATTAATTTCATTTATCAATTGCTTTTTAAACTCTTCAAACTGCCCATTGTCACTAAGTTCATCATACCTTTTCCAGTAATCTAACTTTGGAAGCATTTCTTTCAGATAAAAGCGTGCCTGTTCTTCAGTAAAATTTTCATTTACCATATTCTTTACACATACATCAATCAATTCATCCATATCATTATATGTGTATGTTCCATCTGCATAGCACCATTTACAATACTCCTCATTTAATGTGCCATCCTTATCACGTCCCAATATGGAATCATCATCAATTGGCATCCCGCAGCACTGACAGATCAGCTTTCTGGGTTCTCCCAAAAGCGTATTGATGGAAACATCAAATTCTTTCGATAAGAGCTTAAGTGTATCCGTATTTGGAACTGTAGCTCCATTTTCCCAACGTGATACTGCCTGCCTTGTAACCATGATTTTATCTGCCAGCTCGTCTTGTGACATTCCTCTTTCTGTGCGAAGTTTCAAAATAATATTTTTTATTTCCATAATCATCACCTCCGTTATCTTTATCATATCGATAAATCTGCAGTCTGAAAAGCAACCTGCTGTTGCCATAAATATTAACAGCTGCAAATGATAACATTACACACACTGCAATCTGAATCGGCCAATGAAATGTAAAATATGACAATTTATTTTCCATATAAATTTTCACACCAACCAAGACTACCACTCCCGCAGTAAACAACAATCCCATCACACACATAAAATAATAACTGCCTTCGCCAAAGAGCATTAATTTCATCTGCTTATCCGTCATCCCGATACTTTTCATAATATCAAATTCTTTTCTCCGAGCGTACATCCCGGTAAATACGACGTTACAATAATTGGTCAATCCCGCAATGAATAATATGATGCTTATAGCACCTAGGAGAATTCGATTTCCTCTCATATATGTTTCTTTTTGTTGCATCAGGTCTGATTTACAGATAACAAAAACTCCTGCTTCGCCGGTTCCTTCATCCATCGATACTTCTGTCATTTCGGATCGTTTCTTATTTTCCTCGGATATCAGCTCGCTGATCTGTGTTTTCACATAAGGTTCTTTTTCCGGATCAGCAGTTAATTCCATTGCTAATATCTTTTTCTCAGTTGGTATCTTTTGAAAGCCTTTCTCACTGATAAAATAATATAAGCTGCCTTCTCTACCATGCCAGGATTGATGTATTTCCGGGAAATCATCACTTTGCCTGTCTAAATAACCACATAGAGGAAATGTTTCAGATTCTTTTTGAGGGAATTCGTCTTCCTGTTGTTTCTCTTTATTCTCAGAATTACTTTGTTCTTTTCTACGAATCGCATCTTCTCTTGAAAGCAAAGTTTTAAAGTATACCGGTTCGCCAATTGCTTCATCTGCAAGTTTTTGCTGTTCCGGGGTCAGCATATGATCATGTATGATCAGCACACCATTTCCTTCTTCCAAAGATTTCAAATCAATATTGAGTTGATTATCCTGAACGTATTTCTTAAGCGACAAGATTTGATTTTCATTTAAAATCTGCACCGTATCCCAACTGAATCCTTCCACCATATTGTCATTTGTAAGATCTGAAAGCCCCTCGTCATAAGGACGAATTCCTTTCTTAGACATAACCGTAGTTACATAAGCTCCTTCAATCAGATTTGAATTTTCCCAATCAATACCATCTATCTTGTGTAGTTTTTTCTCCAACTCTTGAGAGATTGGTGAAAATTCATCATAATCATTATCATACAACAGTTCCACACCGTCTCCCTGTGTCAGTAAAGGATCAACATCGATTTCTCTGGTTTTATATTCTTCCCCACATCCCTGGCTTTTCCCGAATTCGCTAAACTCTCCTGCCAGCAAAAAATCAGGACGTTTTTCAAGAAGATGCTTATAATCGCATCCATTTGTAAGTACATTCATTAGAATAAAAGACAGGACTCCTAAAAATATGGAAATACTTGTAATGATAAATCGTGCTTTATGTCGTGTTATATTTCCCCATGCAATATAAAACATTTCTCCTATTTCAGAACGTTTCAACACCATTTCCACAGGATGTTTTATTTTTCTGTTAAGCTTATTTCCATCATAAGTGGCACTCTCAACGCAAGACAGAGTCGTTATTTTTCTAATAACACCTTCCGATGCTATCCACAGAATTCCATTTACAAATAGAACAGAAATCAAAAGAATCCACGGCCTGAAAAAGGAAAGTATTGTATTCCCTCCCATTTCCTGATAAAAATGGAAGCCTAATAGTTCCGGTATTATTAAAACTAAAATCACTGCTGAGATCAAACTTCCCAAGACAGAACCTTTTAACATGAGTAACCTCATTTGTTTCCGGTATATTTTTGTAATCTGTCTTTCTGTGGCTCCGATCGTGTGGAGCAGTCCGAGATTTTGAACATCTTCGCTCATGGATATCCAAAGGACATTGCGTACAAGGAAATATATTCCACACAAAATTCCTATTGTTCCTAATATCACCATCTCATATCCACCTGCGAATTTAGAAACAGCAGTATATTGTGCTGTATCAGAAACGTATATCTTCTGATCTGCACTCTTCATCGGCAATGTCTGATATAATTTTTCCTCTGTTTTACTCCTGTTTAAATGATCACTCTGACTGAAAAGTAAAGTATAAGGACCCTTTTCCAGTTTCAACTCTTTAATTTTGTCATGTGAAATATATCCGATTGCTAATTCATTTCCAGAGTCTGTATACCAGCCACACAATTCGAATTTTTCTTTCGAATGTTCGAACACACCTTTGTATACATCTAAGTTTATTTCCATTCCTTGTTCCGGTTCAGAGATACCAAGTTTTTTCAATGCCCGCTCAGATAATAGAATTTCTTCCTTTTTCTGCGGATAATTCCCAATCACATTGGTATATGCCGGCCTCAAAAAATTGTTCCAACTTTCTGAATCAGCCCAAACTACGTTGCATATCGTTTTTTCATTATTCTTAGAAATATCTGTAGCTTCACCTACAAAAATACTTTTCCCAACTTGTTTTATATAATCCAGTTGTTTTAATTTTGCATATTGTTCTTCTGTTCCATCTTCTATTCTGCCCGAAGAAGCAGCTCCATTTTCTCTGATTAATTTTATTTCTTCTGCCTGTATTTTTCCAAAAGAGATTCCGAATACCATGGTAATCGCAACAATTCCGATTACTACCGAGCAAAATAAAATCGTATTTCTCACCTTTTTTGTGCCTGCAAAATTTTTAGCCAGAAATCGGATTATGTCTTTATTGTTATTTGGAATGTTCTTATGAAACATAGTAATCCCTCCTAACAATCGTTACAATCTCTTGTATAGATTTTCCCATCGGACATACGTATTACTCTGTCTGCCATCTGTGCTACTTCCTCTTGATGAGTTACGATCAATGTCGTCTGATGGAATCTTGCGGCACAGGATTTTAGTAATCCCACAACTTCCATACTTGTAACAGAATCCAGATTTCCGGTCGGTTCATCCGCCAGGACAATTGCCGGTTTCGTTAATAATGCCCGCGCTATAGAAACTCGCTGTTGCTGCCCACCAGACAGTGTTGATGGGAAACGTTCTAATTTATCTTTTAGTCCAAGTGTTTCTACAATTTCATTGAAAAAATCCACATCGATTTTCTTACCATCCAGTCGCATCGGAAGAACTATATTTTCGCGTATGCTAAGAGAAGGTATCAAATTATATTGCTGAAATACAAATCCGATATTTCTTCTTCTGAATATCGTTCTTTCTTCCTTGTTAAGATCTTTTAAACTTGTATTTCTGATCCAAACACCTCCAAAATCCGGAGTGTCAAGACCGCCCAAAATGTTCATAAGTGTTGTCTTTCCACATCCAGACGTACCGACAACTGCTATAAATTCGCCCTCTTCTACTGTTAGTGACACACCATCTAAAGCACGCACTTCATATGTATCGGATGTATAATATTTTTTAAGATTTATGGCTTTAATTATGTCCATCTTTTCTGTAACCCCCTTTCGCAAATGCTGCATTTTTTCAGCCATACTCTATTTTACATGGTACATCTTACAAACTTCTTACAAGGTGCATATGAATTGTCTATATCGGAAGATTCACCTCTATAAGGAACCCTGGATTCATTTGTTTTGCTTTGATCATCCCTTTTTGTAATAAAACAATCTCTCTGGAAAGATATAAACCAATTCCGCATCCTTCCTGACCTCTTGCCTGTTCACCTCGATAAAATCTTTGAAAAATTTTGTTTTCTTCTCCGTCTTTTATCCCGATTCCATAATCTCTTATCTGAATTTTATAAAACATTTCCGTTTGTTTCATTGTGATATCGATCGTACTGTTGCTTTTGCTATATTTGACTGCATTATCAAACACATTATAAAATGCCTCACACATCCAGTTTTTATCATGTTCGCAAATGATTTTCTCCGGCAATTCTACTTGAAAAAAGATACCTTTATCTTCTGCCTTTTTTTGTATTTGCCCTAATGCATTTAGAATTGTTTCGACAAGATTTTCTTTTTGCATGTGAACTTGTATGATTCCTTGCTCTAATCGAGCAGTTTTTATAAAGCTTTCCACTAAAAAACATAATTGTTCTTCACTCGTTCGCAAGTCTTTCATGTATTCTGTATTCAATACTTCTTGCGTTTCATCCAATGACTCTTGCAGTAATTCTGTATAATTTTTTATATTCGCCAGCGGTGTCCTTAGTTGATGCGCAATCTCAGAAATCAATTTTTGTATCTCATATTGACTTTTTTCGGCCTCTTTTCTTCTTCCTTCTAACATTTCCTGTAAACGGATTAACTGATTGGCTGTTTTAGAATAAAGCGTTTCCTTCCCTATATCAGAATCATCTAAGTCATTGCCATTTATTAAAGATTCGGTCAGTTTATATATTTTGTTCATTTCCTTTGTTCTAAAATGATTTTCAACTAAATATACAGTGCTTCCTCCGAGTATGAAACCTACTAAAAATACTGTGAAAATTGCTACAGCCATGCTAATCTCCCATTCTATATCCCATTCCAAATACATTACTGATAACATTCGATGAATCATTTAATTTCTTTTTCAATCTGCTGATCATAACGCTAATTGTGTTAGGATCAATAAATTCACTATCGATTCCCCATATATTTTCCATTATCATCTCTTTTGTAAGAACCTGATTCTGGTTCATAATAAAATATTCCAAAAGCTGATACTCTTTGAGTGTTAACGATATTTCTGTTTTTCCTACAAAAACCTGTTTTCTATCCGAATACAAGATAACCTGCCCGCACATAAAAACATTTTCATTTGATTTTCTCTTCAAAACAACTTCCATACGTTTTAACAATACCTTTATTGAAAATGGTTTGACCACATAATCATCTGCTCCTATATCAAACGCTTTTAACATATCTTTTTCATCATCTTTTGCAGTTAAAAAAATTGCCGGGATTCTTCCATTTTTTTGAAGTTCCTGATATAGATTTATTCCATCTCCATCCGGTAATCCAATATCTACAATCAACAAATCTACAAAACTATCTATATTTTTAATTGCTTCTTTTCTTGAAGCAGCAAGAATCGTTGTATAACCTTGATTTTGCAATGATGTATCTAAGGCTTTTCTCAACCAATTGTCATCTTCTATAATTCCTATTACCATACACACCTCCTGATTTTTCTAACTTATATATTAAAAAATGTCCTTACATTCTTACCGTTATGTAAAAAAGCAGGATATATCCTTTTTTCGAGAACATATCCTGCCTGATATTTTATGACCCCAACATCATTTTGTCTGTTTACTTTTTATCCCGGGTTTCCATCAGAATTACAATCCCGGAACCAAATGTAATCTTTACTTCATCTTCTTCGAACTGGTTGCTGACACACAGACTGTCATAAGGTGTGAGCTTATGATCATGAAGCGGATATTTTGCACCTTTGATGCTCAAGTTGTAAATCTCCTGTCCTAATGGGAATATTGAAAAATACGGTCCATATGCATCCTCGCGACGGATCACTGTGTCGCCGCCAATCAGGCGAATCTTATTCTGGGAATCCAGAATGACCGTATCAACTCCCGCTTTAAATGGAATTGTGAGTGTCTGTACATTTGCCCACAGATGGTCGATTCTTCCACCGGTCGCTCCAAGGATATAGATTTCACTGGCTCCAAGTGTCATTGCCAGGCGAATTGCGATTTCTGTATCTGATGCATCTTTTACCGGATTAAATTCGCGGATCGGAACTTTCGTCTCATTGCGGTAATAGTCTCCGATTTTCTGGTCTACACTGTCAAAATCTCCAACAATATAACTTGGAAGTATCTTATGATGATAAAGAAATTCCATTCCCTTATCAACACCAATAATAAACTGACTGTCCAGTGTTTCAAGTTCTGATAATACAAATGATTCCTCTAACTCTCCACCACTTACAATCACAATTTTCTTACTCATAAGTCTTCAAAATCTCCATCATCGCTTTTGTATTTTCTGCCGGGTCTCCCTTAAATACTGCTGAACCGGCTACAATAATATTCGCTCCTGCATCCAGTACTTCTTTGACATTAGTCTGGTAGATTCCTCCATCGACCTGGATATCTACGGAAAGTCCCTGATCTGTGATCATTTTTCTCGCCTCACGAATCTTATCCAGAGATTCCGGAATAAACTTCTGTCCTCCAAATCCCGGATGTACACTCATGATCAGTAACATATCAATGTCTTTTAACAGATTCTCTACTTTTGAAACCGGTGTTTCCGGGCAGATAGAAAGTCCTACTTTCATTCCACACTCACGAATCTTCGCAATTGTAGCGTTCACATCTTCACAAGCTTCCAGATGAATCGTCACGATATCGGCTCCTGCTTCTTTAAAAGCCTCCACGTAACGAATTGGTTCCTGCACCATAAGATGCGCATCCATAACCTGGTCTGTTGCATTGTGGATAGATTTTAATACCGGCATTCCAAAGGAAATGCTTGGCACGAACATTCCGTCCATAACATCAAAATGCAGATATTTTGCACCATTATCCTCTGTAAGTTTCATCTGCTCTCCAAGAACTTTAAAATCTGCCGACAATATTGACGGCGCTAAAATGTAATCCATAACTAGTACCTCCTCTTATTTTTCAATTCCTCATATAACTCTTTATAATCTTCATACCTGACAGCATGAATCTTTCCTTTTTCGACGGCTTCTTTCACAGCACAACCTGGTTCATGAATATGATCACACCCATTAAATCTGCACTGACCTTCATATAGCTCAAACTCCGGAAAATAATATTTCAGCTCTTCTTTTTCAAAATCATTCACATATAATGAACTGAATCCAGGCGTATCCATAATATAAGAATCTTCACCAATCATAAATAATTCTGAATGTCTTGTCGTATGCTTTCCTCGTTCAATCTTCCTACTGATACTGCCGGTTTCCATATTGGCCTTTGGATTTAAAAGATTGATAATTGACGACTTTCCGACCCCGGAAGGACCAGCAATTGCTGTAGTCTTACCTTCCAGCATCCTGCGCAAAGTTTCCATATTCTTTTCTTCTTTTGCACTGACAAATATAAGCTGGCACCCACATTTTTCATAGATTTCCGCCAGTTCCGATAATTTTTCTTCAGAAGCAATATCCTCTTTATTAAAGCACAAAATCACCGGTATCTCTTTCGTCTGCATCATAACAAGAAATCTGTCAAGCAGGTTAAAATGCGGGCTTGGCTTTGCCGCTGCAAATACGACCAGTGCCTGGTCAATATTAGCAACTGCTGGTCGGATCAATTCATTCTTTCTCTCAAAAATGTTTATAATACTTCCAGTCTTTTCCACTTCACTTAAAACTTCGATTTCTACGTCATCGCCTACCAGTGGTTTTTTCTTATCCTTGCGAAAGATTCCTTTCGCTTTACATTCATAAACACCGGATTCTACTACATGAACGTAGTAGAATCCGGCAATTCCTTTTACTATCTTTCCCTGCATCTTTTTCTATATCCTATTGCTGACCGCTGTCACTTCCACTGCCGCTGTTGCCATTGTCCGTATTTCCACCAGTATTCGTGTTATCAGACGGTTTCGGTCCACGGCTTAATACATAAGTGATCGTGCTGCCTTTCGATACACTTCCTGAAGCCGGGCTCATAGAAATGATTGTTCCCTCTTCATAGTTACTGCTGTATTCATCTTTCTGCTTACTTGCATTCAAACCGTTCTGAGATGCCCATGACAGAAGTTCTTCCTCATCTTTTCCTGCAAAGTTCTGGATACTTACCTTATCGCTGCCACTGCTAAGTACCAGATTGACGGCTGTTCCGGCTGATACTTTTTTACCAGGTGTCACGCTCTGAGAAATAACATTTCCCTTTGCTACACTGTCATCATGCTGGGTGCTGGTAGATCCTACAGTAAGTCCTGCTGCCTGAATCTCACTTCTGGCATCTGCTTCAGATTTTCCACGCACATCCGGTACTGTCTTCTTCTGAGCTCCCTTACTTACAATCATCTTAACCTGCGTGTCTTTTGCTGCCTTGGAATTTGCTGCAGGTGTTGTACTGATTACATTACCTTCAGCTACATTATCATCATACTGAAATTCCGAAGTAGGTTTAAATCCTGCATCTGTCAATTTTTCCTGAGCTTCATCCTCACTCATGCCAGATACATCCGGCACAATAATCTCTTTTCCAATTAATGCGGAACTTACAACTACATGAACGGTTGAATGTTTCTTTACCTTTGTTCCGGCTTTTGTCTTCTGCTCACTGACTGTTCCTTCCTCATACTTCTCAGAATCTTCTCTGGAGTCAACTTTAATTCCAAGCTTCTTATCTTTCAGTGCTTTTGTTGCTTCTTCTTCTGTCATTCCGACAATAACAGGTACTTTTACTGTATCTTTGTCTGATGAATCTTCTGTTGTTGTTCCGGATCCAATAGATTTAAAAATTCCTGCTGCTTTTCCGACTGCAAAAATCAAAATAAATGCAATGATCAGTGCCACTACGATCATTAGAATCTTCATGACCTTGTTCATATGTGGATTAACTTCTTCTGCGCCTTTTCTGCCATCATAATCGTCATCATCGTACTCTTCGTCGTCATCATCATAACGGTCATCACCATAATCATCGTCATAGTCATCGGCGCCATAATCATCGTCATCTCCGTAATCATCATCATAGTCGTCATAAGAACTTCTGATATCATCCAGTTCATCATCTGTGATAATCACTGTATCTGCATTACGAAGTGGCGGAATTTCAACAAAATCTCCGTCCGGATCCATCATAGATCTCTTCAGATCTCTTGTCAGATCTGCTGTACTTGCATAACGTCTCTCACTGTTCTTCTGGGTACATTTTAAAATAATCTGCTCCAGACTGTACGGAATATCCGGTGCATACTCTGACGGAGGTGTGATTTCCTGCTGCAAATGCTTCATAGCAACTTCCACTGTTGACTCTCCGTCGAATGGTACTCTTCCGGTTACCATCTCGTATAGTGTGATACCAATTGAATAAATGTCACTCTTCGCATCACTATAGCCGCCTCTTGCCTGTTCCGGAGATGTATAATGAACAGATCCCATTGCATTGGAACTGATCGTATTAGAAGTAACAGCCTTGGCAATCCCAAAATCAGTCACTTTGACCTTACCATCTCTGGATATCATAACATTCTGAGGTTTAATATCACGGTGTACGATACCTGCCGCATGTGCTGCCCCGATACCATTGCACATCTGAATTGCAATGCTAATGACTTCTTTATGGGAAAGCTTTCCCTTCTTTTCAATATATTCTTTTAAAGTGATGCCCTCTACCAGTTCCATCACCATATAATAAAGTCCCCGGTCCTCTCCGACATCATACACATTTACGATATTCGGATTCAGAAGTCCTGCGGCTGCCTGCGCTTCTGAATGGAATTTACGGACAAAATTCTCGTCTTCGCGATATTCTTTTTTCAATACTTTGATCGCGACATAACGGTTCAGCATTGTGTCTTTTCCCTTATAGACATCTGCCATACCACCGGCACCAATTTTGCTCAGTACCTCGTATCTCTTTCCTAATACAATACCATCTTTTACCATGCACTCACCTCATCTGCAAGCGGCTCAGCTAAAACAACCCCTATGTTATCTCTCCCGCCATTGCTGTTTGCTTTTTCGATCAACATCTGTACTGCCTCGACGATGTCTCTCGCTCCCTTTACAATATCAAACATATCCTCATCTTCAACCATATTACTGAGACCATCGGTACACATCAGGATCATATCCCCCTTTTTCAGCCGATATTCGTAAATATCAGCCTCTACTTCTTCCTTGACCCCCATGGCTCTTGTAATAATATTCTTATCCGGATGATTCTTAGCTTCTTCTGCTTTTATACCTCCCAGACGAACCATCTCTTCAACAAGAGAATGATCCTTGGACAACTGTTTTATCTTATCACCAATCAGATAAAGACGACTATCTCCGACATTCGAAAAATATAAAGTATTCCCTATTACAGTAGCTATTACGAGTGTCGTTCCCATACCTTCTAACTTCACATCAGACTGTGCTGCCTGTATCAGCTTATGATTTGCTACAGACACAATACTCTTCAAGATTTCTTCCGGTTTATCAAGTTCTGTCTTTTCCAGTTCTTCATGGACAACCTTCACGGTATATTTTGACGCAAAATCACCCGCTTTATGTCCTCCCATTCCGTCTGCTACTACAAGCAGATTTGGGAAAGGACCTACCGGCTTATCTGTCACATAGACATAATCCTGATTCATCTCACGTTTTCGACCCACATCAGTCTTCGCATATATCTTCATCTGGTCTCTCCTCTTTTACAGCACCATATCGTCTTCTGAGCTGTCCACAGGCTCCGTCAATATCAGAGCCTCTTTCCCTTCTAATAGTAACATTTATTCCGTTTTTTTCAAGTTTATTTTGAAATTCCATAGCTTTTTTGCTATCTGGCTTTTTGAAATTCCTCTCCTTAATTGGATTTACCGGAATCAAATTCAGATGACAGTTACGATGTTTCAATATCCCGGTCAGTTCTTTTACATCGTCCGGTCCATCATTCACGTCTGCCACCAGACTATATTCAAAGGTCACTCTCCGCCCGGTCTGCTTGTAATAATCATCACAGGCTTCCAGTACTTCTGAAAGTTCGTATTTATTCGCGATCGGCATCAGTTTTTTACGCTTTTCCTGACTGGAACCATGTAGCGACAATGCAAGAGTAATCTGAAGTCCTTCCCCTGCCAGTCTGTGAATATTGGGTACAATTCCACAAGTGGAGGCGGTAATACTTCTCTGGCTGATATTCAACCCATGTTCATCACTAAGCATATGTATAAATTTTACAAAGTTATCGTAATTATCCAAAGGCTCTCCTGTTCCCATAACAACAACATTGGATACTCTTTCGCCTGTCATCTTCTGGATCTGATAAATCTGTCTTAACATCTCAGAAGTTGTCAGATTTCTCTCAAGCCCATCCAATGTAGACGCACAGAATCTGCACCCCATCCTGCATCCGACCTGTGAGGAAATGCATACCGAATTGCCATAGTTATATTTCATAAGAACGCTTTCGATACGGTTCCCGTCCTCCAGCTCAAACAAAAATTTTTCTGTCGGATCCACCTTGGAGATCTGATGGGCGACCACTTTCACTTTACGGATTTCATACGCCTGATCAAGTTTTTCCCGAAGTGCTTTCGACAAGTTTGTCATCTCATCGAATTCTTCTGCCAGTTTTTCATGAAGCCATGCATAAATTTGTTTTGCACGGAACGGTTTTTCTCCGATGCTCTTTATCTCATCTTGTAATTCATCATAGTTATAAGATACGATGTCTTTTTTCTCCATGACCTTGCTCCAATCTATTGTTTTCTAAATTCAGCAATATAGAATCCATCCCCCATATCGCTTCCCGGCAGCATCTGTTTTTCCCGGATTTTTTCAAATTCCGGAAAGTTTTCCACAAACCATGCCGTGTTATCCTCATTTTCTTCCCGATTAATTGTACAAGTGCTGTACAGAAGTTTTCCTCCTGGTTTTACATAATTATGGACAACTGTCAAAATCTGTCTCTGTAAGTCTGCAAGTCCTTTCGCCATCTCTACTGTCATCTTACTCTTCAAGTCTGGTTTTTTACCAAGAATTCCAAGTCCTGAACACGGAAGATCTGCAATTAGAATATCTGCTTTTTCATAAGACGCCTCATTATTGATCGTCGCATCCTGGCATACAGCCTCTATGTTATCAAGTCCGCTTCTTTCAATATTCTCTTCAATCAACGCAACCTTGTATTCTGTCAGATCTCTTGCTTCCACATACCCGGTTCCAGACAACTTTTCCGCAAGGTGAATTGCTTTTCCTCCCGGTGCTGCACAGACATCGATCACATAATCTCCTTCTTTCGGTTCTGCCCATTCGGCCACCTGCATGGAACTGATATCCTGGATATAGAAATATCCTTTCTGAAATGCCAGAAGTCCTGCCAGATAATCATAATTGGTCAATTCATATGCATAAGGAAGTACCGGGTGTCTGCGATAGACCACACCATCTTTTTCCAGTTCTTTTTCAAATTCTTCCTTTGAAACAACAGCTGTATTACGTCTGACTGTCACTGGGCGCTCTTCAAGAAATGCTTTTCCCATCTTCTCTACTGTCTCTTTTCCATATACCGAGATCCACTTTTCTACCATCCACATTGGCAGAGAATATCTCACGGAAAGACAGGCAATCTCATTGGAAGGATCCGGATATGAAAGCATGTCCAAATTTCTGCTGATATTACGAAGGACTCCATTTACAAATCCTTTTAGATTCACAAATCCTTTTTTTCCTGCAAGTTTTACCGCTTCATTACACACCGCACTGTCCGGTACGTGATCCATATATTTTAACTGGTAGACCGAACTTCTTAAAATTGTGCGGATCACTGGTTTCTGTTTGTTCACTTTTACTTTTGAAAATTGATTGATGATATAATCAATCTCTATCTGACGCTCAAGCGTGCCCTCCACCACTCTCGTGATGAATGCACGCTCTCGTTTTTCCAAATACTGATATTTATCAAGAACATTTTTCAGGGCTATATGACTGTACTCCCCGTCTCTTGTAATTAAGAGCAGCGTCTCCAGTATGATTTCCCTTACATTTACCTGCGTTGCCATGTGTCTATCCTCATTTCCTTTTTATCAAACTATATCTTCACTCAATCACACCATCTTCACGACTACTCTTCTTCATTTTAACTAATCTCTTCAATGTCTAGTCGTCTCTTCTGCCACCTGTCAGAATCAGGATTCGCAAAAGCTGAAGGATTGCAGAAGCTGCACCTGCAACATAAGTAAGTGCTGCTGCCGTCAGTACCTTTTTGGTTCCGGAAAGTTCATCCGGATATAATAGATTGCTCTCACCCAGAATCTTTATCGCTCTTCTGGAAGCATTGAATTCTACCGGAAGTGTTATGATCTGAAATAACACTGCCAGTGAAAATGCCAGAATACCAAGATTCAGTAACACTTGGGACATCTGGGAATTAAAGAACAATCCCAGAAGAATCAGCGGCCACGCAATGGTACTTCCAAAATTGGCAGCCGGAACAAGTGCACCACGAATCTGTAGCGGTGCATATCCCACCTGATGCTGGATTGCGTGTCCGCACTCATGTGCTGCTACTCCGACAGCTGCCACCGATGTCTGTCCATAAGTCGCATCAGAAAGCCGGAGTACTTTTCCTCTCGGGTCATAATGGTCTGTCAGATTACCGGATATCCTCTCAACCCGGACATCATAGATACCAGCTCTCCTCAGGATTGTCTCCGCAGCCTCTCTTCCTGTCATACCAGAATGACTTCTCACTCTGGAATATTTATTAAATGTTGAATTCATCTTCGCAGATGCAATCATGCAGATGACTACACCGATCAGAACAAGTACATAGGTCGGATCAAAATACATTGGATAATACATAACTTTCTACCTCCTTTATCCTTTAGGGGTATTATATATGAAAAAGACGCAAAAACACGTCTTTTCATACTTTCTTAACATTTTTTTAGAATTTCTCCATATTCCAGGTGATTTCCTCTAAGAAATGCGCCTGCATCCATACGTTTTTTGCCTTGAAGCTGGAGTTCCTCAATCTTCAGAAGTCCTTCACCAGTCTGGACATAAAAACTGTCTTTTTCCACTTTTACAATCGTTCCGGCTTCCTGGTCTGTATTGTCTTCCACGACATCTGCCTGCCACAGCTTGATCACTTTATCATTCCAGTGTGTGTAAGCACTTGGCCATGGGTTTAAACCTCGGATCAGGCGCTCAATCTGAACAGCCGGATCATTCCAGTTAATATTACCAAGATTCTTATCCAGCATCTTTGCATATGCAGTCGTGCTCTCTCCCTGCGGCTCCCATGTAGCTGTCTTATCTTCCAGACATTTCAAAGTCTCTACACAAAGCTTTGCTCCTGCCTCTGCCAGTTTATCGTGCAGGCTTCCACCAGTCTCCTTTGGATCTAGCGGGATTTCTGTCTTTAAGATCATATCTCCTGTATCCAGGCCTTCGTTCATCTGCATCGTTGTCACACCGGAAAACTTCTCACCATCAATGACTGCCCACTGAATCGGTGCAGCTCCTCGATACTTTGGAAGTAAAGATGCATGGACATTAATGCAGCCATAAGGTGTCATCTGTAGAATTTCCTTTGGAAGAATCTGCCCAAACGCAATAACAACCATAATATCTGCGTTATATTTTTTCAATTCTTCAATACATTCCGGCTCCCGGATCTTTTTTGGCTGATAAACCGGAATGTCCCGGGCAAGAGCTGCTTCCTTGACCGGCGTATACTGCATCTTGCCGCCACGCCCTTTCGGTTTATCCGGCTGTGTCACTGCAAGAACAACCTCATGCCCGGCTTCTGCAAGCGCCTCTAATGTGCCAACAGAGAAATCCGGTGTCCCCATAAATATGACTTTCATCTATTCCTCTCCCTCTTCTACATTGTGAATACCGCCTTCAACAAGATCTACATACATTTTTCCATCCAGATGATCGATCTCATGGCAGAACGCCCTCGCCAGAAGTCCTTCGCCTTCCATCTCAAACTCATTCATATCTTCATCCAAAGCTCTGACTTTTACATAGTTCGGTCTTGTCACCTGTCCACATTTTCCAGGTACACTTAAGCATCCTTCTTCTCCTGTCTGCTCTCCGGAAGTTTCCAAAATCTCCGGATTGATCAGTATGATCGGACCTTCCCCTACATCAATCACTACAATTCTTTTTAACACTCCGACCTGTGGTGCTGCAAGTCCGACTCCCATAGCCTCATACATGGTATCTAACATATCCTCGATCAAAATCTTTGTACGGATACTCATCTTTGTTACTTCTTTACAGTGTTTGGTCAAAACATCGTCCCCAAGCACTCTGATTTCTCTGATTGCCATAATCTTTTTTCTCCTTTACCTGCTACATTCTATCTTATGACGCCTGTGGATTGTAACCTGCTTTGCATCGGCATCATGTCTTCACTCTGATAATCTTATTATTACGGATTCATATCAAACTGTATCTTTAATGACTGAAAGCCCCGATTGATCTCAATGTATTTTTCCATCCGATCCTTCACCGCCATCAGGATTCTTTCATCTTCACTTTTCAAATAGATGACCTTACGGTAAATATCATTGATCTTTCCTATGCCTGGACTTGCTGGTCCAATGACTGCCATCGGTGCCTCTCCAGCTGCCCGCACTGCAAAATCTTTCAGGTATCCTGAAGCTTTCGTAAGAAGTGCCTCGTCTGCCCCTGAGGCATAAATTGCCATCAGCCCGGCAGCCGGTGGATATCCCATAAGTCTCCGGTAACTGATTTCTTCTTCATAAAAACTTTCATAATCCTGCCTTGCGGCATTTACAATACTATAATGCTCTGGACTGTATGTCTGAATCACAACCTCTCCCGGAAGATTACCTCTCCCGGCACGGCCTGCAGCCTGCACAAGAAGTTGAAATGTACGTTCTCCGGAACGGTAATCGTCCCCATACAGTGACATATCTGCCGCCAGAATTCCAACCAGTGTTACCCCAGGAAAATCATGACCTTTCACAATCATCTGCGTTCCAATCAGAATATCTGCTTCTTCATTTGCAAACGCTGACAGAATCTTCTCATGCCCGTCTTTATTCTTTGTCGTATCCAGATCCATACGCAGGACTCTTGCCTGTGGAAAGCGCTTCTTTACCAGATCCTCTACCTGTTGTGTTCCCATGCGGAATCCACCAATATAAGGTGAACCACAGGACGGACAAGTTTTGATCATCCTCTCCTCATGCCCACAGTAATGACAGATGAGCCTGCCTCCTCTGTGCTCTGAGAGCGAAACATCACAATGAGGACATTTTACTACATATCCACAGGACCTGCAAGAGACGAACCCCGCATATCCACGCCGATTGAGGAAAAGCATCATCTGATGGTGCTCACTTAAACACTTTTCCATAAGTTCTGTCAGTCTGTCACTTAAAATACTGCGGTTTCCATTCTTTAATTCTTCCCGCATATCGACCGTGTATACCTTTGGCATCACTTGCCTGGTAGCACGGTTCTTTAATTCCAGCATCGTGCAGCTTCCGCCCTGGCACCAGGAAAATGCTTCCACAGAAGGTGTTGCTGAACCAAGTACGACACTTGCCTGTTCAATCTGTGCACGGCGTATTGCAGTCTCCCTTGCATGATATCTTGGCACCTGCTCACTTTTATAAGTAGGTTCATGCTCTTCATCAATCACGATTAGTCCCAGATTGGAAAATGGTGTAAAAAGCGCAGATCTAGGTCCAATCATCACATCCACTTCTCCACGTCTGACACGCTCCATCTGATCAGAACGCTCTCCCTGGGAAAGTCTGGAATTCAAAATCGACACCCGGTTTCCAAATCTGGCATAGAAGCGCATCACCGTCTGATAAGTCAGCGCAATCTCCGGAATCAACATAATTGCCTGTTTTCCCTGACTGACCACCCGACTGATCATCTCAATATAAACTTCCGTCTTCCCACTTCCGGTTACGCCATAAAGCAGATATGTTCCGTAATGTCTCTGACTGTAATCTTTCCAGAATGTGTCGATTGCCTGCTGTTGTTCTGGTGTATGTGTAAGTGGACCGAAATCTTTTTTCTGGTAGTGTATCGGATTACGGAAATTCTCTTCTTCCTGAATCTCCAATACTCCCTGCTCTTCCAGAGAACGAATGACCGAAAGTGTGACATTTAACTTCTTTGTAATGAGCTCATAGTCCTGCTGCGGCTGATCTAACAACCCTGCCAAAAGCCTTGCTCTTGCCTTTTGGTTCTTGTGCAGATAAATATCTAACTGCTTCTTTCCTTCCTCTTCATTTAAAAGAAGCTTCACCTTGCGTTTGTGCTGGATCCGCTCTTTTTTCTTAATAGGAAGTACCGTCTTCAATGCCTGGAGCATAGTTCCACCATAGTATTCTCGGATCCATGCAGCTAGAGCAATAAGTTTTGACTCGATTTCCTGATGGTTTTCTTCAATACAAAGAACTTCTTTAATTTTTGCGAGGTCGTAATCTGCTTTTTCAGAAAATCCTATCACATATCCATGAGTTTCTTTATTCCCTTTGCCAAATGGAACTACAACTTCCATTCCAACTTGAAGCACCCCCTCAAGTTCTGGGGGGATGCGATACTGAAACACTTTATCTAATTTTTCATGCGTAATATCAATAATAATATCAGCGAACATTACTCTCCTTTAAGTTCTTCCAATACTTCTTTAATCAGGACTCTCTCATCCATGTCATATTTCACGCCTTTGATTTCCTGATATGTCTCATGTCCCTTTCCAGCCAGCACAATGACATCACCCGGACGTCCATGCTCGATGGCATAACGGATTGCCTCTTTACGGTCACAGATGTCGATATATTTTCCATCTGTCTTTTTCATACCCACGATGATATCATCAATAATTGCCTGTGGCTCTTCGAATCTCGGGTTATCTGAAGTAATGATTGTAAAATCAGACAGTTTTCCGGATACCTCTCCCATCTCATAACGTCTTGTTTTAGAACGGTTTCCGCCACAGCCAAATACCGTCACAATACGTCCCGGATTGTAATCACGAAGTGTGTGTAACAAGCTTTCCAGTGCCATAGCATTATGCGCATAGTCAATCATAAGTGTAAAATCATCGGATACCTTGACCATCTCAATACGACCTTTGACCTTTGCGACTTTCAGTGCATCTTTGATTTTCTCGACCGGTACATTAAAATGTCTGCATACTGCAATAGCTGTCAGTGAATTGTACACACTGAATTCTCCAGGAATGTCGATTTCCACATCAAAGTCCATCAGTCCTGTCACATGGTACCAAACTCCAAGATATCCCGGTCTTGAGATGTGCTTCACATCGATTGCACGAAGATCTGCCTTCTCCCCAAATCCAAATGTCTCAATTTCGCAGGTTGCATCTTTAAATACATCTTCGAACCACTTGTCATCTACATTTCCAATTCCAACTTTGCACTGTTTGAACAGAAGTCCTTTACAGCGCTTATAGTCCTCAAAATCTTTATGCTCATTCGGTCCAATATGGTCTTCTCCAAGATTTGTGAAGATTCCGATATCAAACATAATCCCTGCGGTTCTGTGAAGCATCAGTCCCTGTGAAGAAACCTCCATAACCACACAGTCACATCCTGCTTCCACCATCTGTGCAAAATACTTCTGAATCGTGTAAGACTCCGGTGTTGTATTATTAGATGGAATGGTCTTATCTCCGATGATTGCCTCAATCGTACCAATCAATCCGACTTTGTGTCCTACTTCCTCCAAAATAGCTTTTACCATATAAGTTGTTGTCGTCTTACCCTTGGTACCGGTAATTCCAATGGTCTTAAGCTTTTCAGCCGGATATCCGAAGTAGGCTGCTGACATAAGTGCCAGTGCGTATCTTGTATTTTCTACTTTGATAACTGTCAATCCCTCTGGCACTTCCACATCTTTTTCCACAATAACCGCTGCAGCACCTCTTTCTGCTACATCTTTTACATACTGATGACCATCCGAGACAGCACCACTGATACACACAAACACACTGCCCGGTACGACCTTTCTGGAATCATTGACAAGTTCTGTAATCTCTATATTATCACTGCCTGCGACTACCTTGTAATCCAGACGCTCCAATAACTTTGTTAATTTCATTCTCTATGCCTCCTGATCATATTTTCAAGAATACTTCCTTAAATACCTATTTAAATAATACAAGGTACCATGGAACACTTTCATTTTATTATATACCACCCCTTAGACGAAAAGCAACGAATTCGTAAATACATCTCGAACAAAAAATTAAATTTTTCCTGCTTTTCTCTAACCATTTTTATGATACAATAGAAACATTAAGGTCAGAGAGTTTTACAAAATATCATTTTTCTGATATCTATGATATCAGTTTGGAAAGAGGCTTTTATTATGTCATTAGCGAAAGCAAAAAAATATCTGGAAGAAAAAGGTTATGTAGACCATATCATCGAACTGGAGGATTCCAGCGCAACAGTAGAGCTTGCAGCGCAGGCACTTGGTGTAGAACCAGGCATGATTGCCAAAACATTATCTTTTTTGATTGGTGATACCCCGATTTTGATTCTGACGGAAGGAACAGTAAGAATCGATAATCACAAGTATAAAGATACATTTCATGCAAAAGCAAAAATGATTCCATTTGATGACGTTGAAGCATATATTGGACATGCTCCGGGCGGTGTATGCCCATTCGGCATCAAAGAAGGAATTCCTGTTTATCTAGACGAATCCCTGAAAAAATTCGATATTGTATATCCAGCAGCAGGTAATGACCACAGTGCAGTCAAACTTACAATTGCAGAATTAGAATCAGTCTCAGGTGCAAAAAAATGGGTCGATGTCTGCAAAGAATAATGTCAGGATATACGATTGTGATGCACAGAACATTTTGTGAGTATCACAGTGATAAATCTTTAATATTCTATTAATTTAAAGGAGTTATATTTTATGAACGCATATGAACGATTACTGAAATATGTGGTAATTCGCACACCGAGCAATGAGGAAAGTGAGACAACACCTTCTTCCCAGTGCCAGTTTGACCTGGCAAATGTTTTAAAAAAGGAAATGGAGGAATTAGGCATCTGTGATGTAACATTGACAGACACATGCTTTCTGTATGGAAAGATTCCGGCAACTCCAGGATGTGAAAATGCACCTGCAATTGGTTTTATTGCACATATGGATACGGTTTCAGATTATTGTGACCATGATATAAAACCGATGATTACAGAGAATTATGATGGAGAAGCTCTTGCACTTGGCGAAAGTGAACTTGTCTTAAGTCCGGAAATGTTTCCGCATTTAAAATCTATGAAAGGACGCACATTAATCACCAGTGACGGAACAACAATTCTTGGTGCCGATGATAAAGCTGGAATCGCAGGCATTTTGACTATGGTCGAACGACTGAAAACTCAAAGCATTCCACACGGTCCCCTGTGTATTGCATTTACACCTGATGAAGAAACTGGAACCGGCGCTTCACATTTCGATTTGCAAACATTCGGTGCTGATTTTGCTTACACACTGGATGGCGGTATGGAAAACGGAATTGAATACGAGACATTTAACGCAAGCAGTGCTGTCGTAGAATTTCACGGAGTCAGTGTACATCCGGGTTCTTCCAAAGATACGATGATCAATGCCAGTCTGGTCGCTATGGAATTTGATTCTATGCTTCCAAAAGGTGAGAGGCCTCGCGATACAGATGGATATGAAGGATTTTATCATCTCATGAAGATGGAAGGTGAGTGCAGTTATGCAAAATTGAACTATATTATCCGAGATCACGATGCAGAAAATTTCAATCACCGTAAAGAAATTATGCAGCAGATTGCAGACGACTTAAATACAAAATGGGGTGAAGGAACTGTCTCACTCACATTAAAAGATCAATATCGCAATATGCGAGAAGTAATTGAGCAGCATATGCATCTGATTGATAATGCAAAAAAAGCCTGCGAAGCTGTCGGTCTTACACCAGTGTGTTTACCAGTCCGCGGCGGTACAGACGGATGCCAGCTCAGTTTCCGCGGTCTTCCTTGCCCGAATCTCGGAACCGGCGGATACGCATATCACGGACCGTATGAACATATTACAGTAGAAGGTATGGATAAGGCTGTTGAAATGATTACAGAACTGGTGAAAATATATAGCATACAATGCAATTAATATTAAAATGAACCATAGGGAAAATAATTCGACTTTTCCTATGGTTCTCTTAGTCTCACAATTCTTTCAGTCTTTTCTTGCTTTATTATTCTCCCTATGTTACACTACATCTACATCAAATTTCGGGCATGATATTTTCATTATGTTTCAACGCCCATAGAAATCTCTAGCCAAGATTTCAATTCTGAATTTCATTTGCTTTTTCAGCAAATAATTCACTCAGATTTTTGATGAAGTTACTCATTCACCGCAGCTTTCAGTGATTCCCGGCACTGGTATAGCTACAGTTTCACCGGGCAAATGATACGGTACTTCTGAATGTAATTACATTTTCTCATCATATGCTCTTTTTGCATTGTCTTTTTATACTCAAAATGTTAAAATATATTCAGATAGTTTCCATATCACATTTGCCCAGAGAGGAGATTTATGGAAACAAACAATACGACAACTTCAAATGGGGTACACAATACTCACACAAAAGACAACGCTGCTAAAATTGTATTCGGAGACCCGGTACTTTGTGCTCAGTTCCTAAAAGGTTACACGGACATTCCTCTTTTTAAAGAGATTAAGCCCGAAGATATTGAAAATGTTTCTTCACATTTTCTGCCTTTATTTCAGGAATCCAGAGACTCTGATACCGTGAATAAAATTTGGATAGGCAATTCTGAGATTTATCTGATTGCACTCATCGAACACCAGTCAGAAAATGATTTTGATATGTCCTTCCGAATACTCCGTTATATTGTATTTATCTGGACAGATTATGCCGCGCAACAGGAAAAGTTACATAAAGGTACCACAAAATCTAAGGATTTTCTTTATCCACCAATCCTGCCTATCGTATATTACGAGGGGAGCAGCACATGGTCTGCACCGTTGAACTTTAAGAATCGCGTCTTTTTGAGTGATGTCTTCGGAGATTACATACCAAGTTTCAATTACCTGGTCGTTCCGTTAAACAAATATTCCAAACAGGATTTGATTGAAAAGAACGACGAACTCTCTTTAATCTTTCTGATTAATCAGCTTCAGAGTTCCTCAGAATTTCATGCCTTAAAAGATATCCCTAAAAAATACACGGAACATCTTACAGAAGACACCCCAGATTATCTGTTAAAAATTATTGGTAAAGTGATCGCCGTTCTTCTTCATAAATTAAATGTACCTGATGAAGAAGTTTACGAGGTTACAGACCAGATCACAAGGAGGAAATTCAGTATGATGTTTGACAATTTTCAGGCTTACGACGTACAGGAGACCAGACGGGTCAGCCGCGAGGAAGGACGGCTTGAGGGACGAATCGAAGGCGAACGTGCCGGGCGAATCGAAGGTGAACGTGCCGGGCGAATTGAAGGCGAACGACTCCATTTAATCAAGCAAGTTATTAAACGAATTGAATTACAGTATTCTGTCAATCAAATTGCAGAATCACTCCTAGAGCCACTAGATATTATCCAACCTATTTATGATATTGCATTGCAACAGCTTCCTGATTACAACGCCGAAAAGATTCTTGAGCAATTGAATTCATAACTTGTATCGCAAAAATAAGATTCCTTTTTTCAATAACTATCAAAAAAGGAATCTTATTTTTATAAATGTTGTCCTTTTAGATATCTCTATTCCTGCTTAAATCCTTCTCCGACAACTTCATTGGATTCCATAATGATCGTAAATGCTTTCGGATCTATCTCTTTTACCATTCTTTTTATCGTATACATCTGCTTGTTATTGCATGCACACATGACCACGTCTTTTTTTTCACCACTATAGCTTCCCACACCTTCCAGAATCGTTGAACCACGGCCTGCATATTCATCAATCTGTTCTGCCACCTCTTTTCCTTGCTTTGTTACAATCAATGTCATCTTACCTTCATCAATTCCATACATAATACGATCCATAACCGTCGCCATAAGATATGTCACAAGGATTCCATAAATCAGTCCGTCAACTTCTTTGAATACCAGTGCACTTCCAAGGATAATCGTACAGATATCCAAACCGAATGTGATCATACCGAGTGTCATGTGTGGTTTTGCTTTCTTGATGGACATACTGATAAAATCCTGTCCTCCGGTAGAGGAACCTCGCATAAAAATCAGCGCAAATCCTATTCCGCATAATACACCCATGCAAAGTGCAGCCAAAAGCCTGTTTCCATTATACACTGGAAGCATCGGTGCCACATAGTCTGTCAGTACGGACCAGATCAGAGTTGTCTTTACTGACTTTAGGAAAAATGTTTTTCCAAGATATTTGTAACAGAAAATGGTGACCGGGATATTCAGAAGTATCATTCCTGCACCAACTGGAATCTTAAACAGATGATACAGTATGATTGCAATTCCGGAAAATCCTGCTACCGGGAAATTCGCATTCAGCGCAAAATTATAAATTCCAACCGCACCAAGCATTCCTGCTGCCAGATCCACCAGAAGATCAATCCCTAATTCCTTCCAGTCAAATTTTTTCTTTAACATATACATTTCCTCCTCTTATCTTTCATCTGATATCATAGCTTCTCTCAAAAAAAAGAACAGACACAAACTATATATTCTATAATTCGCATCTGCTCTTGTATTATAATTTCATTTCACGAAGATTTAAAATTCTCTGATTACTGCTTCCCCGAAACTGTAAGGTAATATCCTTCAAATCTTCTACAAACGGACCATCTACCAGTACATCTATATAAGACAACATCTCATCCGTGACTTCTGTATAGGCTCTTCCACCTGGTATCAGATCTTTGTCATATACATACCCGGAATAACTCCAGATATTCTTCTTTGGATACATTTCCCGGACTTTTTTTAAGAGCTTTACAAGTTCTCTTTGATTCTCCGGTTCAAATGGTTCTCCGCCAAGAAGTGTAAGTCCTGCAATGTATGGATGGTTCAATGCATCCAAAATTTCTTTTTCAGTATTCTCAGTGTACGGATTCCCATAATGGAAATCCCATGTTTCTGCATTAAAACAACCTTTACAGTGATGACGACATCCTGAGACAAACAATGTCACTCGAACTCCCGGACCATCTGCTATATCATATTTTTTTATTTCTCCATAATTCATATAAAATTCCCAGCCTTTATTTTTTCCAACTAATCTGCAAATTTTAATGCGAAATCCGGGAACCGTATAATTTTATACTTTAACTCCGCAATTTGCTTTTACAGATGTAAGACTCTATCCTTAATCTCCTGTGTTCTTCCCTGATTCCAGAACTGTGTTCCGATATATCCACATGTTCTTCTGGCTACTGACATCTTATCCTGATCACGGTTCCCACAGTTCGGGCACTCCCAGATAAGCTTTCCACTTTCGTCTTCTTTAATCTGAATCTCTCCATCATAACCACAGATTTCACAGTAGTCACTCTTTGTATTCAATTCTGCGTACATAATATGCTCGTAGATGAACTGCATCACAGAAAGGACTGCCGGAATGTTCTGCTGCATATCCGGGACTTCAATATAGCTGATTGCTCCTCCTGGTGACAGTTTCTGGAACTCTGCCTCGAACTCCAGCTTGTCAAATGCATTGATTGGCTCAGATACATGTACATGATAACTGTTCGTAATATAATTCTTATCTGTAACTCCTTTGATGATTCCGAATCTCTTCTGAAGACATTTTGCAAACTTGTATGTGGTAGACTCCATCGGTGTACCATATACAGAATAGCTGATATTCTCAGCAGCTTTCCACTGGGCACATTTGTCATTCAACCTCTGCATAACTGCCATTGCAAATGGTCTGGCTTCCGGATCTGTATGCGTCTTTCCAAGCATGCGCATGCACATCTCATAAAGGCCTGCATATCCAAGAGAAATGGTTGAATATCCGCCATATAGAAGCTTATCAATGGTCTCACCTTTTTTCAGTCTTGCCAATGCACCGTACTGCCAGAGAATCGGTGCCACATCTGAAATAGTTCCAAGAAGTCTCTCATGACGGCAACGGAGTGCTCTGTGGCATAACTCCAGTCTCTCATCAAGAATCTGCCAGAATCTGTCCATGTCTCCTTCTGCGGAACATGCTACATCTACCAGGTTAATTGTAACAACACCCTGATTGAAACGCCCGTAGAATTTATGCTTTCCGTTTGGAAGCATCTGAGAATCCTCTACTGTCAGGAAAGATCTGCATCCCATACATGGATAAACTTCACCCTTTTTCAGTTCCTTCATGATCTTTGCAGAAATGTAATCCGGAACCATACGCTTTGCAGTACATTTTGCTGCAAGCTCTGTCAGATACCAGTACTTAGAATCTTCTGTAATATTATCTTCATCCAGGACATAAATCAGTTTCGGGAATGCCGGTGTGATCCAAACACCCTTCTCATTCTTAACGCCTTGCATTCTCTGTTTTAATACTTCTTCAATGATGAGTGCCAGATCCTGTCTTGTCTGACCGTCTTCCACCTCATCCAGATACATGAATACGGTAACAAACGGTGCCTGTCCGTTACATGTCATGAGTGTGATAAGCTGGTACTGGATTGTCTGAATTCCGCTTTTTACCTCTTCTCTCAGACGGCAGTCTGTCAGTTTGTCAATGATTGCCTCATCCAGACTCTCCCCACATGCTTTACGTTCAGAGATAACAATATTACGGATTTTCTTACGACTGATATCCACAAATGGTGCAAGATGTGCCAGTGTAAAAGACTGTCCTCCATATTGATTACTTGCGACCTGTGCTACAATCTGAGTCGTCACATTACACGCTGTAAAGAAGCTGTGTGGTTTTTCGATCATTGTCTCACTGATGACGGTTCCGTTCTGAAGCATATCTTCCAGATTGATCAGATCACAGTTGTGCTCTTTCTGTGCAAAATAATCTGAATCATGGAAATGAATGATTCCCTGTTCATGTGCTTCTACAACCTCTTCCGGAAGAAGTACACGCTTGGAAAGGTCTTTACTTACTTCTCCTGCCATATAATCTCTCTGCGTGGAGTTGATCACCGGGTTCTTATTGGAATTTTCCTGATTGACTTCTTCATTAATGTTATCAATCAGTGCAAGGATCCCGTTATCTGTTGTATTGGACTTTCTTGCCAATTCACGTTTATAACGGTAGCGCACATACTTCTGTGCCACTTCATAGCCACGCATTCCCATAATTCCAGTCTCTACCATATCCTGAATATCTTCTACATGTATAGCGTGAGTTGATTTTTTTACCTGTCCTGCAATATCATCTGCAATTGCCCGGACCTGGAATTCATTCAGTTTGTAAATATTATCAACTTCTTCATTAGCTGCGCGGATTGCATTCTCGATCTTTTCCAGATCAAAGCCGACTTCCTCTCCATTTCTTTTGATTACTTTCGTCTTCACTAACATCTTCATGTCTCACGCCTTTCTTATATATCTTTGTTCTTCTGCTTTTCGGATCCACCACAACATCTTGTGTTCCACAATTCACACTCACTCCGGTAAGAAACTATTTAGTTTCTTCAAAATCACAAGATATTGTGTTCCGCCCCATTATATTACTACAAAATATGGCGTTTGAAAAGCATTATTTTAATTTTAACATACTTTTATAAGTATACCTTTTTCTGTCCATTTTTTGCCCATTTTGTCTGTTAAAGATCAAATAATGACAACTGATTGGACTCCGGAAGGTCTCCTAAAAGTCCTAAATCTGCCATGTAATCTACAACCGTCTTACTTGCTTTCGTACGGTTTCTAAAATCATCTTTGGACAGATATGGACCATCTTTTGCCGCTTCCTCCACCGCTTCTGCAGCCTTCTCTCCCATTCCGTCAATGCTGGAAAACGGTGGCATCAGCTTTCCGTCTACGATACTGAATTTTGTTGCTTTTGCGCGATAAATGTCGATTGGCAGAAACTCATATCCCCTCGCATACATTTCCTGAACAATATGCATGTCCTTCATTGTATCCTGTTCTTTTTTACTGAGAGAATCAGACCGTCTTGTATAATCATCAATATAGTATTGCAGTTTTTCCTTGCCCTGACACATAATTTCATAAGAAAATGCATCTGCACGGATTCCAAAATATGCTCCATAGTATGCCAGCGGATAATTTACCTTACAATAGGCGATACGATATGCCATCATGACATAGGCTGCCGCATGGGCTTTCGGAAACATATATTTAATTTTCTCACAGGAACCAATGTACCACTCTGGCACATCATGTTCCAACATATCTTTTTTATACTCCGGCCAATCTTTACATTTTCCTTTTGCAACGGTACCTTTACGCACTCGCTCCATGATCGTGAAGGATTCCTCACTATCCAGTCCTTTGTTGATCAGATATGTCATAATATCATCTCGGGTACAGATTGCTGTAGAAATGGTTGCCTTACCGCTCTTAATCAGCTCCTGCGCATTGTTCAGCCATACGTCCGTTCCATGGGACAATCCGGAAATACGGATCAGATCTGAAAGTGTCTGTGGTTTTGTATCTACTACCATCTGGATTACGAAATCCGTTCCGAACTCCGGAATTCCAAGACATCCTACCGGACATCCCCCGATATCATCTGGTGTGATTCCAAGTGCCGATGTATCATGGAATAAAGACATTACCCCCTGATCATCCAGAGGGATATCTGTTGCTACAAATGGATGATCCGTCTCATTGTACTCATTTTCCATAGCAGGCGAACTGATATATGCCTCAAGTGCCTTGATCATGGTTGGATCATCATGACCCAGAATATCCAATTTTAACAAGTTGTGGTCGATGGAATGATAGTCAAAATGTGTCGTAATAATATCAGTCGTCATATCATTTGCCGGATGCTGCACCGGAGTGAATGAGTTGATATCTTCCCCGTGAGGAAGTACAATGATTCCTCCCGGATGCTGTCCGGTACTTCTGCGGATACCGGTACATCCCTGAACAATCCTGTCAATTTCGCAAGTTCTCTTTCTTGTTCCCCGCTCTTCAAAATAGTTCTTTACATACCCAAATGCTGTCTTATCCGCCAACGTACCAATCGTTCCGGCACGGAACGTCTGTCCGGCTCCGAAAATAATTTCCGTATATTTATGGGCATTACTCTGATAATCTCCTGAGAAGTTCAGATCGATATCTGGCTCTTTATTTCCTTTAAATCCAAGGAATGTTTCGAACGGAATATCAAATCCATCTTTTACAAGCCTGGTTTTGCACACCGGGCACTCCTTATCCGGCATATCCCATCCACAGCCCCCTGCGTAAGCCCGTACTTCTTCGGATTCAAAATCACTGTAGTGGCACTTCGGGCAATAGTAATGTGGGCTTAATGGATTTACCTCTGTAATTCCAGCCATGGTCGCAACAAAAGAAGATCCTACCGACCCACGGGATCCTACAAGATATCCGTCCTCATTGGATTTCCACACCAATTTCTGTGCGATAATATACATAACGGCGAATCCGTTGGAAATAATGGAATTAAGCTCACGTTCCAGACGCTCTGTAACAATCTCCGGGAGCGGATCTCCATACATAGAATGTGCCTTGTTATAACAGATTTCACGAAGCGTTTTATCTGAATCTGGAATGACCGGTGGACACTTATCCGGGCGGACTGGTGATATTTTTTCCACCATATCCGCAATCATATTGGGATTGTCAATGACAATTTCTTTTGCTTTTGCTGAACCAAGGTATTCAAACTCCTCCAGCATTTCATCTGTCGTATGCAAATACAACGGTGCCTGCTGATCTGCATCTTTGAATCCTTTTCCTGCCATAATGATACGGCGGTACACTTCATCTTCCGGATCCATAAAGTGCACATCACAGGTCGCCACGACCGGCTTATCAAACCGTTCTCCAAGACGGATGATCTCACGGTTGATCTCACGTAAATCTTCCTCACTTTGAACCTTCTCCACACGATCACTATCAATCATGAACCGGTTATTTCCAAGTGGCTGTATTTCCAGATAATCATAAAAATTAACAATTCTGGCAATCCGCTCTGCAGATTTTTCTCCCAGTATTGCCTGATACAATTCTCCTGCTTCACAAGCACTTCCAATAATCAGACCCTCTCTGTATTTTAACACTTCGCTCTTTGGCATTCTCGGCTGACGTCCAAAATACTCCAGATGTGACTTGGAAATCAATGTATAAAGGTTCACGCGTCCAATATCATTCTTTGCCAGAACAATGACATGGTAAGACGGCATCTTACGGATTGCTTCCGCGTTGTGCGCGCCAAAATGATTCATCTGATCCAGTGTCTCGATTCCACGTTCTTCCAGCATCTGAATAAATTTCACATAAATCTCTGCGGTAACTCTGGCATCATCCACTGCTCTATGGTGATGTTCCTGAGAAATATTCAGTGCTTTTGCCACAACGTTTAGCTTGAATTTTGAAAGTGTCGGTAATAATACACGAGCAAGTCCCACCGTATCTACAGAAGTAAAATCCGGTTCTATGCCCTGCTGCCTGCAATTTTCTTCGATAAAGCTCACATCAAAACTGGCATTGTGCGCTACCAGCACTGCATCTCCTACGAACTTTAGAAACTGTGGGAGAATTGTCTCAATCTCCGGTGATTCCATAACCATCTCATCAGTAATGCTTGTAAGCTGTGTGATTCGAAATGGAATCGGAATCTTCGGATTCACAAATGTACTATACTTATCCGTAATTTCTCCGTTCTCAACTTTAACTGCACCAATTTCGATAATCTTATCTTTTGCCGAACTAAATCCCGTCGTCTCCAGATCGAATACAACATAGGTTCCTTTTAAAGACTGACCTTTCTCATTGACTGCCACATCCTGCAAATCATCGACCAGATATCCTTCCACACCATAAATAACTTTAAATGGATCGTCTTTATCCAGTGTCTCAATATAATGATTCGCGTCCGGGAACGCCTGTACCACACCATGATCTGTAATCGCAATTGCCTTATGCCCCCAGTCATGTGCTCTCTTTACAAGATCTTTGACCTCGGAAACTCCGTCCATGTCACTCATTTTCGTATGACAGTGGAGCTCCACTCTCTTTTCTACCGCATTGTCTTTTCTGGATTCTGTAAAATCAGAAATTTTCTTAATTCCAAACACAGAAGAAATGACAAGTTCGCCGTCAAATTTGTCAATATTGGTCACGCCTTTAATTTTCAGGAATGCACCCATTTTAATTTCAGCCAGTACATCTGCAAGTTGATCATTACGCACGAACATCTTGACCATGATCGTATCAGTAAAGTCTGTCACTGCATACATGACAATGGTCTTTTCATTGCGGATTTCTCTTGTATCAAAGCTAATGACTTTTCCTCGAAATGTAATTTCTCCCATCTCACCAATCACGGTTGACAGTTCAATCGGCTCATCGTCAAATGGGCGTCCGTAAATCAAACCTGACTCATCAAGATCCATCTTCGCAGATTTCACAAACACCTTCTTATCACGAAAGCCACCCTTCTGGAATCCACTGCCTTTTGAAAATCCACCTTTTGCAGGACTGCCAGAATTTTTTCCGTCTCCGGAATTTTTTCCACCTTGTCCGCTTCCAGATGTTTCTTTTTCCCCAGACTTTGCTTCTTTTTCCTGCTTTTTTTCCTCTTTTTGCTTCTGTACAGCCTCAACCTGATCCAGTATACTGTCTACTTCCTGCTGCAGACGCATATCATTGTATTTCAAAGTACTTTCTTTTGGTTCTTTATACATGACACGAATCTCAATGGGCAATCCGAAACGTTCTGCATACACACCTTTTAAATAATCTGTCAGAGAATCTTTTTTTCCTTGCGCAATAACAGTGTCGATTAACTGCATGCAAAGAATATTTCCTTCTTCAAAGGTACATTTCGCATTCTGCAGCATATTGCGTTCTACAACACTTCTTGTATCCAGCTCCGCAAGAAAGCTGTCCAGATACTCCGCCATCACATTCTCTGGCGTGTACTGTCCGGACAGCTCATACTTTTCTCGAATCTCTACCTGCACGGCACTTCTTCCGAAAAGCTGGTTCTTGATCAGGTGCTCCATCTCGTATACCAATGTTTTCTGAATCAGATGACGGCTTACTATATGCACTCTTAAAAATGTCCGGTCAGAGTTGGTCGTCACTTTTAATACCTGCGCTCCTTCGAACATATTACGTATATCTTCCCCTGCCTTTAACGTAGGGAATACTTCAAAGAACGGTTTACTCATTCCAATGCAACAGCTCCTGTCTCAATGTCTCTAATAGTTCCTCTTCTTTTACTTTCTTTACAATCTCGCCTTTTTTGATCAGGAGTCCTTCTCCCTTTCCTCCGGCAATTCCAATATCTGCTTCTTTTGCTTCTCCCGGTCCATTGACCACACAGCCCATAACTGCGACCTTAATGTCCAGTGGGATATCTGCAACCATCTCTTCGACCTGATTTGCAAGTCCGATCAGATCAATCTGGGTTCTTCCGCATGTCGGACAGGATACAACCTCAATTCCACCTGTGCGAAGTCCCAGTGTCTTTAAAATAATCTTCGCTGTCTTGATCTCTTCTAATGGTGATCCAGTCAGTGACACACGGATTGTATCTCCGATTCCCTGTCCCAGAATCAGTCCAAGACCTACTGAGGATTTTATATTACCTGCCAATAATGTTCCTGCCTCTGTAATTCCTACGTGTAATGGGTATGGGCATTTCTTGGCGATCAGTTCATGTGCCTTTACACACATCATAACATCAGAAGATTTGATACTGACTACAAGATTATTATATCCCATCTCCTCGATAAGCTGTATTTTGTCCAGGGCACTCTCTACAAGTCCCTCTGCAGTCACCCCATGATACTTCTCTACCAGATGCTTTTCCAGTGATCCACTATTCACACCAACACGAATTGGAACACCGTACTCTTTTGCTTTTTCAACAACAGCACGGACTCTCTGCTCATCTCCAATATTACCCGGATTAATACGAATCTTATCTGCCCCGTTCTCAATCGCTGCAATCGCCAGCTTATAATCAAAATGAATATCTGCCACAAGTGGAATATGGATCTGCTTCTTGATCTCACCAATTGCTTTCGCTGCATCCATATTCGGCACAGCGCAGCGGATGATCTCACAGCCGGCTTTCTCGAGAGCAAGAATCTGGGCAACAGTCGCCTCCACATCTTCCGTCTTCGTATTTGTCATTGACTGTATTCTGATCGGATTACCTCCTCCGATCGTAACATTTCCAATCTGAACTTCTTTCGTGTGATCTCTGTACATGATTTTTGCTCCTTCACATGCAGAAAACCTGCCACACGGCAGATTTTCTGATATTTTCGTTTTAGATTTCTTTTGTCTGATACCTACTTTCTGATGAACGTGAACTGTTCCCCATATTCTCGTTCTGTAAGTGTCAGCTGATTGCCATCTACGCTGTATGAAAAAGATGAATCCAGATCATCCAGTACATTCTCCAGATCTTCTTTTGTATATGCACCGTCCGCTTTCTCAACTGCCTTGTCAATCTGCTCCTCATCTTTTGTGATGGTAATAATCTTTGACTTCATATCTACGCTGTAATTCATCTCTACGGCTGCATCTGTATTCTCTGCAATATCCGTGATATCTACCTGAATCGTATCGTTCTTCTCAATCTTTAGCGCAATCGTTGCATCCTCACTTTCCCAGTTTCCTACTACTGGATTAGTCGTGAACATTCTCGTCAGCAGATATACTGCGATTAAAATGATCAGCACTGAGGATACAAGGGTAACCACTCGCCATATCTTACTTCTTTTTGCCTCATCATTGCCTGCTATAATCATACTCTTATAATCCTCTCACTTTTCTTCTTTTCTATCATAACTAAATTATAGATTCTTTTCCAGACAGTGTCAACGGGTATTCTCATGTTCCAGAACGGAACTTTTTCGCTACTTTTTGTTTACATCCGCCACACTTATCTTTTTTTCACATAACACTTGGTAAAATATACCAAAAATACAAAAGAAAGGAGACCTGGCAAGTGTCATTCGGTCAGAAGCTACGCAAATTACGCAAAAAATTTAATATGACTCAGAAAAATGTTGCTGACTGTATCCATGTCTCCCGCTCTGCTATTGCAGGTTACGAAAAAAAGGGCCGCCAGCCTTCTCATGAAAAGCTGACGGCAATCGCAGATTTATTCGAGGTCCCTGTTGATTATCTTCTGAATGACGAAGAGGATACTATCACCCTCTCTCCTTCCCGGCTTACAACCAATTCTGATGATGAGCTGAATCTTTTGCTTGCATACCGAAGCCTCTCCCGAAGCAGCAAACGTGATCTCAAAAAGTATATGAAACTTTTGAAAGAAAAAGATGCTTCAGAAAGCTCTTAATCTGCACTTATTATTTTTCTTTTTTTATTTTCTAGCACTCTTCTGCAATTTTATAAATTAGATGCTCCGTATCTTCCCAGCCAATACAAGGATCCGTAATGGACTTTCCATATACCATATCAGGTCCGATATTCTGTCTTCCTTCTTCCAGATAACTTTCCACCATAACACCCTTGATCATATTTTTCAGATCCGGATTATATCTTCGTGTATGAAGCACTTCACTGACAATACGAAGCTGTTCTTTGTATTTTTTATTTGAATTAGAATGGTTCGCATCAACAATTGCTGCTGGATTTTTCAGATCTTTCTTCTGATAAAGTTCAAATAATCGCAGGCAATCTTCATAATGATAATTTGGCTGGCATGTTCCATATTTGTCTACGCCTCCACGCAAAATCACATGTGCCAGATCATTTCCTGACGTCTGTACATCCATACCTCTGTAAATGAAACGATGTCCCATCTGGGCTGCCACTACAGAATTCAGCATCACCGACAGATCTCCACTGGTCGGATTCTTCATTCCGACAGGAATATCCATTCCACTTGCTGTCAGACGATGCTGCTGATTTTCCACAGAACGTGCACCGATTGCCTCATAAGATAAAATATCATCCAGATAGCTTCTGTTCTCCGGATATAACATCTCATCTGCTCCGGTCAGTCCGCTTTCTTCCATAGCACGGATATGCATATGACGGATTGCAATAATTCCCGCATAAAGATCCGGTGCCTTATCCGGATCCGGCTGATGGAGCATTCCTTTATATCCCTCGCCGGTCGTTCTTGGTTTATTTGTATAAATTCTTGGAATAATCATCAGTTTATCTTTTACTTTTTCATTGACTTTTGCCAGACGATTCACATACTCACACACTGAATCTTCATTATCTGCAGAACACGGTCCGATAATGACTGCAAATTTGTCCGATTTTCCCGTAAAAATATCTCGAATCTCCTGATCTCTTTTTTTCTTTAACTCTGCAAGCTTTTCTGACAGAGGATATTCTTCCTTCAGTTCTGTCGGAGAAGGCAGTGTCGTATTGAATTTCATAGACATATTTTTTCTCCTTCTATGTTTCTTCTCTCTTATTCATTCAAGACTGCACTATCCTAAAATCTGTACTCCACCAAGAAGCACATAAGATATGAACCACATAATTACAGTTGCCATGCAGATTCCAATGATGACTGCCGGAAATGCTTTCTTAAATTTCACACCGAGAAGTGCGGCAATGAGTGAACCTGTCCATGCTCCGGTTCCCGGAAGCGGAATACCAACAAATAATACAAGTCCCCAGAATTCATATTTTTCAATCTGGTCTTTTTTCTTCATTGCTTTTGCTTCCAGCTTATCTACCAGCGGTTTTAAATGTTTTGTTCCTTTCATCCAGTTAAAAATCGGTGTGATCAGAAGCAGGATAAACGGAACCGGTATAATATTCCCAAGAATACATAATGGAATCGCTTTCGCGACCGGCACTCCAAGAAGCGGTCCTGCTACAAGAAGCGCTCCACGAAGTTCCAGAATCGGAATCATGGAAATAATAAATACAATTGCCTCTTTCCCAACACTTCCACTGAGTGCATCAATAATTCCTTGTACTAATGACTGTGTCATACATCTCTCCTTATTTTTTCATTTATTTTTGTAACTGTTCAGAACCCCGCCACATATATTTTTTCAAAAATGCAAATAATTGTTCCATCTCTTCTCTTGTTCCGATGGTAATACGCATATATTGCTCGATTCTCTCGCTGCCCCAAAATCGCACATAGATATCATGTGCCTTTAATGCCTCAAACAGCTCTTTCGCATCGTATTCCGGGTGCTTTGCAAATATAAAGTTGGACCCGGAATCCAGATATGTAAATCCAAGTTTTGTAAGTTCTTCTTTTGCCCACTCCCTTGTCTCAACAATTTTTCTGACGCCATTCTCGAAATATTCCCTGTCTTTCACAGCTTCCACACCACACACAATTGAAGTCTGGTTCATAGTATAAGAGTTAAATGAATATTTCGCATCATTTAAGTATTTGATCAATGTCGGATTGCTGATAGCATAGCCGATTCGCATACCCGCCATAGATCTTGCCTTGGAAAATGTCTGGACAACGATCAGGTTATCGTATTTGTCAATCAGTTCCAGTGCGGAACGTCCTGCAAAATCAATATACGCTTCATCCACGATCACAATGACATCCTGATTATGTGCAATGATATCTTCTACTACTGACAGATCCTCATAGATTCCTGTCGGTGCATTTGGGTTTGGGAAAATCACTCCCCCGTTCTCCTTATAGTAGTCTTCTTTTACAAGTTTGAAATCCTCATCCAGTTTCTGACATTCATATGGAATCCGATACAGATCCGCCCATACACTATAAAAAGAATAAGTAATATCCGGGAAAAATATCGGTTTTTCGGAATTAAAAAATGTCAGGAAACACATAGACAATACATCATCGGATCCTACACCTACAAATACCTGGTCCGGATTCACATGATAAAAGTCCGCAAGCGCATTTACAAGTGGTGCTGCAGTCGGATCCGGATAAAGGCGGAAACGGTCTGTATCCATCTCTTCTAACGCTTTTGTGACTCCCGGTGCCGGTGGATATGGATTCTCATTCGTATTTAATTTGATGACTTTGCGCTGTGGCTGTTCACCTGGTACATATGGCTCTACTTTTCTTATGTTCTTCTCAAATGCTTTCATACTATGCTCCTGTATCTTTGCTAAATTTGTTCATCGCCGCGACCTCTGAACATTACATGTATTCCTTTGCCAGTTCTTTGAATTTAGGAAGCGAATTCACGATTGTCTCATGAGATACACAATATGCCAGTCTTACATATCCCGGACACGCAAAGGAACTACCTGGTACCATCAGGATATTATATTTCTTTCCTGCATTACAGAATTCCTTTTCATCTGCAACTGGTGATTTTACAAAGAGATAGAATGCTCCCTGTGGTTTGATGCATTCAAATCCACATTCTTTCAATCCGTTATATAGATCTTCTCTGTTTCTGTTGTAGAAAGAAAGGTCTGTCTTTGCATCCAGGCATTTTTCTACTACTTTCTGCTGCAGAGTTGGTGCATTTACAAAACCTAAGATTCTTGTTGCCACATTGGCAGCGGAAAGAAGATCTTCACTGTCTGCAACCTCATCCGGAATAACAAGATATCCTATACGTTCTCCTGGAAGTGACAGGGATTTACTAAAAGAATATCCTACAATCGTATTATCATAATATTTCGTCAGGTATGGAACTTCCACTCCATCATAAGCAAGTTCACGATATGGTTCGTCAGAAATCAGGAAAATCTCTGTTCCATATTCTTTCTGTTTGGCCTCCATGATTGCCGCTAACTTCTTGATCGTCTCCTCTGAATATACAACACCTGTCGGGTTATTCGGCGTATTTACAATGACAGCTTTTGTCTTTGGTGTAATCTTCTGCTCAAATTCATCAAGCTTTGGCTGAAAATCAACTGTATTCGGGGAAATCTCGACCAGAACTCCATCATAGTTATTTGTATAAGAACGATATTCTCCAAAATATGGTGCAAATGCAATCACTTCATCTCCGGGATTGATCAGAGATTTTAAAATGACATTCAATCCACCTGCCGCTCCGACAGTCATGACAATGTTCTTGCCGGAAAATTTTGTATCAAATCTTTCATTCAGAGACTTTGCAATTGCCTCTCTTACTTCCGGATATCCACTGTTACTGTTCGTATAGCCATGAAGCACAACCGGATCTGTGTCATTGACCAGTTCGACAATTGCATCTTTTACAATCTGCGGTGCCGGAACATTCGGATTCCCAAGGCTGAAATCAAATACATTCTCACGTCCGTAAATTCCTGCCAGACGTGTTCCTTCCTCAAACATTGCACGAATAGCGGAACTGTTCGCTACCATATTTTTCATTTTATCTGCTATCATTTTTCTATCTCCTTTTCATGTACATGTCCTTTTTCTACCATAAATACTGGTTTATAGGAAAGCTTTGCTTTTCTGAGTCCCTCAGAACCGGCATCATCTTCCCGATTCACATATTTGTAATCCATACACTCATGTTCTACAAATTGCTGATTGATCATAGTATATGCTCCGGGCACATCTGCATAAGCTTTCTCTATGTGAACAACAAATGTATCCGGGCAGATTGGTTCTCCGATGGTAAATGCTACGATTTTACCATCAATTCGAAGGATACCGCCCTTCAGGTCAAGTTCTTCAAAAAGTCTGAGTGCATTCATTGTCACACACATCTCTGCATTCTTATCTGTATCATCATTACAGCCATTCTCTTTTCTCCACTTCAAAGCCATCTGGAAACATTCCTCCAGATTCTCTTTTTTCATGGATTCGTAGCTCCAGCGTCCTTCAAATTCTTTTCGGAATCGATTCACATGGTTCTTCTTTCCATGCATCTTCTTACCAGACAAAGTCGCTAACTTCTCGCTTTCATAGACATAATCCGCTTCGTCCCGGTCATACTCAATCTCGAATCTTCCCGGATACCAGCTTTCCAGTCGTGCAAAATCATCCGGTGTCACATTATACATACGGAACGGATAACCTCGCTCCTCACTATATGTTTTCATCTTATCCAATGCACGCTTCACATGTTCATCTGTCCCTGCCGGAAATGCATAGGCAACATGTCCCTCATCTTCACTTTTGAACACCATGGCTCCTTCAACAATCGCCCATTTTACCGGGTACTGCCTGGACCATAAAAACACATTGACAAATGTACGTTCACAACTTCTGCTCGGATGCTCATCGAAATACTTTGTCATGATTTCCTTGTCTTCCAGCTCTGTTCTCTTAAAAATAATATCTTTCATTCTATGCTCCAATTCAAAACTAGTAAAGAGCACATCCGACGAAGGAATTCCCCGCCATTGTACTCATCGCAGTTCTCGTCCATCTGATAACTGTAATTTTTACTCTTCCGAGTATAGCACATTTTCTATACTCATTACAAGGCATGCCCCTAATATCATCTATGTGCTTTTTACTGCTCTGCCAAAAAACAAAGCTTCATAGCTGCAATATCTATGAAGCTTTAAGCGCTTTCTTCACAATCTCACTCATCAGTTTGGAAGCTCCCAAAAGTGCTGCCGGATCTACTGTGAATTTAGAATTATGCGCCGGATATTTTCCCCCGGTCCCCACATGAAAAAATGCTCCCGGAACCAACTCCTGATAACAGGAAAAATCTTCTCCTCCCATCTCCGGATGCTGCAAGGTTACATGGAATCCTTCTTCCATTGCTTCTTTTCGCACAAGTTCTGCCAGATCTGCATCATTGTTCGTTGCCGGACAGCCCGGGATCCATGTAAATTCCACCTGATAACCTTCCCGCTCCAGACCTTCAGCCTGTGCCTGCATCAGTTTCACAATCTGCTCACGCACTTTGGGATTAAATGTGCGAACGGTTCCTTCTAGCCTGGCGGTCTCTGGGATAATGTTCCAGCTTGTGCCTGATGTAAAACGAGTCACACTGATAACTGCCGTCTCCGTCGGACTGATTCTTCGGCTTACAATTTCCTGAAGACTTCCTACCAGTCTTGCTGCTGCCGGGATCGGATCCAGACCCGTCTGCGGGGCGCTTCCGTGGCATCCCATTCCTTTTACCGTATATAAGAACCGGTCTACCGCCGCTGAAAATGGACCTGGTGCAATTGCAATCGTTCCGACTGGCATGTTTTGTTTTGTGTGAAGTCCAAAGATTTTTTCAATCTTATATTTTTCAAACATTCCGGTATTTACAACTTTTTCACCACCATGTTCTGCTTCTTCGGCAGGTTGAAACAATAAAATGACGGTACCTTTTATATGCTCTCTCTCTCCTCCAAGAAGTTTTGCCACTCCAAGAAGTGCTGTCGTGTGGAAATCATGTCCACAAGCATGCATACAGCCATCATTTTCTGAACTGTAAGAAAGTCCACTCTCTTCCAGGATCGGCAGCGCATCAATATCCGCTCTGATTGCAACAACACGCCCTGGCTCTTTTCCCTCGATCCTTGCAAGCGCTCCTGTATCAAGTCCCAGATTCAAAAGCTCCACACCTTCTGTCTGTTTTAATACATTTTTTACATAGTTGGTTGTCTCATACTCCTTTAATGCAAGTTCCGGATGTCTGTGCAGCCATTGAAAATGTTCCAATAAGTATGTCTGTAGTTCTTCTGCCATCACGATTTTCCTCCTGTCTTATCTACCATTCTTTACAAATCCCTAGTTCAAGAATGCCTCTGCATTCAAAGCATCTCTAAGCTGATCCATTGCCTGCCTTAACGTCTGACGCGGGCATGCGATATTGATTCGTTCAAATCCTTCTCCTACTGCCCCAAAAATAAATCCCGGATCCAGCCAGAGATTTGCCTTATCAACGACCAGATGTTCCAATTCTTCTACTGATAAACCCAGTTCTCTGCAATCCAGCCAAAGCAGATAAGTTCCTTCCGGCTCAATAAGCCTGATTTTCGGAATCTCCTGTTTCAGATAATCCCGGACAAAGTCCACATTTCCCTGAAGATATACAAGTAACTCTTCCAACCATTCTTCGCCGTTTTCATAAGCAGCCTGACACGCTTCCATTCCCATCAGATTCGGCTGGCTGTAGCCTGCTTGCATCACTTCGTGTTTAAATTTCTCACGCAGCTTTGGATTGGAAATGATAATGTTGGAAAGTTGAAGCCCTGCCACATTAAATGTTTTTGATGGCGCGGTACATGTGACAGTAATATCTGCAATCTCTTCTGAAATAGATGCCATCATCTGATGTTTATGTCCTTTGTATACAATATCACTGTGGATCTCATCGCTGACAAGTGTCATGTGATATTTCAAGCAGAGCGCTGCAACTTTTTCCAACTCTTCTCTTTTCCACACACGTCCTACCGGGTTGTGCGGACTGCAGAAAAGTAATAATTTTACATCATTTTCCCGGATTTTCTTCTCCATATCCTCAAAGTCAATGGTGTAGTGCCCATCTTCTAATTTTAATGGACTTCCAATCAGCTTTCTTCCATTGTCTTCAATGACCTCTCTGAACGGGTAGTAAACCGGCTGCAGCATCAGAACACTTTCTCCCGGCTCTGTGTAGGCTTTTACTGCCATTGCAAGTGCAAATACAATTCCTGGTGTCTTGATGATCCAGTCACTCTCGATTTCCCAGTCAAATCTTCTCTTATACCAGGATTTCACTGCTCTGCAATAATCCTCCAGGGTATCACTGTACCCAAATATACCATGCTCTACAATCTCAAATAAGCGCTCTCTGACTGATTTTGGTGCCTGAAAATCCATATCTGCCACCCAAAGTGGAAGTATATCCGCTTTCTTTCCTCTTACTGTCGCAAAATCATATTTTAAAGAATGTGTTCCTTTTCGATTGATTACTTTATCAAAATCTGTTGCCATATTTATTTTCTCCTTCATTTTCGCAATTGCCTGTTGTCTTCAAATATTTTAGGACAGGGACTTCTTTTAAAAGTACCTGTCCCAGATTTAATTTTCTTATTTCAGCTTTCTCATCTGTCTTCATTTTATATTCAAGTCGAACGTCCGTGAGACTTGGCGCGTGATTCTGGTCAGAGAAGCTGACATATTCCTATCAGAATCACTGCGCATCTTCGCGGAGCGTTTATCTCAGGCGGAGACCTAACTCCCACTGAGACAAATTTGCTATTACTCACCACCTGAAGTGGGAGTCTTCTCGACTGAGATAAAACTTTTTATTGTTTCTTACAATTCTGCCATCTCCAAAAATGCTCTTGTACGTTCATTCTCCGGATTATTAAACAATTTCTCCGGTGTATTGTCTTCTACAATCTGTCCACCTTCCAGGAATAAGATTCTGGAGGCAACATTTTTTACAAAGCGCATCTCATGGGATACTACGATCATCGTCATTCCATCTGCTGCAATTTCTTTCATAACATCAAGAACTCCCCCGATCCACTCCGGATCAAGAGCACTTGTTGGTTCATCAAACAGCATAACCTGCGGTTCTGCTGCAAGTGCTCTCGCTATTCCTACTCTCTGCTGCTGCCCTCCGGAAAGACGTACCGGGTATTCATCTCTCTTCTCGATCAGTCCGACACGTTCCAGCAAATGTTCTGCTTTCTCCACTGCCTGGACTTTCGGCATCTTCTGAACCCGAATCAGTCCTTCCGTAATATTCTCCAGAGCAGTCTTGTTCTTCCAGAGATTATAATGCTGAAATACCATGCTCGTCTTTTCTCTGAGTGCCCGGATTTGTTGTTTATTCTCTTTTCCGGCTTCAATTGTAACTCCATCAATGGTAACTCTCCCTGCATCTGGTACATTTAACCAGTTGAGAGAACGAAGAAGCGTTGTCTTACCGCCTCCGCTTGGTCCGATCAGCGTTACAACTTCACCTTTTTCTATCTGAAAATCCAGATTTTTCAAAACCTGATTATCACCAAAAGCTTTACAAAGTCCTCTTACTTCTACTATCGACATCTTAACTTCTCCTCTCTTTTCTACGCACATAGGTCTCTATCTTTGCAAGCAGACGTTCCAAAAGCATACAGCATACCCAGTAAATCAAAGATACTGCAATATATACCTCAAAGTAACGATAAGATCTCGCTCCAACGATTCTTGCCTGTGCCATAATATCTACAACTGCAATGTTAAATACAAGAGAAGTCTCTTTTAATAATGATATAAAGTTATTGCCCAGACTTGGAAGTGCTACGACAAATGCCTGCGGGATTACAACACTTATAAGCGCCTGCCACTTCGTCATATTCAAGCTATAACAAGCTTCTACCTGTCCTTCATCTACGGACATCAATGCACTGCGGATAATCTCTGACATATATGCCGCTGCATTAAGTCCCAGTGTAATAATTGCGAATACGACCGGGTGGATTCCGTTAATATCAAAACTTGTTCCCCATGCTTCGTTCATCACACGAAGCAGTATCGGGATTCCGTAATACACAAGCACCAATTGTACCATAGTCGGCGTGCCACGGATAAATGATATGTATACTTTCGCAACTGTCTTAAGTACCCGTACTTCAAAATAACGGGCCAACGCAATAAAGAACCCTACGATCAGTCCTGCTACACAACTGGCAATTGTAATCAGAAGTGTAATCGGCAGATATACTGCTATCTGCGGAATGGACTGTATCAGAAATTCAACACTAAATATTTTCCCCATCTCTTTTACACCAATCTTTCTCTTTTATTCGGAACTCTTGTGGTTTCCGGTACAACTTATGAATCGCCCTATAGAAATTCGTGCAAGAACGATTTCTGTATAACGGCGTATTGCACAAAATGCACGTCGCATCTCATACGGCGTGCATCTTATATTTTTCCTTATTTCTTTAAAGATATAAGACACTTTCTCGATTATAATTGTGGTGCATAATCTCCATCAAGATACTTCTCAGATAATTCTTTTAATGTACCATTTTCAATCAACGTCTTCAGACTGTCATCAATAATCTTTTTCAGCTTCTCTCCTGACTCGTCCTGTCTCAGAAGCATGTATGTAGTTGTCTCATCACCAGTCTCAAATGGAAGACACTCTAGTTCATTGTCAAGTCCCTGCTCTTTGAGAACATAATCAGCAGTTACTTTAATAGAAGCAATATGTGCATCTGCTCTTCCGTTAATAACTTCCTGAAGCATCTTGCTCATATCTCCATCTGCATACATAATATCGGCTGCTTTGTCCGGATGCTCTTTGTTATAATTCTCAAGCCAGTTTGTCTGTGCTCCTGAGGTTGCAGATACAATCGTTTTTCCTGCAATACTGTTTACATCACTGGAAATATCTGTACGGTCTTTTTTAAATACAATTGCTGCCTGAGTCTCTGTATATGGAATATCCGGGAAAAGATATTTCTGCTCACGCTCTTCATTCTTACCACACTGGCTGGCAATCACATCAATCTTGCCAGACTCGAGAGCTGTAAAAATTCCATCCCAGCCTGTTGCTTCATATTTAAATTCAACATCTGGATTCAGATCATCAATTGCCTTCATAACTGCAATATCATATCCGTCCGGTTCGCCTTTTTCATTTACAAGGTTGAACGGAGGATATGCTCCTTCTGTTCCAACTGTATAAGTGGTAACTCCGGAATTGTCAGATTCTTTTTTATCATCTGCCGATTTTCCACAACCAACCATCATACTTGCTACCATTCCTGCTATCAATAATGTACTTAATACTTTTTTCTTCTTCATAACTGATCACTCCTTACAAGTCTTTTTCATTAGTTTTTATATTCTTGACTTTTCCTATTATAATTGTAAGAAAGTGGTTTGTCTATGTTTAGATTTTTATAGTTTGCTATAGGATATAATTATAGCAATATCTGAATTGATTGAATCGATTTTTGTTTTTCTTGACGTTTTCCTATATATACGGTATCATTAATTATATTATGTGTAATCATTTTTATTATATGATACCAAAAACTCAACAACATTATATTATAGAGAGAAGACGATAATTATAAAATCAGAAAAGAAAAAACAGGGTTTCACATTAGTAGAACTCATTGTGGTTCTGACAATCCTTGCAATTCTTGCCGCACTTTTGATTCCGGCTTTAACCGGATACATACGAAAGGCAAAAGAAAAAGCAATTATAACAGAAGCAACCGATACTTGGAAAGCTGCACAGGCAGCCATGTCAGAATGCTATGCTATGTATCCTGAAAGCTTTACAAACCCTGATCCTACTAAACCGCCATGCAGATTTGCAACGGAAATCGATGGCAAAAGAATAAAAAATCTGGGCAGAATTACGAACGCTGCTCTGAATGCTGTACAGAGAAATCCCAATGACAAAACAGAAATCAATACATCCAGCAGAAGAATTGCCCGACAGGTATTATCTTATCTGGATAGTGCTGATAAATCTAATGCACAGTACCTTTTCACTGCGCCTTCTGGAAAAAATACATGGGACACTACATTTAATGATTATTTTGGAAAAAAATATGATTCTAATGCTGTACTGCTTCAGATTTTCCATACAACAGACGGAAAAGTTGTTGCAATTAACTTTGGCAAAGACGGTTATATGGTGACAATCGTTCCCGGCAAGGAAACTACATGTGTGTATAACGGAAAATCTTTAAAATCAATCGAAGGCTAAAAAGAGGAGTCAGTTTGCTGCAAGCAGCATCTGGCTCCTCTTTTCTTTTTCATAGCACAAGCGCCCACTTCGATTCCGCTCTGCTCCATCTCAGTGCTCGTTTGACTCACATAGATTAAAATAAGAGTACTCTGGCTCTCGTGCTTCGCTATGATGGCATGCACCCGCCCACCTCGATTCCGCTTTGCTTCTTCTCGGTGCTCGTTTGCATTCTCACACAATATAACAAAAGGACGATTCTCCCTGCAAGCAGACTCCCACCACTTTCGAATAGCACGAACGCCCACTTCGATTCCGCTCTGCTCCATCTCAGTGCTCGTTTGACTCACATAGATTAAAATAAGAGTACTCTGTCCAATAAATTGTCCATAGTACTCTTATATTTAATCTGCGTTCGTGCTATTCGTCCATGTTTGCGAGTTTTTTGGCTTGATCGGCAGCGATGCAGGCATCGATGATTTCCTGGATATCGCCGTTCATAATCTTGTCTAGTTTGTATAATGTCAGACCTATACGGTGATCTGTGACACGTCCCTGTGGGAAGTTATAAGTACGGATTTTCTCAGAACGGTCTCCTGTTCCGATCTGGCTCTTTCTTGCTTCTGCCTCTGCATCATGCTGCTTCTGACATTCCAAATCGTAGAGTTTTGCACGCAGAAGTGCAAATGCTTTTTCTTTATTCTGCAGCTGTGATTTCTCTGTCTGGCTGTAGATTACAATTCCAGTTGGATAGTGAGTCAGACGTACAGCGGAGTCTGTTGTATTGACACACTGTCCACCGTTTCCTGATGCTCTCATAACATCGATACGGATATCTTTCTCATCGATATGAACATCCACATCTTCTGCCTCCGGCATAACTGCTACTGTGATTGTTGATGTGTGGATACGTCCGCCACTTTCTGTCTCCGGCACACGCTGCACGCGGTGTACCCCGGATTCGTATTTCATCATAGAATATGCGCCCTGTCCATCAATCATAAATGTAACATTCTTCATACCACCGATTCCAATTTCTTCGCACTCTACCAGTTCCACTTTCCAGCGTTTACTCTCTGCATAATGCAGATACATACGATAAATTTCTGCAGCAAAAAGTGCTGCTTCATCTCCACCGGCACCAGCACGGATCTCAACTACTACGTTCTTGTCATCATTAGGGTCTTTTGGAAGCAACAGGATCTTAAGCTCATGCTCAAGCTCTTCTACTCTTGCTTTCGACTCATTCAACTCCTCTTTTGCAAGTTCTCGCATATCTTCGTCAGACTCTTCATTCAGAAGTTCCAGACTTTCTTCAATGTTCTGCTTGCATGCTTTATATTCTTTGTATGCTTCTACGATTGGTGTAAGCTCACTTTGTTCTTTCATGAGCTTACGGAAACGGTTTGGGTCACTTGCCACATCCGGTTCCTGAAGTTCGCTCAAGATTTCTTCTAATCGAATTAGCAGATCTTCTAATTTATCAAACATCTCTATCTCCTCCTGTTTACCTGCAATATTACTATAACTGCCATATACCGGCGCAAACATTAAACATAATCCTCACTTCGGTATTCTCTATCCTGACCAATGTCTCACATTTTTGTTCGACTTGAATTTTCTACAACTCTTTTATTGTACATGCCACACACTACACGGTCAAGTCCTGCCAGATCCTTTTTCACATATATATTGCAAAATCCTGCATTTTTCATAAGCTTTGATACATCTTCTGCCTGGTCATGACCGATCTCGAACATGAGCCATGCACCATCATTCAGATGTGAAATGCTTTCGCTTACAATTCTTCTGTAAAAGTAAAGTCCGTCTTCATGTCCGTCAAGCGCGATCCACGGATCATGAAGCTTTACTTCGTCCTCCAGTCCCTGGATCACTTCCGTTCTAATATATGGTGGGTTTGACACAATAAGGTCAAAACTTTCAGATACATTTTCAAAAATGTCACTCTGTACCCATATAACAGGAACCTTAAGTCTCTGAGCGTTCTTTTTTGCCACTTCAAGCGCATCTGCTGATATATCTGCGCCAACCGCTTTCCCCCCTGTAATGTGCTTTCTTTCTGCCGCATACTTTAAAAGACTGATCAGTATACAGCCCGAACCAGTACACATATCCAGCACATGCATATCCGGTCTTATCACTTTCAATGCTTCTTCCACCAGATTCTCTGTATCCTGCCTTGGTATAAGCACATGCTCATTAACAAGAAATTCATATCCCATAAACTCCTGACTTCCCGTAATATGCTGAAGTGGAATTCTTCGTGCACGCTTTTCCAGATATTCCCAATACCGTTTTGCTTCCTCTTCCGAAATATTTTTTTCCGGATTTCCATAGTAGGAAGCACGACTGATTCCAGTCACATATTCCAGTAAATACCATGCATCGATTTGAGCATCTGGTATCTGTCTGCTTTCCAGATACGCAGATCCTTCTTTATAAATCCTCTGCAGTTTTAAAGTTCTCTGCTTCATATGCTCTCCAATCAAATACTGCTTCTACTGCCTGTATTGCCACTTCAATCATTGAGTCGTCCGGTTCTTTCGTTGTCAGCTTCTGGATTGCAAGTCCTGGTCTGCTTAAAAGATTGATAATCGGATTCTCACTTCTTCCTGCAAGTTTCAGTACTTCATAAGAAATTCCTGCAATGACCGGAATCAAGGCAATTCTCACGATCACACGCATCAGCGGTGATTCCACCTGAATCAACATCAACAAAATAATACTGATTGCCAGTACGAAGAATAAGAAGCTTGTTCCACAGCGCTTATGCTGTCTGGAACTGATTCTGACATTATCAACGGTAAGCGGAAGTCCATGCTCAATGCAATTGATGCATTTGTGCTCCGCGCCATGGTACATAAATGTTCTCTGGATATCATCCATTCTTGAAATCAATGCAATATAGAGAATAAATATACCAATCCTCACAAATCCTTCCACTAATGTTCTCAAATGATACGATGGCATCAGTGGTTTTAATAATGAAGACAGAAAATACGGCAGAACCATAAATACTGCTACTGCAATTACTACAGATATTGCAACTGTCGCATTCATCATCCATTTTTCCTGTTTTTCCTTCTTTGCGATTTCTTCCTCTGTCAGTTCTTTTTCGCTTTTTACTTCCTCTTCGTCCTCATAAAATTCAGCTGAAAACATCAACGTCTTAATTCCCAGAACCATAGAATCTATAAAATTGAACACCCCTCTGACAAACGGAATCTTCGTTAAAGCTTTCCATTTGATCACACTGTGATATTCTTCCTTCTGTACAAAAATCTCTCCATCCGGTTTTCTCACTGCAACCGCATAGTCGTCTCCATGTCTCATCATAATTCCTTCAAGGACTGCCTGTCCCCCAATATTGGATGACTTCATATAATTGCTCTCCTCATATCTGATATAAATAGAAGAAAGGGTTGAGATTTAAAAAACCTCAACCCCGATAACCTTCGAACTTATTTCATTCCGTACTTCTTGTTGAACTTATCAACACGGCCACGAGCCTGTGTTGCTTTCTGCTGTCCTGTGTAGAACGGATGACACTTAGAACAGATTTCTACGTGGATATCTTCTTTTGTAGATCCTGTTACGAATGTGTTACCACAGTTGCAAGTTACAGTTGCCTGATAGTATGCTGGATGTATTCCTTCTTTCATGATTTTCACCTCTTCTTTATTATTGTTGCGTTTATTTTAGTTGCGTCAAACGCGAATATTTTCTAAACAGCTTTCTTATTGTACCACACGATTGCCAGCTTGTCTATAATATTTTTTTCTTTTTTACCATTTCAATCAACTCATTGTTGTTCTTTGTATTGGAGAACATATTCAGGATACTCTCCACCGCCTCTTCCGCACGCATTCCATTGAGTGCACGGCGCATGATCTCCACAGCTTCCTGCTCATCTTTGTTAAGAAGCAGATCTTCTCTACGAGTGCTTGACTTCGGTATATCAATAGCAGGGAACATTCTTTTTTCAGAAAGCTTACGGTCAAGTACCAGTTCCATGTTACCTGTTCCTTTAAACTCCTCATATACAACATCGTCCATCTTGCTTCCTGTATCTACCAGTGCTGTAGCGAGAATTGTAAGGCTTCCACCCTCACGCATATTTCTTGCAGCACCAAAGAAGCGCTTTGGCATATGAAGCGCTGCAGGATCAAGACCACCGGAAAGTGTTCTTCCGGATGGTGAAACAGTCAGGTTATACGCTCTTGCAAGACGTGTGATGCTGTCAAGCAAGATCATAACATCTTTCTTATGTTCTACAAGACGCTTTGCACGTTCAATGACCATTTCAGATACTCTCTTATGATGCTCTGGAAGCTCATCAAATGTAGAGTAAATAATCTCTACATTGTCTCCTTGAATGGTCTCTTTAATATCCGTAACTTCCTCCGGACGTTCATCAATCAGAAGAATCAGAAGATGCACTTCCGGATTATTCTTAAGAACAGACAATGCAACTTCTTTTAAAAGTGTTGTCTTACCGGCTTTCGGAGGTGATACGATCATTCCTCTCTGACCTTTACCAATTGGAGAAAGCAAGTCCATAATTCTCATAGACGTGCTTGTCTTGCCACACTCCAGACGCATTCTCTCATTTGGAAAAATCGGTGTCATCTTCTCGAAACTGCTACGTGTGAGAAGTTCCATTGGATCTGTATCATTCACTTTAGTCAAATATAACAGTGCGCTGAACTTCTCCTGCTGTGTCTTAATACGAGTATGTCCCTCCAAAATATCTCCAGTCTTCAGATTGAATCTACGGATCTGAGACGGCGAAATATAGATATCATTATCTCCTGGAAGATAATTATCACTTCGGATAAATCCGAACCCATCTGGCATAACCTCCAGAATTCCGCGTGCAACAATTCCACTGTCCAGGCGGTCAATATCATGGATTTCTTTATCTCCGGTATTCGCAGACATCTCTTTTACTGTCTCACGCTTTTCCTGTTTTTCTTTTTCCTGTTCTTTTTCATCTTCCTGTAACATCAATTCGATTACCTGGGCCTTTTTCATTGTAGAAATACCTTTCAGGCCTCTTGCTTTTGCAAGTTCTTTTAACGTCGTCAACGGTAATGTTTCATATTTTTCTTTCATCATCGCTTTATATTCCTTTCAATTATAGGCTTATGTGTCATCACGGGATTCTTTGTCAGAATAGACTTCATCTGAAACTAAAGTTTATTATACTACAAATGTTTCGCTTTTAAAAGCCTTTTTTCAAAGACATTTCTTGATTTGGTAATCTTAAAATGATATGATGGTATACAAGGGATGACCTTGTTCAAATCCCCATATACAAAATATAGTAGAAAAAGGTGGTATTTAACGTGACAAATCAAGAAAAAGCTCTGAAAATGCACGAAGAATGGAACGGCAAACTTGAAACCATCGCAAAGTCTCATGTAAAGACTCGCGAAGATTTGGCAATTGCTTACACACCGGGTGTTGCTGAGCCATGCAAAGTTATCGCTGAAGATAAAGAAGCCGCATACAAATATACAATCAAATCCAACACAATTGCTGTTGTATCTGACGGAAGTGCCGTGCTTGGACTTGGCAATATAGGACCGCTGGCTGCCATGCCTGTTATGGAAGGAAAAGCTGTCCTTTTCAAAGAATTCGGTGGTGTCAATGCTGTGCCGATCTGCCTGGACACTCAGGATACTGAAGAGATCATCAAAACTGTTGTAAATATTGCTCCTGCTTTCGGAGGCATTAACTTAGAAGACATCAGTGCTCCAAGATGCTTTGAAATTGAGGAACGTCTGAAAGAGCTTCTCGACATTCCTGTTTTCCACGACGATCAGCACGGAACTGCCATTGTGGTTCTTGCCGGAATCATCAATGCATTAAAAGTAACAGGAAAAGACAAAGAGACCTGTAAAGTCGTTGTAAATGGTGCCGGAAGTGCCGGTGTTGCAATCACAAAACTGCTTCTCACATACGGATTTTCTCATATTACAATGTGCGATATCAGTGGAATCCTCGGAAAAGATTCTCAGAATCTGAATTGGATGCAGCAAAAGATGGTCGAAGTAACAAATCTGGAAGGCAAAAAAGGAACCCTTGCTGATGCATTGAATGGTGCAGACATCTTTGTCGGTGTATCTGCTCCGAATATTGTCACAAAAGAAATGGTCGCTTCCATGAACAAAGATGCTATCCTCTTTGCAATGGCTAACCCTGTACCAGAGATCATGCCAGACCTCGCAAAAGAAGCCGGAGCAAAAGTTGTTGGAACCGGACGTTCAGACTTCCCGAACCAGGTCAACAATGTCGTTGCTTTCCCTGGAATCTTCAAAGGCGCTCTGGAAGGACGCGCAACTAAGATTACAGAAGAGATGAAACTTGCAACTGCAAAAGCAATCGCAAGCCTTGTTCCGGATGAAGAACTGAACGAAAACAATATTCTTCCGGAAGCTTTCGACCCTCGCGTTGCAGACGTTGTAAGCGAAGCTGTGAAGGAATTGATTTAATGGCTGTTTACTGGGGCGAAAAGAGATACCATTCTCTGGACTATTATCTCAAAAACACCTATGGCAGCAAATTATATAAACTATCACTGAACGGAGGCATGACTTGTCCGAACCGAGATGGAACATGCGGAACCCGTGGCTGCATTTTCTGCAGTCAGGGTGGTTCTGGTGATTTTGCCGAATCACCTTCCGAGACGATTCGTGAACAGATTGAACATGGAAAATCTAAAGTCGCCGCCAAATATGGAGGCGGTTCTTATATTGCATACTTTCAAGCATATACGAACACTTATGCACCTGTAGACTACCTTCGTAAAATATTTACTGAGGCAATCATGCACCCGGATATCAGAATTCTTTCTGTAGCAACAAGACCGGACTGTCTCGGTGAAGATATTTTAAATCTTCTTCATGAATTAAATCAGATCAAACCTGTCTGGATTGAGCTTGGACTTCAGACAATTCATGAAGATACGGCATCTTATATCCGGCGCGGCTATGATCTTCCGGTATTTGAACATGCATTAAAGAGACTTCGTCAAATGGGTATTCCGGTAATCGTACACACGATTCTCGGACTTCCAGGAGAAGATATCAAGCGGAATCTTGAGACTATGCATTATCTGAATGAACACCACATTCAGGGAATCAAGCTACAGCTTTTACATGTTCTGAAATACACAGATCTCGCGGACGATTACCTGACAGGCAGATTTTCTATTTATTCCATGGAAGAATATTTTGAAGTCTTAAGTTCCTGTATCTGCAATCTGAGTCCGGATATTGTCATTCATCGGCTCACCGGGGACGGTCCAAAAGATCTTCTGATTGCTCCTACCTGGAGCACAAACAAACGACATGTCTTAAACCAGATGCAGTCCTGGTTCAAGATTCACGACATCTGGCAGGGAAAGGAGTTGTAAATTATGGCAGAAGCATTTAAACTTTATAAACTGATCATTCTGTATATGCTGGATAAGGTGGATTTCCCACTGACTAATTCCCAGATTTCAGAATTCATTTTAAACGAAGGCTACACGACATATTTTAAATTGCAACAGGCTCTTTCAGAGCTTTTGGATTCTGGATTTATTCGTGAAGAGTCCACGCACACAAGAACATTTTATCACCTGACAGAAGAAGGCGAGGAAACAATTCATTACTTTAAAAATGATATTTCACCTGCAATCCAGGAAGATATTAACAGTTTTCTCAGTAATAAACAATATGAACTGAAAAATGAAGTTGCCATAAAAGCTGACTATTATCGAAATCCCAACATGGAATATTGTGTCCGCTGTCAGATACTGGAACGTGATGCTCCTTTAATCGACCTGACGCTCACTGTTCCAACGGAATCTGAAGCAATGGCAATTGCAGCAAACTGGACACAAAAGAATGAAAAGATATACGCCAATCTAATGGCCGAATTATTATAGGTATATCCCAAAAAAAGAATGAACTGTATTTTAATTTTCATTGCAAATACAGTTCATTCTCTTTTTATTTAGCCCGGATTTGTATTATCATTATCTTCCAAGGAATGTTCCTATAAAGATTCCATAGTAGTTACCAATGACATATCCAAGAGTACCGACCAGAAGTGCCGGAACTACCATTGCCTGCCATCCTTTTGCAATTGCAAGCGCTGCGGCTGTTGTAGGTCCACCTATATTTGCATTCGATGCAATACAGATCTCTTCCAGGTTGAATTTGAAAATCTTACCAAATACAAAGGAGACGATCATGTTCATACCAACGATGATTGCACAGAATACAAGGAGTAATGGTGCCTGTGTCACGATCAGGTAGATAGATGCCGGAACACCGATTACTGCAAAGAAGATATGAATCAAGAATGTACCAATTTCCTGTGCGCCACCAATATTTCCCATAAATTCTGGTTTAATTGTTGCCAATAACATGGTCAATGTAGGCATGATCAAATATTTGTTTCCAAGAAGACCGTTTAATAATGCCAGTCCAAAATTACTTGTTGGAATCAATCCTGCAAAGAAATCTGCAATTGCTGTAGAAATTGCTACGATTGCAAATGCAATCGCAAGTGCCTCTGCGATATCGATCAGTGCGACCGGTTTTGCTTTCCAGTAACTTGCTGCCTGGTTTTCACTTTCACCACTTGCTTTTCTTGCTTCTACTTCATCAATATATGGATGTTTAAATTTCTTCAAGAAGAATTTAATTGTTGGAATTGCAATCAGTACGAAGAAATAAAGTGCCATCAAAAGGTTATCTGCTACCACTGAAGAAGATACCATATCTCCGCTTGCTCCAAATGCATCAGACATGGCTACCATGTTTACACTTCCTCCTGTGTATGAACCAACCATCATAGCTGCTATCTTGTGCAGATCTGCAATCTGGTTATGTAACAGATAAAATGCTACAATACCACCGACCAGTGTACCAATACCGCTGATCAGGTAAATTACAAGCACACGTCCACTTTCTTTCCAGATTTTCTTCACATTTGCATTAAACAAAAGAAGTGGTACTGCAAGTGGTACAACATATGACCATACAAAATCATATGCCGGTGCATCTGTCGGGATTACCCGGATGTTAGAAAGAATCATAGCTCCAATCAAAGCAATAACACAACCTGTTACTTTTCCTGCCCATTTGTACTTCTGCTCCATCCAGATAGCTAATGCTGCGACGACTACTAATATTGCAAACAACGCCCACGTATTATCCGCACTAATTAATGTTTTCATATGAATTCCTGCCTTTCTCAATCCTATAAACAAGTTACTTTTTCGTATTCTTTATTTCCATACTTCTTTGAATACTCGATAAAAATTCTTATAGCCAATCTTGTCAAGATCTTCCTGACTGTATCCCCTCTTCTTTAATACTGCCAGGATATTCTTTGCTTCTGCCTCATTAGAAATACCGTCGCCACTCGGTGAATCGACATGATCACTGAATGTCTTAAGCGCCTCTCCTCCAAGGTAGTCATCAAAGTCAAATCCAAGACCAATATGATCGATTCCGATCAGATCAGCAATATACTCGACATGGTCTGCCAAATGCTCGACATTTTGTTCATCGTGTTTTTCAGAAATAAACTCTCTCATACTGTTCATTCCCACCAGACCACCAGTCTTAGCAATCGCCTTCAACATGTCATCTGTCAGGTTGCGCATTGCCGGACATACACTACGTGCATTGGAATGTGATGCAATAATCGGTCCCTGCGCCAGATCAATGACGCCCCAGAAACATTTGTCATTTAGATGTGATACATCCATCACCATTCCAAGATCCTGAATCCGCTTTACGGCTTTCTTTCCTGCTTCTGTAAGTCCCCTTGTTACATCCACCGGCCATCCGGTTGCCAATGCGTTTAATTCATTCCAGGTAAGCATTGCATGTCTGACACCTACTTCATCATAAAAATAGTTGATCATATCAATGTCTTCCCCAATCTGGCTTAACCCTTCCATTCCGGTTACGATATTTAATTTTCCTTCTTTTGTGCCTTTTTCAAAATCATCGTACTTCTTCACAAAATTCAGAATATCTGCAGAATCTTCCATTTCCTGCTTAATACTCTTTACAATCTGTTTGGATCGTTTCACTGGATCACTATCATATGGTGGATCGATCCAGATTACGAAAATTCCTCCTGTAACACCACCTTCCTGGAACTTATGCAGATGATGCTTACGAAAAATATCTCTTTCTCCGTGATCTACTGCACGGCAAGTTACATCTGTCCACACATCTCCATGTCCATCAAAAATCATTCTATCTTCTCCCTTCTAACATTTTCAAGACATCTCACATACCGATTATTTTTTCACCACCCTCCTGTTTCATCAGATTAAGAGTCTTTTTTCATTTTTATATATGCACGCCATGTTGTTGCAAATTTTTTCCACTCGGTAAGACCATCTTCCTGGATTCTGGATCCGAGTGCCGCATGATGCGGTGCTTCTTTTATAACTTGTGGCGTAGTATATGCTTCTTCTGCAATCTGACGATATGCATCTACAAATTCATCAATATCATCCTTTGAGTAAGATTCTACAGGCTCTGGTGTAAAAGGTTCTGGAATGATTCTTGGATGATGACTTGTAAAATAATCTTGAAAACCATAATCCACGATTCGTCTGCAGATATCATCTGTCGTTACGCCTGTCTCGTCCGTCAATTCTTTCCAGCTCAGTCTTGCCTGTTCTAATCTGTATTTTCCTTTCGCATATGGCAAGGAAATTCCTTTTATCTCCAAAAGTTTTTTCAACATATAATTATTATTTAAAATCGACATTTCTGCAATCTGTTTCATTCCATCCGGGCCGAGAGTTCGAATATATGCATAGGTTCTCACAAGAACCGCAGGCACTCCATAAAATTTTCTTAACTTTCCAATGCTATCCGGACGATTGTAATCCAGATAATATTTTTCTCCGTCAAATTCTACTGTCGGTGCTGCAACAAACTTTGCAAGCTTCTCACATACGCACTGTGCTCCGGCTGCCGGTCCCTGACATCCGTGCGGTGAAGAAAAGGATTTGTGCAGATTATAATGACACATATCAAATCCTGCATCTCGCGCTCTTGTAATTCCGAACAGTCCATTTAAGTTTGCCTGGTCATATACGCATAAGCCTCCAACTGCATGAACAATATCTACAAATTCTTTAATTTTCTCATTGTAGATTCCAGTATCTTCCGGATTGGTGATCATAAGTGCGGCTGTATGTTCAGAAACGGCTGCTTTTAGAGCCTCTATATCTGGCACACCGTTTTCATCTGGATATAAAGTGATTACCTTATATCCAAGCGTTGCAGCGGCACCTGGATTGCCCGGATGCGATAAAATGGTCGTAATAATCTCATTTCGCTGTTCACCCTCACCTCTGGATTCATGATAAGCACGAATTGTCTCTACATTTGCAAAGATTGCCTGAGTACCGCCTCCTGGCTGTAAGCTTACTTTATCCATACCCGAAATTGCCTTGATGTACTGCTCATCTCGATACATAATTTCCAGGATTCCCTGAATAGTCGACTCGTCCTGATATGGATGAACTTCGCTTAATTTTTCAGATCTCACCAATTGTTCGTGTATCTTAGGACTATACTTCATAGTACAGGTTCCAAGCCCGATATCAATATTAAAATCTGTTCCAATCGTCTCCTGAGATAATCTCATATAATGTCTGAGTACCTGCATCTGAGACATTTCCGGAAGCTTAGGTGCTTTTTTTCGAAGCAGATTTTTCGGAAGCAGCGTTTTTACGGTTCCTGTTGCTTTTGTAACTTTTTCATCTGCTTTGGGAACTAATATACCTCGTTCACCTGGATTGCCAAGTTTCATAATTATAGGTTCGTCCCATCTTGCTTCGTGGAAATCCCGATTTGTCTTATAATATCCCATCACTATTCCCCCTTTGCAATCCGCTTGAGGGCATCACGAAGATGCTCCATCTCTTCTAATGTCGTAATCTCTGATACACAATAAAGTGCACATTGCCCAAGCTCTGGGAAATCATGACTTAAGTCTTTTCCGCCAAATATGTTCTCTTTTAACAATTCTTTATTAATTTCTTCAACCGTCTTTCCAGTCTGGTTAAAATCTATTACAAACTCCTGAAACTTCGCATTCTCAAATCTCTTTGCCCGAACTTTCGGAATCTCATCTAAAATATCCTCCAGATATGCTGCATTCTGAATAATCGTCTCACCGAGTTCGTACATGCCCTGCGGCCCCATACTTGCCAGGTACACACCTGCCGTAATTGCCCAGAGACCTGTTTCTGTTCCAAAATACTCTTTTGCATTCTCACGGCTTCCATGAGAGCTTCGATAATTCATCGCTCTTCCCCATCCATATGTATCTTCTTTCTCTGTCTCTGTAATTCCGTACATATAAGTTGGAAATTGTTCTACCAAATCCATATTCTGATTACATGCAATAAATCCTGCCTGACCACCGCCGAACTGAATGTGCATTCCAAGAGGCTGTATATCTCCACATACAATATCAGCACCCTGATTTACCGGGCTCTCCATAATTCCAAGCGCTGCCACCTCTGTCTGTACAACACAATAAGCTCCTGCATCATGTGCCAGTTTTGCAATTTCTTCTCCTCTTGTCTCAAAGTTACCAAGATAAGTTGGATTTTCAAAAAATACAGCCGCAACATTTTTCTTTGCCAACTGTTCTTTCAACTCTTCCAGATCCATAAGTCCTGTCTCTGGTTCATAAGCTATTTTTCTTACTTCTGCCACATTTCTACAATACTGTACGACCTGTGAATATATTTCCGGATTCATAGTCTTCGGAACAAGAATCACTTTTCCAGCCATTCCTTTTTCTCTGACTGCTCTGACTGCCATACGAAGCGAAGATGCCACTGCCTGACCGCCGTCATAAGTTGTATAACTTACAACATCTGTGTCCAGAAGTTCTCCCATCATGCTTGTGTATTCAAAGATTGCCTGCATCTTACCATGATCAGAATATGTATCTCCGCAGTAAGCAGTCAGAAACTCACCTCTGGAATTTATCTCATCGCAAATTGCCGGCACCTGATGTTTGTAACACCCGGCTCCAAGAAAGCTCGTATATTCTTCCGTTGTAATATCTCGATTCAAAATTCCCATCACATGTCTTTTCAGTTCATATTCACTTCTGATCGGTTCCGGAATATCTAATCGTTCTTTATACAGCAATTCATCTGGAATTATACTTTTGTAAATGTCTTCTACGCTGTTGATCCCCAATTCATCCAACATTGCCTTCTTATTCTCTGGTACACTATTAGGCATATATGGATGTACAAAACTGTTTTCCACAAGAATCACTCCTTTCATGGCAGTTCACTTATTGATTATCTAAACATTTTTATTTATTTCACCTGCAACACATACATTAGTCTTCAATCAGTGGTTACGTCAAGTTATTTTGTTAATTTTTTGATATTTTCGCAATATTTCACCAAAAAACAAAATAAGAAGTCGACCATTTGTCGACTTCTTTAAATATTCCATAATATTCATCTTTACCAAAGGCTATTTGCAGATTCTTTCTTTATCCAACCTTGTAAATAGCAGAATCAGAATTTTCGAATATAATTTTATAATACCCCTTTAAATACTCATCTGCATCTGCATCGCCGGTATCTACATGCATCGGCTGTCCGCCAAGTCCTGCCAGTTTTTCTTTTGTTGCTACAATTTCAATCTGTTCTTTTCCTACTTTTCTGATTACCCGTGGACTAATCTGCTGATTTCCTCTTCCTAACAAAAAACCATTTCCACCAATACAGGTCACCAGAATTTTTATATGACTGTATGAATTGACACAGTCCCACAATTCTCTTTCATTCGCATCTCGAAGTATGATTTTACCATTTCTGATCACATCCACTCCACGGACAGTTCCATGTACGTTCTTTTTCCCAGTATCCTCCTGCTCGTCATTTTCACACAATAACTCCTTTATCTTCCAGGTCGTTCCTCCCGGGCCGATAATATAAACCCAGTCCTTTTCCATTCGCAAGATTGCTGCCCTCGCTATTATAGTTGCGGACTCGCCTGACCCCAAATCCAATTCTTTTGCCTTTTGTAAATGTTTTCCATCGCTTAATACTTCCAAAAATCCGTACAATTGGGGGCTTACGTTTCTGGAATCTAAATCCTTCTCTTCAATATCAAGAACTTCCCTCATTTCATAAGACATCTCTTTTCCTTCAAGCCACCCTGCTAACATCTCACCTGCCTGATATGGATTACAGGCATAACACGCAGAATACATCTTCACTCCTGCCGGGATTCCAAGAACCGTCACATCCGTACCAACAGCTTCACAAATGTCCCTTGCAGTCCCATCTCCTCCGCAAAACACGAGAAGATCCACACCCTGTTCTTTCATAATTTGTGCACAAAGTTTCGTATCTTCTGCGCTGCTTGTATGGGCTTTTGGACATAACACCACATCACATGGGATTTTAAGTTTCTCAAGCAAAGCTTCTCCCATATCCCCTGGTGCACTTAGGATTGAAAAATTTTTCTCTCCCACCAATCCTTTATCTCCTGCAACTAAACTTGTGGTAAGATCTGCAATTTTGCTCATACAGCTTTCTGCTCTCTTGGGGGCTGTTCTTTCACAGCCTTCCAGCAAAAGCTTTTCTATTTTTTTGTAATTGTCACTTCCTTTTAGACCGGCTTTTCCACCAATTCCAGCATATGGATTTAGAATAAAACCTATTTTCTTTTTCTTAGTCTCCATCTTTTCCCCTGTGTCGTTGCTGTTTTATGTAAACTTTTTTATTGCTATATAATTTTAAAACTTTCTTTTATCGTTTTTATATTATCAAATCAACAAATCCAAGAATAATCTTTACAACAAAAACTCACTCATAACATAGTTGCTGACATCGATTCCACGATCTGTAAGTTTCACAAAGTCTTCTCCATCTTCCAGAAGTCCTTTCTGTTCCATGTCTCTTATCACATTTCCATAAACGTTCTCCATGCTCTCACCATACATCTTAAGAAATTCTATTTTTGATACACCTTTCATCATACGCAAGCCAAGGAACATCGTCTCTTCCATCTGTGCAGATACAGTTAACTTTTCCGGCTCTTCTCCATAATTAAATCTACTGTTATTGATCAGTGATGCAGCTCCGGTTCCAATCCCTAGATATTCTGTTCGCTCCCAGTATCCGATATTATGTCTGCAAGCATATCCAGGCTTTGCATAATTAGAAATCTCATATCTTTCATATCCGTATTTTGAAAGTATTTCTTTCGTTCTCCAATACATCTTACGCTCTGTCTCTTCATCAGGTAATTCGTCTGCATGACGCCCTTCCCCATACTCCTCATAAAATGGAGTACCTTCCTCCACGATCAGACTATATGCAGAAATGTGTTCCGGGGCAAGCTCTGCCACTGTTTTTAAGTTTTCCTCCCAGTCAGTAAGACTTTGTCCCGGAATTGCTGACATCAGATCAACATTAATATTCTCAAATCCTTCTGCTCTTGCCATATGATATGTTTCAAGAAATTCTTCATATGTATGAATACGACCCAGTATCTGAAGTTCTCTATTTTTTGTAGATTGCAGGCCAATGCTTAATCGGTTAATTCCACATTTTTTATAACCGGAAAGCTTTTCCCTGTCTACAGTTCCTGGATTCATCTCAACTGTGATCTCTGCATTTTCTTCTACAACAAATGTATCACGGACTGCTGAAAATATCTGCTGCATCTGAAAAGCTGTCAAAGTAGAAGGCGTTCCCCCACCGACAAAGATACTGATAACACGGCAAGCCTTCGCCAGGTGCGCGTATGAGCGAATATCCTGACAAAGGCTTTTCACATAAGATTCCCTCTCATCCGCCGTTGACGGACCTGAGAGAAAATCGCAATATTTACATTTTTTTTTACAAAATGGTATATGAATATATAATTCTAATAATCTCATTATTTGTCATCCAACTTCAGTACACTCATAAATGCTTTCTGAGGAATCTCTACATTACCAACCTGACGCATACGCTTCTTTCCTTCTTTCTGTTTTTCAAGAAGCTTTCTCTTACGGCTGATATCACCACCGTAACATTTTGCAAGCACATCTTTTCGCATTGCTCTTACAGTCTCACGGGCAATAATCTTCCCACCAATAGCCGCCTGAATCGGGATTTCAAAGAGCTGTCTTGGGATCTCTTCTTTAAGCTTCTCGCACATCTTTCTTCCACGTTCATATGCAGTATCTGCATGGACGATAAAGGAAAGAGCGTCTACTTCTTCTTTATTGACCAGAATATCCAGTTTCACAAGTTCAGATCTCTGGTATCCGTCCATCTCATAATCAAAAGAAGCATATCCTCTGGATCTGGACTTCAATGCATCAAAGAAATCGTAGATAATCTCGTTGAGCGGCAGTCTGTAATGCAGAACTGCACGGGTCTCTTCAATATATTCCATGCCAAGATACTCTCCTCGTCTCTCCTGACATAGATCCATAATCGTACCGATAAATTCGGATGTTACCATAATCTCAGCCTTTACCATCGGCTCTTCCATATATTCAATCTCAGAAGGATCCGGAAGATTAGACGGGTTTGTCAGTTCTATGACATCTCCGTTCGTCTTGTATACTTTATAAATAACTCCCGGTGCTGTTGTAACAAGATCAAGATTATACTCTCTCTCCAGACGCTCCTGAATAATCTCCAGATGGAGAAGTCCCAAAAAGCCACAGCGAAATCCAAATCCAAGAGCAATGGAAGTCTCCGGCTCAAACTGCAGGGACGCATCATTTAATTGAAGCTTCTCAAGAGCATCCCGAAGATCCGGATACTTTGCCCCATCCGCAGGATACAGTCCACAGTAAACCATCGGATTCACTTTCTTATATCCCGGCAACGGCTCCTCGCAAGGATTCGCTGCATCTGTGATCGTATCTCCTACACGGGTATCTCCGACATTCTTCAAGCTGGCAGTAATATAGCCTACCATACCTGCTTCCAGCTCATCACATGGAATGAATTGTCCGGCTCCAAAATATCCGACTTCAACGACATCTGCCTCTGCTCCTGTCGCCATCATACGGATCTTCGTACCTTTTTTCACGGTACCTTCACGGAGTCTGCAAAATACGATAACCCCTTTATAAGAATCATATAGTGAATCAAAAATCAATGCCTTCAATGGTGCTTTCGGATCTCCGCCCGGTGCCGGGATCTTTTCCACGATCTGCTCCAGAACCTGATCTACATTCAGCCCTGTCTTTGCAGAAATAAGTGGCGCATCATGTGCTTCGATTCCAATGATATCTTCAATCTCTTCAATGACACGGTCCGGCTCTGCACTTGGAAGATCAATCTTATTAATAACAGGCATTACATCCAGATCATGATCCAACGCCAGATATACATTGGCCAGTGTCTGAGCCTCTACTCCCTGAGCTGCGTCTACGACTAAAATCGCACCATCACACGCTGCCAGACTTCTTGATACTTCATAGTTAAAATCTACATGTCCCGGTGTGTCGATCAGGTTAAAAATATACTCTTCTCCGTCTTTTGCCTTATATACTGTACGGACTGCCTGAGCCTTGATCGTGATTCCGCGCTCGCGCTCCAGATCCATATTGTCAAGCACCTGTGCCTGCATCTCGCGGCTCGTCAGAAGCCCTGTCTGTTCAATGATACGGTCTGCCAATGTTGATTTACCATGGTCAATATGAGCCACAATACAAAAATTGCGAATTTTACTTTGATCTATTCCTGCCACTTATCTTCTACCTCTTTATCTCTTTATCTTAAACTTTTTTCTATTATAATGATGTTGGAGTCAAAAGCCCCAACTATGATACCTGCAGATTGTTTCGTGCGATGCACTCCACAATGCTAATGCGCTACTTCTTTGGTGCACTATACTTCACAATGAACAACTCTACACTCATTGTATCACTGAGCCGTCCGGTCTTTACAGCTTCTTCTGTATCTGCCGCTTCTTCCATGATACCTTTTAGTTCTCTCATTGTAAAGCTTCTGCTCTGTTGCATGTATTTTCCTGCCACAAATGGATGAAGTCCCGCTTTTTTTGCGATGGTGCTTTTGTCTGCTCCCTGGTTCATCAGATCTTTCACCTGTAAAAGCAGACGGAATTGTCTCGCCAGCAAATATAAAATCCTCATCGGAGGTTCTTTTAACGCCAACAGATCATAATAATAATCCAAAGCTTTCCTTTGCTGCCTTGTTGCAACTGCTTCAATCATATCAAAAATCTTATTCGTGATCTGCGTCGTACAGATTGCATCAATATCCGCCACCGTAATCTCATTTCTTCCAAGCGTATAAGAAAACAGCTTTTCCATCTCCCGCTCCAGATTCTCCATGTCGGTTCCTGTTCGGGACAACATGTATTCTGCAGTGGACTGCTTAATCTGCCTGCCTTCACGCTTTATATTACCAGCAAGCCACAAAAGCAATGTCTTCTCATCCTGTCTTCCAAGCTCGACCACTCTTCCGGTATCCTTTACGGCCTTATACATCTTACTCCGCTTGTCAACTTCACTCTCCACAAATACAAAGCAGACCGTTTCCGGCATGCTCTTAATATAATCTGCAAACTTTGCATCTGCATTCTTAAATAAGCCAGAATCTTCAATCACAATGAGACGCTTTTCTGCAAAAAATGGCATTGTCTCTGCCAGATCTATAATCTCCGGTACATTGATCCCCTTGCCTTCATAATGCGCATAGTTCACTGTATCACCTTCCGGAAGCACAGCTTTTGTCAATCTGTCACGGTACTGCTTTTTCAGATAAGCCTCTTCTCCATACAAAAGATATGCCTGCTTGATATTCCCTGTTTTCAAATCTTCATTCAGATTCTTCATAAGCTGTCGTTTCGCTCCCTTCCTTAAGAGTATACTGAATTTTCCCACCGAATTCAACCGTGATTTCAATTCCTCCACAATTTGCCGTAGCTAAGATCCGGCTGCCGTTTTTTTCTAATCTTTCAATAGTTTCTCTGTGCGGATGCCCATATGAATTCTCTATCCCAGCCGATATGATTGTGTACTTTGGTCTGACTTTCTGAAGAAATATTTCAGAAGAGGAATTTCTGGAACCATGATGTGCCGCCTTCAATACCTCAAATGCTTTTTCAGGACAATATTTTTCTATAGATTCACAAAGTTTTTCTTCCCCTATACCTTCCACATCCCCGGTAAATAAAAAATCAAATTCCCGGTAACTGACAGATAAAACCATGGAAGCTCCATTACCAGTTTCTCCGGAATAATCACTCCCCGGACAAAGACAGAGGATTTTCATTCCCTGTTTTTCAATCTCCTGTCCTTGCTCCATAACCGCTACCTGCACTCCATTTTCTATTGCATATATTGCTAATTTCTTCAGGCTTTCGTCCCAGACACTTTCTTTTGGAAATACAAGCGTTTTAATCTTCACACCGATTTTCTGCCTCGATATCATTTCTTCAATCCCGTTCGTGTGGTCACTGTCACCATGGGAAATGAACACATAATCCAGTGTCCCGACTCCTTTCGATAACAGATATGGCTCGATCCTGTACTGCCCGACATTCTTCACATCACTGCTCCCTCCGTCAATCATACAGGTCATACCTCCGGGACTCTTTAAAAATATTCCATCACCTTGACCCACATCCAACACCGTCACTTGCATCTGCGACAAACTATCAAAACGGTGAAGCAGAACAAATAATCCCAAAGCACATAACATTCCTGTCAATATATTTCCACGTTTTCTTTGTTTTTCACATTCCTGTGCTTCATTGCGTTCCTGCCCTTTCGCATACTCTTTTTTCTGAGTATGTTTCTTTTCATAGTAGTATATAACACATATGACCACGACGCAGCCGTAGTAGAACAATATCTGCCAGATCTTAATTCTTCCAATAACGACTCTTGCCCCAGGAAGTTCCAAAAAAAACTCACAGCATCTTTCATAAATCGTCAGAATAAAGCCACAGATTACCAGCATACACTTTCCTGGAATCTTGAACATACCAGAGCACAACATACATATAAAACTTCCAGTAATTCCCAGGCTCAGCAAAATTGTCATGAGCGGAATTACAAGCAGATTTAAAAATGTTGCATAGAGTGGAAATTCATAAAAAAAATACAGAACAACAGGTAAAAGAAATAATTGCATTTCTATGTTGCTTATTATCATGCTTTTTATTTGTATTATCCAAGCCTTATTTTCTCTGTTTTTCTGAATGTCTATCTCTGTTCTTGTTTTTGCTTTCTCCATCTGTCCGGCTGGCATTATAACCACCACTGCAAATACTGCAAAAAATGACAGCCAGAACGCCCCGTCGTAAATACTGAGCGGCCTCCAGATGAGTACTACTGCCGCTGCCACAGAAAGTGCCGTCACACTGTCATAATGTCTCCCCGCGATTTCTGCACCTACCCGGAACAAATACATAATACCGGCACGGATCACAGATACTGTAACCCCAATCATCAATACATAAAGAAAGAAAAAGAATATGCCTCCGATTCCTCCTATCGTATAACTTCCTGTCAGTTTTCTAAGTAACTGATAAATTCCGATTCCGATTACCGACAGGTGCAAACCGGAAATTGCCAATATATGTCCGATTCCGTTCACCTGATATAGTTTTTTTATCTCTGGGTCCATCTGGGATTTTTCTCCAAGAAGTATGGTGCTTAAAATACTGCCGTTTTTCTCTCCCGCTTCACTCAGTAATATATTTCTACAATGTACTCGTATATTCTCCAATACATTTTGTATCCGTTTTACTGTGTGGTCTGTTATTCTTAAAGTTTCACTCCATACTTTTCCGTGAATATTCTGCCTTTGATAATAGGCTTTCTGATCAAAATCCCCCGGATTACGCGCAGTTTCAAAAAAACTAAGCTTCCCTTCCGCCTCCACCTCATTTCCTATCTGTATCTTATTTTTCTTCTCATCATAAATGAGCATTCTGGATTCTTTTATTAACGATTGCTGACTTTGTTGATTTTGTTGACTCTGTTGATCTTTCTGAAAATAGACATAACATTTTTTCAGATATAATATCTGATACTTTTCTTTTTCTTCTTTTTTATATACCTGGCCCCTGACAATCAGCCAATCATCTTTTTCTCCATATTGTTCAACAGGAGAAGGGCGAAGCTCTGACACGAACTTCGCACCCGCCCCGGCTGTCAGGATTCCGATTAAAATTGCGATCACCAGGCATAAACTGCATAGTGGTCTGTTCTTCAAATGATTAATCCTCCACAATATCTTCCCGCTCTGTAAGCGGCTGGCTAAGATCCACCTGATCCTGATACTTAAGATTTGAATCTCCATTAACCAGAATCTGTACTTTTGATGCACTTCCTCCTCGAATTATAGAATTTACGATAGAATAAATAGTAACTTCCGGCTGTATATCTGTCATATTCAAAAATCCATTATCAAAATTCACATAACATACATCATCTTTCACAGACACACCCAAAAGTACCGTATCCATAGGAATGACCTTTTTATAAGTTTCTGCAAAAGGTCCTTTCATCAGTTCTTCTACAATCAACTTCTCTTTCAATGTATTGCTGTTGTACCGGACATGTTCTGTCTCTGTCACAAGCTTATCTCCCTCACTGTTTGCAAAATACAATTCAAGATCTACACTTTGATATGTATGAAGTGTGGAACCTATATTCTGAACAAAATATTCGTCATTCATAGCTCCGATTTCGTTACCATTCGCATCGCACAATGGATCCCCACCAATATATAATTTTACAGAATCAACCCCATCAATCTGTATCAGTGACTGAACCAGTGACGCACGAAAAAGAAGTTCCGGCACTTTTTTCACATTTTTATATTCCTGATTAAAAGATATCCCCAGTCGTCCATTTGTAAGTTCCCATTTTTCCACTTTTATCTTTTTGGGAAATGTACTCTTTACTTCTACATCTTCTGGATTTTTCTTCAGTTCTTTTAGCATAGATTCAATCTTCTCTTCCGTAGTATCCCCTTCTATTTGAACTTTTTCCTGTTCCAGTGCCTGGGTCTGTACATTTACATAATACAGTTCATAAGTTTCCTCACCCGTATCATTTTTCTTACAGGACATAAGGAGAGCCACGCATATAAGAATCCCTAACAAAGCTGTAAATTTCCTTCGTTTTTTCATACTGCCTCTCCTTTCTATGACACGTAAGTCAATGGAATTTTCACTGTAAATGTTGTTCCTTTTCCCGGCTGACTGTAAACCTTAATCGCACCTCTGTGCATAACAATTGCACTTCTTGCAATCGCAAGTCCAAGTCCGGTTCCTCCGATTTCTCTGGAGTGAGACTTATCTACCCGGTAGAATCTCTCAAAAATATGATCTGTCTCCTCCGGTGCGATTCCAATGCCGGAATCAGCCACTTCAATATAAAACAACTTGTGATCTGCATTTAACGCCACATGCACCCAGCCATTTTCCTGATTATATTTAATCGCATTTTCCACCAGGTTTGTGATTGCAAGCGATAATTTTACTTCATCTACCTCTGCAGTCACCGGTCGGAAACTTTCAAACACCACCTCTATATTATTTTTTGCCGCAATTGGACGAAGCTGTTTTAATATTCTTTCCACAAGAGTATTAATGTTCACGGAAGAAATATTCATCGTATCCGCTGTTTTGTCCATTTTAACGAGAGATAGAAGATCATTAATAATCTTGTTCTCACGCTCTATTTCTTCTGACAGATCCCCCATAAACTCCTTGTACAACTCCACCGGAACATCTTCCTGTGTCAGCAATGAATCTGATAATACCTTCATAGACGTAAGTGGTGTTTTCAATTCATGAGACACATTTGACACAAATTCTGTCCTTGAATCATCCAACACCCGGAGTCTTCCCAGCATTTTATTAAATGCTTCTGTCATCTGTCTCGTCTCTGTATATGCATTTTCATGGAGCATACTTTCATCATAGCCCGCCGTTGCATTTTCCAGTGATCTGGTAATTCTGATGAATGGTCGGACCATAAGCTTACTGAATACCAGTGCTATAAGCACCCAGATGATCAGGATTACGCCTCCTACTGTTCTGACACTTGACCGAAGTTCATGAAGTGTATCTACGATCGTATCTGTGGACACACTGACTAACATAACGCCCTTTACTTCATTGGTCTGTGAATCAGCAATCGGTGAAGTCACTTCAATATAGCGGTTCCCCGAATCATAATGGCTGGTTCCCTGCCCTTTTAAACACTGAATCACATCACCTGAAACAATGGTCTTTCCATCGTCCATTCCATATGTATCTTCCATAATCTGAAAATTATCATCGATCAACATCACCCGGCCATTGTAAATATTTGTCAACTGGTCGAGTTCTGTCTTTATAAATTCTGAATTTTTTCCCTTCAGGTCACTGCTGTCACCCAATTGATTGCATAGAATTGTACATTGACTCTGAATCTCGGCAGTGCGTACATTCACTGCCCTTTTTTCATAAGTACTAAGGAGTACCCCTTCAATGATCAGCACCGGAATGATCCCTGCCAGAATGATCAGGAATCCAATCTGAAACCTGAGACTCCCTAGTCTGCTTCTTTTCAAATACTTCTTAACCCCTAAAATAATAACCAACTCCCCACTTCGTATGTACATACTTCGGATCACTCGGATTCTTTTCTATCTTCTCCCGAAGTCTCCGGATATGTACATCGACAGTTCTTGCGTCACCGGGATACTCATATCCCCATACGATATTCAGAAGATTCTCTCTGCTATAGACTTTATCCTGATTCATTGCAAGAAGCTCCAGAAGATCAAATTCCTTTGCTGTCAGATTCACTTCCCGTTCTCCGATTACAACTCTTCTTCCTTCGCAGTCGATCTTCATATCACCTTTGACGATCTGTCTTCCTTTCGGCCGTTCCTCTGTCTGTCTTTCGGTTCTTCTCATGATTGCCTTGATTCTTGCCTTCACTTCCAGAATGTTAAATGGCTTCGTGATATAATCATCTGCACCATATTCCAGTCCGAGGATCTTGTCCATATCCTCGCCTTTTGCTGTCAGCATCACAATTGGCACATCAGAAAATTCACGTACCTGCTGACACACCTGAAATCCATCCAGTTTAGGCAGCATCACATCCAAAAGAATAATGTTATACTTATTCTCACGGATCAGTTTCAATGCTTCCTCACCGTCATAGGCACAGTCCACATCCATACCATCTTGTTCCAGACTGAACCTTATTCCCTTCACAATCAGTTTTTCATCGTCTACTACTAATACTTTTCTGCTCATTGCCAGTCTCCCCTGTCAAATCTTAATCTGATCTTTTAATTTCTGAAAGGTCCCCTTTTTGATTCCTTCTACTTCCATAAGCTCTTCTATTGAGCGGAATTCGCCATGTTCTTCCCGGTATTTTAAAATTGCCTGTGCACGCACATCACCAATTCCATTTAATGTCAGCAATTCTTCTTTTGAAGCTGTATTCAAATTAACTTTTCCGTCATCCTGCCCGGATACATTTTCCACAGCCTGCACACTGAATGTCTCATCACTCTCAGATGCATTTCTGGTTGACGTAACTTTTCCGGAATCTACCTCTTCCTGTGACGGAACATAAATCTGCTGCCCGTCCTTTAGAAGCTCAGCCTGATTCAGATAAGAAAAAGCGGCAGTTGTAGTCATACCTCCTGCTGCCTCTATCGCTTCAAAAACTCTGCTATCCTGTTGTAATTCATAGACTCCTGGCTGATTTACATTGCCGCACACATGTACATACAGCTTCTCTGGTCTATCTTCTGTGTCAGGCACCGCATCATCTTTCTTCTTAGCAGTGTCTTCTTCCTTCACTTTTCCGACATCTTCTGTGGTATCTTCTCTTGAGTCTTCCGGTGTACTTTCCGGTTCTTCTTCCCTGACAGACACTGTCTTAAGATCTGTCTCCTGTGACTTTTTCTGGCAGCCCACACAAAATACCACGCACATAATTACAACTACGCTTCTGATAAAATACCTGTAATTCCACCTTGTCCTACTCATATGTCCTCCTTTGTAATTCTCATACAAAGTGGCTTGTACCCTCAAAATGTAAGACAGTTTTATTTTACTATCTCCATTCCAAAATTGCAACTGCGATCCGCCAAAGAGACGTAAAATCACTTCTATTATTTCCACTGAAAAATTGCAATTCCAATCAGTGCTATCCCCATGCCGATTACTTTTCTCCATTCCAGAGGTTCTTTATCAACCCCAAACAATCCGAGAAGTTCAATCCCATAAGCTACGATCAACTGTGCGATAACAATCAGTAATGCTGCTTTTGCCGGGCCAAGCTGGTTCATTGCCCGAATTACTGTAAGTGTAATTCCAGCTCCGATCACTCCTCCCAAAAGCAGATATCTGGGCTCTACTTTCATAAGTACCATCGGATTATCTCTACCTGCAATCAGCCAGGCAATCAGACAGACGGCAAATGCAGTAAGCTGCACCCATGCATTGCCAACCCACATACCTGTCGTCTTGGTAACTTCTGTATTAAAAACACCTTGTATACTCATCAATGCCCCTGATAAAAGAGCAATAAAAAAACCGACCATTGTGATACCTCCTTACCTGTCGTAATTAGTATATCCGTGCGTCGGTTTTTATATTCCTTTTTATAAATGCCAGATACATTTCATGATGCCTGCGGATTGCTCCACATTTTTTCACTCTGCTATTATTACAGAACCTTTTTCAAAATCTCCAGCATCTCATCTACATGCTCTTTTTCAATCACAAGTGGCGGAACCAGGCGAAGTACATTCCCCTTTGCACTGATAATAAGAAGTCCTTCTTTCAGTGCCTCCGAGCTAATCTCTCCTACCGGCTTCTTAACCTTAATCCCCTGGATAAGTCCAATTCCTCGTCTCTCCAGAACTGCGTCATTTGCTGCAACAAGTTCATCCAGCTTTTCTGTCAGATACGCGCCAATCTCACGCACATGAGCTGTGAGATCATATTTTTCAAATAACTCCAGCGTCTTGGCAACTGCTGCACACGCCAGCGGATTTCCACCATAAGTTGTTCCGTGATCTCCCGGCTCAAGAGAATATTCTGCCACTTCTTTTGTCATGGCAAATGCTCCTACCGGAACTCCATTTCCAATTGCTTTTGCCATCGTCATGATGTCCGGTTTTACACCATATCCCTGCCATGCAAACATAGAACCTGTACGTCCCATACCACACTGAATCTCGTCACAAATCAGAAGAATTTCTTCTTCATCACAAATCTGGCGGAGTCCTTTCATAAATTCATCAGTAGCCGGAGTGATTCCGCCTTCCCCCTGAAGAGCTTCCAGAATAATTGCGCATGTCTTATCACTTACCAGTGCTTTTACACTGTCAAGGTCATTGTATTTTGCAAATTTCACGCCCGGTATCAGTGGCTCAAATGGCGTTCTGTAATGCTCTGTTCCGGTAACAGACAATGCTCCCATACTTCTTCCATGGAAAGAATCTTCCATAGCAATGAACTCATAACGTCCGGTACCTTTTTTGTAAGCATATTTTCTGGCAGCTTTTAATGCACCTTCAATTGCCTCTGTACCACTGTTAGTAAAAAATACTTTATCCATCTCACATGCTTTCAAAAGTGCTTTTGCTGCTTTTCCGCACGTTGTATTATAGTATAAATTCGAAGTATGTGTCAGAAGATCGATCTGATTTTTTAATGCAGTCTTATACTCTTCATTACTGTATCCAAGTCCACATACCGCAATTCCTGCCGCAAAATCCAGATACTTCTTTCCTTCTGTATCATAAAGATAAACACCCTCACCATGATCTAAGACAACCGGAAAACGGTTATATGTATGGACCAGTTCTGAGTTTGTCTCTTCCATATATATATTTGTCTGATTATTCTCCATCATAATACCTTCTCTCACTGTCATTTAAAATAGCTGTACCAATTCCTTTGTTTGTAAAGATTTCAAGCAGCAGGCAGTGTGGAATTCTTCCATCCAGAATATGAACTCTGGATACCCCACTCTCAATAGCCTCGATACAGTTGTTGATCTTCGGAAGCATTCCGCCACCGATATATCCATCTCCCACCAGCTTATGAGCCTCTGATACTGTCAGTTCAGAAATCAGTGTGGATGAATCCTGTGGATCCTTATAGACTCCTTCAATATCTGTCAGAAATGCAAGCTTCTCTGCTTTCATAGCTTTTGCAATCGCACATGCTGCATCATCTGCATTAATATTGTATGTATTGTTGTCATCGTCCAGTCCTACTGGGCAAATGATCGGAAGGAAATCTTTTTCCAGAAGATCGTAAAGAATATCCGCATTTACATTTGTCACATCACCGACAAATCCGATATCTTCACCATTTGCATATTTTTTCTTTACAGAGAGAAGTCTTCCGTCTTTTCCACTGATGCCGATCGCGCGGACTCCCAGGCTCTCTACAAGCTGAACAAGACTTTTATTTACCTTGCCCAGAACCATCTCAGCCAGCTCCATAGTTGCCTCATCGGTCACACGAAGTCCATTCTTAAATTCCGGTTTCATACCAACTTTTCCAACCCAGCGGCTGATTTCCTTGCCGCCGCCATGAACAATGATCGGTTTGAAGCCTACCAGTTTCAAAAGTGTGACGTCCTGAATGACTCTTGCTTTGAGTTCCTCGTCAACCATGGCACTTCCACCATATTTTACTACGATAATCTTACGGTTAAAACGCTGGATATATGGAAGCGCCTCAATCAGTACTTCTGCTTTATCCAAATATTGCTGCATATCTTTATTCATGTCCAAAAACTTCCCTTCTGTCATCCAACTACTAGTTTCTAACAATTATCTGTACTTTAACTTCTGTAGTCTGCGTTAATATTGATATATTCATGTGTCAGATCACAGCCCCATGCGGTCGCACTGTAATCGCCCATTTTGATATCTGCCGTGGCTGTGATCTCAGGCTCAGATAAAATCTTCGTGGCTACTTCTTCACTATAATCTGTTGCCACACCATTTTCAATAATCTGAAGCTTTCCAGCCTTACTTTCAAAGAACAGATCCACCTTTTCCGGATCAAACTGTACACCGGAATATCCCATTGCACAGAGAATTCTTCCCCAGTTTGCATCATGTCCGGCAATTGCAGCCTTTGTAAGATTGGAGCATACAACTGATTTTGCAAGTGTCTTTGCCTGCTTTATACTCTCTGCTCCTACGACTTTCACCTCAAATAAAGCAGTCGCTCCTTCTCCATCTCCTGCCATTTTCTTGGCAAGTGTCTCGTTGACCATGTGAAGTGCCTCTTTAAATGTCTCATACTCCGGACTTGCGTAAGTGATCTCCTGATTGCCTGCCAGACCATTTGCAAGAAGAATTGCTGTATCATTGGTAGATGTATCTCCATCTACAGAAATCATGTTATAAGTATCTTCTACGTCTTCACTCAGCGCCTTCTGCAGTGCCTCTTTTGTAATTGCGGCATCTGTTGTGATAAATGCAAGCATCGTGCACATATTCGGGTGGATCATACCGGAACCTTTGGACATCCCTCCGATTGTGACTGTCTTGCCGCCAATCTCTATCTCAACTGCCATCTCTTTTTCTACTGTATCAGTAGTCATGATTGCAAGAGCTGCATCGTGTCCGCTCTGTAGACCTTCTGCTTTCTTTCCTGCCAGCACCTGGATTCCGTTCACCAGCTTCTGCATCGGAAGCTGCATTCCGATGACTCCTGTGGAACCAACCAGGACACCTGCTGCGTCAATATTAAGCGCTTTCGCTGCTGCCTCGGCTGTCTCTTTGCAATATCCCATGCCTTCTTCACCGGTACATGCATTGGCAATTCCTGAGTTTACAACAACTGCCTGCACGCCTGCGCCACTGTCTACTATCTGGCGATCCCATTTAACCGGAGCTGCCTTTACAACATTTGTTGTAAATGTTCCTGCAGATACACAAGGCACCTGGCTATAGATCAATGCCATGTCGGTACGTCCCTGATATTTAATCCCTGCGGCTGTACTTGCAGCCTCATATCCCTTCGCAGCTGTTACGCCGCCCTTTATCTGTTTCATATATTCCTCCTGAAGTTTCCTTCTATTTATTCACTTATTTTACAAAGCATTTTCTTCATATTCAAGAATGCCTCGGCATTCTTATGATGCCTGCAGATTGCTCTGCACTTCGCACTTGCCTCATTCTCAGTTACTGAATAAATGCAGTGATATTCGCCTCATTTAATATAAAGTCGTAATAATTCAAATCTTCCCGCTTCTTCCAGCCAATCTCTTTCCAGAATGCATTTCCTATATCATTCTTTGTAAATGCAATTAAAGAAACATTGTTGATTCCTTCTGTTTTTAGTGCTTCCATTGCAAATACAACCATTGATTTTCCGATTCCGCGCATGCGGTATGCTTCATCCACACAGACATGATAGAGACACCCCCTTCTTCCATCATGTCCACATAAAATAGCACCAACAATCTTATCATCTTCAACTGCCACCACACTCGTTGTTGGATTTCTCTTTAAGAAACGCTCCACACCTTCTTTTGAATCATCCACACTTCGAATTCCAAAACCATGTATTTTCATCCAAAGATCATGCACCTGTTCATAATCTTCAATTGTCATTGTTCGTATCATTTTATTTCTCCCCTCAGATTTGTTCTATGGGAACATCGGAACAAGTTCCAGTCCTTCGCTTTCCGGAAGTCCGAAAAGAAGGTTCATATTCTGAACCGCCTGTCCAGCCGCACCTTTTACAAGGTTATCGATGGCTCCCATCATAACAATACGGTTCGTTCTTGGATCCAATTTGAATCCGATATCTACATAATTGCTGCCTTCTACCCATTTTGTCTCCGGACATACGCCTTCACCAAGCACACGCACAAACTTCTCGTCTGCATAATATTTATCATAAATTGCTTTTACTTCTTCACCTGTTACATCTTTTTTCAATGTAGCATACTCTGTTGCCAGTATTCCACGATTCATCGGAACAAGATGTGGTGTGAAACTGATGGTCACATTTTCACCTGACGCATATCCAAGCTGTTCTTCAATCTCCGGTGTATGTCTGTGAGATGCTACACCATAAGCTTTCATGTTCTCATTGACTTCACAGAAAAGATTCGGAACCTTTGCTCCTCTTCCTGCTCCGGAAGTACCGGATTTCGCATCTACAATGAGTGTCCTCATATCAATGATCCCTTCTTTTGCCAGCGGATATGCTGTCAGAATAGAGCAAGTTGTATAGCAGCCCGGATTAGCGATCAGTCTTGCGCCTTTTACTTTATCACGGTTCACTTCGCAAAGTCCATAAACAGCTTCTTCAATAAATTGCGGACTCTTGTGCTCGATACCATACCATTTTTCATATACCTTAACATCTTTGATACGGAAATCTGCACTTAAATCTACAATTTTTGTCTTGCCTAAAATATTCTCGTTAATGACAGAAGCCAGAAATCCCTGAGGAGTCGCTGTAAAAATCACATCTACCTGATCTGCCAATGCTTCGATATTGTCATCCATGCATTTTGCATCTACAATCTGAAACATATTGCGATATACATCTGCATACTTCTGATCAATATAGCTTCTTGAGCCATACCACACAATTTCTGCCTCCTTATGTCCCATTAAAATACGAACGAGTTCTCCACCTGCATAGCCTGTGGCTCCGATGATTCCTACTTTTATCATTTTTGTACCTTCCTTATATTGTAAAATCTAAAACTATCATTGTATACACTTCAATCCATGTGCATGATTATACAACTTATATGTATAATATTCAAGTGTTTATGCATAACTTTTTCATATTATGCATATTATCCAATCTCATGAATACTTTTGCACAATTTCACAGCATATTTTAATCTTTACTCTTTATCCTTCTGCCTGTAAAAGTGCAACATATGATAAACTTTCGTCCCCAAGTCTACCTCTTAATTCTCTCTAAGAAACTTGCAAAATTCGTAGAACTCCATATTTGCTATCGAAAGTATTATGACCGTCCGACTTTGCATTATGGAGACAAGACTGTAAAAATCATGGTAGCCTTTGCTGACATGATTTTTGTTCTGTCAGGCTTGTCGGAATGCTTTGTGCAACGGAGTGACGGCTCAAATACTTTCGTAAGCAAATTCATAGTTTTTTCTGTTTCTTACGGGCGAATCTGTCCATCTCCAAAAATCACATACTTTGTCGTGGTGAGTGCTTCTAATCCCATTGGTCCTCTTGCATGCAATTTCTGTGTGCTGATTCCTATCTCTGCTCCGAATCCGAATTCAAATCCGTCCGTAAATCTGGTCGATGCATTGACATAAACTGCTGCCGCGTCAATCTCGTCCTGGAATTTTAGTGCATTTGTATAATCTTTTGTAATAATGGACTCGGAATGTCCGGTATTGTATTTGTTAATATGTGCAATTGCCTCTTCTATGGAAGAAACAATCTTCACAGAAATGATCGCATCCAGGTACTCTGTGCCCCAGTCTTCTTCTGTTGCCGTCACAATCTCCGGTACAATCTCGCGAGCACACTCATCCCCCCGGACTTCTACGCCTTTTTCACAAAGCGCTTTATAAATAACCGGAATGGCCTGTTCTGCGATTTTTTCATGAACCACAAGTGATTCACATGCATTGCATACGCCGAGACGCTGTGTCTTTGCATTGACAACAATCGGGACTGCCATGTCAAGGTCTGCAGTCTCGTCCACAAAAATGTGACAGTTTCCGGTTCCTGTCTCAATAACCGGGACCGTACTGTTCTGCACTACATTTGCAATGAGTCCTGCTCCTCCTCTTGGTATCAGTACATCAATATATTTATTTAGCTTCATCATTTGATTGACAACTGCACGATCTGTATTTTCAACAAGAAGAAGCGCATCCTCTGGAAGATTACATTTTTTCAAACCGTCCTGAATCACTTTTGTCACAGCAAGATTGGAATGGATTGCATCAGAACCTCCACGCAGGATTACAACATTTCCTGTCTTAAAGCAAAGTCCAAATGCATCAGCCGTTACGTTCGGGCGCGATTCATAAATGATTCCGACCACCCCAAGTGGAACCACTCTTTTTCCAATACGAAGGCCATTCGGTCTGACCTTTTCCCACAATGTTGCACCAATTGGATCTTCCAGATCAGCAATCTGTCTGAGACCTTCAGCCATTCCGGCAATTCTTTCTTCCGTCAGGCGAAGACGGTCAATCAGAGATGCTTTCATACCGTCTTTCTTAGCTTTTTCAATATCCTTTTCATTTTCTGCCATAAGATAGCTTTTCTGATTTTCCAGTTCTTCCGCTACTCTTCGAAGTCCTTCATTTTTCTGATTTTGGGAAAGATGCTGAACCTGTGCAGAAACTGATTTTGCACGCTTCCCAATCTCGTGTATGTAATCCATATGACGCCCTCCTGCTTCTATTGTACTTGTTCTTTTTAACAAAATGCCTTTTCCTATACGAAAATAGACAAGACTTACATCTTGTCTATTTTATCTTATCCTTTTGAAATGATTTGTCAAGTTTTTACTTCCAGTCAAACTTCCGATAATAGTAAACTAAGCTTCATCAATAGCTTTTCCAATATCATGTCTCATATACTTATTGTCAAATTTTACCCATTCTGTTGCTGCATAGGCATTAGCTCTCGCTTCTTTCAAGTCCTTTCCTTTTGCTGTCACACCAAGGACACGTCCTCCGTTTGTAACGATCTGGTCTCCGTCAAATTTTGTTCCGGCATGGAAGCAATAGTAACCATCGTGTTTATCAAATTCCTCCAATCCTGTGATTGGCAGACCTTTGTCATATTTTACCGGATATCCGTCACTTGCAAGCACGACACACACTGCTGCATTGTCTTCGAACTGAAGGTCGATCTGATCCAATGTTCCATCAATGCAGGCTTCCATGACTTCAATAATATCATTCTTCATTCTTGGAAGTACGACCTGAGCCTCCGGATCTCCAAATCTGGCATTATACTCCAGTACTTTCGGTCCGTCTGGTGTCAGCATGAGTCCGAAGAAAATAATTCCTTTGAATGGGCGGCCTTCTGCTTTCATGGCATCGACTGTTGCCTGATATACATATTTGTTGCAGAAATCTTCAACTTCCTTTGTATAAAATGGACTTGGTGAAAATGTTCCCATTCCTCCAGTGTTGAGTCCAGTATCTCCATCTCCGGCACGCTTGTGATCCTGAGCACTTGTCATGGTCTTAATTGTGTTGCCATCTACAAAAGAAAGTACGGAAACTTCACGACCTGTCATAAATTCTTCAATGACCATCTCATTTCCTGCAGAACCGAATTTCTTATCCAGCATAATCTTTTTGACACCATCTTTTGCTTCCTCCAGTGTATTGCAGATCAAAACTCCTTTTCCAAGAGCCAGTCCATCTGCTTTTAATACAATTGGAAATTTTGCCTCTGTCTCCAGATACTTAATTGCCGCATCCGGATCTGTAAAATTCTCATATGCTGCAGTTGGGATATTGTATTTTTTCATTAAATCTTTTGAAAATGCTTTGGAGCCTTCCAGAATTGCTGCATTTTTCTTTGGACCGAATGCACGAATCCCTGCTGCTTCCAGTTCATCTACAAGGCCACCTACAAGCGGATCGTCCATTCCTACAATTACAAGATCTACTTCTTTTTCCTTAGCAAAGGCTACAATCTTATCGAACTCCATCGCTCCGATAGGTGCACATTCTGCCAGTGCTGCAATTCCGGCATTTCCCGGTGTACAGTAAATCTTATCGACCTTCTCACTCTTTGCAACACTTTGTGCAATTGCATGCTCTCTTCCGCCGCCACCTACGATTAATACTTTCATTTTATTCCCTCCTGCTGCTTTTACGATATAGGTTTTCATGTATCAAAACGAACTGCAAGTTTCCCTACAGTTCGTATTCTTACTATATAATATGAGTTCTTCCATCCTCTACTTTTACTTTTCCATTTGCGATCAAGTCAATTGCTTTTGGAAGTATCTTCCACTCTGCCTGCTCCATGACACGTCTCTGCAATACTTCCGGTGTATCTCCTTCTTCAACTTCCACTGCCTTCTGTAAAATAATCGGACCGGTGTCTGTTCCTTCATCTACAAAATGAACCGTCGCGCCCACAACTTTGACTCCTCTTGCGAGTGCTGCCTCATGAACTTTCAATCCATAATAGCCTGTTCCGCAAAATGACGGAATGAGAGACGGATGGATATTAATGATGCGATTGCGGTATTTTTCAATCATTTTTGGCGGAATCACTACAAGGAATCCTGCCAGCACAATCAGATCTGGATTCAGTTCATCCATCTTCTCCAGAAATTTCTGATTGAATATTGCTCTGTTGGCATAATCTTTTGGGGAAATGCAGCAATTTGCAATTCCATGTTTTTTAGCCCGCTCAAGTGCATATGCATTTTTATTATTGCTGATCACGCCTGCAATCTTCGTATTCGTAATTGTCCCATTTTCCACCGCATCAATAATAGCCTGAAGATTCGTTCCGCCACCAGATACAAGAACTACTACATTTAACATAATGTAACTCCCTTTTCTCCAGCCTCAATATGACCAATCACATACGGTTTGTCTCCTGTTGCTTTAATTGCTTCCATAGTCTTATCTACATCAGCCGGATCAACTGCAACAATCATTCCGATACCCATGTTGTATGTATTATACATCGCATGCTCATCAACATTTCCATCTTTTGCAAGTTTTGTGAAAATTGGCGGGATTGGATAGCTGTCTTTTTTAACAACCGCTTTCACTCCATCAATCAGCATTCTTGGCACATTTTCATAGAAACCGCCACCTGTAATATGGCTGCATGCTTTTACAGTCACACCTGCATTTTTAATGCTCTTTAATGCTTTCACATAAATTCTGGTCGGAGCAAGAAGTGCCTCGCCAAGTGTTGTTCCAAGATCATCATAATATGTGTCCAGAGACTCTTTTGTCATGTCAAATACTTTTCTTACAAGAGAAAATCCATTGCTGTGCACTCCTGTAGATGCCATACCGATCAGAACATCTCCGTCTTTTAAATTCTCACCTGTGATCATATCCTTCTTATCACATACACCAACTGCAAATCCTGCCAGATCATACTCATCCTCCGGCATCAGTCCCGGATGTTCCGCAGTCTCGCCACCGATCAGTGCTGCTTCTGACTGGATACAGCCTTCTGCCACACCACTTACAATAGAAGCAATTTTCTCTGGGTAATTCTTTCCACATGCAATATAATCCAGGAAGAATAATGGTTCTCCACCTGCACAAGCGATATCATTTACACACATTGCAACTGCATCAATTCCGATAGTATCATGCTTGTCCATGATCATAGCCAGTTTTACTTTTGTTCCACATCCGTCTGTTCCTGAAAGAAGAACCGGCTCTTCCATTTCTTTAATCTTTGCAAGAGAAAATGCACCGGAAAATCCACCAAGACCGCCAAGTACTTCTTCGCGCATAGTTTTCTTTACATGCTCTTTCATAAGTTCTACTGATTTGTAACCAGCCTCGATATCCACACCTGCATTCTTATAATCCATAACTCGTCTCCTTATGTACGTTTATTGTATTTTTATTTACTGATCTTTTTACTTAGATGCCAGATATGCCTCATATCCAACTTCATCTAATTTTGCTGCTTTTGCTTTCACTGCCTCTTTCTGTCCGGTTGTATAATCTTTTAACTTCTGAAGTAATGCGTCATCGGAAGCTGCAAGGATCTTTGCCGCAAGAATCGCTGCATTCTTTGCTCCGTCAATTGCTACTGTTGCTACCGGAACTCCCGGCGGCATCTGCATAATAGAAAAGACTGCGTCCATTCCGTCCAGATTCTTTCCCGAAAGCGGAACCCCGATAACCGGAAGGGCAAACAATGCTGCACACATTCCCGGAAGGGCCGCTGCCATTCCAGCTCCCGCGATCATAACTTTCATTCCGCGTCCTTCTGCACTGCGTGTCCACTCGATCAGTTCATCCGGCTCACGGTGTGCGGAGATGATTGTCATCTCATAATCAATTCCTAATTCTTCCAGCATGACTGCTGCTTTGCTCATGACCTTAAGGTCTGAGTCGCTTCCCATTATAATTCCTACTCTTGGCATAGCATTCACCCTTTCTTATAAGTTCAACAAATAAATCATACCCTATTTATTAGAATTTTTCAATGGTTCATTTAAAATCTCTGTGCCAGGAAGCACAAATATTCCGTCACGGATAATTTCTATCTCTTTTCCATCCGCGCATTCTACGGTAATACTCTTCAATTCTTCATAAGGAATCGTAATATCTGTATGACAGTGGAAATATGCTGCTGAGACGTCTTCTTTTCTCTGAATGGATACCGAATTATCTCTTGCCACAATTTCTTTGCCATTTGGATTGTATACTTTAATGTCCTCTGCCCAACTATAGCATGTGTCGCCAACTGCAAAATGCGGTCCCATTTTCTCGGCGATCAGAATTGGCATCTTATCGGCAATATTGTATTTCTTCGCTGCTACATACGCAGTCGTGTTCGTACCGATTGCAAATTCGCCAAGCGGCAATGTCGGGTGACGATAAAGAACATTATCTAAAAAGTATTCTTTATTCTCCAGTTCATGTTCAAAGTTCTTGCAGCTGTAATCTGCCACCATTCCATTTGAAAACGTTACTTCCAGATCTTTGTATAATAGTTCATTCAGGTAAACCTGACTTACATGAAGAACCCCGTTCGTTCCTTCCAGAACCGGTGATGTAAAAACTTCTCCCACTGGGATGTTAACATCTGCCACGCAGTTTTCAAAAATCGTCTCCTTCTTTGGATCTTTCAATTTATAAAGCTGCACCCGAAGATCTGTATGGTTACCGTTGTTTCCAAGAATGTGCACACTTGTTCCCTGATCTAATGCATCAATAATGGTCTGTTGAACCTTCTCATAAACTTTTGCATCTAATGTATTGATCTTGATAATCTCATCAAAAATCTCTTCGTACTGATCTCCAATCTCCGGAACAGGATACGCTACGATTGTGAAACTTCTCTCGTCTCCCGGAATATAGCTATTTACAATCTGACTGGATTTACTGTCATATTCAAGCGAGATTTCCTTCTGCTTATCATTAAGTTTTACCGCCTCTGATTTTGACACTGGTGTAAATGGCTCCTCGCCAAATGTCTCCATGCATGCCGGACCTGCATGACGTCTTGCCAGGTCTTTATACTGTTTGTAAGTTGTCCGCATGACTTCCAGCTTCCGTTCCATGAACTGACGATCTAAGATCAGTGCCTGATCGTCCTTGTGGTCATACTCGTACTGCTTATTTGCAATACCTCCGTAATATCCGATTTTCAAATGTTGCCTCTTTGTAAGGACACTGACACCAGCGCGGTAAATCGTCGGCTTTAGTCCCATTTTCCGAAAATTCTCAATAGCAATCCGAATCACCCGCTCGAACCCAAGCGTATAGCGAATATTGACTGTTGCTTTCTTTGACAGATTCTTGCCTGTATTTACAAATCCAATCCGGTAACCTTCTGTATACACATCTGCCATTTTCTGTATTGTCTCAAGTGGCAGCTCATTCAGGTGCATGGCAGTGCGCTTCTCGTTTTCACTGACATACTCTCCGTAATAATAGAGATAACGCACATCATTAAAATCACTGTTCATAATCAGATCCGCAGCAAAATTATCTTCCGGGTCAATCTGTTCTTTGATGCGGTCTGCCAAAAATACGTCACAATAATCGCTGGCATACCAATAAATCGTCTGTCTCACATGCTCATATTCCGGCTCGTTTTCTTCCTCAAACTGATTATAAACTTCAATGAATAATTCAAACAAAATATCTAGATATTCTGTTTTCTTTTCAAATGCATATGGAATCACACCACGAAGTTCTGTATATAGAAAACTCAAAAGCCGGCCGTATTCTATGCCGAATTTTTCTGTTGCAAATGCCGGATTGGCATAACTTGTCTTATAATGCTCTCCAAGCACGTCATCATACAAATGTGTATTCCAACACTCTAATTCTTCAATTGAAAACTTATAATACTCACCATTTTCAATTTTTTCTTTTAATTTATCAACTAAAAGTGCAAAATCAGCCAGTGTCCGGAAATAATCCCGGTATTTTTCACTGACTGTATTTTCACCCTTTATATTCTCAATTCTCTCGATTGCTAATTCATATCTCATCTCTGTCATCTACACAAGCCCCCTGATAAATATTGCTGCAACTCCTGCAAGAACCAATCCATTTACCCCGATTCCGACTTTGCAGGTTATGTATTTCTTATCTCGTTCATTCAGACCCCGAAGTCCGAGTCTGAATCCATAAACTGCCAGTGCAAGCAGTGCAAAACAAAGAAATCCTACGATTATATTTACATTCCCCTTCATCAGAAATGACACAAGAATCATCACAATTAAAATCACTGCACAAAGCACAGCCATCATGCAGGATTGGATTCCCTTTCTCGCATGTTTCAAAGTCTTCTGGCCATATTTTGTATTTACACGTCTGCTTCGTTTTTTCTTATCTTTTCCGAACATGTCTCCTCCTTATTGCTACACAGGTCACAAATATAATATGACCTGCAACTCCTCCGATCGTGTTAAGTAGAATATCATCTACGTCGAAACTTCCGACTTTCGTAAGAAGCTGAAATATTTCTACACACAAGCTTAATCCAAAGCTCCAGAACAGTGTAGCAAAACAGCTACGATATTTGCTTGCCATAGGTAAAAAGAACCCGAATGGTATAAATATAATTACATTTCCAAACAGGTTCGTGAACATGGCAAAAAATCCCAATTGATGCCGGTACTGCCAAAATCTTTTGATTTCTTTGAACAGGACGAGATTATAATGGTATTCCTGCATCTCGCCCGTTCTGCCATACCAGTCGGAAAATATAAGAAAATATATCAGGAACCCGATGTAAAGGACAAATAATACTTTTCCAAGTCCTCTGAGTGCCTTTCTTTTTCTGGAATTCAAAAATATTGCTTCCTTTCCGTCCAGTCAAATGTCTTATCCTCTGATCTTATCAGATTTTAAAACGTAAGTCCTTTTTTGTCTTTTAATAACTTTGCTCCGCTGACAATGGAGATAATTCCTGCAGCCACGCCTGTGACCATCACAATGATCCCGACTGTGATTCCGGCCGCACCTGCAAGGCTCATTGTCTTATATGCCTTCTCGTTCATATTATCCTCTTTCTATTTCTTATCATTCAAACCCTGTCAGGGCTTTGTGATGCCTACGGATTGCTACGTGCTTCATTTATTTTGCACCGTACTGCTCATAGTATGCGTCGATTGCTGCCTTCAATGTATCGTCGATGACAACTTTTCCCTGACACTCTTTGTTATACAGATGCTCTACTACATCTGCCATACTTACAATTGCTGCTGTTTCAAATCCATACAGGTCTTTGATCTCATCAAGGGCACATTTTTCTCCGCCTTTTCCAACTTCCATACGGTTCAAAGATACCATAAGTCCTACAATTGTAACATCAGCAGCTCCCTTTACCTTCGGAACAGTCTCTTCCATAGATTTTCCGGAAGTTGTTACGTCCTCGATCATAATCACACGGTCACCATCTTTTAACTTGCTTCCAAGAAAGCTTCCCTTATCTGCACCGTGATCTTTCTCTTCCTTACGATCAGAACAATAACGAACCTCTTTTCCATATAATTCACTGTAAGCGATTGCTGTTACAACTCCAAGCGGGATTCCCTTGTATGCAGGTCCGAACAGTACATCAAAGTCATCTCCATATGTCTCATGAATTGCTTTTGCATAATACTCTCCGAGCTTCTTAAGCTGTGAACCAGTCACATATGCTCCCGCATTCATGAAGAATGGGGACTTTCTTCCACTCTTTAATGTGAATTCTCCAAATTTGAGCACATCGCTCTCTACCATAAAGTCAATAAATTCCTGTTTGTAAGCTTCCATTGTTATTCTTCCTCCATATTCTACAGGTGCATATACCTGATACGTTCTTTTATTTCTTTCTATCTTACCATACACTGTAGACATTTTCAAACTGTAACTGTTCCAAAAACTTATCGATTCTTCTCTACAAAAACTGCGTAAGCACTACTGCCAACATGCCTCCTGCCACACTAAACACAATATACAGTAGTCCACTAAGAATATCACCTTTTTGAATCAATGTCACGGACTCTAATGCAAATGTAGAAAATGTAGTAAAGCCTCCACACACACCAGTTTTTAACATCAATGTCATCTCCGGAGAAAGTTTACTGTATTTTCCACTTAGCATCACAATAATTCCAATCAAGAAACAGCCCACAATATTAGTAAGCAATGTTTTTATCGGGAATCCATCACCACACTCCATCGGAAGCATGCTCACTCCATAACGGAGCATAGACCCAACCATACCACCAATACCAACTAAAAATACATTTAACATTTCTTTTGCCTTTCATACAAAATGCCACTGAAAATTACATTCTGCAATCTCAGTGGCATTTTAACACTATTTTTATACCGTTTTTATACTACTCCACAATGCCAACCATGTCAGCCACGTTCTCAAAGCCGTTTTTCTTCATATAGGCTTCGATTCCGTCAATGACTTCCATAGTCACTGCAGGATTATGGAAGTTTGCTGTTCCGACAGATACTGCGCTCGCTCCTGCTAAAATAAACTCAATTGCATCTTCTGCACTTGCGATTCCGCCCATTCCGATGATTGGAATATTGACTGCATGTGCTGCCTGATATACCATGCGCACAGCTACCGGTTTCACGATTGGACCTGACACTCCTCCTGTCTTATTTGCCAGCGCAAATGTCTTGCGGTTGATGTCAATCTTCATACCTGTCAATGTATTAATTAGAGAAATTGCATCTGCTCCACCCGCTTCTGCAGCTTTTGCTATCTCAGTAATATCTGTTACGTTCGGTGTCAGTTTCATAATGATCGGCTGTTTTGCGATTTTCTTAATATCTGCGGTAAGCTTCTCTACATTCTTTGCATCCTGCCCAAATGCCAGAAATCCGGCGTTAACATTTGGACATGAAATATTGATTTCCATCATATCAATCGGCTCATCTGCCAGACGTTCTACAACTCTGAAATATTCTTCCGGTGCATGACCGCATACATTTACAATAATCTTCGTGTCATACTTCTGAAGATAAGGAATATCTCTTTCGCAGAACAGATCAATTCCAGGATTCTGAAGTCCGATTGCATTCATCATACCGCCGTAAACTTCTGCCACACGCGGGGTCGGATTACCAGCCCATGGCACATCAGCTACACCTTTTGTCGTGATAGCTCCCAGTTTATTCAGATCCACAAATTCAGAAAATTCTTCTCCGGAACCAAATGTTCCAGATGCTACTGTAACCGGATTCTTCCATTCTACTCCGGCGATGTTTACATTCATATTCATTAAATTTCCACCTCCGTAGCAAGGAATACCGGACCATCTTTACAGATTCGCTTGTTGCACACATTGCTGTGGGCATCTTTCTCTTTTGTCTTGCACACACAGCCAAGACAGGCACCAATTCCACATGCCATACGCTCTTCCAGAGATATATAGCATACAATCTTATGTTCCTCGGCATACTGCTTGATCGCACGAAGCATAGGAGTCGGTCCACAGGCATAGATCATATCCGCTTCCAGTCCATTTTCACGGATTGCGTCCATAACATTTCCCGTTGTTCCGACACTTCCATTCTCTGTGGAAATGTATAACTCACCGTTCTGCTCGAACTCTTCCTTTAAAAATGTCTGTGCATCACGATAGCCTACGACAATCTGTTTTTTGTCGCATTTCATCTGTTTTGCAAGTTCCAGAATCGGTGGTACACCAATTCCTCCACCCATAAGAAATACTTTCTTTCCTTCAGCCGCTTCAAACGGGAATCCATTTCCAAGAGGTCCGATGATCGGGATTGCATCTCCTGTTTTTAACTTTGAAAATTCTTCTGTTCCTGTATTCTCTCCAGTCACTCTGTATACAACACGAAGGCGACTGTCTTCTTTGTTAATCTCACAGATACTGATCGGACGAGGCAATAACTTTGTCGCATCCTTTGTATACATAGAAATAAACTGTCCAGGTCTGGCGCTCTGCGCTGCCTCTGTATGAATCCACATACTAAAAATATCATCAGCGATCTGCTCCTGAGAAACAACCATTGCCTGTTCTTTTTTCTTATCCGCCATCTTATCTTGCCTCCAATGCGCCTCTAATATCAGCAACCATGTCCTCTACTGCTGCTCTGGATGCATCTGCAAATGCTTCTTCACCATAGTTTGCGTATTTTTCCTGCTTGTATGCCGCAATGATTCCACGAGAAGAGTTTACGATTGCTCCAAGACCATCTTCATTAAAGAAATGTACCAGATCTTTTCCTTTTCCTCCCTGTGCACCATATCCCGGCACAAGGATGTAAGATTTCGGCATCACTTTACGAAGTACTTTCCCCATCTCCGGATAAGTAGCTCCGACAACTGCTCCAATGTAGCTGTACTCGTCACCCATGCAGTCTTCTCCCCACTGTGCAACTTTTTCACCGACCAGCTCATAGAGTGGACGTCCGTCGATCATCTGATCCTGGAACTCTCCACTTGACGGGTTAGAAGTCTTAACAAGGATAAAAAGACCTTTCTTTTCCTCTTTGCATACATCTATAAACGGATTCACACCATCAGATCCAAGATATGGATTGACTGTCACAAAGTCCTCATCAAATGGTGCGTAAGTCTTGCTTCCTACCTGCACTTTACCAATATGTCCAACCGCATAAGCAGAAGATGTTGATCCGATATCTCCACGTTTGATATCTCCGATTACAACCAATCCTTTTGATTTACAGTAATCTACTGTTTTCTTAAATGCAACAAGTCCCGGAATACCGAACTGCTCATACATAGCGATCTGAGGTTTCACAGCTGGAATCAGATCATAAGTCTTGTCCACAATTTCCTTATTGAACTGCCATATAGCCTCTGCAGCTCCCTCAAGTGTCTCACCAAACTCAGCAAACGCCTTCTTCTGGATATGCTCCGGAATATATTTTAACATTGGATCCAGACCAACCACGATCGGTGCGCCCGTCTTCTTAATATTCGCAATTAACTGATTAATCACAATCTCATCCTCCTGCTTCTATCTTTATTACTTTTGTTAGAAATTACATATTTAATTTATTTTACCACACTAGTAGCTCACTTGACAAGAAATCAATCCCTCTTTGCATTTTAAACAGTTAATCTAATATTTTATCAAATAATCTTTATAAAACAAAATATCAGATTCAACTAGTCAAAATGTACATCATTTCACCAATTTTTTAGTCACTGCTTACATTGTACCTCCCTCCCATTTGTTCTATACTGATATCAGATTACAAGAGAACTATTTATTTTCTTTAAGGAGGATTACACAAAATGGCAAGTTTATCATTAGAGGGAATCCAGAAAGTATATTCTAATGGATTCCAGGCAGTTAAAGACTTCAATCTTGAAATCGCTGACAAAGAGTTCATCATCTTCGTTGGACCTTCCGGATGTGGAAAATCAACAACACTTCGTATGATCGCAGGTCTTGAGGATATTTCCGGCGGTACACTGAAGATTGACGGAAAAGTAATGAATAATGTAGAGCCAAAAGACAGAGATATCGCTATGGTATTCCAGAACTACGCTCTTTATCCACATATGACAGTATATGACAACATGGCATTCGGACTGAAACTTCGTAAAGTACCAAAAGACGAAATCGACAAAAAAGTTCGCGAGGCAGCAAGAATCCTCGACCTTGAGAAACTTCTTGACCGTAAGCCAAAAGCTCTTTCCGGTGGACAGAGACAGCGTGTTGCTATGGGACGTGCAATCGTTCGTAAACCAAAGGTATTCCTTATGGACGAGCCTCTTTCAAACCTGGATGCAAAACTTCGTGTTCAGATGCGTATTGAGATTGCAAAATTGCATGAGAATTTAGGTGCTACAATCATCTATGTAACACATGACCAGACAGAGGCTATGACTCTTGGTACAAGAATTGTTGTTATGAAAGATGGAGTTGTTCAGCAGGTAGATACACCTCAGAACCTCTATACAAAACCATGCAACCTGTTCGTAGCTGGATTCATCGGATCACCTCAGATGAACTTCTTAGATGCTGAAGTTAAAGTTAACGGATCTGATGTTACACTTTCTGTTGGTGGACATGAGCTTCCAGTGCCAGCTGATAAAAAACAGGCTCTCATCGATAAAGGATATGCTGGAAAGACAGTTATCCTCGGAATCCGTCCGGAGGATGTACATGTTGCAGCTACATTTACAGGTGAGAATGCAGGTACTGTTCACTCTACAATTAACGTATATGAGCTTCTTGGAGCTGAAGTATTCTTATACTTCGATGTTGCAGGAACTCAGGTAACTGCAAGAGTTGGTTCCGGAACAGAGCTCAGAAGCGGAGATAAAGCTTCCTTCACATTTGACATGAGCAAGATTCATATCTTCGACAAAGAGACAGAGTTGACGATTGCAAACTAATCGTATAAAATAACAATAACGGTTCTACTGTTATGGAAGATACAATGAAAGAGCTGTACGAAGGTGCAGCTCTTTCTAATTTATGCAAAAGAGGGTTATTTTTATGGAGCAATCTCAGGAACTTTCCAAAGCATTAGAAGAGCTTACACGGGCAACCGGCATCGCTTTGGATATTCACATACAACCGGAAGCTTCCAAAGAGAAGATAGACGAGTCAATCCGGCAGATTCGTTCTCTTTGTGCTGCTTATAAAGAGAAGTATAACAAGAATTATTTTTTGTTAAATCTCATGACAGGTACTGCACAGGATTGCGAGATTAGTGAACGTGCTGCCAGATTACATATTCGTGCTGTAAAACCTCGTTATCTTTTTTTGCTCGAATCCTCAAAAAAAATGGACGAAACAGTTACAGAGGTATTGAAACAGTTGTTTCCATTTCAAGAAAAAATATATCTCGTTCCTGTAAATGAATTTCAACTTGCAATGCTTTATCCGGTAAAAGATGGCTGCACATCCGAAGATATTCACGATCTGGCACATACCATGATCGATACTCTAAGTATGGAAGCGCTGACTCATGTACAGATTGCCTACAGCGATCTTATTCCCGATCTGCACGCCTTGCCTTCTGCTTATAAACAGACTGCGCTTGCATTGAGAGTTGGTAAACTTTTTTATTCAGAACAATCTGTATTTCCTTTTAATAAGTTAGGGATTGGACGATTGATTCACGAGTTGCCTGAAAAACTTTGCGAAGATTTTCTTTTTGAGATATTCGGTGGTATAACTTCCGAACATTTAGATAAGGACACTTTAGCTGCCATCGACAAATTCTTCCAGAACAACCTGAACATTGCAGAAACTGCACGACAGCTTCATATGCATCGCAATACACTTATTTACCGACTGGAACAAGTCGAAAAAAGAACAGGTCTTGACCTTCGTCAGTTCGAGGACGCTATGACCTTTAAAATTGCGATCATGATACTGAATTACTTACAATCAGAAAGGAATGTTTCACATGAATGATAATTTTCATGAACAACTTATAACAAAAAAACAAAAAGGAAATCCGTTAGTTATTCGCATCATCGTTGTAGTTTTCATAATTTTATTTTTAACGATCGGTGCTCTGTTTCTAGGATTTCTGTCTATTATCATTGCTGTAGTACTTGGTGTCACTGCTTATTTTTACATTTTTCCAAATCTTAGTGTTGAGTATGAGTATTCACTGGTCAACCATGAACTGGACATCACCGCAATTTACAGCAAGTCAAAAAGAAAAGAACTCTGCTCTTTTGATATCAAAGAAGCTGAGATGATTGCTCCAAAAGGATCCAGTAAGCTTGCTTCTTTTAAGCCAGTAAAAACCTGTGATTATACTTCCGGAGAGGGAAATGCGGCAATTTATTCCATCATTATTTTTCTAAATCAGCAGATGTATAATATTCTGATTGAGCCTGACGAAAAAATGATTGCCGGAATCCGGCCGTGGATGGGATCAAAATTTTCACAGTTTTAACTAAAAAAGGTCCACCGGACCTTTTTGTCGTATGCTTGGCAACTTAATTGGGGACGTAGCATTTTAAAAGTTTGCTACGTCCCCATCTGCGATTAACGGTGTCCCCAATTGAGCTGCTTACTGCATCTCTCCCTGTAGGGTTTCAATTGCTTTATTCAACTGATTATCTGCTTCCGGATTGTTTTCATCTGCCTGATAATCAATTGCTACATCCGGTGTAATTCCTTTTCCATCAATATCCTGACCTTTTGCCGTAAAGTATTTGGCAATTGTAAGTTTCACACAAGTTCCGTCTTTCAAATCAAAGATCTGCTGTACAACACCTTTTCCATAAGTTTGCGTTCCCACAATTGCACCCAGATCATAATCCTGGATCGCACCTGCAAAAATCTCAGAAGCACTGGCGCTATATTGATTTACAAGAACAGTCATTGGAATATCGATTTGATGCTCTTCATCTGATGTGAAGTCTTCTTCTTTTCCGTTTTTGTCTTGAGTATATACAATCTTTCCTTCTGGAAGAATCTCATCTAATATTTTACACACAATACTCAGACTTCCGCCTGGATTACTTCTCAAATCTACGACCATTCCTTTCATTCCCTGGTTTTTCAGGTCATTATAGGCATTCTTATATTGGTCATATGTCACGGAATCAAATTCTGTAATTCTAAGATACCCAATTCCATTATCTAGCATCTTAGAGCTTACTGTAGGATACTCAATCGTATCGCGGGTTGCTGTTACTGCAACCTCTTCTCTGTCGTCACCTCTAAGAACTGTCAAATTAACATCCGTTCCCTTTTCTCCTTTTATCTTACTGACGACTTCTGTCAGATCTTTTCCTGTCACTTCCTCATCTTCTACTTTATAGAGAATATCATTATCCTTCATTCCAGCCTGTTCTGCAGGTGAACCTTCATATACCTGACTGATGGTAATGATTCCAGTCTCCTTATTCTGCGACATCACCGCACCAATACCGTCATATTCTCCATCTGTAGATTCCTGAAAACTCTTCGTAGCTTCTTCATCATAATATACAGAATACGGATCATTCAATCCGGCAATGTATCCTTCGTAAATTCCCTGCTGAAGTTCATCTTGATCTACATCTTTCAGATAATACTGGTTAATCAAAGATTCCAGTTTTTCCAGCTTTTTATCGGTCTCTGAACTGATTGCTTCTGTTGTATCTTTCTCTCCACTGTTGCTGTTTTTTGCTTTTAATCCACATGATACCAGTCCTGCTGCCAATAACATGGCAAGGGCGCCACAAAGCGCCCCCTGTAAAAATCCTTTTTTATTTTTCATATTTTTAGTCCCGTCTGTCTTAAATTCAATTTGATTCAAGAACGCCTCTGCAATCCTGCCAGAGGCTTATTTTTCTACAAGTAATTCATCGGATTTACCGGTTTTCCATTGTTCATCACCTGAAAATGCAAATGCGGTCCCGTAGAGTTTCCTGTTGTTCCTACTTGCCCGATATTCTGTCCTTTACTGACCTTCTGTCCTGCTGACACAAAAATTGTATTGCAGTGCATATAATAAGTCAGAAGTCCATTTCCATGGTTAATAATAATCAAATTTCCAGCCTTACCACTGTAACCTGCTGAAGTTACAGTTCCGGCTGCTGCTGCATAAATCGGTGTTCCAGTTGATGCCGCAAAATCAACTCCTTTGTGATTTGTACTGGCTCCGGCAAGTGGCGCATTACGATATCCAAATGTGCTGGAAATACGACTATATCCCGGACAAGGATGCGTAAACATTCCATTTCCGCTGACTACAGCTCCTCCCGCACTTCCACTATTATTGTTCTTCTTTGCTGCTGCAGCTGCGGCTTCTTTTTCTTTCTGTTTTCTTGCCGCCTCTTCTGCGGCCGCCTGAAGTTCTGCAAGCTTTTGGTTCGTCTGCTCCAGCTCTCCGCTGATACTTGAAATCTCGCTTTCCTTGCTGGCTTTCAAGCTCTCGACATTCGTTTGTTTTGCAATCAGATCATTCTGCAGGTCTTCAAGTTTTGCATACTCCTCTTCCAGTGCAGCCTGCTGTTCCTGAACTTTCTTGCGAATCTGCTGATATGCCACCAATTGTTCTCTGTCATATGATGATATAGTGGATATGTATTCTGCATTATTCAAAAATTCGCCAATATCTTTTGACTGACATAAAATATCAACAAATTTTGTATTTCCATTCTCATACATGTATTTGATACGCTTTTTCATACTCTCATATTGATCATTTTCCTGAGCCTGAGCCTCAAAAAGCTCCTCTTCTTTCTGCCCCAGCTCTTCTTCCTTCTGAGAAATCTGATCTTTCGTATCTTCCATCTCCGAAACAATTGCCATAAGCTGCGTTTCCAGTGACTTCTGTTCCGATTCTGCCGCTTCCTTCTGTTTTTGAAGTTCTTCAGCCTTTTGCTTCGTGTCATCAATCTCGGTAGCTCTTACTTGTGTCGACATTCCCAGGCATAATGTACCGATCAGTAAAGCACTGATAATTTTCTTCCCCTTTATCATATGTACCCCCTTATCAATTAAGTACGTATGTTATTATACTTTCAGATGTTTTCTGATTGTAAAGAAACTTCCTACAAAACCGATTCCCACTCCCAAAAGAATTCCTACTGGTAAAAGTGTTCTATATACTTGTGTGACCGGAAGGAAATTAATGATATTCTGAAGAAGATGGAACTTCTCAAGAATATAGTGAATTGCCTTCTCATATACAAAGTACAGAATTCCAAGTGGAATCACAGCTCCGATTGCTCCGATGAGCAATCCTTCAAACACGAACGGTGCTCGGACAAATCCATCCTTCGCTCCGATATATTTCATAATAGCTATCTCTTCTCTTCTGACAGTAATACCCATGGTAACTGTATTACTGATCAGGAAAATAGATACCGCTAACAGAATTCCAATAATGGCAACTGATACATAACCTACCAGTTTATTTACACTGGTCAGCGTCTTCGCAACGACATCTGATTTATTGACTTTACGGACTCCATCCAGGCTTTCTGCAAAACTTACTACATCTTTCTGTTTGGAAACATCAGACATATATACTTCATAGTTATCAGAATTTGCAAGCGGATTATCATCTTTAAATCCTTCTGCTGCTTCTTCTGATCCCTGGAAATATTGCTTCTGGAACTTTGCCCATGCTTCATCACCACTCACATAAGTGACGCTTAATACTCCGTCTTCATTCTTAAGCTGAGCTCCAATGTTATCTTTTTGTTCCTGTGTTGCTTCTTGATCAAAAAATACCGTAATGGCAACTCCCTCTTCTGCCTTCTGTACGATATAATTAAAATTCATAACAATAGAATAAAACAGGCCAAACAGGAAAATACAAGCTGACATAGTCGCAATAGATGCAATGGAAAACATCTTATTTCTCCCTATGTTCTTGACACCCTGCTTCATAGAATATCCAAAAGTACTAATTTTCATTATTATACCCACCTTTTTTCTCGTCGCTTACAATGACTCCCTTTTTCATCGTAACAACTCGCTTCTTCATCTCGTTTACAATTTCCTGATTATGAGTTACGACCAAAACGGTAGTTCCTCTGTCATTCGCCTCCTCCAAAAGCTTCATGATCTCCCATGAATTTGTCGGATCCAGATTTCCTGTAGGCTCGTCAGCGAGAAGAATCGCCGGTTCATTCACGATTGCTCTTGCAATCGCTACTCTTTGCTGCTCTCCACCGGATAACTCCTTTGGAAATGCTTTGTACTTCTGTGCAAGTCCCACCAGTGACAATGCTGCCGGTACTTTTTTCTTGATCACTCTTGCAGAGGTCTCTGTAACTCTCTGTGCAAAAGCAATATTCTCATAGATATTACGATCCTTTAAAAGTCTGAAATCCTGGAACACTACTCCAATATTTCTTCGGTACATCGGAACTTTTCTATGGCGCATGCGGCCCAGATTATGTCCGTTCACAACAATAGTACCTGATGTAGGCTCCAGCTCCTTCATGATCAATTTGATAAGTGTTGACTTGCCTGATCCACTGTCACCTACGATAAATACGAATTCGCCCTGCTCGATCTTAAGGTTGATACCATTTAGCGCAGAGATTCCCTTCGAGTACTCTTTGGTTACGTCCTTTAATTCGATCATAGTTTCCTCCTAATTATTTAATACTCCATCGATTCCATATACTTCATATATTTCACTACCATAAGAGCGATTTTAAAAGTAATGGCATCCTCAAACACACGAAGATCAAGTCCTGTGCTCTTCTGAAGTTTATCCAGTCTGTATACAAGCGTATTACGATGAATATACAGTTGTCTGGATGTTTCTGATACATTCAGGTTGTTCTCAAAGAACTTATTAATAGTTGCTAATGTCTCTTCGTCGAAGTCATCTGGCGATTTCCCCTCAAAAATCTCACGGATGAACATCTTACAGAGTGGAATCGGCAACTGATAAATCAATCTTCCGATTCCAAGCGCACTGTAAGCAATAACATTTCTCTCACTGAAGAATATCTTACCTACATCAAGCGCCAGTTTCGCCTCTTTATAAGACTTAGATACCTCTTTGATATCATGTACGACGGTACCATATGCGATCAGGGCGTCTTCTTCCCCATTATCTTTCAACAGTGTCAGATAACCGTTCGCCATCTTTTCAAGTTCCTTGTGCCCGTCTTCAAGCTCAAGTTCCTTCACAATGATAATATTCTTCTCATCTACTGCTGTCACAAAATCTTTTGATTTGTTTCCCAGAAGATTACGTACATTATCAAGAGCATTGCTGTCCTTCTCATGATCCGTCTCAATTATAAATACAACACGACGCACTTCTGTGTCAATATGTAATTTTTTGGCACGATTGTAAATATCTACAAGAAGCAGGTTATCCAAAAGCAGATTCTTAATGAAATTATCCTTGTCAAAACGCTCCTTATATGCAACTAACAGATTCTGGATCTGAAATGCTGCAATCTTTCCAACCATGTACACATCATCACTGCCACCATTCGCCAACAGCACATATTCCAACTGATGTTCTTCAAAGATCTTAAAAAACTGATATCCACGCACAACCTGGCTATCTGCCGGAGAATCCACAAAGGCCAGCACTTCTTCTTCATAATTCTCCTGTTCTGTCATCGTACTTGCAAGCGGTTTCCCATCTGTATCCATCACACAGAAGTCAATTCTTGTAATTCCTTTCAATCCTTCAATTGTGTTTTGAAGTATCTGATTAGATATCATATCCATCTCCTCCACTCATATCAATATGCATTTTTCACAACAAAGTGCCCTGTTTTTTAGTAAAAGAGCATATTCTCAAATTCTATATTAATATATTTTGACAAAAAAATAAAGAGAAAACTACAGTTTTTTTGTTAGTTTCCTCTTTTTTTACTCTTTTCAATTTCCTTCTTAAAAATCTGTTTCATAAAAAACTGACCGATTCTACCCCCACCAATGCCTTTCTCTGCCACTGGAATTCCATCTTTTCCAAGTCCAAGCCATACTCTTGCATTCATCACATTACGATTCTTGGAAATCAGTTCTTCCTGCAGCGGTGAAGAAAGTGCCGACAAGACACAATCTACTTCCTCGCCATTGATCGCATTGATCAACATATCATCTGCCCGATTCTTTGCAGATACTTTCGCCATACCTACAATCTGGGTTCCTCTGTAATACTCTTCAAAATGTCCGAACATCTTCTGTCCTTCTTCTTCCGATTCCACCAAAAGATATACCCGCTTATGCTTTCTTGCCAGATATCTTAAAAACATCTTTAAAAATGTCTTATCTTGCGTCTCTCGCAGACACTTGTGATCTGTAATCTCTGCTGCTTCCAGAATTGTCTTGTTACCAGCCAGTATAAGGTCGAAATTCTCGATCTCTTCTTTTAACTCAGCCTCTGTTCCCAGTTCCATAAGACTTTCTATCGTCACAAGTTCGATTACACTCACCAGATCCGATTCCATATAAGCAAGCGCTTCCCGCATAGCTTCTTTTGCTGTAAAATTATCAATGGATATATCTAAAACACTTATCTTTTTGCTCATAATCTCACTCATATTTGTCAACATCTTGTAGCTGTTCGATTATAGCAAACGATTCTATGTTTTTCAAGGTTTCTTGTAAAATGTTCACATTTGTTAATATTCGTAATATTTTTTGTAATATTTTTGTTACTTCTTACTTCGATTTTTCCTTTTTCTGGCAAGTATTCCACCAATTCTCCCGGTTTCTTTTGATGACAACGATTTCCAACCGTCTTTCATAACCCTATCTAAAAGTCCTAACTCATCGGCTATCTCATATTTCATCTTCTCTTCTTCTGTAAGCTGATCCAAACGAACTGGTGTATCCTTCTTTTTTGCCATGGCAAACTCCTTTCCTTCATATGGCCGAAACATATTTTTCTACACCAGTATTGTTAACACATCTGTATTTCTTATTCGCCAAAACATTTACCTTCGGCTTATTTTTTCACATTTCCTATGATTGTTCTGCCTGAAATTGAACATTTACCTCCCCAACTCCACATTCAATTGACATTGTCTTATCGGACTGATTTTCAATCTGATATTCACTTCCAATCTCCGTAAATTCTCTTTCGCCACACACAATACTTCCTATGTCGCAATTCAGATCATAATTATAATCTGTCTCATTACCGATGGCAGTAAAGTTAATCTCTCCGACGCCACTTTCAAGATCTGCATCTCCCAGTGTCTTTCCGAGCGCTTCGATCAGCCCCATATCACAATTCATTGTCAGATCATTTGTCAGGAAAGAATCCACTTGAACCTCACCGGCATCTACATCTATATCTAAATCTTCTGTATGGATATCTTCTATATAAATGCTGCCTGCACTCAGATTCATCTCTACTTCTTCCAGCCTATAGCCTTCTGGAATATAAACATATATTTTGGCATCTTGTGCATGATTTCGCGCGTAAATCCAGTTCCAGACTTTTTTATTTGTTGTAATATTTAATACTCCCTCTTCTTCATAACACTTAAACTTAAGACTTTTGGATATTTTTTGTGTTTCTACAGTAATCTCCTGCTGTTCTTTTGGTGCTTTTAATATTTTTATCTCGCCTGCTGCTATGTCAAGATCCAATTCTCGGATGCCCTGATAGCTTTCCTGAATATTCGGACTATAAGTCTCTTTTATTGGAGCACGTTCTTTCACTATTTCCATCGTTGCGCCCATTCCCAGTCCAATGCCTAAAAGTGCAATACCGACTACCAACGTAATACCACAGGTCAACCAGAATATTTTCCACCCTTTTTTCATCTTCACGCTACCACCTTTCTATGAGAAATCTTTTCCCAGAGGTACTTCATTCCCTTTGCCAGTCCACGGAGTACTACTTCACAGAGTTTTCCAAATCCTACTGTTGCAACCACACCAAGAACCATTATGATCAGACCGCTGCCAATCAATGCCAATCCTGCGGCCGTCTGTGGCAGAAGTATAACGGAACCGGATATTACCAGCGAAATTCCAACAATTGCAATGGCAGCCCCGGCAATAACCAATGCAAATACTCCAACAATGATAGTTAACACCATTGCCAGTCCTGCAGCCAGAATACCTCCGATAATTGGAATCAAGACCGGTCCTATAATTATCGCAAGAGCCACAATTAAAACAATTTTTCCAATACGGGCATTTTTCTTTTTCTGATCATCTGATGTCCCATACTGATATTCCGATGACTGCTTATTCTCCTGATGATTCATCTGATATTGCTGTCCTGCTGACTGATATTCTTCCTGCTGACCATGCGTTGTATTTTCCGTCTTGCCTTTTAAATCTGCTTTTATATTCTCTGCCACTTCCTCCGGAGCGCCAAATTCCCGGATAACCTGTTCTTCATTCTCTTCGCCGGCCTCATCAAAATAATCATTGTAATACTTCATAGCATCTCTTCGCTCTACTTCCGGGATGTCCTGTAAAAGCGATGCTAGTTTTGTCATATATTCAATTCGGTTCATTACTTCTCACCCCCTGCAAATAACTGATTGATCTTGTTCGTATATTGTGTCCATTCTGTCCGATACATATCAAGCTTTTCCCTTCCTGCCAAAGTCACCTTATAATATCTTCGATTGCGCCCATCATATTGTCTGTCGTACACTTCAAGACACCCATCTTTTTGAAGTCTTCGAAGAACTGGATAGAGGGTTGATTCAGACACTTCTATTGTCTCCCGCACATCCTGTGTAATCTTATAACCATAAGTGCCTTCCTCTGTCCGTGACACAACTGCCAGAACAATCGCATCTAAAAGAGCTGCACCTGTATTAAAGACCATTTCACCACACCCTTTCTGCAAAATCTGGATTTAACCAAAAATTGTCATGCAATTATCTTTACAGATTCGCTATATTATTTTGTTTCATATATTATATGCTGTATAATATATGCTTTTGTATATTATATGGCATATAATATTATAAGTCAAGAGAAAACAGTTGCAAAAATGGAACAACCTGCATTTTGTCTTAACAGATATTTTCATTCAAGTCGAACGTCCGTGAGACTTGGCGCGTGATTCTGGTCAGAGAAGCTGACATATTCCTATCAGAATCACTGCGCATCCTCGTGGAGCGTTTATCTCAGTCGGAGATTGGACTCCCACTGAGACAAATTTGCTATTACTCACCACCTGAAGGTGGGAGTCTGTCTTCTCGACTGAGATAAAAACAGCATCAAGTGCATATTCTACGCGACTTCCACACAATGGAGATGAAACTCTTAACATCATAGAGGCCTCTGCTGAATATGATGTTTGTTTTTAGAGGTTCATCGTAATTCCCTGTGTGGGGAACTTAGAATATGCACTTGATGCATCCTTTTTAGTAATTAATATTTGTTAAGACAAACTGCAGGCTTCGCCCAGTGTAAAAGAGTACAGCACCTTTTCTTTCACTTTCTTCCCAGTGATCTGTTCCAGTGCCCTGCCATAGTAATCTAGCTGGGCATGGTATTTTTCCACCAGTTCTTCTATCTTATATACTTTGTCTGTCTTGTAATCCAGTACGACCAGTCCGTCTTCTTCCTCAAAGTACACATCTATGATTCCCTGTACAAGAGCAAAGTCACCTTCTGGCTCGTCTTTATATAATTCCTGTCCTGGTATTCCAAGTACAAACGGCTGTTCTTTCCACAGTTTTCCACAATCTGCACTTGTTCTCATTCGTTTTCCCACAGAGCTATCAAGAAATCCCAACACATCGGCTGTCCGGACGGAATCTGCCATTTCTCGCGTCATTCGCCCTTGTTCTACAAATGTGTTTATCTCTGTCTCCAGCGTCTGCCTATCATACATTTTTTCAAAATCGAGAAGTTCCATGACGCGGTGATAAGCAGTTCCTCGCGGAGCTCCGGTCAGTGTTTCTTCTTCTGTCATAAATTTAGGAAGAAGCGGTACAACTTCCGGTTCTTCAAAAACTACTTCTCCCAAAGCATTTTCCTCATCGTCAAGTTCTGCCTGATAAGCCATTTTTTTTAGCTCGGATACTGTAAATTTCATCTTTCTAGCATGACTTTTTGGATAAGGATACTGATATGCGAACTGTTCTTCTAATGTCTGTCTTACATTTGCATCATATTCTGCTGAAGTGTCCCATCTTCGTAATATTTCTTCCTGTATTTTTCCGGATACTTCCGTCTCCACCTCATCACGGACAATCTCTTCTAGCAACACTTCTTCGAAAGTGACCGGTATCTCTTCTGGTATATATGCAAGTGCCGGTATGATCCAGTCCAGATATTGAATAGCACTACTTCTCTGTGCAAAGGTCAGCGTCTTTGCCATTTTTGTCTCTAGATTATCACAGGTTCCTGTAATAATCAGCTTTTCCTTTGCTCTTGTCAGTGCAACATAAAGCACACGAAGCTCTTCTCCTAAATTATCAAGCTTCGCTTCTTTTTGAATCACTTTTTTTACCAGACTTGGAATTTTCGTTCTTCTATCTAAATCTACCACGTCCATACCGACTCCCAGTCTGGCATGAATAATCACCTGTCCGGCAAGATCCGTCACATTGAATTTTTTACCAGTTCCTGCTACAAACACGATTGGAAACTCCAGTCCTTTACTTTTATGGATTGTCATGACACGGACTGTGTCTGACTGCTCATCTTCCAGACTTGCCTCACCATAATCCACTTCAAATTTCTGAAGCTGCTCAATATAACGCACAAAATGAAAAAGTCCTTTATAGCTGGAAGACTGAAATGCCTGCGCTTTTGTAATCAGCATTTCTACATTTGCCGCACGCTGCGCGCCTCCCGGCATTGCTGAAATAAACTGACCATACCCGGTTTGTGTCAGAATACTCCGTAGAAGTTCATGGATTGGTGTATACGGAACAATTTCGCGGAAATCATTCATTTTTCCATAGCAATGTTTGAGTTTCTCACATATTACCGTATTTTCTCCGTTTTCCAGATAATTTTCTACCGCCTGGTAAAATGGAATTTCAAAAGCTTCAGAACTTCGGATCACTGCCATTTCTTGTTCATTCAATCCACAAAATGCCGACATAAGAACCGCCGCCAGTGGAATATCCTGTTTCCGATTATCCAGCACTCTCAGATAATCCAGAAGCACACCGATTTCCTGCGTCGCAAAATAGCCTTCTTTTGTACCTGAAAATGCCGGAATTCCTTCCCGATTCAGTTCCTGTACAAATATGTCAGCAATCCCTTTCACACTTCTGGTAAGAATGACAATATCGGAATATCTTGCCGGACGCAGTTTTCCTGTCTTCTTATCCAGAACCTTCTGCTCTGCAATTAGCCTGCGGATCCGGCTTGCGATCATCCGAGCTTCCATCTCCTGTTTGGAGGCTTTTATGGAACGGTCATATTTTTTTAATTCTGTATTTAATACAAGTACTTCTGTTTCACACCCCGGATTTTCAGGATATTCTGCACCTACATACAATGCCGCCTTGTCATCGTAATCAATTTCTCCAAGATTTCGCACCATAATCTGCCGAAAAATGTAATTCACACTGTCCAGTACTTCTTTTCGACTCCGGAAGTTTTTATGAAGATCAATCCTTTGTTTTGGTCCTTTTTCCAAATCATACGTGTCAAATTTTTCCATAAAAAGCTCTGGTCTGGACAGCCGGAAGCTATAAATACTCTGCTTGACATCTCCCACCATAAAAATATTATATTTTCCTTTCGAAACACCGGAAATACTAGTCAGAATTGTCTCCTGGATCAGATTACTATCTTGATATTCGTCAATCATAATCTCCCGGAACTGATCCTGATATTCCTTTGCAACCTCAGAAGGTTCAAACCCTTCTTCTGTTTTTTTTGCCAGGATTTGAAGTGCAAACTGCTCCATATCTGAAAAATCAATAACATTTTCCTGGCGCTTCTTTGCGTCAAATCTTTGCGAAAAACATTTTACCAGGCCCACCAATTCTTCCATATAAGGAAGACATATCTGCATATCTGCTGCCATTTCTTCCGGTTTCTGATAAAAATAATCTTTCTTCAGACCACTGACAATTTCCTTCACCTGCTCACGAAGATCCTTAACTGCTTCTATTTTTTCTTTCGATACAGTCTTATCTCTGCATGATGCAAACCTGCTCCACTCTACATTCTGGATGCGCCCAGACAGCTCATTATAATTTTTTGCACTTAAGAGCTCTCTTATTGTCTGAGCATCCAGCTTCAAAGCCTCTTCATACACAGCCGGGCCATCTATTTCCAGACTAATTTGCGTTGCCTGTTCATTCAATAGTTTTGCTTCTTCCAGGTAGGCTTTCGCCCAGGTTACAATTTTGTTTCCATAATCACTTTTTTCCAGATCTTCTGCACAGTCGACTCTATATGCATCAACACAAGAATCAAGTCAGCCCTCTCCGTCTGGATAGCTCCGACTGTAATCGTAAGCCTTCTCAATCATTTCTTCCAGCTTTTTATCATTTCTTCTTCCACCATAGGCATTAGAAAACCGCAAGAACCGCTCTTCTTTTTGCGCGTACTTTTCTTCCAGCAGTTCATCTAATACATCATGCCGCAAAAGTTTCAGTTCTCCTTCTTCTGCAGTACGGAAACCTGGATCAATATCGATTACATGAAAATGATCACGGATTACGGAAAGACAGAAACTGTGAATTGTTGTAATCTGCGCATTGTGGATCAAAGTCGCCTGTCTTTTCAGATGTTCATTTTCCGGATTCTCTTCTAATGCCTTTTCAATGGCACCCCGGATTCGTTCTTTCATCTCACCTGCCGCTGCTTCTGTAAATGTTACAATCAGAAGTTCGTCCACATTGACCGGGTGTTCCTCATCAGTCAGCATTGTAATAATACGCTCTACCAACACTGCTGTCTTTCCCGAACCTGCTGCTGCAGACACAAGAATATTGCGGTCCCGAAGATCAATGACCTGTTGCTGCTGTTTTGTCCATTTTACTCCCATGAGCCCGTTCCTTTCTCCTGCTCCTTTTCATGATCGTCCCGATTCATGTTCTCTTTGACTGCATCTGCTTCCATGGCTGCCATCACCTCTGACTGTGTCATCTCAAAAATATCCCGATATTTGTATCCCGGTATTTTCTGGTCAAAACCACAGATATGCCGGTATGCACAATAATCACAGCCACTCTCCTGTTTTCTCCGGTATGGAAATGCCGCAACTTCTCCACTTAATATTTTTCGATGTACCTTAAAAACTTTCCCCAGGGCATGGCGCATCATCACTTCAAATTCCTGCTCCGATGCAACTTTTGAATTTTTTGACAGACTACCATTTTTATTATATTTCACAGGAATGACAGCAGATTCTCCGACCTGACAATGATCTAGATGCTCCAGTGTCTCATCTTTCAAATTCATCACGCCATCCACTTTCAGCTCTTTTAGTACTTTCTGCCAGATTTCTTCTTCCTCTCCAACCACTTTCTTCTCCACAAGAGGATCATTTAACCGGTAATAAAAGACACCTGCCGGAATCACTTCACTGTCCGGGTAATGTTTTTGAGTCATTTTTACTGCTGCATCCATATAGACCATAAGCTGAAGCTGGAGCCCATGATATAAAGCCACCACATCAAAGGCCTTGCTCCCGGTCTTATAATCCAGAACCTTGACATAGACCTTGTCTTTGTCTTTGCACAGATCCACACGGTCAATCTTACCATTCTCAAAACGCATTTCATAAGCCACCGGCACAAAATCTCCTGCTTCCAACTGCTTTGTAAGCGCCCATATGGTTCTCGTCAGAAGACGCTTCATGCGTTCAATCATATACTCGTTGCGCGCTGAACTGTAAAGCACCGAATTTCCATAGTCGGAAATGGCATGTTCCACACTATCATCAATGTATTCTTGTCTTTTTTCTTCCTCTATCTCTGTCCAGGACAAATGCTCTTCTTTTAGCTTTCTGGAATAATACTCCAGGGCGCTGTGGCACACATTTCCCAGATCCAGCGGTTGGAATTCGTATGTCTGACGCTCCCGAAGGCGCAGTCCATAAGTAAGAAAATGAGCAAATGCGCAGGCTGAAAACCGTTCAATTCTCGTAATACTGTCCTGAAAATGTTCTCCATAAAGCTGCTTAGCCACCTCTTTTGTCAGTCCATCTGCCGGCCGGGTATAAAATCCTGATTTCATAAGTTCTTCTACACGATACTGCCACTGTGGCTGTCTCTTGTACCAGGAATATAATTCCTGCCATTCCTGATCCATAGCATTCCCGTCCTGAAATCCTCTGATAACTTTTTGCATACCAAGCTTTGGGGTCCACTCCTGGGCAGAAAATGCCTGTTTTTCTTCGTCTTCTATTTCCAGACCCGAAAATAATCTCTGCATCTCCTGGATCAGATATGATGGGCGGATACTTTTTCCGTCCGCGGAAACCTTGCTGTAATAAATATCCAATGTCTCAGAAGGTTTTGTCAGATTCATGTAAAGATAAAATTTCTGCTCGTACGCTTTCTCTTTACCTCCCGGTGACAGATGGATCTTTCCTGTTGCAAACTTATCCCTGTCGCGCTCTGTAAGAAGGCCACTCCTTATTAATGCTCCCGGAAGAAATGTATCATTTGCCCCGACAAAAATAAGTGCTTTAATATCTTTTAATCTTGTACGTTGCATGTCTCCAACAACAACCTGATCAATTCCAGGTGGAATGACTCCGACTCTTGCTTCTTCAAGACCCGCGTCTAAAAGCTTCAGATATTCATCCATGGTCACATTCTCATCACCAAGAAGTTCTACGAATTTATCAAATAGTTCAATCAAAATACGATAAACCTGACTGTATTCCTTGGCAAGCGCAAGTTCTCCTGCCTCTTGAAATGCTTCAGACTGACGCTGCAATTTTAACTGAAGTTCTTCTCTCACCATAAACTCATAAAGCGCCATCGTCACATCTTTGACTGTCTTGCTCCTTTGTCTTAATACATACACAAGCGTGTCCACCTTTTCCACAAGACGAACCCGGTTATGATTCAGAATTTCCAGATTTTCTTCTTCCAGATATTTCGGGCGGCGGATCCAGCTCTCCTGCCATTTCTTATATCCACGGATTCCAAGCGCAATTACGTAATTTTCCAGTTCATCGACTTCACCATAAGTAAAACCACTAAGATTTGTTCTTAAGAAACGAAATACACTCTCATAACTGAAATTATCCTTCACCATATTCAGAAGACTCCGGATATATTCTACAAAAGAATTCAAAAGAATACTCCGCTTATGATCCATAAACACCGGAATTTCGTAGATGTCAAATGCCTGTCCCAGGTCATCACCATACACCTCCATATTGCTTACAATAACTCCGATATCCCGGTAACGATATCCTTTTGTCCGAACCAGGTTCCGAACTCTTCCTGCAGCTTTCATCGCTTCTTCTCTTGGATTTCTGGCCACATGTATCCGGACTGCTCCCTGTTTTTCCTTATAACATTCTTTGCTATAGCGGAATATATTTCTCTCCAGAAACTCCATAGCCGAATTGTCACAGAATCGATAGAGTGGACGTTCGTACAGACACAAAGCTTCTTCCACACTCACTTTTCTCTCTGCCGCAATCTGTATTAACGATGTCACGGTATGCTTGCCGAGTGCAAATAACTGATATGGGTGTTTATAAACGTACGGGTTTTCCCGATCATCCATTGTTACAGTTACGATCACTTCCCGGCATACTTCAAGAAGTTCTCCAAGCAGCCGGTTCTGTACTGGTGTAAATCCTGTGAATCCGTCCAGAACAATCGTACTTTCTTTTAAAATATCCGAACCTTTCACTACACGGCAAAGTGCGTCCAGGAGTTCTTCTTTCGTAACAAATCTATCTTCCAGATATTTCTTAAAACCAATATACAGAACTTCCAGATCCTGAAGTTTATAATAAAGCCTTGAATTCTCCCCTGCTACTGCTTTCATCTGCCTCAGTTCCTCTTCCCCAATATCGTACTGATCAAATTCTGAAAGCACTGATTTGACTTCGCTGATATAGCCAAGCTTTTTCATATTTCCCTTTAAGACTTTTAAATCCTTTTCATAATCACCGGCAATCTTTCGCAGAATCAGATTCTTTCCCTCATCATCCAACACCGGAAGGGCCTGCCCACCGGTCTCCTCAAAGATGCGGTAAGCAAGCCTCACAAAACTAAGTACATCGATATTCATAATTCCATGATTCGGATGTTGCATGACAAGATCCTTCTGCGTCTGCATCGTAAACTGCTCCGGTACAAGGACAATATACTGACGATCCGGGAACTTTACAGATTCCCGGATCACATAATCATATAATTGATAAGATTTTCCTGAGCCAGATGGCCCAAATACGAATTTTAAAGACATATCTCTCCTTCTTACAGGCTTCTTAAATTCTCCGTAAATTCACTGCTGAGCGTAATCTTTGCCACGTAGAATACATCTCCTGTCATAAAGACCGTTCCGTCATCTTCTACTTCCACCTGAAGGTCTCCTCCCGGCATATGTACGATTACTTTGTTATTCGTCATACCAAGCTTATGTGCCACGGCTGCGGCTGCACATGCACCTGTTCCAGATGCCAGAGTATAGCCTGCACCACGTTCATAAATCTCAATAGCGATATTCTCTTTGTCGATGACTTTCATAATCTGTGTATTGATTCTGTGCGGAAAATACTTCGCACACTCGGAATAATCACCAATCTTGCATACAATATTCTTAGAGATTTCTCTCATCGGAATCACGCAGTGCGGATTACCGACACTTACACAAGTAACCGGATACAGTGTCCTTCCGAATACCATATCTTCATTGATAACTTCTCTCTTCTCTCCTGTCACCGGAATTTCATCACTCCAGAAAGAAATCTTTCCCATAGAAACACGTAGTCTGCTTCCGTCTTCATTTAAAAATGTAACTGCTGCCTCCCCATATCTGGTATATAATTTGAAATTCTTCTTTTGAATATAGCCTGCATCTTTTAAATATTTTGCAAAAATACGGACACCATTTCCACTTGTTTCAGATTCACTTCCATCCGGATTCCATACTTTGACATGCATGCCGTCTTCTTTTATAACCGGACCTTCCAGGACTCCATCTGCTCCAAGTCCTGCATTACGGTCACAAATCATCTTAACATTTCCCGGTGTCAGTTCCAGTTCATTTTTATTTGGATCAAATACTACATAATCGTTGCTTAATCCATGATAACGCTCTAATACCACTTTCATAACATACCTCCGTTTTAAATCTTCAGACAATTTTCACTATTCTTATCATAACAGGCATCAATTTCTTTTTCAATGTATATAATGATTTTTCTGTCGTTTAAATGTATGAAAAAATAACACACTATAAAACATAATAAAAATTACCTGTTGACAACAATTTGCGGATAAATATCAGCAGGTACATATGCCGTAACCTGGATACCTTCTTCTGTATAATTCTCTTCCAGTAATTCTCCATATTTTCGAATAAGCTGGATCTTCCCGGCTTCACTGTACGGATATACTTCCTCTATATAAACCTTCTGCTGGCGAAGAAGCGCTTCAATCGTCTCCAGCAGATCCCCGAGTCCTGCTTTAGTCTTTGCAGATATTGAAACCGCATAGTCTGCCTTAAAATCTCGAATAACTGGTATTCCTTCCAGTCGGTCCTGTTTATTAAATACGGTAATAATCGGTTTATCCTGGACTTTTAATCCCTGAAGTGTCTCATAAACAGTAAACATCTGCTCATCCGCCTGAGGATTCGAGACATCAACCACATGCAGAATCATATCTGCATACTTTGCTTCCTCCAGTGTACTTTTGAATGCATCGATCAGATGATGTGGCAGCTTCCGGATAAAACCTACGGTATCTGTCAGAAGTATCTCCTGACCGCTTGGAAGCTTCAGACTTCTTGTCGTCGGGTCCAGTGTTGCAAACAACTTATCTTCCGCCAGAATATCTGCACCAGTCAAAGCGTTGAGAAGTGTTGACTTTCCGGCATTCGTATATCCCACGATTGCTGCGACCGGAATCCGGCTCTTTGCTCTTTTTTCTCTTGTCACTTCACGGTGTTGCTTTACACTCTTTAGCTCCCGATTCAGAAGTGCGATCCGATTTTTAATAAGACGTCTGTCCATCTCCAGCTTCTTTTCTCCCGGACCTCTCGTACCGATACCACCGCCAAGCCTTGACATGGCAGTTCCAAATCCGGCAAGTCTCGTCTGTCGGTACTTAAGCTGCGCCAACTCAACCTGAATCTTTCCTTCACTGGTAGATGCTCTTGCAGCAAATATATCCAAAATAACCAGAGTCCGATCCATAACCTTTGCATCTAGTTCATCCTGGAGATTGTTCATCTGTGCCGGCGACAATTCATCATCACAGATAATTCCTGTTGCATCCAACTCCCACAAAAGGCTTTTGATCTCATCAATCTTTCCCTTTCCGACATAAGTTCCCGGGTGTACCTGATCCCGGCTCTGCACAACTTTTCCTACTGTAACAGCACCGGCTGTCTTCGCAAGCTCACTTAGTTCTTCCAGTGAAGCATCGATATCCTCCTGCCCCGGAAGACATACCCCTACCAATATAACACGTTCTGTCTCTTTCTTTAATTCTATCATTTAAACTTCCCTTATCTGGTTTTTAAAAATTCTGCTTCTTTAGCAGCTTTCTCGTCATCTGGATATGCAGTCACATAATCTTCCAGTTTTGCTTTTGCATTGTCCCAGTCTTCCAGTTTTTCATAGCAGACTATTACATTAAACTGAATTTCCTGCTTCATATCGTCAGAACAATCTGAATGATCCAATGCTTTTTCATAATAAGAAATAGCATCTTCATAGTTTTCTGTCTGCATCTTACACACTGCCATCATATTACAGATTGTTCCTGTCTCCTTCGTTCCGGCGGAAACTGCATTTTCAAATGCAGCAAGCGCATCTTTGTATTTTTCCTGTTCATAATATGCAATTCCCAGTCCACGATAGGAATCGGCCACATTTTTCTTATCCTCTACTGCTTTCTGGAAATTCTCCTGTGCTGCTGCATAATCTTTATTTTCCAGACTTTCCACACCCTTTTTATATACATTCTGACCACATCCGGCAAGCATCATGCACGCCAGTATCAGTGGTATAATTCTTTTATAACATTTCATAATTCTTGTCTTTTTTCCTCCTGTCTAAGCAGTATATCCTGCAACTCCTGCTGAATTAATCACTGCCAGTATCACCACGACCATCTCTACTAAAATTGCTTCCCACATACCAAAGTATCCAATAACTGCCATAAACAACACAAGTATCTTTATAAATACTGCAAATGTAATATTCTGTGAAACACTGCGCAGGGTCTCTTTTGCAATTTTCATCAAAGCTACTATTCCATGAAGGTCATCTTTTACAAGAATCACATCTGCTGCCTCAATTGCCGCTTCTGACCCGAGATTTCCCATGGCAATTCCTATATCTGCTCTCGCCAGCATCGGAGCATCGTTAATTCCATCACCGACACAGACCAGCTTCTCTGCCTCTCCCTGAATAGACATGAAATCTTCTAACTGTTCCAGTTTGTCCTGCGGAAGTAAGTCCGTATAAACATAGTCCATATGAAGTTCGCGTCCAACCGCCCGTCCCGTCTTTTCTGTGTCTCCCGTCAGCATCACCAAAATTGCCCGATACTTTTCCTTCAGCCATGTAAGCGTCGCTTTCGCCTCTTCTTTCACCTGATCCTGAACGAGTACATATCCTGCATACTCTCTGCCCACACATACGTAGACGACTGTTCCCGGTTCATTAATTTCATCTACCAGCAGCTTTTTTGCATCCATCATACGACGGCTTCCAACATGCACTCTCTGTCCTTCATAGGTCGCACTGATTCCAAATCCAGGCTTTTCTTTTACGCTTCTGACACTGTCAGTATCCAGCTCTTTTCCATATGCATCTGCCAGTGATTTTGCCAGCGGGTGATTGGAATAACTCTCCACATGAGCGACCAGCTTTAAAAGTTCTTCTTCTGTCATACCCACTGCTTTTATTCTTGCCACCCGGAACTCTCCTTGTGTCAAAGTTCCTGTTTTATCAAAGATAAATGTATCTGCTTTCACCAGGCTTTCCAGAAAATTACCACCTTTGACCACGATTCCCTGTCTGGCTGCTGAAGCAATTCCACCTAAAAATGCAAGTGGTGCTGCCACTGCAAGCGCACATGGACATGCCACGATTATAAAAATAAGTCCTTTATATATCCATGTCTCCCAGTTTCCATAAGAAAATGTAGACGGCGGAATAACCATGATCAACACAGACAGCAATACCATGATCGGTGCATATACTTTGGAAAATCTCGTCACAAATGCTTCTTTTTGGGATTTACGGTTCTGCGCCTCCTCCACAGTTTCCATAATTCTTGAGACGATTGAATCCTTGTAAATTCTTGTCACTCGCGCTTCCAGCACACCGCTTTGATTAATGCAGCCACTGTAAATCTTATCCCCTTTATACACTTCCACCGGCATTGCCTCTCCTGTAATTGCCTTTGTATCTATAGTTGAGCTTCCAGACAGAACAACCGCATCGACTGGAATTCGTTCTCCTGGTTTGATCACAATAATATGACTCATCTTTAATTCCGAAGGATCTACCTGTACTTCCTGCCCTTTTACTTTACGAATAGCATATGTCGGTCTCAGATCGATCATCTTTGCAATAGATCTCTTTGTCCGGTCTGTTGCAATCTGTTCCGCAAGCATTCCAAGTTCAAACATAAGCATAACTATCACAGCTTCCATATATTTCCCTATGCCAAATGCTCCGATTGTTGCAAAGATAACTAATATATATTCTACCGGGAATCTCTTTTCCATAATCTCTTCACTCAATTTCTGAAATGCCCCATATCCTATCAGTAAATAAGTTCCCAGAAATATTGCGAATTTTTCTTGATCGGACAGCATAAATCGGGCTGCCCCCCAGACAGCACCTGCATATACGATTATTCCCAATCCATAGACTATACATTTTCTCTTTAACTGCTTTTTCATAACTCTATTCCCACATTCTCTTTCTTATTTTGAGACTTGCATCTTTGCTTCGCCCAGATGCAGGAAAACGCTTTGGTCAGTCATCTTAACATATCTTTTTATTCTGTAATATGCTCCATGCCCTGACTGATAATAGACTGGATATGTCCATCTGCAAGCGAATAATAAACAGTCTTCCCGTCTCTTCGGTTCTTCACAAGTTTCATCTGCTTTAACATACGAAGCTGATGGGAGACTGCTGACTGTGTAACTCCCAGTATCTCCGCCAGATCACACACACACATCTCTGATTTTTGCAATACATACAGAATTTTCACTCTTGTTCCATCTGCAAATGCTTTATAAAAATCAGCCAGACTATTAAGCAGTTCTTCATCCGGCATCTGCTCCAAAGCCAGTTTTACGTTCTCATTATGAATACATGTCACATCGCAGCATTCAACTTCTGTCTTTCCCATATATTTCATCCTTTCAAACTACAGACTATCATGACCCGACTGTCATGTTTTTTGTAAGGCTTAAATCTTAAAAATTACAATTTTCAAAGCCAGACTATGCCTGTACAAATGCCTGTTTATATTAATTATGCCAAATGGAGAAAACTATTTCAACCATTTGGCATAATTTAACACTTTTGTAATGTTATGTTATCGTTATTTTGTTTTCACATGCATTGCGCGGATGGAATTCAATACACATATCATTGCTACACCTGTATCAGCAAATACTGCAAGCCACATATTCGCAAATCCAAGAAAACCAAGAATCATAACAATTGCTTTAATCACCAGCGCAAATACTACATTCTGAATTGCAATACTTCCTGTCTTCTTCGCAATCGCGATAGACTGTGGGATTGCTTCTACTGAAGAATTCATAAATACCACATCGGCCGCCTCTATTGCGGCATCTGCTCCGCTTCCCATTGCTGCTCCCACATCTGCACCAGCCAGTACCGGTGCATCATTAATTCCGTCTCCAACGAACATGACAGCACCGTGATTCTTACGAACGTTCTTTAGATGCTCCAGTTTTTCCTGTGGAAGAAGCTGTGCATAAACTTCATCAATTCCTGTCTCTTTTGCAACTGCCTGCGCGCTGTTCTTCTCATCACCAGTTAACATAACTGTTGCAATTCCAAGAGCTTTCATCTTACTTACAGAAGCAGCCGCATCAGTCTTAATTTCATCTGCTACAATTACAAATCCTTCTAACACACCATCAACTGCCAGTAAGACTTCTGAGCCATAACCGCCTTTTTCGTATCCTGTCGTATCTACCTGATACATTTCCATCAGTGTATAATTTCCAAGGAGAACAGTTCCTTCCGGGAATGTTGCACGGATACCTTTACCGGAAATCTCTTCCACTTCTTTCGGTCTTGTAAGCGTCAGATTCTGTCTTCTTGCTTCCTGAACAATGCTGACCGCAATTGGGTGTGTTGAACCAAGCTCACAGTCCGCCGCCATAGTCAGCACCTGTTTTTCTGTCAGTTTTCTTGTTGCCGTGACTTTCTGTACAGCAAAATTCCCCTTTGTGATGGTTCCTGTCTTATCCATAATGACTGCTTTAACATCTTTCAATGCCTCAATAGCCAAACCGCCTTTAAAGAGGATTCCTCTCTTAGATCCTGCTCCAATTCCCGAGAAGAAAGCCAATGGTACACTCAATACAAGTGCACACGGACAACTGATTACAAGAAATGTAATCGCTGTGTAAATCCAATGGTTCCAGTTTCCCGTTACAATGGAAGGGATAATTGCAGTAAGAACTGCTGCCACAACAACAACTGGCGTATAAACTCTCGCAAATCTTGTGATAAAACGATCGATCTTCGGCTTACTTGCCGCTGCATTTTCCACCGAATCAAGAATCTTTGTGACCATGGATTCGCTCAGTGGTTTTGTAACCTCAGCCTTTAATACACCTTGTTCATTGATACAACCGGAAATCAGTTCGTCTCCCGGAACAACTCTTACCGGTACCGGCTCTCCTGTGACCGGTGAAGTATCTACCCGGCTCTCACCCTCGATAACCTTTGCATCCAGCGGAATTCTGTCACCAGGACGGATCATAATAATATCTTTTACCCTTGCATCCTGTGATGGAATTTCTTTTACTTCGGAACCAACGACAAGATTAACAACTTCCGGGCGCATATCTACGGCATCCATAATCTGTCCACGGCTCTTTTCCACGGCAATATCTTCGAACAACTCTCCGATACGGTAGAACAGCATAACTCCGACTGCCTCTGCAAAATCACCAATCACAAACGCTGCAATTGTCGCAACTGCCATCAGAAAGTTTTCATCAAACAAATGTCCTCCCGCCATATTCTTCAGCGCTTTCATTACAATCTCAAGTCCAAGAAGTAAGTACGCAATAATGAAAATACATGCACTGATCATCGGATTCGGAAGTGTTTTTTCTGCAATAATACCTGCTGCAAAAAGAATCGCTCCAGCTCCGACAAGTACTATATCCTTTTTATTCTCTTCAAACGGATTCTTCTTCTCTCTTTTGATCGGCTGATCATCCGGCATTGCAACAACCTGTACTTCTGACTCGATAGAGGAACAGATTTCCTGAATCTTGGAAAGGAGATGCTCCTGATGATCTGATGCGACAACTAGTTTTTTTGTTGCATAAGTCAATGTTGCACCTTCAACTTCCGGTAACGCCTGAATCTTTCTCTCCATCTTAGCTGCACAGTTCGCACATCCAAGATTTTCCAAAATGTATGTCTTCTGCGCTACACCTGCCGGCATAACACAAGGCTCATGCTCCACTGCTTCATGATGATGTTCATGATCTTCATCATGGTGGTGATGATGTCCACAACCACAGCCACACTCTTCCTCATGGTGATGGTGCTCGTGCTCCTGCTTATGTTCATGATGGTGTTCATGCTCTTCGTCATGGTGGTGATGATGTCCACAACCACAGCCACATTCTTCCTCATGGTGATGATGATGCTCATGAGCTTCATGTTCATGATGGTGATGTTCACAGCCGCAACCACAGCTACATTCTTCATCACGGTGATGTTCATGCTCTTCGTCATGGTGATGATGTCCACAGCCGCAACCACATTCACACTCTTCCTCATGGTGATGGTGCTCGTGTAATTCTTTCTCCATATCTTTCATATATTTTATCCTCCTGCACGTCGCATTAACAATTGAGCATTTGTTCATATGTTTGTTTTAAATATATTCCTGATATGTCTGTTTGTCAATAGTCTTCCTTTATTTTCTCTTAATTATTACTAATCAATCTGCCAGTCGATTGGTTCCACACCGCCTGCTTCCAGGAATTTATTCGTCTTGCTAAATGGTTTACTTCCAAAGAAACCACGGTAAGCGGAAAGCGGACTTGGATGTGGTGCTTTCAGAATCAGATGGTTCGGATTATTCAACATGCTGGCTTTTCTCTGTGCTGGAGCTCCCCAAAGAATAAATACAATCGGACGATTCTGGCTATTAAGTGCCATAATTGCTGCATCCGTGAACTCCTCCCAGCCAATGCCTCTGTGTGAATTCGCCTGATGTGCCCGTACAGTCAATACTGTGTTGAGCATCAGAACACCTTGCTCTGCCCATTTTGTCAGGCAGCCATGATTCGGGATGGTACAGCCCAGATCATCGTGAAGTTCTTTATAGATATTTACCAGTGATGGTGGAATATCCACACCTTTCTTTACAGAAAAACAGAGTCCATGAGCCTGTCCTACATTATGATATGGATCCTGTCCAAGAATCACAACCTTTACTTTATGTAATGGTGTCAAATGAAAGGCATTGAAAATGTCATCCGCCGGTGGAAATATCTGTCTTGTTCGATATTCTTCATTTACTGTCTCAAATAGTTTTTTATAATACGGCTTTTTAAATTCCCCCTGCAAAGCCTCAAGCCAGTCATTATTAATTGCTGCCATTTTCTTTTCTCCTTTTTACTTTCTAGATAGAGATATAGGTAATTGCAACTTTAAGTTACAATTACCCATACCTTTTATCTGTTATAATCGCACAGAAACACCTCTGCCACGAAGATATTCTTTTACTTCCTTAATCTCTAATTCTTTATAATGGAACAGAGATGCTGCCAATGCTGCATCTGCCTTTCCGTCTGTCAGCGCATCGTAAAAATGTTCCAGATTGCCTGCACCGCCGGAGGCTATGACCGGAATATTAACTGCTTCTGCAACTGCACGAGTCAGTTCCAGGTCATACCCTGCCTTTGTTCCATCACAATCCATACTGGTCAAGAGTATCTCTCCTGCTCCCAGTTTTTCCACCTTATGAGCCCACTCCAGTGCATCAATTCCTACATCAATTCTTCCACCATGTTTGTAAATGTTCCAACCACTGCCATCTGCACGTTTCTTTGCATCGATTGCCACAACCACACATTGGCTTCCAAACTTGTCTGCCGCATCCGAAATCAGATTTGGAGTATCAATGGCTGATGAATTAATCGAGATCTTGTCTGCTCCTTCTCGCAACAGTGCCCGAAAATCGTCTACCGTACGGATTCCTCCACCAACAGTAAATGGAATAAATACTGTCTCAGCTACTTTTCTGACCATATCTACAACTGTGTTTCTTCGATCGGATGAAGCTGTAATATCCAAAAAAACAAGTTCATCCGCTCCTGCTTTATCATAAGCCTTAGCAATTTCCACTGGATTTCCAGCATCCTTCAAATCTACAAAGTTCACACCTTTTACAACTCGTCCGTTATTTACATCCAGGCATGGGATGATTCTCTTTGTATGCATATACCGTTCCTCCTGTCTATAACTCAACAAAATTCTTCAAAATCTGTATTCCAACATCACTGCTCTTTTCCGGATGGAACTGGCATGCAAATACATTTCCACTTTCTACAGATGCATGGATCAATGTGCTGTATTCTGTTGTGGCTGTTACAATACTCTCATCTTCTGCCTTCAGATAATAAGAATGTACAAAGTATACATAAGAATCTTCCGGTATTCCACGGAATAATCTGCCTTCATTCGGATACTTCAGAGAATTCCAGCCCATATGAGGAATCTTAAGTCCCGGCTGATCCGGAATCCGAAGAATCTCTCCTTTTAAAATACCAAGTCCTTCTACTCCCGGTGTCTCGTCACTTCGTTCAAATAAAAGCTGAAGTCCCAGACAAATTCCAAGAAATGGAGTCCCTTTTTCCACGACTTCATGGATCACTTCTTCCAGATTATATTGTCTGATCTTGCTCATAGCATCTCCAAATGCTCCGACTCCCGGAAGAATTACTTTGTCTGCCTTTAAAATCGACTCTCTGTCTCTTGTTACAACAACTTCCTGTCCTAAAAGGTGCATGGCCTTTTCCACGCTCTTTATATTCCCTGCATCGTAGTCAATAATTGCTATCATGTGCTCGTGTCCCTTTCTTCTCATTCCTTTATGCCTGTTAACGCACATCTTTCTCTTTTGTTGTGGTTTCTTCTATCGTACATCAAGTGTGAACCAGAATTCAACACCATTATCGTAATTTTTCACACCATATTGCTGATGCATGGATTCCATAATAGCTTTTACGATAGAAAGTCCGATTCCATTGCCTCCATACTCGCGTGTATGAGCCTTGTCCACTTTGAAAAATTTATCCCAGATACGCGGAACATCTTCCTCCGGTATTGGCTTTCCGGTATTAAATACAGTCACTTTTGCAAGTCCGTCTTCCCGCAAAATCTTCACTTCAATAATCTTTTCTTCATTGACATGATTATAGGCATTACTTACATAATTACGCACGACCTGTTCAATCTTAAACTCATCCCCCCAGACGTAAACTGGATTTTCTTCCCTGAAAATAAGTTTAACATCCTTTTGTTGTGACAGAATGTCCATACTCTGAAGTACTCCGCCAATCAGCTCTGTCAGATTAAAACGCTCAAATTCTACTTTATCATTCCCGAACTCCAACTGATTCAGTGTCATCAGATTCTTGACCATCCGATTCATCTTACCTGCTTCGTCCATAATAACATCACAATAGAAGTCGCGGCTCTCCGGGTCATCATTAACTCCTTCTTTCAGTCCTTCTGCATATCCCTGGATCAGAGCAATCGGAGTTTTCAACTCGTGAGATACATTTCCCATAAACTCCGTACGCATCTGCTCCATCTTCTCTTTCTGCTCAATATCCTGCTGCAGACTGTTATTTGCCTGCTTCAATTCAGAAATTGCCTTTTCCAGCTTCTGCGACATACGATTAAAGTTATCACCCAGTTCACCAATCTCATTGTTACCACCGCTTGTATACTTCGCCTCAAAATCCAGATTTGCCATACGGTCAGACAGCTCTGCCAGTTCCTGGATCGGCTTTGTAATCCTTCTGGAGAAATACCATACAAGTCCCATGCAGATGATCAGTGTTCCCATACCTACATATATTAGGAAACGATTGGATAATGCAACACTTTCACGGATACTTTCTACAGGACTTCGAATGAGGAAATTCACATTATCGTCAAGTTGTCCCCACATCTCAATATATTCGCTCTGATTCCATGGATCCTGACTTCTCATCAACTGGTAATTGTCTGTGCTATCCAGCACCTTTCCACCTTTTTGTGCCTGGTTCAGAAGATATCCCGATAACTGCTGCTTGAGCATATTCGTATCGTGCACATTTGTAATCAGTTTTTCATTATCCATATCCAATACAATATAGGAAATGTTGCTCTTCTCACAAAGGACATGTAATTCATCTTGTACTTCATCATTACTGATTGTCCCCTTTTTCACAGCATTCTGTAGTTCTTCGTATACATGAATGAACTGCATTTCCTTGTTTCTGATATAATACGGCTCTAAGAACTTTACATTAACAACAAGCAAAATAGCAATCAGACAGATGACCATGCCTGCAAAAACTGCAATCATCTGCCTCTTAATAGAATGCTTTCTTTTTTCTTTTTGTTTAAAATGCTTCATCTTAATTTACCTCGAATTTGTAGCCCATTCCCCAGATTGTCTTAATGTATTCACCCTTTTCTCCAAGCTTACTGCGAAGCTTCTTAACATGAGTGTCGATAGTTCTTGCATCTCCAAAATAATCATAATTCCATACATTATTCAATATCTTCTCCCTGGAAAGTGCAATTCCCTGATTCTCAAGGAAATAAGACAATAATTCAAATTCTTTATAACTAAGTTCCACATCTTTTCCGTCTACCTGCACCTGATGAGCTGCCTTATCTACAACGATACCACCTGCTTCCACATGCTCATCTGCATCCAACACATTCGAACGTCTCAGAAGTGCATTCACTCTCGCAACAAGAATCTTCGGACTAAATGGCTTAGAAATGTATTCGTCTACGCCAAGATCAAATCCCTGAAGTTCATCCCGCTCATCGCCGCGTGCCGTCAGCATAATAATCGGTACTTTAGAAGACTGACGGATCTCACGGCAAGTCTGCCAGCCGTCCATCTTCGGCATCATGACATCTAATATGATCAGCGCAATATCTTTCTCTGCGTAAAACGCCTCCATAGCCTCAAGACCGTCTCCTGCCTCCAGCACCTGATATCCTTCTCTTTCAAGGAAATCCTTCACAAGCTTACGCATTCTGCTCTCATCGTCTACAACTAATATCTTGATCTTCTCCATATCATAAACCTCCCTGTACGAACTGTACATTCTGATTTCTTATTTCTTACGCTTAGACGCGAATAGCACATATTTCCCGTCATATTTTATAGTATAACAGGAAAATATGTGCTATGTGTGAAAATTTTTATTACAAAAAAATGCTAGGCAGATTATTCATTTTTCTGCCCAGCATTTTTTTCTACATATCTGTTCTCTTCCAAACTGTATCCAGAAATCCCGGCTGATCTCTATCCCACGCCGCCATCTCAGAATCCAGATGCTTAATAATTTCCTCTCTGTCCTGTGGCAGGACTCCGCTGATCGTAATCAGATTATATGGGTGACTTCCGAAGAAAATGCAGTCATTTATCTTTAATGCACGAAGTAGCATTTTTTCTTCCTCTATCAGTTCACGCTCTGTAAGCTGTACATACTCTCCTTTATCACAAAGCTCTTCCAGCTCACTTCCGCGTAAAACCGCTGTTGAAAGAGGAGATACACGATATGGCGGATACTTGTTCAGAAAAGCCGCCGTGGCTTCTACACTTTCTTCGCTATGTCCTTTTCCACCAATTCCAAGCATTAAAAGCGCTGAATACTTCATTCCTGCCTCTTTCAGCTTTCCGATATTTTCATAAGCTTCTTCGACCGTAAAGCCCTTATTGATCAGTTTTACCGCCGGGGCATATGCCGTCTCAAGTCCTACATACAGCTCATCATATCCGACACTTTTCAGAAGCTTCAAATCTTCCAGTGATTTTGCTTTCAGATTCTGAATAGATGCATAGCAGGTAAGTACCTCTACTTCCGGCAGATACTGATGAACCAACTCTGCAATTTTTACAAGTCTGTCGGTCCCAAGTACAAAGGGATCTCCGTTCGTCAGATAGATTCTCGTAATCTTCTCGCCTCTGTCATAAAGTTCTTTTAAATCCATCTCCACATCTTCAAGCGGCGCAACACGAAACGGTGTCTTCCGGTACATGGTACAAAAAGAACATTTATTATGAGAACAGCCTATTGTAACCTCCAGTCTCTGTACACTGGCTTCTGATGGCGGTCTGTATATCTGTCCTGTCTGGTGCATAGTTTTCACACTCCTTATTCTCATTTATGGCACTGAGACATTTCCTACAATAACGTCCGCAAAACGTCATATACTTTTTTCCTTTAAATTCAGTTCTATTATAATTTTCTTCATTACCAAAAACAAGCCGGACTTCTTATATGATTCCTTCATACAAAAAGTTCGACTTGTTTTTTTAGTGGACCTGGCGGGAGTTGAACCCGCGTCCGAAAGCCCATCCACCAGAGCTTCTCCCATCACAGTCATTACTTTGACATTCCCTCCATCAGTCACCTAATGACGGGTTACTGATCTTAGTAGCTTCATAAAATCTTCCATTCCCTCAAAGCTTTGAGAACGAAGTGCTCCGTCTGTTTGAAGCCGGTTACTTAAGCAACGGATGACCTAAGGCCGACTGCTGCCGCAATTAGGCAGCGTACGCTAAATTTTCGTCTGCGTTTAATTTTAAAGTGGAACTTTTATCGTAGTGTCCCGCTACGGATGGCTTCTCCAACTTCCAGACCCCCGTCGAAACCAGTACAAGCCCTGAATTACTTCTAAAAATGACGATTGTCATCAATCCAGTTTGCTGGCCGGCAGACGTTTGTATACATACACTAACACTAATACTTCAAAATATCAAGTCCTATCTATTATATTTTTTCATATTTTTTATCATTTCAGTATTATCTAACAACAATTCTGTTTTTCGAATCAATATTTTCTCTTTTTCTGACAAATCGTATTTATACCTGGTCAGGACAATTTTACTCTTCATCCTCGTCTTCAAGTCCCAGAATCTCTGACAGAACCTGTATGATGATCTCATTTGTACAGGATTTTACATATCCCATCATATGAAGAGAAATCTCATCCTGCTTCTGCCCCTCTGTCAGTTCTGTATTCTTCTTCGTATCCTGAATCAGCTTCACCAGTTGAGGTGTCAGCTCCTCATAAATCTCAACCGTTGTATCTGTCACTAATTTTCTCAAGTCTTCTTTTTTTACAGGTACCATATATTATCCACCTTTTCTACATCTTTTACAATTCTTATCTACATTTATTGCACATTTTCTTTCATCTTAGCCCAAATTGCGGATTTTAAAGTCACGGCTTGCTTCTCTCTGCTGGTCTTTTTTGGCAATATCCTGTCTCTTGTCATACAGTTTCTTACCTTTTGCCAGACCAATCTCCACTTTTACAAGGCTTCCCTTAAAATATACCTTTAATGGTACGATTGCCATTCCTTTTTCTTTTGTCTTGCCGATCAGTTTATTGATCTCCGTTTTGTGCAGCATCAGTTTCTTCACACGAAGAGGATCTTTATTAAAGATATTTCCTTTTTCATATGGACTGATATGCATACCATAGATAAATACTTCCCCATTTTCAATGCGGATAAAAGACTCCTTGATGCTGCATTTTCCCATACGAAGTGACTTCACTTCGGTTCCATGAAGCACAATCCCGGCCTCGTAAGTATCCAGTATAAAATAATCATGATATGCCTTTTTGTTATTAGCAATCATCTTACCATTCGTCTTCGCCATTTTCTTCGTCCCTCTCCTTCGCAATTACAAAATCAATGGTACGCATCAACCGGTCTGTATCAGCAACTCTCACACGAACTTCCTGTCCAAGCTTGTAGACTTTTCCGGTGCGTTCGCCCACCATCTCATAACGGCTTTCATCGTAATTATAATGATCATCACGCATATTGGCAACATGAATCAGACCCTCGATCGTATTCGGAAGTTCCACATACATGCCCCATTTCGTCACACTGGAGATTACGCCTGTGTAAACATTTCCAATACGGTCTGACATATATTCTACTTTCTTAAGCTTCACAGTCTCGCGTTCCGCCTCGTCAGCGCGCCGCTCTGTCTCACTGGCATGCTTCGTCACTTCTTCCAATATCTTGCGATAATGTTCCATGCGTTCACCATTCATACGTCCCCGCAGGTTATCTTTGATGATCCGATGAATCTGAAGATCCGGGTAACGACGAATCGGTGATGTAAAATGTGTATAATAATTCGCTGCCAATCCAAAATGTCCGGAGTTCTCCGGCGTATATCTGGCTTGTTTCATAGAACACAGTGCAAGTCGGCTGATTAATGCTTCCTGCGGTGTTCCTTCTACTTTTCCAAGTAATTTCTGAATCTCTTTCGGACGCACTTCATTGGCCCCGATATGCATAGAGAATCCAAAATTATTAATAAATGTTGCCAGCGCCCGGATTTTTTCATCATCTGGAGCCTCATGTACTCTGTATACAAAAGGCATCTCCTGCCAATAATAATCTTCTGCAACAGTCTCATTTGCCAGAAGCATAAAGTCCTCGATAATCTTTGTCGCAACATTTCGGTCATAAGGTTTGATATCGATTGGATGACCATTCTCATCAAGAATCATTTTCGTTTCCGGAAAATCGAAATCAATGGAACCTCTCTGTTTTCTTCGGGCTCTCAGAATCTTTGACAGTTCCAGCATACGCTGGAACATCGGCACCAGTTCCTCGTATTCCTGCATTTCTGCCAGATCCTCGTCTTCCAGAATCTTCGCCACACTTGTATAACTCATACGGCGGTCCACATGGATAACCGTCTCTGCAATCTCATGGTCAATGACCATTCCTTTCGGGTCTACTGTCATAATACAGCTAAGCGCCAGACGGTCTTCTCCGGCATTTAACGAACAGATTCCGTTAGACAATGTATGTGGCAGCATCGGAATAACACGGTCTGCCAGATATACACTTGTTCCACGCTTCAGCGCTTCCCGATCCAGCGCACTATTCTCTTGTACATAGTTCGTAACATCCGCAATATGCACACCAAGAATATAATTTTCACCATCTTTCACAACAGACACGGCATCATCAAGATCCTTCGCATCCTCGCCATCAATGGTGACCATCTGCCAGTCACGGATGTCTTTTCTTCCCTGCATGTCTGCCTCACTGACCGGCTTTGATACACGCTCTGCCTGATTCAGCACCTTCTCTGGGAATTCTACCGGAAGATCATATCCTTTTATAATAGACATAATATCTGTTCCCGGATCATTGACATGACCGATAATCTCTACAATCCTTCCTTCCGGACTTCTGCCTTTCTCACCGTAAGAAGTCAGTTCAACTACAACTTTATGCCCGTCTACAGCCTCTTTTGACTTACCCTCTGGAATAAAAATGTCCTGAAGAATTCTCTGGTTATCCGGAATGACAAAGCCATAACTCTTGTTGCCCTTCTTCTGATAAAGACCGACAACTGTTGTAAGACCACGCTCCACAATCTTTACAATCTTACCTTCCCGGCGCTTTCCATCACGGTCAGAAGCTTTTGTAATAATCACTTCTACCGTATCACCATCCAGCGCTCCGCCGGCATCATCCTCCCCGATAAAAATATCCTGATCCTCCTCAGGAATGATAACAAAACCAAACCCTCTCTGATTCGCACGGTAAGTTCCCTGAAGACGCTTCGCCTCACCTTTACAGTACTTCCCACGCTTACTGAGACAGATCTTACCTTCCTCTTCCAATGATTCCAGCACCTGACGAAGCTCATCCCGCTGCTCCTTATTCACCTGCAGGACCATAGCCATCTCTTTGAACTTCATTGGCACATACATATCATCACAGATAAAATCATATATAATTTTCTTTCTTTTCTCAAATGTCTTATCGCTCATCGCTCCTCCACTGTCAAAAAAAGCACTCCTATACAGGAGTGCTTTTCCTCTTCTCTTAAGCAAATACTTTCAAATTCAACACTGCTGCCAGTACAACAAACAGAATCGCAAGGAACTTTGTAGACTTTACAAGTGCTCCTTCCATTGAACGACCTTTGTTCTGACCCCAATAAGTATCAGCAATTCCGCTGATAGCTCCAAGTCCTGCAGACTTACCTTCCTGCATCAGTACAATGGCTGTCAATGCGATACAATCTATTGCAAATAAAATCATAAGAACAATTTTTAAAATATCCATTACACACACCTCCTGTAGATAAACCATATTTAGTTTAGCACAGTAAGGTTGATTTCGCAAGCACTTTATTTGAATGGATTCTGATATTCTGCCACATCTCCGAGCCGTTCTTCTATCCGTAGAAGCTGGTTGTATTTCTCTACCCGTTCGCTTCTACATGGCGCTCCGGTCTTAATCTGACCTGCCCCTACTGCTACTGCAAGATCTGCTATCAAGGTATCTGCTGTTTCCCCGGAACGGTGTGATACAATCGTTCTGTAACCGGCTTTCTGCGCCATCTCTACCGTATCCAGTGCCTCTGTCAGTGTTCCAATCTGATTCACTTTTATGAGAATTGCATTGGCAACTTCTTTTTCGATTCCTTTTTTTAATCTCTTTGTGTTTGTCACAAACAGATCATCTCCAACAAGCTGTGTGTGCAATCCCAATCTTGTTGTCAGAAGCTCCCATCCATCCCAGTCTTCTTCGTCCAGTGGATCTTCAATCGATACAATTGGAAACTGTTCAATTAACCCTTCATAATAATCGATCAGTTCTTCTGATGACCGAATGACTTTGTAATCTTTTGTCTTACTTTCCCCTTCGAACACATATTTCTTAAAGCTTCTATCATAAAGTTCTGTTGCCGCCACATCAAGTGCTAATGACACTTCCGTACCTGCCTTATATCCGGCTTCTTCCGTTGCACGCACGATATAGGCAAGTGCTGCCTGGGCATCCGGAAGGTTCGGGGCAAATCCACCTTCATCCCCAACAGCGGTGGATAATTCTTCTTTTTTCAACAATTTTTTCAGAGAATGATAGATTTCTGCACACATACGAAGTCCTTCTTTAAAGTTTTTCGCTCCTACCGGCATAATCATAAATTCCTGAATATCAATGGTGTTGTCGGCATGTCTGCCACCGTTCATAATATTCATCATCGGAACCGGCATACGCTTTGCATTTGCCCCGCCAAGATAGGAATAGAGTGGAAGTCCTATCGCAGTCGCCGCCGCCCTTGCTGTTGCCATAGAAACGCCTAACATAGCATTGGCTCCCAAGTTTGATTTATCCCCTGTACCATCTAAACCTATAAGAAATGTATCTAAAGCTGCCTGGTCAAATACGTTCATTCCGATAATACCAGGTGCAATCTTTGCATTCACATGATCTACCGCCCGTTCCACACCAAGCCCGGCGTATCTTTTTTCCCCGTCACGTAATTCCAATGCTTCAAACTGACCTGTGGAAGCGCCCGACGGTACACTTGCCCGTCCGCAAAATTCATCTCCTGCCAGCACTTCCACTTCTATCGTCGGATTCCCGCGGGAATCTAATATTTCTCTTGCGTATACATCTGTAATTGGCAGATATTTATACATACTGATGCCCTCCTTTTCGTAGAGATAGTATGCGCCAAATCTGCCAAATCATACTAAAAGCCCCGGCACAACACCGGGACTTGAATTATCTTTATTTTCTTTTTACAAAGCATCTTTTCTTGAAAAATGAAATTCCATAGCACAAGATTTCATCATAATCATCTTCATATTCTGACGCATACATTTTTTTATTAATCTGCTCGATTGCCCGGTTGCAATCCCGCTCCATTTCTTCACGACTTTTTGAATACTTTGCTTCAAATATTGCAACTCTGGCATTCATTGAATCATAGACCACAACATCACTGCGTCCTTCGCCGTGCTCTTTATTCGATTCCACCATATAACCGGCTCCGGCAAATATGCCTGCGAGAAATGCATGATAAAAATCTTCTCTGTAATCATGATAACTGATTGTCTTTCGGAGAAGTTTGCTCATTTCCAGAGTGATTTCTTCACTATCTCCTTCCCACACTGCATCAAACAGATGTTTTCTATCCCAGATTTTTGCACTGTCCTCAAACCATCTTTTTATGGTCGTCTCAAATATCTCCCTGATTTCTACATTTGGAATCTTGAGTGCGTATGTTTCTTCTGGCAATGTACCGCTGTATTCATCATCTTTTGCTTTTGTCAGATATCCAGTCAGATATAAAAGACTCCAAAGATTCTCCTCTGATGAGTTCAAATAATCATATGTGATTCCTTCATCCACCTTCTGAACAATACTTCCACCGCCAAGAAGTGTTTCAAACTTTTCTGTGATATTGCTTCCTGCATGATCAATAAATGATCGGATTACTGCATTATCACTTGTATTCTTCCAGTAACTTGCCGGTTTTGCATCCGGATTATGTTGAAGCTCCTGAAAATAATTCATTACATCCCATGGACAATATACATCACATTCGCCAAAATGATAACCGTCATACCATTCTTTCACCTGTCCGGCATATTCTGTAACTCCTGCATCGCTTAAGATTTTATCAACGTCTTTCTGCGTAAATCCGAAATATTCATCCAATCTTGCATCTGTAATTGTATCCAGAACAAAGTTATTTGTTCCTGTAAAAATGCTTTCTTTGGAGATTCGAAGGCAGCCAGTCACAATTGAAAAACAAAGTGCTGCATTATCTTTTAGTGCGGTCGTCATCATCGCTTTGATAACTTCCAGCATCTGTTCATAATACCCATGACTGCTTGCTTTTGCCAAAGGAACATCATACTCATCTAATAAAAGAATTGCCTGTTTCCCATAATATTTGTTCATGAGCTGAAGGAGCAGCTGTAATGACCTTGTCACTTCCACTTCTCCTGCTGCCTGTTTTCTTATTCTCTCATATATCTGCCGCTCATTGTCGCTTATATGTTCGCCATCTAAAAGATATGCATATTCTTCATATAATCGTCCAATTTCATATTTCAATTGTCCATAAGCACTGTCAAAACTTAAACCATCTACATTTTTAAATGTGAGAAATACAGTCGGCCGCTGGTTCTGCCATGCATGACACAATTTCTCATGATTGGAAATTTCCAACCCTTGAAATATTTTTCTGCTGTCTTTTTCTATATCAAAAAATTCAGCCAGCATACTCATTCCAAGTGTCTTTCCAAAACGTCTCGGACGTGTAATCAGTGTCACTTCTGTTCCAGGGTTCTTCAATACTTCACAGATCAGTCCCGTTTTATCGATATAATAGTATTCATTTTCTCGTATCTTCGAAAAATCTGATATTCCGACCGGGAAATCTATTTTTTTCATACCGCTCCCCCTCTCTTTATGACCTGATTTATTTTTCCTCCTGAGTCTTACTGCAAATTTATTTCTTTAAATCGCTCACACTTCATTTTGTTGGCATAAATCCATTGTCCTGCAAATCATGTATGCCCTGCCGAAAAATATGTTTTACTCTACTGCCAATCCTTCTGCTTTCATAACATCGACTACCTGTGCCACATATTTTGCACACAGTTCATCTGTCGCAGCTTCTACCATGACACGGATTACAGGTTCTGTTCCACTCTCGCGGACAAGGATACGTCCCTCATCGCCAAGTTCTGCTGCTACATTGTCAACTGCCTTTATAACCTCCGGATTCTCGCGTGCTGTCTTCTTATCTGCCACACGGACATTCTGAAGAAGCTGTGGATAGATCTTTACAGGCTCTGCCAATCTGGAAAGGCTCATTTTCTTCTCCAGAATTACTTCCATGATCATAAGTGAAGTCAGGATTCCATCACCTGTTGTTGCATGTTTGCTGAAAATAATATGTCCGGACTGCTCTCCTCCAAGAGAAAAGTTATTCTTGCACATATTTTCATAGACATATTTATCTCCGACTGCTGTCTTTTCATACTTCATGCCAATCTTGTCACATGCTTTATAAAGTCCCAGGTTTGACATTACAGTTGTAACGATGGTGTCACCATTCAGGCGTCCATTCTCCATGAGATATTTTCCGCAAACATAAAGGATCAAATCTCCGTCGATCACATTTCCTTTCTCATCGACAGCAATGCATCTGTCAGCATCTCCGTCATAAGCGAATCCTACATCCAGATGATTCTCTTTTACATACTGCTGCAGGACTTCAATGTGAGTAGATCCACAATTGGTATTGATGTTCGTTCCGTCCGGCTCACAGTTGATTACATAAGTCTTTGCTCCAAGTGCATCATAGACACTCTTGGCAATCATAAACGCACTACCGTTAGAACAGTCAAGTCCGATTTTCATATCCTCAAATGATCTTGTTGCAAGTGAAATCAGATATCCGATGTAACGGTTTCTTCCTGCTGCGTAATCAACGGTACGACCAATATCTTCTTTTTTTGCCAACGGCAGTTCGTCAATCTCTCCATCGATATATGCTTCAATCTTAGCTTCTACCTCTGCCTCCAGCTTGTGTCCTTTTCCATTGATCACTTTAATTCCGTTATCATAGAATGGATTATGGCTTGCAGAAATCATAATTCCACAGTCAAAGTTTTCTGTTCTTGTCACATAAGAAACACTCGGTGTTGTTGTTACGTGAAGAAGATATGCATTCGCTCCTGATGCAGTCAGTCCGGCAACGAGCGCGTACTCAAACATATAGCTGCTACGTCTTGTATCTTTTCCGATTACAACCTTTGCTTTGTGATCCTGTCCGTAATACCAGCCAAGAAAACGTCCCACTTTAAATGCGTGCTCTACTGTTAAAACTACATTTGCCTCTCCACGAAAACCGTCTGTTCCAAAATATTTACCCATTTTTCTTATCTCCCAATTACTTTTTAATCTTATCTGTCTAAATTGGAAATTCATAATCTGTATATATTTTCTCATAAATGAACAGATTTTTTGAACTTCTTTGGTTCAGACAAATACAGTATCTTTTCTTATTATACTGTTTTATTCTTTATTCGACAACCTTTTGGTATATTTTCCTGCTTTACCTTATACGTTCATCTTTTTGCAGATTTCCCTTGCCACGCAGATACCATTTGCAGATGCCTGCTGAAGTCCTCTTGTGATAGATGCTCCGTCTCCCATGACGCGCAGATTCTTGATATTTGTCTCAAATTTATCGTTCACTACGACTTTATTCGAATAAAATTTTACTTCCACGCCGTAAAGCAAAGTCTCATCCGATGCAATTCCGGGTGTTACTTTATCGAGTGCCTTAATCATCTCATCTATCGCGACCATGATACGATGCGGGAATACCAGTGATAAATCTCCAGGCACAGCATCTTTCAATGTCGGTGTAATATTGTTTCTCTGTAATCTTTCTGCAGTTGTTCTTCGTCCTCTTCTGAAATCACCATAACGCTGAAGCAAAATTTTGCCGTCGCTTAACATATTTCCAAGCTGGGCTATATGCTTACCATATTCGATTGGTGACTTAAAAGGCTCCGTAAAATTCTTAGATACAAGGAGTGCAAAATTCGTATTCTTTGTCTTCATGTCTTTTGACTTATAAGCATGACCATTGACAACTGCAAGTCCGTTATCATAGTACTCTGTTGCCACTTCTCCGGAAGGGTTCGTGCAGAATACGCGTACCTTATCATCAAATGTTGGTGTATAGTATACAAGTTTTGCCTCGTAAAGCTTCTCATTGAGTTCCTTCATGATCTCATCGCGGACTTCTACCCGGACACCTACATCAACAGTACCATTCTGTGTTTTAATACCATGATTTTTACAGATTCCTTCAAACCAGCTTGAGCCTTCTCGTCCGATACCTGATACGATCTCATCCGCATAGTAAGTTTCCTCTTTGTCTGTGACGACCCCCTTTGCCACACCATCCTCAATTATGATATCCTGTACCATAGTCATGAACTTGATCTCTACACCTGAAGCCAGCAAATGTTCCTGCAGTCTTGTGTAAATCTTATATCCTTCCTCAGTTCCAAGATGGCGAATCGGACATTCGATCAGTTTGAGATTGGCACGAATTGCTTTCGCCCGGATCCTCTCGATAGCTTCGTAATCGTCAATTCCATAGACCTTCTCATCTGCCCCGAATTTCAGATAAATATTGTCTGCTTCTTTGATCAGTTCTTCCGCCTTCTCATAGCCAAGGATCTCCGGCAAAGTTCCCCCTACATCTGGTGACAGAGATAGCTTTCCATCGGAAAATGCGCCTGCTCCCGCAAATCCTGTTGTGATAGAGCATGGCTTACAACCTACACAGACCTTTGTCGTGCGCTTCGGGCACTGACGCTTCTCGATAGAGCGTCCCTTCTCAATCATTAATACTTTCATATCCGGTTTCTGTCTCATTAATTCATAAGCACAGAAAATACCGGAAGGCCCTGCACCTATAATAATTACGTCATATTTATTCATATATCTGATCCACCTTTCTGTGAATAAAAAGTATAACATTTCCATATAAAAAAGACAAGGTAAGTCCCGAAGCCATACAAGCCTTCCGGCTCATTTTTTCTCCGTTAATTAATTACCTTGTCTATAGTGTCCTGTCCAATAATATCGATCAGTGAATGACTGACTAAAAATTCATAAAACTTTACCGCTTCTTCTGCCGATATCTCATTCCTGTGCTTTGAGATCCAATACTTGATCCCATTGACCAGGGTCATAGCCTCATACTGCAAAAATGTCTCTTTGCTTATAATTTCTCCTTCTTTAATATGTATCGGATTACGCTCCACGACTACATGCACCAGATTACAGATGTTGTGATATAGCATATCTTCAAAGGAATTCTGCCCCTTCACTTCAAAGACCCGTGCATAATATTCTTTATCCGCAGCAATCTTTTTAAATATCATCTCCAATGCAGACCTTGCCATATTCATCTTCACAAGTTCCGTCGCACTGCTAAATACATCTTCCCACAAAAGCCATTCCATTACTTCATATTTATCCCGGAAGTAATTGTAGAATGTCGGGCGTATTACCCCTGCTTCATCCGTGATCATCTTAATCGTAATCTTATCAAAAGATTTCTTCACGACCAATTCTTTGAATTTCTGCCCTAGAAGCGCTTTTGTCATCTCGCCCTTGCGTTCCATGATTATCTCTTCCTCACAACATAATCTGTGAATTATTATAACACAGATTCCGTGTTCTAAACAAGACGGAACCTGTGCCTAAAATATCAGATTCAGTATTTCACCCCTCCATGAAATACCAAGTCCATTGTTTATTTCTGTTTATAATTCTGATAGCCTTTCGCCTCACGCGGATGCTCGCTCCAAAGTTTATCCGCACACTCTGACCAACACTTCGCGTAAGTATGACATTTGCCACACAGATGCTCCACTGTTTCCGGTGACTGAAGATCTGTGGATTTGGCACCTGTCTCATGTACCATCTGTTGCAGCAATTCCGGATTTTCCAGCATCGGACATGGTTTTAAATGATTACAGTTAAATGGCTGATGATCCCGATATGCCATAAAAAGCGGCTGTCTGAGCGCATCTAATAAAGATACTTCTTTTATATTGGCTCCAGAATAATGGATAAATACACACGGTTCCACATCTCCGTTCGGATTAATGTGGCAATAATTTCTTCCCCCTGCAATACAACCGCCTACAAATTCACCATCATTCTGGAAGTCCATAGCAAAAATAGGTTTTCCACCGTTCGTGGAACGAATCTTACGAACTCTGTGATACATATATTCTCTCTGCTCTTTTGTCGGTAAAAGTTCCACTGCCGCATCATTTCCTACCGGCATATAATGGAAATACCATGTAAATCTACATCCTTTTTCAATGATCATATCCAGGAACTCATCGGACGTAACTGTCTCAATGTTCTTACTTGTATAACAGATAGATGTTCCAAAAATCTGACCGGAATCCTTCAGCAGATCCATAGCATGCAATACTTTTTCATACACACCTGCGCCTCTTCTGAGATCATTAACTTCCTCAAATCCTTCCAGACTGATAGAAAGAGACAGATTGCCGACTTCTTTCATCTGCTCACAAAATGCTTCATCAACCAGTGTTCCATTCGTAAATGCATGGAATGCGCAATCATTATGTTTCTTACACAACTTTATAATGTCATCTTTTCTGACAAGCGGTTCTCCGCCAGTATACATGTAGAAGTAAATTCCAAGCTCTTTTCCCTGTGTAATAACACTGTCCAGGTCATTGTATGTAAGATTCAGCCGATTTCCATATTCTGCCGCCCAGCAGCCGGTACAGTGCAGATTACAGGCACTGGTCGGATCCATAAGAATCAGCCACGGGATATTACAGTCATATTTCTTACGCATTTCACGGATTGTCTTTGTTCCGTAAAATGCTGCCTCATATCCCAGATTCAATGCAGTCTGACGAATGACATATGGATCCAATTCATCAATCATGTGGTTGACATATTTTACCCATTTATTATCTGGATCTTGAATCATCTTACGTGCAGCCTCATAATTTTCTTTTTGGAAATTGTCTCCCATATATTTTTCTGTCAGATCTACCAGTTCCAAAAGACCTTTTTCACGATCTTTCTTCACATGTTTTAACACTGCATCAATCGCGGTTCCATACGCTGCTCTGGCAGCCTTATGTGTCAATGTACCCATATCACATTTCCTCCTCGTATATCTTATTTTTTCAATATTTGAGCTGATTATCAACATTGCACATCAATACATGCAATATTGAATCACTACATCTACTCCTGCAATCAGGAACAATGCGCCACCTGCAAGATATGCTTGACTATTATGCACTGTACCAAGCCTATATCCTACATATACACCACCAATTACACTCAGTACTGTAATTGGGAAAATCGTCAGTGACTGGTGGATCATTTGCGCTTCCAGAAACCCCATTCCAATTCCCGCAAGAAATGCATCTACACTTGTAATAAGTGCCAAAAATGTCGTTTTCTTCCAGTCAATTTCATCATTGCGCTGTTCAAGAATGTTTCGCTTCTTAAGTCCCTTCCAGATCATATATATGCCTAATCCTATAAATATCAGAACTGTCACTGCCTCCCAATGATCTGCAATTCGTGAACTTGAATTTGAAGAATCCCGGAATATCGGCAACAGAGTAAGCAGATTTCCTACAATCAGACACCCCCATTGAACACCTCCGAAAAGCAGGCATAAACCAAATAGATTTTTCTTATTGATCTTTGAAAATCCAGCCCCCATATAAGCCATCGCTACAAATACATCTAAAGACAATCCTGCTGAGATTATTACAATCTCAAGAACAGACATAACCATCACCTGCCTTGTACTCTTAATTATGTTGTGATGAACAAAACCTTTCACTTCTCATGCATTTGCTCACAAATAAGTAAAAAAGTTTTGTTCCGTCCCTTGACATCATTGTATTAAAACATGAAAAAGAAAGGAATGTACAAAAGGTGGGAAACGTTATCCAAATGCTACATTTATAAAAATATGTCGCATACATTCTCACTCTCTGATAGAAAATGTTTTTTCTCCGAAAGATTATTTCATCTGCCATAAGATTACAATATAGAAAAGAACACCTTCCAAAAAATCTGCATTTTTCAGAAAGTGTTCTTCTTAATTATTCTATGTTCTTTTTTCTTAGTGATGGAACAGACGAATACCTGTGAATGACATCACCATGTTATATTTGTTACATGTATCGATAACATTGTCATCTCTTACAGAACCACCAGGCTGTGCAATATATGTAACACCACTCTTGTGTGCTCTTTCAATGTTGTCTCCAAATGGGAAGAAGGCGTCAGATCCAAGAGCGACACCTGTCAGTTTGTCCAGCCATTCTCTCTTGGCCTCTCTTGTAAATACTTCCGGCTTTTCTTTGAAAATATTTGGCCATGCGTCATCTGAAAGCACATCCATATAATCCTCACCGATATAAAGATCAATTGCATTGTCTCTGTCAGCACGACGGATATGATCTACAAATGGAAGATTCATAACCTGTGGAGATTGTCTTAACCACCAGTTATCTGCTTTCTGTCCGGCAAGTCTTGTACAATGAATCCTGGACTGCTGTCCGGCACCAATTCCAATTGCCTGTCCATCTTTTACGAAGCATACAGAATTGGACTGTGTATATTTCAAAGTAATCATGGAAATTGCAAGATCAATTTTAGCCTGATCTGTCAGTTCTTTATTCTCTGTAACAATGTTGGAGAAGAAATCATTGTCAATCTTTAATTCATTTCTTCCCTGCTCAAATGTAATTCCAAATACTTCTTTATGTTCAATCGGATCTGGTACATAATCCGGATCGATCTGAATAACATTGTAATTACCTTTTTTCTTCTCCTTCAGAATCTCAAGCGCTTCCGGCTCATATCCAGGAGCGATCACGCCGTCAGATACTTCTCTCTTGATAAGTTTTGCTGTATCGACGTCACAGACATCAGAAAGTGAAATAAAATCACCAAAAGATGACATACGGTCTGCACCTCTTGCTCTTGCGTAAGCGCTTGCAAGCGGTGACAGTTCACCAAGATCATCTACCCAGTAAATCTTAGCCAATGTCTCATCAAGCGGAAGTCCCACTGCAGCTCCTGCAGGTGATACATGCTTAAATGATGTTGCAGCCGGAAGTCCTGTAGCTTTCTTAAGCTCACTGACTAACTGCCATCCGTTAAATGCATCCAGGAAATTGATATATCCTGGTCTGCCGTTCAATACCTGAATCGGAAGATCCTTTCCATTCTTCATATAAATCTTGGATGGTTTCTGATTCGGGTTACATCCATATTTTAATTCCAGTTCTTTCATGATATTCCTCCTACTGATTCTTATTTATGATCTTTGTCTCATAAGTTCCGGTTGCAATATCAATATAACGCACAAAAAGTGAAACTTTATTATCTGCATTCAGACTGTTCCATACAAGATCTGTAAATGCTTCCATATCATCCGGAATGCTGACAAGCTTTGGCTCCCCTTCAAAACTTGGAAGTGGATTACCATCACACTTGTATGTATGGATAAAATGTCCCTCTCCTGCTGCTGGATTCTCATATGCAAAGGTATAGCGGTGTGAACTCTCCGGATTACCATTGTTGCTCTTTAAAATAGACATTGCATAGTTGTATGTTCCATTCTCAATATGCATGATTCCGGAAATACGAGGAGTATAATTCGGTCCGTCCGGCTCAAATGTACGACTTCTCAGTGACTGTTCAAAAGTGAGCTGCTTGTCCATGCCTTCATAAACCGTGTCTGTCTGGTCGCCATTCGTCACAATGGTCTTATTACCAAGCACACGCACCGGTGCATAAATGATCAGACTTGGATCTGTAAGCTTTGACGGATCAAATGCCTGTGTACGGATTCCTTCTCCATCTTCTACGAACACGCGGTTTCTGCTGTTCTCACTTCTTCCCATAATAAAATATGCGGTCACAGCCTTCGTACCGTCCGCACTTCTACCAATAATAATTCCACGTCCCGGGTAGGAATTACTCTGTAATTCTTTTTCAAGATTCAACATTTCCATGAATATTCTCCTCCACAAGTATTCTAGTAACTGATCAAATCACATAATTAACAGATTATATCCTCATATGATCACCAATTACTACGCGCTATGCGCTCTTACAACTATTATATAAAAAATAATGATGTTTTTCCAGTCTTATTTGTGGTATATTATAAATAACTATTTAACCATTTTCATACATGGTTTTATATTTATCTGAATACGGAGGAAGAAACTATGAAAAAAAAGCATTTATGCCTTGTGTTAACGCTTATCTTTGCGTTGTTACTTGGCGGATGTGCCAGCGGTGAGACCGCAGACAAGTATGTAGGAGATCTGATCACTTCTATAAAAAAAGAGGATCCGTCTTCTTTATCTTCTTTTCTGGAACAGGGAATTTCAGATGAGAACGAAACGTATGTACTTCAGTTTCCGGACGAGCTAAAAGATTCTTATCTTAAGTTCCTTCAGGCATCATTTAATGCCGTAGAATTTGAGATAAATGGTGCTAAAAAAATTGACGATGAACGTTATTCTGTGCAACTTACTTTTACTCCACTGGATATTAAAGCAACTACAAAAGACACTTGCGAAAAATATAGTCCGGCCATCTCTTCTACAGATTTGAATACTGAGATGACAAAGCTTCTCGAAAAAGCAACGGAAGCTGTAAAAAGCTCTCCTTCTTACGAAGCCTCCACTCAGCTTACACTGGAGGTTAAGAAGTCAAAAGACGGTTACAGCCTTGATGACGAGCAGTTACAGAAATTATTCTCTGCTACTATGGATAACATTATGGCACCATATGACAGTGTATGCGAGATACTGGACGCTCAGGATTATCTCACATCCTGTCTGAATGCACTGTTTAAAAATGATGTAGCCGAATATGCAAAACATACTGGCGAGGACGAGTCTTCTGTCCAGTCTCAATTAGAAAGTTCTATGTACGCTCCACCGGAAGAGCTGAGTGCCTCATACACAGATCGTTATAGCGCTGCGCTGAAAGCAATCTGTAATAACTGTCAGTATTCTGTTGGAACACCAAAGAAACAGGACGGATTATTTAATTACATTATTGATGTAACTGTAACTCCAAACACAAGTTTCCAAAGTGCTATGAACGAACTCGAAACCGGAACTTACTATTCTGAGGAAGAAGTAGATCGTGCTCTTGTAGAATTGATGGAAAAATACGCTGCTGCACCAACTTATGGTGCACAGACAACGGTTACCGTTTCTCTGAACTTCAAAACACTGTCAGCGGCCGGTGCCGAAGATTCTGAGATTACTTCATTAATTGATACCATACTTCCAGTAGAATAGAGCATTCAGAATAAAACTGTATAAAAGAACCTGCCCCAAAATTGTGAGGCAGGTTCTTTTATACTTATATCACTATGGATCCAATATTGAATCTATTTTGTCAGAAGCATCATAATATCATTGCTTCTCTGAACAAATGCTGTCATCTCTTCTGGATTTAATGGCTTATGTGCCAGCATAGCCAGATCATACAACTGCTTGCAGATCAAAGATGTATTTTCTCCATCTTCATGTTTCTGTACATACTGTACCAGTGGATGATTTGCGTTCAGGATCAGGGTATTCTCTCCACCCATATCCATTCCCATGGAATCCATTCCATACATCTTCATCATCTCCTGCATACGGCGGCTCTGCTCTGATAATGTCATAATAGAAGCTACATTGCTGTCTTTCAGTTTCTCAACTTTCACATCCAGCTTGTCATTACCAAGCTCTTTGCGGAATGTTGCAGTCAGACTGTCTACAGTCTTCTGGAATGCTTCCTTTTCGTCTTCAGCAACTTCCTCTTTTGCATTATCTGTAACATCTGCATCAATTCTCTGGAACTGAACATTCTGATAGCGCTGCTCAAGCTGTGTAATGAATGGAGAATCAATGTTGTGTTTCAGCACAACTGCATCCTGTCCCTGTGCACGGAACATATTGATATACTGACTCTGCTGAATCTCATCTGTTACATAATAGATAGTTGTCTTCTTCTCTTCTGCATTTTCCTCGGCATTGTCTGGTGCTGCATTTTTATCGAGTTCTTTCAGCTCTCCACCATTTGCTTCTACGCAGTCTTTCAGTGTCAGATATTTTCCATCGATATCCTTAAAGAGAACTGCATCTTTCATCTTGTCACAGAACTTCTCATCTTTCAGACAACCAAATTTTATAAATGGACTGATGCTGTCCCAGTATTTCTCATAATCTTCACGTTTTGTCTTGCACATACCTGCAAGCTTGTCTGCAACTTTCTTGGAAATGTACTCAGCAATCTTGCCTACAAATCCATCATTCTGAAGAGCGCTACGTGATACATTCAGTGGAAGATCCGGACAATCAATAACTCCCTTTAATACCATCAGGAATTCTGGAATGACTTCCTTAATATTATCTGCAATAAATACCTGGTTATTATACAGCTTGATCGTTCCTTCAATAGAATCATATTCTGTATTAATTCTCGGGAAGTACAGGATACCTTTTAAGTTGAACGGATAATCCATGTTCAGATGGATCCAGAACAACGGCTCTTTATAATCCAGAAATACTTTGCGATAAAACTCTTTGTAGTCCTCATCACTGCACTCATTCGGATGTTTTGTCCAGAGCGGATGAATATCACTTAAGGATTCCGGACGCTTTTTAATCTTTACTTTATCTTTTGCAGGTGATACTTCTACAACTTCTTTTTCACCATTTTCATTCTCTTTTTCTTCGGTCTTGGCATCTTCATGAATGTGCTCAACAACCTCATCGTCCTCTTTCAGGTCTGCCTCGTCAATTGTCTCATACTCTGGCTCTGCATTTGCCTTTGATAAGAAAATCTCTACCGGCATAAAGGAACAATACTTCTGGATAACTTCTCTTACACGATACTCGTTCGCAAACTCCAGACAATCATCGTTCAGATACAATGTAATCTCAGATCCTACAGTCTGCTTGTCTCCCTCTGTCATCTCGTATTCCGTTCCACCATTACTTACCCAGCGTACCGGTGTTGCTCCGTCTTTGTAAGATAATGTGTCAATATGAACTTCATCTGCAACCATGAATGCAGAATAGAATCCCAGTCCGAAATGACCGATCATATCGTCTTCTGTTGTCTTGTCTTTATATTTTTCAAGGAACTCTGTAGCTCCTGAAAATGCAATCTGAGTAATATATTCTTCAACTTCCTCTGCTGTCATACCAAGACCATTATCAATGAACTTCAAAGTCTTCTCTTCCGGATTCACTTCTACATGAATTGATGCCTTATAATCATCCGGTAACTGATATTCACCCATTACATCCAGTTTTTTCAATTTTGTAATGGCATCACAGCCATTGGAAATCATCTCTCTGACAAAAATGTCATGGTCAGAATATACCCATTTTTTAATAATTGGGAAAATGTTTTCGCTGCTGATTGAAAGACTACCTTTTTTTGCTTCCATTCTAATCACTCCTGTTTCTGATATTTTAAATTTAATCATTTGTGTTTTGATGCCAGGGATAAAATCGAAATCTACATGAACTTACTCATAAGTAAGCATATACAAAATCTTGAAATGTCCCTGATTAAATCTATGATAATCCCTCGCTTTTTAAAAGTCAATAGAAAATTAGCACTCTTTTTCATCGAGTGCTAACAATTCTGTGAATTTTATTAAGAAATAATAAACTTCCTTACGTTCATAGTTTGTTCATGTTTATTTTAAAATTCTTTCATCTCTTTAACATTGTTTCTCCACAACTCTTACATATAATAAAATCATCAACAACAGAAGTTCAGTAATACATTTTGAATAAACTTTTTCATAATACGTGCCGGGTGCCGCTTAGCGGTTACCCGGCATCCTCCCTTTTATGAACCTTTATATATTATTCTTCGTCTGCCTGTTCCTCTTTCGCACTGTCTTTTTTGCGTCTACACAATACCACACCGGTCATTATTAATAGTATTGTTATTATACTTCCAATCACAATCCATTTCAACATGGCAAAATGACGGTTTTCTTTTTCTCCTTGCCGATTTTTCTGCTCCTTTTCTGTCTTTCCAGATAATATTTTTTGAATTGGCGCTGCCGCCTTTTCCAATATCGTCTTCTCTGGAACGATTTCAAATGATATATTTTCTTCTGCTTCATTCCCTGCCGGATCCGCTGCTGTCACGCTTACTGCATATTCGCCTGGATTTGTAATCTGAAATGTATACTTCCCGTCTTCTTTTTTTAATGTCTGCCTTTTTCCATTAATCAACACTTCTTCTATCCAGTCTTCTTTTTTTCTGGAATCTACTTGAAAGTTCAGGATTCCTTCATACTGTGCCCCTTCCTCTACCTGAAAAAACTGAATCTTCGGAGGTGTGTGATCTATTACGAATTCCGCTCTTGCCACCGCTTCATTTCCTGCGGCATCTATGGCATTTACCTGTAATGTATGACGCCCCTCCGTATCAATCTCTGTCCCAATCGGATATAACCTTCCGTCCATCTGGATCTGGTGGACAAATGTCGTAAAGTCCTTGATAAATACATCCACCGGATAATCCCATGAAAACTTTTTCAGATACTTCCCCTGCAGTTCGTCCACCATCTTTATCACTGGATTCTTAGTATCAATCATAAATTGCAGGAAATGTTCTGACTTCTGTTTTGCCTTATCCACAGCCTGTACACTGGTTTTATAGATTCCATCTTCCTGAAATGTCTTTACAAGACTTGCGGATCCGTTCTTTAAACTCCACTTTTCTTCCGAATCTATGACCTCCGTTTTTTTCTCTCCTTCCGGTTTTTCATAATCAATCACTGCCCGACAGCTTTCTAATTTATTTTCATCAGTTGCCTGGTATTCCAAAGTCACGGGCTGACTGGTAATCAGATAATCGGCTGCCCCTGTTAAACTTACTGTCGGTGCCAGACTGTCAATGAATAACTTCTGCGTTTTCTCCGTTTTATTACCTGCCTGATCTGTGACAGTCACTGTTACCGGCACACCTTCTCCACTTTTTGAAGTCTGTGTAATCAAAAACTCTGACTGATTCTCCTTTGATTTTCCAATAATTTTATTCCCAACATAGCATGTGACCGTATCAACCTGGCTTCCCCATGCACCATCTTCTGATACCACACGAATCCACGCTTCCTTCTGATACCAGGTAGAAAATCCTTCCGGCGCCTCCAAGGTCACTGTCGGACTTTGTGTATCTATCCGTATTTCTATTGTCTCATCATATTCCGGAATCACATTGCCTTCTTCATCTTCCATAAAGACATGTAAAATATTTTTTCCTTCCTCAAATACTTCACCCTCAAGAGAAATCTTGGTTTTCTGCTCTTCTGCTTCTTGTGATACTATGTATTTTATTCTCCCCTGTAACAAAGTATCTTCCTCATGTTTTAATTCGTACACAGTTGTTCCATAGTCGCCATTATGTGTGATCATAACGGACGGCTTTGATAGATAATATCCATTCTTTCCATCAGCCTTGGGGATTTCCAGCTCATATCTCTTAATCTCGGGCTTCTCCGGTTCCTTGTCTTTGTCTTCATCTTCCCCTCCTGGCTTCTCTGGTTCCTTGTCTTCTCCATTAGTTCCATCTGAATTTTCCGATTCTGTTGTCTTTTTCATGTTTTTTTCTGCCTCATTCTGCGCATAAATAACTGCCTGCTGTGTATAAATCATTGCCAGGACTAATATCAATAACGCTCCGGTTCTTATCTTCCTACCCATACATTTTCTCCTTCCATGACTATTCCGTATTCCTGTGCCAATTTTTGAAATTCTGTTTCTTCCTTAATTTCCGGAATCTGATTCAAATACTCTTTTACTGTCTGTGCACAGATTTCTCTGGAAATATCTGAATCTGAACACTGCATACGCATATAAAGAATTCTAAGCTGCTTTGAGTCTTTTAATTCTTCCGCTCCTTTCCTGCATATTTCAAGTGCCTGATCTTTTAAGCCTTTTTCTCCCTGTATTTTCACAAGCTTCTGATAAATATCTTCTTTCTTCGACTCCTCTTCCCACTCAAGCATATCTGTATACATTTCCAAAGCCATATCCCAGTCTCTTGCCGTTTCAGCCGCAGAAGCCATATAAGAAGTACATTCTTTTACCAGTCTCTCCTCTGGCTTCTCATCCAGAATTTTCTTACCAATTCTTAAGATTGCTTTTGCATGTTCTTCCGATTCCTCCACTGCATAGCCCCGAATCAGACAGCGCTCATAATCCAGCCTTGAATCGTCCGGCATCCACTCCTCGATTTTCCTGAATATGTTCTCTATTTTCTTTTCATTTGCATATTCCTTTTTCTCATTGCTGCTTTCTTTATCTTCTATCCCAGCCACATACCGCACTAATGTAGCCAGATTTTCCGACATCTGATCTTCCCCGGCATCTTCAAATGCCTGAATACTTTTTTCGTAATCTTCCAGCTCCAGAAAATACAACAATCCCATGGATCTCTGCGCTTCTACGAATGCTTCACGCTCTGACACTTCTGACATATTTAAACCGTCTGAACTTTCCATCTTAAGTTCTGTGTTCTTCTCATCTCCTTTTTTCTGAATGACCCGGACACTTACTGCGGCTACGAATACACAAATACTTATCATTGCCATAACTGTTCTTTTTTTCGTCCATATTCGTCTATCTTTACTTTTCTTCTCTGTTACATTTGGAATTTCTTTTTGAATTTCGGACATCTGCTTAAATGCCCGTTTTGAATGCCCATCCAGGCATCTGGATATTATTTTTTGAAACTTTACCGTCTCCCGTCTGGTTAGTTCCGGGATCGGGTCTGTTACTGACAACAGGTACTGAATTGTCCTGCCTAGTCCGTATATATCTAATTCAATGCTGGCAGCCTGATAATAATTGACTTCAGGTGGAAGAAAGTTCTCCCTCACACTTCTTCGATTCATCTGAACCAGCATTTTTTCATTGGATTCCACACTCATATCAAGAAAATGTAGTGTCATATCCTCCGTGACGATCACGCTGTACGGATTCACATACTGGTAACAAGGGTTTCCCCGGCACTTATGTATGCACTCCAGTTGATCTGCAAGATCACGGATCCATAAAAATAATTGTTTTTTTGTAAGGTTCGGGTGATATTTCAACCACTGAATAAGTGACTTTCCTTCTACATAATCAGAGCTGATATAACATTTTTGATTATGTTCGATCAGGCGAAGCACCTCGTAACCTTCCCTTTCGCCCATCCGCATTCCTCCCATCTGTATTACTTTTTTGGAATTATCGGTGTGATTTCATATTGTGACAAATTCTGATTCTCTTCGACCTGGCAGAAGTTTTCTCAGATAAATTAGAGTGATTATTATCATACGCGAAAAAAGAGAAAAATGCAAGAAACATTTTGTTGCATTTTCCTCTTTTTATTCATAATTTTTCTTTTTTAAGCAGCCTGCTTAGTCTGTTGCGCCGCCTCAGCTTGAACCGGCTCCTGCTGTACAGGCATAACAGTGTTTATCCATCCGGATTTTCCGGGCTGTGTAAGGTTTTCCTATCCAATCAGCTATGGTTTCCTTCGAAAAGATTGGAAGCCCTGCTGCCAGGTTAAAATCACAGTCATACAGCTTTCCGTCATAATCTACCGAAATCTGAAAACGACACATCAAAGCTTCCACCGTTGCCGGGTTGAAAGCATCATACAACTTCTTCATATACCCTGAAAGATTCCCTGATCTTCGGAGAAATGCTCCAAATCGTCCCATTGGATTGTTGTATAGTGTATACAGGGCATTGAACACAATTCCAAAATCTGCTTCCAAATGCTCTTTATACTCTAGTTCCATGGCGGTCTGATCTGGTGGGAAAAAGGCTCCCGCCGGATTGTACACCATGTTCAGCACTAACTCAGGATTCTTTCCATAACCAAGTGTATTTAATTTCTGTAATACCTGTATTGCCCCGTCAAATGTACCGGTTCCCCGTACTCGATCCATCTGATCTGCCCTATAATAAGGCAGGGAACATACAATTTCTACTTTCTGTCTGGCATAAAATTCAATCAAATGTTCATATTCCGGATTCAACAGAACTGTCAGATTGGTTCGCACGATCACATGACTACAGACTTTACATGCCTCTGTAACAAGCCATTCAAAATCCGGATTCATCTCCGGCGCTCCCCCTGTAATATCAATGGTCTGCACTTGTTGTTCTCTTGCAAATTGAATACAATCCGCCATCACTTCCCGGGACATCACTTCCGTCCGGTTCGGTCCTGCACACACATGACAATGCTTGCACGCCAGATTACAGACACGGCCAATATTCATCTGAAGCACATCCAACCTGTCTGCTGTATTCATCATCTCTGGATCAATCTTTGTCTGAAACACAGGAATCTGATCCAGATCATGAAAATCATTAATTATCTCATCCATAAAAACCTCTTCATATATCTGCTAGAATATATCTGCTAGAATATCTCTTTTAGTATAGTGATACTATCTTTTACGACTTCCGGACAGAAATCAAATAACAATCCTTCATCCAGAATCTTCTGCATCTCTTCCGGCTTGGAAATATCATGCTTTAACAGCCCTTTACAATTACAGACAGCATATTTTTCCTGGAATTTCTGTAAAAATTCTGCACGTTTTGCATTCATAATATCCTTCTGCCCCATATGCTCCACTTCGCAGTGTCCATATTTTAATCCAAGAACGATCATTGCTCCGACAACAGCACCACAAGTCTCACCAAGACCCATACCGCCGCCAAATGCTGCAGACATCTTGTAAGCTTCCTCTGTTGTAATTCCAAGCTCCTCTGCAAATGCTCCAACTACAACTTGTGAGCAATCAATTCCTTTCATAAATAACTCTGCAATTTCTTTTTTCTCCATAATATTTCTCCTTTCGTGTCATTTTCAAGAATATTTACGGCTCCAGATAGCCCCGTATATTTTTTAAGAAGTCCATATCCAGATATGCATTCAACTTTTTGAATGTGGATTCATTGAAAATCAACTTATCCGGCTGCTGGTATTGAACCCATGCCATAGCACACCATGTAATCCCGCGCAGACATGTGATTGGAATAAATGCATGAGTATGCTCCCGGATCATATCTGTCTTAAACCGATTTCCCACCGCTTTGATGTATGCATCAATAAACTTCTCCATCTCTTCTGAGGTAAGAATGACATCTGTCTTCCAGAATGTAGTCGTAGGTGCCAGGAAATGTCCCAGATCCTGGGCAGGATTACCAAATAGCGGCTTCTCCCAGTCAATCAGGTAATTGGACTTTCCTTCCCCGTTGATCAGGAGATTTGTAGAATTTAGTTCTGTATTAATGCAGCATTGATAACCACTTTCAAGCTGGATTTCTGCTTCCCGTTTCCAGCCAAGATCCAAAAGTTCACGGATATATGTTTTTTTCTCTCCATCTCCTAATGGTGATTCCAGATAGACCTTGAACATCTCCTCGCACTCCTCCAGAATCGCTTTCAGTGGATTCTGTGGGTGTATAAGGATTTCTTCACTCTCTGGAATCGGGACACTGTGAATGTCTGCCAGACATGGGGCTGCCAGCATCAATTCTGTATGATAATCCATTGCATGACCCGGAAGGTATTCCATGACCAGAACGCCATGCTCCAATATTTTTTTGCTGCCATCTACATAAAGCACTTTTGGCGTCCTGCCAGAGCCTTCCATTAATCTTAACGCATGTGCTTCATATTCAATCTGATGCTCCAGATGCATCTGGCTTCCACAATTCACACGAAGTAGTAATTTCTTTCCTGTCACAGGGTGTGTAAATGCATAATTAACATTATACTCTCCCTGTGCCAGCAATTCGTAATTTTCCATCTTCTCTTTTGGCAATCCCAGTGCTTCTCTGTACTCTTTATTTTTCACATATTCTTCCAGACCTCTGATCCGCTCCATAGATTTTTTCCTCTACCTTGATATTTTTATTTCTTGAAATCCACTGCTATATTTTACCTTACGTCTCGGTACATCTTTGATATTCGGTCAATTGGTACCCCGTCCCGATACATCTTGCGAAGCCGATTCATTTTCCACATAACCTTAAGTTTCGGGATCGTCTTTTGGGGAAATCTGCGATCAGATGTATAAATCCTGTGCTTTGCGATTCCAAGTTTTACGCCCATTTCCTTAAGAGTCAGTGAAAACTGATAATCCTCCATGATTGGAAGGTTCGGGAACATTCCCGCCTCAAAGAACAACTCCCTGTCTATGAAGATTCCCTGATCTCCAAACATGACCTTGCGGTCTTTGATCCGGTGATTGGAAATGACACGGCACGTCCACATAAAGAAATGCTTTGAATGAAATGCAATTCCAAAACACCCTGCCAGATGGTCTTTCATCACATAACGAATCTCCGCCAGCGGATGCTTCGGAAGCTCGCTGTCACTATGCAGGAAAAACAAAATATCCCCGGAACTTTCTTTTGCTCCCAGATTCATTTGATTTGCCCGGCCTTTTTCTGAATGAAGTACACGGAACCTGGAATCAATCATTGACAATGTCCGGTCTTTGCTTCCGCCATCTACAAAGAGAATTTCACATTTGTCCAGAAGAGGACTCAACTGTTTTTGCAGTGATTTTATCGTGGATTCTTCATTATAAATCGGAACAATAATAGAAATCTTCTGTTTTTTCAGAAGATAACGTCCAGTCTCACTTTTCTGCAATTCCAGAGTTTTACGCATCCGGTTTCGAAATTTGCTAATATCTTCTTTCTCATCTATATCATGAAGCGTTCTTGCAAAACCAACTGTATAACCAGCCTCAAAAGCTGCTTTTGCTGTATTTTCCAAAACACTTGCATGGCTGTAAGTTTGTTTTTCAAACACCTCTCTCACTGACTTCTTCATACCTACAAGATAATATCCACCGTCCTGCGTTGGTCCCAGAACAATGTCATGCACATCTAACAGACGAAATGCATAATCTAAATCTGCCTGCTTAATTTCCGGCACATCCGTTCCAATCAACACACAGGATCCATAATCTTTGGCAAGAACCCTCTGGATTGCCATGTACATTCTTTCTCCCAAAGATTCCCCCATCTGCGGAAAATAAATCTTGTCATCCCCAAATATATTCTTTAATGCAGCTCCTTTATCGTCCGGAGTGTAACAGATATAAAGATCCGCCTGTGTTTTTTGACATTGCCCGGCAATATCTTTCAAAAAGCAAGTGTGCAGCCCGGCACATTCCTGCGGCGAAAAATATGGCATCAGCCTTGTCTTTGTCTGCCCCGCCACCGGAACTCTTGTAAATACAATGATTGCTCTTCTCATCTTTTATCCCCATTCTTTTGTTGAATTGTCACCTGGTACGGAGTCATTTTTAAAACAAATGTAACTGTTCAGAGCCAACTTCCAAAATACTACGCATTTTATACCTGTTTTTGAAATTTTGCTTGGCTCTGAACAGTTACAAATTATGTAAATTTCGTCTTCGCACGGTTGATCATGGATTTCTTCACATCCGGCTTTTCATAAGTCTTTAAAATCTCTGTCAGGAGATGTCTCACGTTCTGACAGCCTCCACGAGTCAGATTGCCAGAGCAGGAAGCACAATAACTATATACTTTTTTCTCTCCTGCAAGTGCAGATGCCATGTGCTTTGCAATTTCCGGTTCTTTCACCGGTGCACAGCCTCCAAGACCACAGCACTGTACTCCTTTTACCGATTCCAGACTTCCCTTCACGAATCGCTCTGCTGATGCAAGAATCTCTCTTTTCTCACGATCCGGACAAGGCAAAAATACTTTGCCGGACTCCAGATTCTTCTCACCGATCCCTAGTTCTTCAAGTTTTGCATAAATGTCTGTCACTTTAACCTTCAAATAGGGTTTCAAAAATGTATAACAGTTCGGGCAAAGCATGATAACCTCTTCCACGCCTCTTTTTTCAAACTCATCATTAATACGCTGTATAATTCTCTTTTCATCAACTTCCAGTCCAAGCTCCGCAATCGGCTTTCCACAACAGTCATAGGCAACTCCGATTCCATGTTCTTTCAGAAGCTTCACAAGCTTCTTCATTGTCTTTGGATAAAAAGAAGGAAAATTACACCCTGGGAAAAGGATGCATTTTCCAGTTGCATTACGATAATTTTTATAGATATAATCTTTCTTTTCTTTTAAGAGCATTCCATACCCTTTTTCGCGAAATGTCCCTTCTGCCTCCCGGACATTTTCCCGGCGAAGCTTTAGAATATAATCCCTCCCGTCAATCCCAATCGGGCAGACTTCTGTACATTTTCCACACAAAAAGCAATGATAAGATAATTCCTTCAGCTTTTCAGTGTCCCCAATATCAATGCCATATTTTTTCAGAAACTCACAATGCTTCTGACAGACATGGCAGTGTATACACTCTGACACATCATTTTTACTCTTCAATTTGTTCCTCCTGCACATAATGCTTCTTCAAAAATGCACCAAGCCCCATAACAACTACCGCCAGTACAAGTGCAATCCCTATATAAAGGATCCGGTTCTCTTTGTCTGCAAGTCCGGCTGTTCCAACCGTATACATAGCCGTTCCTGGCAACATAAAAATCAGAGAACATATAGAATATGTGGAGAATTTAATATCTGTTACCCCGTAGGCAAAATTCTGAAGATTGTATGGAAACAACGGGACCAGTCTTGTAATCATAAGAATAAAAATCTCGTTACTTCCCGTCTCATCAAACAGCCATTTTTTCAGATATTTATTTTTCATTGCCATCGGTTTGATACTGTCTTGAAGGAAAAATCGTCCCACAACAAATGCGACCATTGCTCCAAGCGTTGTCGCAACTGAGCAACAGATTGTTCCAAGTACCGGTCCAAATACCAGCCCCGCAATAATTGCAAATGTCACTCCCGGAAGTGCCAGAACGACACAACTTACAATCGTAAGCACTGTGTAGATCAACACCGCCAGAAGAAGATTATCCTGTACCATATTTTCCAAAAATTTCAAATTCTCTGTATTTCCCAGGTAGGCAGACCACCCGAAAATGTGATTGAGTACCAGAATCACAACAATAATTCCGATAAATATCCACATTTTTTTATTTTTCATTCTTCGTTATCCCCACTGCAATACCATTTCTCACAATCACCGTAATATACTTTACTATACCATAAACCGCATTTTTCTGAAACTGCATATTGTGATATTTGTTTTGCAGCTTTTCCCGTAGGAAACTCTCCTACTGTTGTATGCTGACAGAACCTTGAAATTATAAGAGCCGGGAGTTTCCCCTCCCGGCTCTTATGAACTGATTTTCTACAAATTTACTCTGTCACGAATGCAGCAGATACGTCCCCGTCTTTTGCACCATTCTCAATGATGTAAAGGTTATCTAAATCAAAGCCAGCGTCTTTCAGGATAGAGATTCCTGTCTTAGCACACTTGTTTCCGCTGTAGCAAAGAAGATATACTTTCTTGGAAGAATCCATCTTCTCTGTTGCCAGTTTGTACATAGCTGTCTGAGCATCTGCACTTTCAATCTCTTTTAATCCGCACTGGAAAGATCCTTTTAAGTGTCCTGCTTTGTATGTATCATCATCACGAACATCCAGAATCTGAACATCTTTGTCATCTACTGCTGCAACTGCATCTTTTCCAGATACATACTGCCAGTCGATGTTCTCTTCTGTACGGTCTGTTGTAAGAGCTCCGCTTACGTCAGCAAGTGCTTTTGCTCCACCCTCTACTGTGTAGATAGATGTTGACTCGATTCCTGCATCTCTTAATACACCTGTTGCTTTTTCAGCTCCACGCTTACCACTGTTACAGATGATGTAGATATCTTTTCCATCGTTCAGGTTCTCTTTTGCGTAATCTGTCATAGCGTCAACTAAGGAATCATCCTCTAATGGGAAGATTGGGCACCACTCAGAATTCTTAACTCTTCCAGTCACATAGTTATCCCACTCTCTTACATCGAGTACGTGAACTCCGTCAGCTTTCGCTGTATCCTCAGCAGATACATACTGATACTCATCGTCTGCCAACTCTTTTTTCTCCTCTGTTTTTGTATCTGTAGACTCTGTCTTTGTCTCAGATTTTGTGTCAGAACTGGAGTTTGATCCGCATCCTACAACCATAGATCCTGTCATTGCTGCTACTAATAATAATGTTACGACTCTCTTTTTCATGTTTTTAATCTCCTCAAATGTTTTATTTTAATTTTTAGAACTCTAATTTCTTTACGATGTTTTTCATCTGTACACCGTGAACCAGACTTGCACCGCCACGGATTGCTGCTGCCACATGGACAGCCTCTGTCATCTGCTCTTCTGTTACTCCCTTATTCAGACAGTCATTGGTATAAGCATCAATACAGTATGGGCACTGTACCGTGTGTGCCACAGCTAGTGCAATGAGAGATTTCTCTCTTGCTGTCAGTGCACCTTCTTCAAACACTGCATTATAGTAGCTGAAGAACTTCTCTGCTAACTCCGGTGCTTTTTCCCCAATGGTTCCAAACTTCGCCAGATCTTCCGGATTGTAGTAAGTATCCATTTCATATCCTCCCTTTTTCTTTTTTGGACTGCCGGTCCATATATATTTTTCTCAGCATAAAGATCAGTGCCGAGAGGGCAAACAAAATCATAAGCGCGGTCACAAATAACTTTGCACCGCCGGTCAACATGCCGCCAACGTAAGAGTACACAATTGTTGCCGGAAGCTGTCCGATTCCTGTTGCAATAAAGAATGACATAAATGACATAGATGTCAGTCCTGCCGCATAACTTACAATATCGAACGAAATAAATGGAAGCAGACGGCAGATCAGGATTGTATTCTTTCCATATCGTTCAAAAAATGTATCAATCTGAGCCAGTCCGCTCTTGCTTGTAAGTTTCTCTGCCACATCACGTCCCAGAATTCTTGCAATGTAGAAACATACAGCCGCTCCTGCCATAGCACTTGTCCAGGAAAGGATTGCTCCCTGCCACCATCCAAACAGATTCGCATTTGAGAATGTGAGCAAAAATGCCGGAAGCGGTGCTGCAATGGACTGAAAGATCATCAGTAAAAATGAGATTACAGCCGCATATGCTCCATAAGATGCCACAAAATCACGTACAACCGTAAAGTCTCCGCTTGCAAACATGGCAAATACCTTGTTCATCATTTTATTGACACCTGGGACTAAAAAATACACAGCGACTGCTGCAATCACTGCGATTAATAATACAACTTTCCCCAGCCAGTTCTTTTTCTCTTTCATATCTTTAAAATTCCCCTCTGAAATATGTAATGTCTGTTCATTTTATCAACAACTTTCTAACACGTCAAATTTATAATCTTTAACAACTCTATGTTATAAATCAGTTACGTTAATAGTACCTTTTTGTACTATTCTCGTCCAATTGTTTTTATTAATATTTTCTATTAATCATTTGTTCTATCTATATATTCCTATAATAGAAAAAGTATGTTTTATTATTTTTTCATATAAAGTTCTGATAAAAATACAGAAACCTCTATCACGCTTTCTTTTTATTGCATGATAGAGGTTTCCAATTACATACTATTCATTTCACATTTTGTTACAAAATAAAGATTATTACTGTACCAATTCCGGATTGGACACACTGACTTTATGGTCATACCATTTACCCTTTGTTCCAACCAATGCCAGATCAAATTCATCGTCCAGTGTCGGTACCGGTACGTCAAAGGAATATACTTCCTCTGGCGCGGAACCATCAGAATAAGTAATCTCTGTTGTCTCTGACGGATCAATAAGATCTGCCCCGTCTTTCTGTGCATCTTCTGCTGAGCCTAAGAATAACTGTACGATATTTTTAGAATTCAATGTAATATGTACTGTCATCTTACCATCTTTAACAGTCAGCGTTGCTTTTCCGTCATTATAGTCCGGATTCTCGTGGAACATACCGCTGTCTGTATTAAAATCTACCTTATAAGTTCCATCTTCCAGCTCAGGCTCCTTCGCATCTTTGCTGTCAGTCTTTGCTTCTGACGCATCATCTTTGGAAGCTTCTGTTTTTGTGTCATCTTTCTTATCCGTATTACTTCCGCATCCGGCAAGCATTGTCATTGCCATACTGGCGGAAAGTAATAAAACTAATAATTTCTTTTTTAACATGTCCATTCTCTCTTTTCTAATTATTTTTCTTTATAATTGTACTCTGAAAATCTGACCTGTCAACTATTTAGCTTCAATTGCAGCTTTTGTATGTGCTACATAAATCTGCTGAATTGCATCAATCTCTCCAAGACCTGCAATCTGTGATTCTACACTGTCAAATGCTTTTGACGCTTCAAACTGGCTCTTCCATGAATCATCATCGTCTCCTGCCATATCATTGTTCGCATGATCTCCTGCAACAACCATCAGTGGACGAAGGATTACTTTCTTATATCCGGCCTCTTTGATTTTCTCAATGACTGCCTGACACTCTGTATCTTCCGGCTCACCTTCTACAGTTCCGATAAATACATTCTTATATCCAAGCTGCTCCATCTGTGTCTGCATCTGATCATAACTTACATTTGCAACGTGTGAAGTTCCATGTCCCATGAATACAAATGCGGTTCCATCTTCGGCTGCTGCATCAATGCTGTCATAGTTTGCTGTCTTAACTGCTTCGTCTGTGATTGCTTTTGCAACTGCTTCTTTGTCTGCATTGATAACTGTTGCATCTGCTCCAACTTCGCCGAGAAGCGGCTCAGCAATCTTTACAGATTCAAATTTATCTTTATATTTTCCCACTGTCTCTGATAACTCATCATACTCTGCACCATGCATCAGATGTGTCGGCTGAACAACAAGGTTTTTAACTCCATTGTCTACTGCACGCTCCAGTGCCTGCTCCATGTTGTCAATCTTCTCATCATCACGGGCCTGTACGTGATTGATGATGATCTGAGCTGTAAATGCTCTTCTTACTGACCAGTCTGGATTAGCAGCCTGAAGTGCTTTCTCAATTCCACCGATGTCTTTTGCGCGGCTGTCATTGAATGATGTACCGAAACTTACAACAAGAAGTTCATTCTCACCAATCTCGTCCTGATTTAACGGATCATCTTTCGAAGCGTCACCTGTATCTCTTCCGAAGTAATCAGGATCTGCGTTCTCACCTTCTACTAATTCTTTTTGGGCATCTGTTAATGCGTCCCAGGCTTCCTTAGCTTCTTTGCACTGTTCATCTGTCTTGTCAGTTCTCTCCTGAACATAGATATCATCAATCAGTTTTGCCACCTTGTCTGCTGCCACCTGATTGCTGTCCTCCTTCGTATCCTCTGTCTTTGCATCACTCTTTGCGTCAGAACTTCCTGAATTTCCTCCACATCCTGCAAGCAGAGACATACTCATAGCTGCAGTAAGTAATACGACTACCAATTTTTTCTTCATCTTTCCATCCTCCATTTTTTCTAAGATACAAAATAATTTTCCCGGAGGTTTCTTATTACATTCATATAATAAAAAATCCCTGCCATTAAAAAATGAACAGAGAGTACGCAAAACAAACTATTGACGAAATTATCTTCCTTCCGTCAAATAGCCTTTCTATGTATTTCGTACTGCCAGTTCCTCGTGGCCTGAACAAATATGTTCCTGTACTGTGAAAGGCAGGTATCCCGGCTTATTGCTCAGGCGCTCTAAAATCAGCCTTCCCGGTCTCCCAGTGGCATGTAGGATTCAAAGCTCACAAAATACGGTGACGAGTTCGTACAGGATTCACACCTGTTTCCCTTTTCATCAGCCAGATAAATAACTTTTTATAATATCTTTCTCTGACTGACACCTCACACATTTTTTATTCTTTTGTATCTTTAACTATTACTTTTACAATCTAACACATCTGATAATTACTGTCAATACATCAGCCTGTCAGACTGTATTCCATATTGGTTTCTCACTTCCATTACGGTCGGGATAAAATCCGGTCGATTTCTCTAGAAGCCTCACTCTTTGTCAGTGTATGTAAGTCCATTTCCATAGAAATATTCTTCTGTTGCATAAGCCTTGTGAGAAATGCGATCTGTTTTGCGGTTATCGGTTCTTTTTTCTTCACCTTATACGCCAAGGGCTGTGGTTTAAAAACCTTCGGTTCCTTTTCCTCATAAAAATGCGCCATAGACTGATACAGTTTTGCGGTTGCCAGAGCATCATGATATGCCCGGTGCGCCGCCACATTTTCGATATGATAGTATTCGCAGAGTGCGCCAAGCTTTCTGGATGGAAGGTCTGCGTGAACAACTTTGGCAATCTTAAGTGTATCAATTCCCATATGATCATAAGTGTAACCAAGTTCTTTTGCTTTTGTCTTCACAAAGCTGAAGTCGAACTGCACATTATGTCCGATCAGCGTATCCCGTTCGCAGAATTCAAGGAACTCCGGCAATACTTCGCCGCAGTTCCCTGCTCCTTCTACCATATCATTTGTAATTCCGGTCAGTTGCGTAATCATCGGAGGTATCCCGGCCTCCGGTTCAATAAAACGAATAAAACGGTCAACAACTTTTCCTTCCCGTACTTTCAATGCACCAATCTCAATAATCTCATTGTGCTCCGGGCTAAGTCCAGTCGTCTCTATGTCAAATGCAACATATGATTTTAACATCTTACTTGTCCGTCTCTTTCTCATCCATTGCTCTTACTTTGTCATTTGCATACAATACGCCGCGCATACAGCCATTGCCTTTCACATCTGGATAACCTTCCTCATTATAACAGACTGTAATCACACAGCCATTGCGACAACCAGTACAAGTAAATTTCAAATCTGACATTTTCTCTTCCTCCCCCGCGCCTTTGCGGACTGATGCATGATTCATTTTTTTCGCTACCCACGGATTTTTTTGTGCTATGCACTTCTTCAATCCTTAATATTACTAGTATAACATTTTGTTCATTTCTTAACAATGTACATATCTACCCATTTTGTCTATATTTACAAATTATTTTTCGTATTTTTATCTAAAATAGACAATGATTTTTCTTGTTTTTAATATTATACTGTACTTTAGATAAAAAGGTTAATTATTTTAAAAGGAGAGGTAATCATGAACGAAGTATTGAATAACATTTATACTCGAAGATCTATTCGTAAATTCAAAGAGCAGGACGTTCCAAAGGATCTCGTAGATGAGATTGTCAAAGCAGGAACTTACGCTCCAAGCGGCAAGAACTTACAGACATACCGATTCTATGTAATGCAGAATGCAGATTCTATCAAGAGCCTTCAGGATGTTGTAGCAAAGGGAATGGAGAACCCTGCTTACACATTATACGGAGCAAAGGCAATTGTACTTGTTGCATGTGAGAAAGAAGCTGTCAACGGAGTCAGCGACTGCTCATGCGCAATCGAGAACATGCTTCTTGCAGCACACTCACTTGGACTTGGTGCATGCTGGATCAACCAGTTAAAATACTGTGGAGACAAAGCAGAAGTTGCTGATTACCTGGAAGGTCTTGGAATTGACAAAGACATGCAGGTTGTCGGAATGGTAGGAATGGGATATCCTGATGAAGAGCGCGAGGCTGCTAAGAGACAGGACGATCTTGTTACATATTTGAATTAGTTTTAGTTTCTTTGCATATAGAAATGGAGAGTGGTTTTATTCCACTCTCCATTTTCTTATTATCATACCATTGATATGTTTTCATTTTCTAAAATTCAAGAATGCCTCAACAATCTATAATTCCACAGATATGTTCTGCTTTTCTATTCCATGTTTTTCGGCATAACCGGTCAGGAATAATGTCAACGCTCCATCTCCCGTTACATTGCAGGCTGTTCCGAAGCTATCCTGAAGTGCGAAGATTGCAAGCATCAATGCTGTACCATCATCACCAAATCCAAGAACGCCTGTAATGAGTCCCAATGATGCCATTACCGTTCCTCCCGGAACTCCAGGGGCTCCAATGGCGAAAATCGCAAGCAGGACGCAGAACAGTACCAATGTCTGAATATCTGGTAATGTACCATATAATACCTTGGACACGATCATACAGAAAAACACTTCCGTCAATACGGATCCGCACAGATGGATATTTGCAAACAACGGTACACCAAAATCCACCATATCTTCTCTTAAAACTTTAGATTTTCTCGCACACCGAAGCGCAACTGCAAGTGTTGCGGCAGAAGACATCGTTCCAACTGCTGTAATATAAGCCGGTCCATAATGCTTTACGACTTCAATTGGATTCTTTCCAGAATAGACTCCTGCTACAACATACAGCACTGTCAGCCAGATATAATGTCCAATCATAACGATTACGACCGCACTGACAAATACCGGAAGCTGCTTTGTAATAGTTCCATCATATGATAAACAAGTGAATGTAAATGCAATAAACACTGGAAGAATTGGAATAATAATCTTTGACACAATTGCAAGTACAATATTTTGGAACTCATCTAAAATAGTAATGATCGTCTTTGCTTTTGTCCAGATTGCCGCAAGTCCGATTAAAATGGAAAATGCAAGAGCACTCATGACATTCATAATCTGCGGAATAGTCAGACCAAAAACATCTTCCGGCAATTCTTTTAAGCCTTCAATCTCTGACACAACCGGAAGATTCGGAATAATTGCATATCCAGCTCCCATAGAAAGAAGTGCTGCCAGTACGGACGACGTATATGCAACCATAAGTGCAACTCCAAGCATACGTGACGCATTATTTCCAAGCTTTGTAATAGACGGTGCAATAAATCCGATGACAATTAACGGTACTACAAAGTTAATGACCTGTCCCAGAATATTCTTTAATGGAACAACAACGCTCATTACATTTTCCGGGAAAATCTGTCCAAAAATAATTCCAATAACAATACCAATCAATAATTTCACCGGAAGACTGCTAAATATTTTTTTCATACCCTACCTCACTCATTCTTCATGCTTAATAAATTTCTTCTATGTATAAATCATTCTACTTTTATCCCAATAAAGAAATTTATTAGTTGAAAATATTATGTTTATTATACAGTTGTCAAATATGTTTTGTCTACTTTTATCTTAGAAAAAGCAATTTATTATCATAGAAAAAAGGCATATCCTTTCGGATATGCCTTAAATTCAACGTGCGCGAGAAGATTCGAACTCCCGACCTTCTGGTCCGTAGCCAGACGCTCTATCCAGCTGAGCTACGCGCACATTACTGTGTTCCGTTTCTCTTGTGTCCCTCACAGCAAAATCTATTATAGCGTAGGTCCCCCTGGTTGTCAACAAGTTTTTTCAACTTTTTCAAACTTTTTTCACTGGAATTTTTCCACTCTTTTTTCTCTCCAGCACATTTGCCACCATCGTGATTGCAAATGCACATCCCATTGCAGCAATCATAGCCACTGCAAATGCCGGGCCTTTTCCTTCATTTGCCATAAACGGAGCAAGCACTGCCGGCACATAAGCGGTTCCTTTTACATTGAACAGTCCTACGATTGCTCCACCTACAGTTGCACTTGCCAGCGCTCCGGCAAAGACAATCTTGTTTGAGAACATGAATGGATAAGACGCCTCCACAAATGTTCCAAAACAGATATTGATAATGCAGCCTGGAAGTGCTACAGCCGCCTCACCTTTCTGCTTTGGCAGAATAATGTTAGCAAGTGTGATTCCTGCAGATACCATGACAAGTCCTGTCATATCAATAGCTCCAAGGAAACTAAATCCCATTTCTTCCATTTCCAATAGTACAATCGGAAGAATTGCCGCATGGTAAACACCTCCAATAATTGCCGGCCAGATCAGAAGTCCTGCTACCGCCCCTGCAAGGAGGGCATTGTAATCAATGCACATGTTGATCAGAGAACAGATACCATTTCCAATCCATAATGCTACAGGTGCAATAAGGAATTTTCCCACCAATCCAGCTGCCAGTCCACCAAGACCTCCCGAAGCAATATTAACTGTCGTACCCGGCACATTGTGACGGAAACAGAACACACTGATATAGTAAGCAAGCACACCTGCCAGGATTCCGATGATCAGTCCTCCCAGGATTCCTCCATCCACTGCCAGAATGCCGGCTACAATACCTGCAACAACTCCCACTTCATCAAGACCGGAAACCTGCTTAGCTGCAATTGCACAAATAACGATTGGAATTGAATTTACAAGTGTATCAAATACATCTGACAGACTTCCACATCCTGGAATCTTGCTGCACGCCAGACAAAGTGCCATGGCAATAAATGCCGGAAGACTTGTCATCATAATTCCGCGGAAATTAATGCGCTTCCATATATTTCCTTCTGCTTTTGATGCTGCATTTTCCCCTGTATTACCAATGACTGGCATATATTTAATTTTCCAGTATTTTGCAAGTGCTGTCGTAAATGCAACGGCTCTTGTACGATTCGTTGTTCCTGTTGTTCCAGATGCTGACAGAACATTACATCCCATGTTCTGCGTGAGCGCGACACCACTTCCGCCCGTTCCGGCCATCGGAATCTTCGTTCTTGCGCAGGCTTCCATTGCCTGTCTGTTAGCCCCGTCCGGACTGGCACTGACAAACATTACACCGTCAATTTCACCGTCATCAATCTTCTTCGCAAGTTTTGCGTCCACCTTCGCAGCTTCTACATTAACCTCTGTTAAAGTCCCCTGAAATACTGCCTGTACTTCTGTTCCATTCCATGTATATAAAGTTGCCGGACTGTCCGGTCCCACATTATCCAGACTGCCAGATGCCAGTACATACTGTACAAATGTGATCTCCATGTCTGCTGCCTTTGTCTGTCCGCAAATTTCTTTCATCATTGCTGGCAGATTGTTCCCACCTTGTTTATATAGATTTCCACCACTGCTTCCTATAAATGCAATCTTTTTTCCCATTCCTTTATGTCCTTTCAGATCAGATCAAATCATATCACCATGCTGCCTTGCTAACATGGTAGCGTGCTAAAGTAATGAAATTAGCTTACCATTTTCGAATGCATTTGTAAAGAGGAAAATATTATGCTACTATAAATATCTGGATTATTAAAACTATTATTTTAACGCAACATGAAAAAGGAAGAAACACTATGACTAAAAAAATTGCTGTAATAAATGATTTATCCGGATTTGGCCGTTGCTCACTGACAGCCGCAATTTCCGTCATCTCAGCCATGGGAATTCAAGCCTGTCCACTTCCAACCGCAATTTTAACCGCGCAGACCGGATATCCGCACTATTACCTCGATGACTATACAGATAAAATGGATATTTACCGCCAGGAATGGTTAAAAATGGGGCAACACTTCAACGGAATCTACACCGGATTTGTTGCAAGCGAAGCACAGATCGATCAGATTTTTCATTTTATAGAGACATTTCACACTCAAGACACTTTCTTACTGGTAGATCCGGTCATGGGAGATGATGGTATCAAATATGATATGTTCACTCCCAAATTACTTGAGAAAATGAAAGCACTTGCAGAAGTTGCTGACATTATCACCCCAAATCTGACTGAGCTCTGCCTTTTGACAGATGCAAGTTACGATACAATTATGGAAATTACCGACAAAGATATACTTATAGATGTCATTGGCGAACTGGCATCAACACTTCTTCCAGTCGATAACGATTATTCAAAAGAAATTATCGTTACCGGAATTCATTTCAATAATGAGCACGGGCAAAAAATGATGGGAAATCTTTATATTTCTCAAAAATCAAGAAAACTGTTCGCTTTTCCACATGTAGGCGGAAGCTATTCCGGAACTGGTGATCTATTTGCTTCCTGTATCGCAGCAGGAAAATGCCGCGGTGACAAAATTCCAGATTTAATTCATCTCGCCGGGACATTTTTAGAACAGGCTATTAAAGACTCTGCCGAAGAAAATGTACCATATCCAGACGGCACCAATTACGAGAAATATTTGCATTTGCTAATGATGAAGTAAAATCATTATTATTTTTTCTCGGATATCACCAGCCCTAATACAGTCAATGCGGTTCCTCCTAACATAAAAGGCGTCACTTTCTCGTGAAGAATGATCACTGACATGACAATTGTAATTACTGGAATCGCATAGATGTATGCACTCGTCTTTATTGCACCGAGCATCTTGACCGCATAGTTCCAAGTTACAAAGCAGACTGCACACGCTCCAATTCCCAAATATAACAGATTTGCCAGATTTAAAGGCTTAGTATACGCACTTGAATGAAACTTTGCACCGGATCCAATTAAAATAGGTATCATAAACATCAATCCATAGAAAAATACTCTTCTTGTTGTCTGGATTACATTGTAACCAAAACCACTAATTTTTTTGATTAATATAGAATATGCTCCCCATACAAAAGAGCCTGCTACACATAATAAATCCCCGATCAGATTTACAGAAACATTCTCACCGCCGCCAAAACTAAGTAAAACGATTCCGGCAATGGCACACACAAATCCGAAAAAGAAATATTTTTGTAATTTTTCTTCTTTTAAAAAGAAATGAGCCATAATCGTCACGAACAAAGGTGCCGTCGATACGATAACACTGACATTGGATGCCTGTGTGTAAATCAGTGCGATATTTTCAAATAAATAATACAAGCAGACACCACAAAGTCCTGCTCCAACAAATATAATTTCCTGTCCTTTTTCAGTTCTTAACTTCTTTGGCCGCATCAACCACAATGTAAAATATCCAAGTAAAAATCGTGAAAACAATAAATCTACCGGTCCAAAATCTTGTAGTAATACCTTTGTCGACACAAATGTTGTTCCCCATATCAGACATGTAACGATTGCTGCTATATGCCCGGTTACTTGATGCTCTCTCTTCATGTAAATATTCCTCGCTAAATTGTATAAAAAATTTTGCAAATTATTTTTCTCTATGTTATAATGGCGTCATGCAGCGATGGTCGAGTTGGCTGATGGCATCTGCCTCGAAAGCAGAAGAACCGCAAGGTTCCGGGGGTTCAAATCCCTCTCGCTGCGTTTTCTTTTTTTAGCAATGAACTTGGACACATAATCCAAATTTATTGCTTTTTTGTTCTTTATAGTTCTATATATTTTCATCAGATTTTCTTAAGAAATTTTAGAAACATTTCCATTTTCTGACACAAGGCATTCACAATTCTCCATTATAATGAACTTATCAATTGAAGAAGACGGTAGTCGTACTTGCAGAAAAGCCAGACATGGCAAATGTACACTATGCCCTCCAAAATGTCGGCTTACTGCTCACAATCAGGTATGATTACCGGACTTCGCCTAACAACAATTAAAATTTACATAGATAAAATGTTCAAACCCTTTCAAAAAAGAACCAGCACTTTCAAAAGTGTTGGTTCTTTTTTATTCCTGTTTCTTACTGCTCTCTGAATGTAATCTCTCCTGTAGAGGCATCCATGCCATCCACAATTGCCAGTGACTCCAGATGATATCCAAGATTACGAATCACTGTTCCCCCACTCTGGAAGCCTTTCTCAATCGCGATTCCGATTCCCTCTACAGTTCCTCCTGCAGCTTTCACGATCTGGATCAATCCCTGAAGTGCACAGCCATTTGCCAGAAAATCATCGATAATCAGTACATGATCGTCCTCACTTAAGAATTTCTTTGCAACGATTACCTGATTCTTGCATTTGTGGGTAAATGACTCGACTTCTGCCGTATACATCTCGCCTTCGATATTAATACTTTTTGTTTTTTTGGCAAATACAACCGGAACCCCGAAATGCTGTGCTACAACACAGGCGATTCCGATTCCAGAGGCCTCAATAGTAAGAATCTTATTGATTGGTCTGTCCGCAAATCTTTTTTTGAATTCAGCACCCATCTGATCAAATAATTCTATATCCATCTGATGATTCAGGAAACTGTCCACCTTTAAAACATTTCCCTCTTTTACGATTCCATCTTTTACAATTCTTTCCTCTAAAAAGTTCATCACAGATTACTCCTTTGTTCCATTTCAGTTCATTTGGAAATTATTATACTCCTTTTCTTCATGAAATGCATCAAAAATTTGTTTCTGTCGCTTATTTTATAAATTTCAAAAATATTTTAGAATTTTATTCTACTTTCAATGCATTCGGATATATTTTCTTAAGCCGGCCATCATCAAACTTTTGATCCATAGTTTTCTGCCAGCTATGTGTTGCTGCTGATACAGTCTCCAATAGCCAGCCCAAAAAACTGGTACAAAAAAAGAGCCAGATTAATTCATATCCTGAGTACATATACTTCTCCTTTTCTTTCGTTTTCGTATTTGTCTGAAAATCCCCACTTCTACAAGTAGTAACTTCACATACGTCAAATCTGAACTTAAAAGAAATATTAGCATATTTCACTTTGGAAATCTATGTTCTGGCTCTCTCTTATTGTATATTCAGGGGTTTACATATATTTTTTCACGATTTCATGCATTTGGCCCCACTTTTTCTCCATATCGCTGACCAGCTTGAACTGTGTTCTGCACCGATCCAGATTATGTTCCTCGCGATGGATCTTGAAGTATGTATCTCCCTGCAGATAATCTGTCAGGAAACGCATACCACATTCAAATGTCATGACCTTTGCTCCCATCGGCAAAAGTTCCATCTCCCGTTTTGTCAGCTTGCCATTGCAGCCTTCAATGAATCCTTTTGTAAACAGATCAAAAAGCTCCATACTGCATTCAACCTTAGACAGATCTTTTTCATCTTCCGCACCTGTACTTGCCCCGAAACGAATGGCGTCACCGAAATCATTCACAGCAAGTCCCGGCATAACAGTATCCAGATCTATCACGCAGATTGCCTTGCCTGTCTTATTGTCAATCATAATATTGTTAAGCTTTGTATCATTGTGTGTAACACGAAGCGGAATCTCTCCCTTTGCCTGAAGGTTTGAAAAACAGCATGCTACATCTTCATGGTCCAACACAAACTGAATTTCTTTCTTAACACCAGCCGCACGGCTCTTAATATCTGTTTCTACCGCTCTTTTAAAAACCTCAAATCTTGCCTTTGTGTCGTGAAATCCTTCAATTGTCTCAAACAATGTATCGGCCGGATAGTCTGCCAAAAGATTCTGGAAATTTCCAAATGCCATTGCTGCCTGATAGAACTGATCCGGATTCTCTACCTGATCATAACTGCTCGCATCTGTAATAAAAATATAGGATCTCCAGTAATCTCCAAACGAATCCTGATAATATGGTTTTCCATCCAGTGCCGGAATTACATTCAACGTTTCTCTGTCTGGATTCCCTCCTTTTTTTATAATTTTTTCGCGAAGATAGGAAGTCACTCCAAGAATATTCTCCATAAGCTCTACAGGGTTCTTGAATACATTTTTATTCATTTTTTGAAGAATGACCTTCAAAATCCCCATGCGTTTTACTTCAAATGTCAGCAAATATGTATCATTAATGTGTCCATTTCCAAATGGTACATCCTGGATCAGTCTTCCTTCATATTGAAAATGTGCAATTGCTTCTGCCTTCTGCGTTCTGACTACCTGTGTCATAATACTTCCTCCCGGTTTTATTCAAAAATCCTTCTACTTATTATTGACGTCTTTTATCACTTGATTATTGTAGTATAAATTTGTACAAAAATCTTTATCATATTTCACTCATAATTTATATTATCTGCTTCTATTTCTTGCAATTTTTAATATATACGTTATAATTATTTATAACATTTGTACAAAAAATACAATTGCGCAAAGGAGACTTTAACATGGCATACAATGGATTTTTACCGGAGAATGTAATCAACATCGGTAAAATATACAGTATTCATTATTTTGAATACATGAGCGATTTTTCATTCGAAGGTGAAAGCCACGATTTTTGGGAATTTATCTGTGTAGATAAAGGAGAAGTTGAAGTGACCGGCGGTGATAAGAAGTTTATTCTTCACAAAGGTGAAATTGCTTTTCATGAACCTAATGAATTTCATAATGTTACAGCTACTGGAACGATCGCACCGAATCTGATTGTTATCTCCTTTCAATGTGATGATAATGCTATATATTATTTTCGCAAAAAAATTTTGAAGATGGATGACATAGAACGCAATCTTCTGGCAAGCATTATTTTTGAAGCCAGACATACCTTCCAATGCCGGCTGGATGATCCATATCTTCAGAATATGCCGCTTAAACAGCCACCTGACATTTTCGGCTCACAGCAAATGATCCGTCTGCTAATAGAACAGTTTTTAATCCACCTTGCAAGACGTTACTCAGCCTCTTACACCAGCGTTGTCCGTCCAAAAGACACTATGCCTGCAGCCAAATCAACAAAATCAAAAAATGACATTGAAGTCTACAGTCTGGTCACCGAATACATGAAAGAACATATTCGTTCTCATGTCACTATTGAACAGATCTGCAAAGACAACCTGGTCGGCAGATCACGACTGCAGAAGATATTCAAAAATCAATGCGGACTTGGCATCATCGACTATTTTTCGAAGCTGAAGATCAACACTGCAAAAGAACTGATCCGATCCAGACATATGAACTTTACCCAGATTTCCGATTATCTTGGATATACCTCCATTCATTACTTCTCAAGACAATTCAAAAAAGAAACTGGAATGACACCGTCTGAATATGCATCTTCAATCAAGGCAATGTCAGAAGGGAAGTTTGAGGAAAATTAGTGGAAAATACAACAGAACATTACTAAAAAGCAAAGGAATCTGTGTGCGAATCATCAGTTAATTTTTGATAGCTGGATTCGAAAACAGATTCCTTGCTTTATATAATATTCTTTTTATGTCTCTAACCTTTAATTCCTCCGGTAATTCCTCCGATCAATTTCTCTGACAGGAACAGATACAGGACAAATGTCGGTGCAAATACAATAATTACTGCTGCGAACATTCCAGCCCAGTTTCCGGTGTACTGCATGGACTGCAACATTCCATAAAGTCCTACGGCTACCGGACGTAATGCATCGTTGTTTGCAAAAATCAGTGACAGGAAATACTCATTCCAGATATTAATGAAATTGAATATTGTCACTGTTACCAGTCCGGACTGAGCCATCGGGAACATAATCTTCCAGAAAGCTTTTGCCGGAGGACATCCATCAAGAGCTGCTGCCTCTTCATATGTGCTGGAAATATTTGCAAAGAAAGTAAGTAAGAAAATCGTTGTATATGGAATATTAATTCCTACATACAAGAAGATCAAAGTTACCTTACTTGCTGCAACATTATTCAGAATTCCCAGATTTGCTACAACTCCAAACAATGGAAGAACGATCATCGTGATTGGAATACCCATCGCAGACACTAAACTTGTCTGGATAATTTTATTCCCGATAAATGTATATCTCGCAAGGACATATGCTGCCGGCGCACAGATCAGGATCAACAATACACAAGATACTACTGCATAAAGGAGGGAGTTTGTAAAGAATGTTGCAACTCCGCCACTTCCCCATGCCTGCACATAATTTTCAAAGTGTAGTCCCGACGGGAATTTCAATGCTTTTCCTGCAAAGATATCTGTTGTAGTAGAAAGACTGGCTGCTATGATCCATCCAAGTAACATGAATGTAAATGCCACCCATAAAAATACTATAATATATCCAGGAGCGAGCGCCATTTCATGTTTCCAGTCAATTTTCTTTTTCACTTTTATTTTTTTCTCTTTTGCCATCTTGCGTCTCCTCCTTTCTAAAATTCTAAGTCATCCTCTTTAATCAGTTTATTACAGATTGTAAAAATAACTACAATACAGATGCACAAGATAATACCGATTGCTGCTCCATATCCTGCATTTCTTTCTGTAACTGCATTTCCGGCTCCAAATGTCTGCATGTACATGTACTGTACCGGGACAATAGTTGCCTCATCTGCTGTTACGGTTGAGAACATCTGAGACCACACAAAGAATGCCGCTGTACTTACTGACCACATCGTAATGTTCGTCTTAAATACTCCTTTTAATAAAGGAAGTGTCATATGCTGGAATTGCTGTGGCCTGTTGGCACCATCAATGGTTGCCGCTTCATATAGCTCCGGACTGATTCTCTCAATTCCACTCATCCAGATCAGCATGTGATATCCAATCATTCCAAAGCAATATGCAAATAACAATGCTCCGAATTTGTGATCTGTATCCAGCCATGCTGTCTCTGCCAGTTTATGCATACCGACCGCATCAAGAATAGATTTTAGTAATCCGAACTTAGAACTATATACATACTGTAACCACATAGTTGCAAGGGCTACTGCACTTACAAGGTTCGGAAGATAGATTACCGCACGAAAGAATTTCTTACCGCGGATTCCACTTGTCAGGATAACTCCAAACAGCAGAGAAACAGAAAGTACAATTGCTCCACCGATTGCCCAGATTTTAAACAGGTTCAGCATAGACTTTCTAAAAATTGCAGTTGCAAATAATTTCTCATAGTTCTGTATACCTACAAATGTCCACAAATCGGTTGTGTCTGTAACGGAATCAATTTTGAAGAAACTCATCATAATCGTCCGGACGATCGGGTATAAAAAAACAATGAGGAAGATGATAACTGCCGGCGCCAGGAAGCCTACGATCATTTTCTTATTATTTTTCATCTCATTTCCTCCTTCTCGCATAATCTCAGCCATCTGCCTCATTCTTTTTTCAGATGTCCTGCGACCGTTTTCTTAAAAGAAATATGGCGGCGATGCCATAACCGCCCCGCCACCATATTATAATATGCATCTTATTTGATTATCTCAAATGACTTATTTTCCTGCTGCTTTTTTCATTGCAGAAATGAATCCTGCTGCATCTAATTTACCAGCTGCGAGCTCAAGTGCGCTTGTCTTTAATGTACCAGTCAGGTCATTGTTGCTCTCTGCGCCTGCTGCCCAGTCATAGTATGTTGTTGTTGCATCAAATCCAGCTTTTACTTCTGCAAGCTCTGTTGGCCATGCATCAGAATTTGCTTTGTCAGTTGGGATACAAAAAGCTTCTGTTGTCATCTCTTTGTCATAATCACCTGTTGTGATATAAGTAATCAGCTCAAATGCTTCGTCAGCCATCTTGGAATCTTTATTGATTGCAAATACCTGATTAGCAATGTTGTTAGCTGTACTGTCATCTGTTCCGTTCGGAACTGATGGATAGTTGAAATATCCCCACTCAAGATCCTCAGCTACAGAAGCTTTTGCTTCATTTGGAAGCCATGATCCGCAGATAACGATTGCTGCATCTCCAGGAGCAAATTCCTGATTCTGTCCTGCCGGATATACATTTGTCGCAATGTTCTTTGAGAAGTAACCTTTTTTAGCAAAATCTGCAAAGCTCTGAGCTGCTGCAAGAACTCTCTCATCATCCCATGTTACGTTCTGACCATTTACTTCTTCTCCGGTTACAAGAGATTTTACTCCATCCTGTCCAATATATCTTGCAAGATGATATCCGATAAATGATGTCATATAAGCATCGTCTGCTGTGATTGGTGTAATACCAGCGTCTTTTAATTTAGCGCATGCTGCATCTAACTCATCCCATGTTGTAGGAACTTCTTTGATACCAGCTTTATCAAATAATGTCTTATTGTAAAAGAATCCGAAGATTGATGGCTGATATGGGATTGAATGGAGTGTTCCATCCTCATATGCTGCACGTGCAATTTTGAATAATGTCTCATTTCCGTGCTCTGACTCGTAATCTTTTGCCACATCCTCGAGATCTAACAGATATTTTCCCCAAGATCCGTTTACACGGTTTACATCTTCATCGAACAGGTCGATGGTCTGCTTTGCATCGAGTGCAGGCTGAAGACCTTCACGCTGTCCGGAACGTCCCTTGAACTGAACGTCTACTTCTACACCTGTATCTTCTGTATACTTTGCAATCGCATCCTGGATTACTTTCGCCTGTGGCTCATCTTTACTCCACATAGCCCAGTATACAAGTTTCTTGCCATCTCCTCCAGATGACTTGGAATCGTTGGAATTTCCGCCACATCCAACTAACATGGTCGCAACCATTGCCGCACATAAAAGTGCACTGATTACTTTCTTTTTCATTCTTTTTCCTCCTATACCATTTTGGTAAATCGTTTTTAGTAATTTTGCAATTACTCTTTTTCCGTTGGATTCATTATGTCACAATTTTGCACAATAATCTTTATCCTAAAGTTTCATTAATTTGCACAATCTGCTCTAAAATGCTATTTTCAGCAAAATAACGGGCTGTTTTTTGTACACATTGTATAAATTAATATTTTCACAATCTTGTTATTTATTCTACATTACACAAATCATTAAGACCTATTACAGTTTTTCATCTGATTATTTTATCCCTGATTCTTTATATCAGAGATAATGCTGCTTCATCTCCCACCAAAATAACATCATTATGCATCTGAAGGATTGATGCCGGCACACCTGGAATTACTGGTCCGAAAAATGCTTTCTTTACAATCTCTGCTTTGTCTTCCCCACTTACTACAACAAGAATCTTCTTTGCCTGCATAATTGTCTTTATCCCCATGGTATATGCCTGTCTTGGAACATCCGCCGCCGAAGCAAAAAATCTTTTATTTGCCTCGATAGTGCTCTCCTGAAGGTCCACACAGTGTGTCCCTGTCTCAAATGCCTGTCCTGGCTCATTAAATCCAATATGTCCATTATGTCCCATTCCAAGAAGCTGAAGATCTACGCCTCCAAGGCTTCTGATCAGTTCCTCATAACGTTCACATTCTTTTTTACTGTCTGGTTCCATTCCATTGGGCAAATGTGTGTGTCTCTCCTGAATATTTACCTGATCGAACAGATGCTGATGCATAAAGTAATAATAGCTCTGTTCATTGGTTCCCGGCAGTCCTTTATATTCGTCCAGATTGACACTTGTCACCTCTGAAAAATCCAAGTCTCCTTTTTTGTACCAGTCTACCAGCTGACTGTAAGTTCCTATTGGCGTAGAGCCAGTTGCCAGTCCAAGTACACTGTTTGGTTTCAAAATGATCTGCGCAGAAATTATATTGGCTGCTTTTCTGCTCATATCCTTGTAATCTTTTGCTCTGTACACTCTCATAACATTTCCTCCATTTTTATAGACACTTTTTTTAATTCACTTTAAAATTATAGTAGTGTGGCAAATGCCCTTTTTCCCCATATAATTTTTCATGAAGGCTCTCCCAGATCGCCTGGATATCACTGTCTCCTTCCCGGATATCTGACACATCAATTCCATCGCCGTCATTCAGCAAATGATACGCCTCTTCATTTCTTTCTAATTTTTCAAGTGCTGCCACATAATAATATTGAATTCGTCCGTTCTTCTGATTTTCTGCGGTCTGTTTTTTATATTCTTCATCAATTTCCTTGTAAGCCCCACATTTTTCCAAAATCTTAAACCCTTCCTTCTGATAAGATAGTCTCTCTCTTTGAAGCGCCATTCCTTCCATAATAAACTGTTTTGCCTTCTCAGGATCCGATTTCAGATACAGACACGCCAGTCCATGATATGCCCATGCATTGGATGTAAGATCAACAGATCTTGCAAATTCGTCTCTTGCATCTTCATTTCTTCCTGCAATCAGATAGCTGATACCAAGCTGATAATGTGCATACCAGTTCGCAGCATTGGGTGCATCTTTTCTGGCTGTTTTCTCTTCCAGATATGCCAGGAATTTCTCTCCATTCCAGAACTCGTCCGGCTCATCTTCTGGATTTGGCATATGTAGAATGCCTGTCTCAAAGAAATGTTTCCACTTCTTTAATGTTTCTGACTGATTCACAAATTCCAGATGGCCAGTTCTTTTTGTTTTTGGTGCAAATGTTCCATATCCGCTTCCTGCCTGGACTAGCTTTGCCTGCTTCTTTGCAAGTCCTTTTGTCTCTTCCAGACGTTTCTTAAGTTTCTCAATCTCCTGATTTGCCTTCAGTTCCTCTGTCACCTTCTCATAACGCCATTCATGGGACTGTTCACATGCACCTGCACCAAGATCCACTGCTCCGTAGCGTTCCATCCATTCCCATGCAGTGTGTGGTGCCATCGGAATACAGCCATACTGTGTCTTTCCAAGTCCTGCCTGGATCTCCACATAACGTCCTGCATCTTCCGTCAAAAATTCCTGCCAGCGGTCGGAAGCATCAATATTTCCCCATGAAAATAACTTTCTTCCCTGTAGTCTCGGTGTTGAAAATTGTAAAAGTCCATATCCATCTGGCGCAATATTGGCAATATATTTGGGTTCTTCTTTCGGAATATGGAAGAAATAATCTATACTGGTCGGAATCTTCTTATAATCTGTTACATCAATTCCATTAACAAACGGAATCTCTACTTTAAAACCATTCGTCCCTACCGCTGTAAATGCTTCCTTTGCCGGTACGACAAGGCGTCCCCCTTCATACTCCGGTACTGCCATGTTACTCCACCAGTACATCGGAATAACCTGATTGCTGTCATTAACAATTCTCATTCTGCAGTTCAGATACGGACAAGCCTCCTCCAGCCAGAAATCCATCTGCCAGATAACTCCCCGGATTCGCTCATATTCATACATACGAAGTACCGGATCACCTTCATCTGTCTGCGTCTTTGCTACATAAAGCGGCTCCGTCGTCAATGGATTATGGCCGATAATTCCAAGATTCCACTCGACACCTCCGGAAAACCATGCATTTCTAATAGCAAGGTTGCTAAATCTGAGCACATCATTCGTGTAAAGAAGATTCTTTCCTGTTTTCTTATCCCACAGCTCCCACAATCTTCCACCATATTCCGTAAGAAATACTGCCTTCAAATACTCGTTTTCCAGAACCGCCGTCTTTACATCTTTCTCATGCAGCTCTCTTGTATATCCATTAAGCTGACGATATGGAAACGCACTATTTACTTTGCCATATCCTTCATAAATCTCATCATCCTCGTCCAGATCAAACACAAGCGAATTCTGAGTTGTCAGTTCCCCAAAAAGATCCGGTACCGAAGACTCCTCCCCCAGTTCTGCAACTTTCATACGCTTCGTCTCAAATACTAGCCTTGTCATAATATACCTCCCGCTCTTATAATTTTATCCATCAACAGGCCTTCTAACATGCACTTTCAAGATGTCTTTAGCATCTCTTTCACTTTTTTCTATTGATATAATAAAATTTTCTCTATCATATCTTCCATCATGGCATAGAACGATTGTATAATCTTTACACAATCTACACCTTTTTTTGCCATATCTGCGTCAACATACACAAATATAATTCACTATATTATAACAACAAATGTTATTACACAGCCTGGAACTGACTGTTATACAACTTATTATAAAATCCTCCTTGTGCCAGCAGTTCTTCGTGTGTTCCCTGCTCGATGATTTTTCCGTCTTTCATAACGAGAATAAGGGATGCATTCCGGATTGTAGAAAGCCGGTGTGCTACGATAAAGCTTGTACGTCCCTTCATTAATTTGTCAAATGCTTCCTGAATCTGCTGCTCTGTTCTTGTATCAATACTTGATGTGGCCTCATCAAGTATCAGCATTGGCGGCAGACAAAGCATAACTCTTGTAATACATAAAAGTTGCTTCTGTCCCTGGCTGATACTGTCTTCATGAAGCACTGTATCCAATCCTTTTGGAAGACGCTCGATAAATTCCCAACTATGTGCTTCTTTTGCTGCACGGATAATGTCTTCATCTGTGGCATCTGGTTTTCCAAATGCGATATTTTCCCGGACTGTTCCATCTTTGATCCAAGTCTCCTGTAGCACCATTCCATAGGAACTGCGAAGTGCATGGCGGCTGAGTCCGTCAATTGACTTGCCGTCAATTTTAATATTTCCTTGATCCACATCATAAAAGCGCATCAGCAGATTGATGAATGTCGTTTTTCCACAGCCAGTCGGTCCTACAATGGCAATCCGCATGCCGGGATCTACTTCCAGATTAAAATCTTCAATCAGGCGGTGATTCTTATCATAACTGAAGTCTACATGGCTGATGGACACATTTCCTTTCACTTCGTTGATTGTTCCTTCCACGTCTGGGGATTCTTCTTCTTCCTCCAGAAGATCAAAAATACGGTTCGCACACGCCAGCGCATTTTGCATCTCTGTAATGACAGAACTAATGTCATTGAACGGTTTCATATACTGGTTCGCATAAGATAACAACACGGACAGACCTCCAACTGTCAGAGCTCCGCCTGGTATCATAAATGCTCCTACAAGAGCAACACCTGCATAGATGACATTATTTACGAAACGCGTAGACGGGTTTGTCAGACTGCTGTAGAAGACTGCTTTCTGACTGTATTTTTGTAAATCTGCATTGATCTGTGCAAATCGCTCTGACGCTTTTTCTTCATATCCGAATGCTTTGACTACTTTTTGGTTTCCAATCATTTCATCAATGAGTGCCGTCTGATTTCCTCGAGTCTCACTTTGCTTATGAAACATTTCAAATGATCTGGAAGAAATAAATCTGGCAATTAAGAAACTCATTGGTGTCAGCACAATGACCAGAAGTGTGATCCAGAAATTCTTGGAAAACATAAAAATCAAAGTTACAACAATCGTTACAATTCCGGAAAACAACTGGGTAAATCCAAGTAAGATTCCATCAGACAAAATATCTGTATCTGCGATGATCCGGCTTACAATATCTCCGGAACTGTGACGGTCCAAATAAGACAGGGGCAACCGCTGAATATGACGGATTGCCTGGGAACGGATATCCTGTACAATATGATAAGTCATATGATTATTGATCATGTTCATGATCCATGTTGCCAGCGCTGATATTGCCACTAATACAAGAATTTCTCTTAATAATATCCACATGGCATCAAATTGAACCTGATGCTCTGCAACAATCTGATCAATGGCATCTCCGAACAGGATCGGCACATATAATTGTAATATTACTGAAACGGTTGCAAGCAACACGCTCAGCACAAGAAATATTTTATATTTTCCAATGAATTTTAAAATCTTCTTCATCTTCTATGCCTCTCCTTTCTCGTCATAATTTATTTTTTCTCTTAATTTTTCTTCCGGGAATTGTGAATAATAAATTTCCTGGTAAACTTCACAATTTTTCATCAATTCTTCATGCGTTCCCTGTCCAGCCAATTCTCCATTTCCAAGAACAAGTATTTTATCTGCCTGCTTAATTCCAGCTACACGCTGAGATACAAGAAATGTTGTCATCTTGCCTTCCAGACCATGGATTGCTTTTCGAAGCGCTGCATCTGTTGCAAAATCAAGAGCACTCGCACTATCATCTAAAATTAATATCTCCGGTTTCTTAACTAAGGCTCTTGCAATGGTAAGCCTCTGTTTCTGTCCACCAGACAGATTACGTCCATTCTGCTCCAACTGGAAATCCAGCTTTCCCATCTTTCCTTCTACCACTTCTTTTGCCTGGGCAATTTCAATTGCTTTCCAGATGTCCTCATCTGTGGCGTTCTCGTCACCCCATTTCAGATTGTCACGGATACTTCCCTGGAACAGTACACTTCTCTGCTGAACAATTCCGACTTTCTCACCGATAGATTTTCTTGTGTATTCTGTAACATTTTCTCCGTCCATATAGACCTGTCCGTCCTGCGGATCGTAGAATCTTGGGATCAAAGATACCAGTGTTGATTTACCACTTCCGGTTCCTCCGATAATACCAATCGTTTCTCCCGGCATCGCCTGGAAACTGATATCCTTAAGACTCGGTGCTCCCGCGCCCGCATAAGTAAATGTGACATGATCAAATTTAACTGCAGGTGTATGATTCTGCTTTTTCTCTTTCTGACGCATCTCATCGTTTACATATGTCATACTGGACTTCACTGCCAAAATTCCTGCCACACGGTCTGCGCACGCCATTGATTTGTTCAATGTAATGATCAGTGATGCTAATTTGATCAATTCAACAATTATCTGAAGCATATAGTTGTAAAGAGCAACCACTTCACCTTGTTGCATATTTCCCATATTAACCTGAATACCAGCGCGGTCAATCAAAATGACTGTTGCAATATTAATCAGCACATAAGTCACTGGATTTAAAAGTGCTGAAATCCTTCCGACAAAAAGGTTCAATCTCGTCAGTTCCCGGCTGCTGTCTTCAAATTCTTCTACAGATTGCTCTTCCCTGCAAAATGCACGGATCACACGGACACCTGTTAAATTTTCTCTTGTCAGTCCTGTCACCTGGTCCAGTCCATTTTGCACTTTCTTAAATAATGGAATGCTGACCAGCATAATGGAAAATACAACAACGAACAATACCGGAATCGCAATCACAAATATCCATGCACATTTTACATTGATTGTAAATGCCATGACCATGGAGCCAAGTACGACAAATGGACTTCGAAGCAGAAGTCTCAGACCCAGATTCAATCCATTCTGAACCTGATTCACATCATCTGTCAAACGTGTGATCAAAGTATCAGTTCCCATGGTATCTAATTCTGTAAATGACAATGACTGAATATGATCAAACATTGCCTGTCTTAATTTTGCCGCAAATCCACAGCTTGCCTTCGCCGCAAAAAACTGAGCAGTAAAACTGCAGGCAAGTCCGACCCCTGCCATTAAGATCAATACAAAAAACATCTGAACCACATAACTTCGGTTATCCTGTGCGACACCGACATCAATAATCTGTGCCACAACTACCGGAACTAAAAGGTCAAAAACAACCTCCAGAAGCTTAAAAAGCGGTGCCAGAATACTTTCTTTTTTGTACTCTTTGAGATAAACTGCCAAACTTTTCATGTCTCTATTTTCCTCTCTCTTCCTGTTTCACGAATCTATGCCTATTATAACGCACATTCAGTAATATGCATAATATTCCTTTTATTGCTTTGTAATATATTTTTTATATTGTATTTGTAATACCTTCATTATAATATAGTGTTACATACGTTTTGGAAGCTTTCAAGAAATGGAGATGGATTATGGAACTTAGACAATTAGAATACTTTAGACAAATTGCAGATACACATAGCTTTAATGAAGCAGCCAGACATTTAAATATGTCACAGCCTCCTCTCAGCTATCAGATACACCAATTAGAAGAAGAACTGGGCGTACAACTTTTTGAGCGGACAAGCAAAGGAGTTATTCTGACAAATGCCGGCGAAGTCTTATACGAGCGCGCCGGAAATTTGCTTGATTATGCAGATTCTGCAAAGCTTGAAGTTACAAAAGCCGGAAAAAAGCGAGTTCTTCGTATCGGAATGACCTCAACAACAACTGCTGTAATGATGCCATTTATCTCTACATTTGCCAAAAAATATCCTGACGTAAACTTTGAAGTAAGGGACGGAAGTACTTATACATTATATAGTTATCTTATGGATGGAATTATCGATATCTCCGTTGCACGTACCCCGCTTCAGTTAAACAAAGTAAACTCTTTTACTTTATGTTCTGAGCCAATGATTGCTGTGTCAAACTTTTCAGCAAATCTCCAATCTTCTAATGCTGTCCCTGTCACAAATAATACTGCTACAAATTCAAATAGCAAAATGCTTTCTTCAAAAATAATACAGCTAAACGACCTGTCAAAACATCCATTGATTCTTTATCGCAGATATGAACGATTAATTCTTGACACATTTCATGCAAAAAATCTTGATCCTGAAATATTCTGTCTCTGTGATGACGCAAAAAGCGCTTTACTCTGGGCTAAAGATGGACTCGCAACTGCCATTTTCCCCAAATCAATGCAGTCATTGTGTACAGGACTTCGAATTTATGAAATTGATGAACCTACTCTTATAACACAAATTGTATTAATCTGGAAAAAAGAAAAGAAACTTTCTCCTATCGTACAAGAATTTTTAGATGTATGCCAAAAAAAATAATTCAAGAATGCCTCGGCATTCTTGCTGCGAGGTGCGCGTTATGCAATTGCATGACATACTTCTACTGCGCACCTCTGCAAGTCTACACTCCGTTTCGGTCGGCGCAAAACCATTGTCCACCGGACAATATGCGCCCTGCCGGAGGATTTTGTGTAATAAGAAATGCAATTTTCTATATACACAAAAAAAGTGACTGGTTCATACCAATCACTTCTTATTATAAATATATACCTTCAAAACTGCATATAAGAAACTTTTTAACATCTTTACCTATCCACCTTACTTGGTTATGCCCTCGACCTATTAGTAACAGTCAGCTCCATGTGTTACCACACTTCCACCTCTGTCCTATCTACCTCGTCGTCTTCAAGGGGTCTTACAACTTTCGTTGGGATATCTCATCTTGAGGGGGGCTTCACGCTTAGATGCCTTCAGCGTTTATCCCGTCCCGGCTTGGCTACTCTGCTATGCTCCTGGCGGAACAACAGATCAACCAGCGGCCAGTCCATCCCGGTCCTCTCGTACTAAGGACAGCTCCTCTCAAATATCCTACGCCCACGCCGGATAGGGACCGAACTGTCTCACGACGTTCTGAACCCAGCTCGCGTACCGCTTTAATGGGCGAACAGCCCAACCCTTGGGACCTACTTCAGCCCCAGGATGCGATGAGCCGACATCGAGGTGCCAAACCACTCCGTCGATGTGAACTCTTGGGAGTGATAAGCCTGTTATCCCCAGGGTAGCTTTTATCCGTTGAGCGATGGCAATCCCACTTTATACCACCGGATCACTAAGTCCTACTTTCGTACCTGCTCCACCCGTCGGTGTCGCAGTCAAGCTCCCTTCTGCCTTTGCACTCTTCGAATGGTTTCCGACCATTCTGAGGGAACCTTTGAGCGCCTCCGATACCCTTTCGGAGGCGACCGCCCCAGTCAAACTCCCCACCTGACATTGTCCCCCGACCTGTTTAAGGCCGCTGGTTAGAAACCCAGTACTGCAAGGGTGGTATCCCAACAACAGCTCCACGGCAACTGGCGTTACCGCTTCAAAGCCTCCCACCTATCCTGTACATGCAATACCGAATCCCAGTATCAAGCTGGAGTAAAGCTCCATGGGGTCTTTCCGTCCTGGCGCAGGTAACCAGCATCTTCACTGGTATTTCAATTTCACCGGGTGCATTGTTGAGACAGTGCCCAAATCATTACGCCTTTCGTGCGGGTCGGAACTTACCCGACAAGGAATTTCGCTACCTTAGGACCGTTATAGTTACGGCCGCCGTTTACTGGGGCTTAAGTTCAAAGCTTCGCTTGCGCTAACCTCTCCCCTTAACCTTCCAGCACCGGGCAGGCGTCAGCCCATATACTTCACCTTTCGGTTTTGCATAGACCTGTGTTTTTGCTAAACAGTTGCTTGGGCCAATTCTCTGCGGCCACCTCTCAGTGGCACTCCTTCTCCCGAAGTTACGGAGTCATTTTGCCGAGTTCCTTAACAATGCTTCTCCCGTCGGCCTTAGGATTCTCTCCTCATCCACCTGTGTCGGTTTACGGTACGGGCGCGATACAAACAATAGCGGCTTTTCTTGACGCATGGCTCACACTCTTCCCTACTCTTAATTCGGTACGCATCACATCTTCGGATTGCCGTACGGATTTGCCAGTACGACTCCTACCTTGCTTGCGCCGGGCTTTCCATTCCCGGCTTGTGCTCTCCACACGTGTCCCCACAGTTCTGTTATATCGCGGTACAGGAATTTCAACCTGTTGTCCATCGGTTACGTCTTTCGACCTGGCCTTAGGCCCCGACTTACCCAGAGCAGATCAGCTTTACTCTGGAAACCTTAGATATTCGGCCGGAAGGATTCTCACCTTCCTCTCGCTACTCATTCCGGCATTCTCTCTTCTATACAGTCCACAGCTCCTTATCGGTACTGCTTCTTCCCGTATACAATGCTCCTCTACCAATGTACAAGTACATTCCTGAGCTTCGGTAGTGTGTTTCAGCCCCGGACATTTTCGGCGCAGGACCTCTCGACTAGTGAGCTATTACGCACTCTTTGAATGTATGGCTGCTTCTGAGCCAACATCCTAGTTGTCTTCGAAATCCCACATCCTTTTCCACTTAACACACATTTTGGGACCTTAGCTGCAGGTCTGGGCTCTTTCCCTTTTGACTACCCAACTTATCTCGTGCAGTCTGACTCCCATACACCATCTACGCGGCATTCGGAGTTTGATATTCTTCGGTAAGCTTTGACGCCCCCTAGGAAATTCAGTGCTCTACCTCCGCAAGACTTGTATGAGGCTAGCCCTAAAGCTATTTCGAGGAGAACCAGCTATCTCCGGGTTCGATTGGAATTTCTCCCCTATCCACACCTCATCCCCACCCTTTTCAACGGATGTGGGTTCGGACCTCCATTGCCTTTTACGGCAACTTCATCCTGGACATGGATAGGTCACCCGGTTTCGGGTCTACTCCGACTGACTCTTCGCCCTATTCAGACTTGGTTTCCCTTCGGCTCCATCCCTTAAGGACTTAACCTCGCCAGCCAGCGTAACTCGCCGGACCGTTCTACAAAAAGTACGCGGTTCCACATTTAAAGTGGTTCCACAGCTTATAAACATATGGTTTCAGGTTCTTTTTCACTCCCCTCCCGGGGTCCTTTTCACCTTTCCTTCACAGTACTATGCGCTATCGGTCACTAAGGAGTATTTAGCCTTACGGGGTGGTCCCCGCATATTCAGTCAAGGTTCCACGTGTCTCGACCTACTCTGGATACCGCCATGCCAATCGACCTTTCACTTACGGGGCTTTCACCCTCTCTGGCCGGCCTTCCCAGGCCGTTCTGTTAAGTCTTTTGGATCAATTCCGCGGTCCGAACCCCGGAGTGCACGCACTCCGGTTTGGGCTCTTCCGGTTTCGCTCGCCGCTACTTCCAGAATCACATGTTGTTTTCTCTTCCTCCGGCTACTTAGATGTTTCAGTTCACCGGGTTCCCCTCCTAACGTTATGTATTGGCGTTAGGATACCTGAGGTTTGCTCAGGTGGGTTTCCCCATTCAGAGATCTCCGGATCATAGGATATTTGCTCCTCCCCGAAGCTTTTCGCAGCTTATCACGTCTTTCATCGGCTCTTAGTGCCAAGGCATCCACCATACGCTCTTATTAGCATAACCAACTTGCTCTCATCCACGGGAATGAATGATTGCTTACACATGCATAGCGTTGCATGCGTTGGCTTCTAGGTCAATTTTTTGGATTCGTTTTCTTCGAATTGTGTAGTAATTATTACTCTGTTTATAACAATTACCTCGGATGTCTTGATTAGATATTTAATATCTTATCTATATTTCTCATATGCAATTTTCAAGGTACATGTTTGACTGTTTTATCAGCCATCAGGAAGTTGAATCTCTTCAGCCCTCTGATCACTGGTAAAACCAGTTTATTTTTCAATCCGGCAGCCACCTACTCTCCCGTACCGTCTCCAGTAAAGTACCATCGGCCGCTTAGGTCTTAACCATCGTGTTCGGGATGGGAACGGGTGTTACCCCTAAGCGCATCGCCACCGGAAATACTATTTGGCCTTTTTACAGAACCAATAATCTTCATCTCGTCCTTCGCGCGTCTTGCCCTACCTCAAATTCGCTCCGCTTCTTTTCGGTAGATTCAAGCCTTCACATGTCTCATTCCTGTTTCAAATGATTCAGCAAACAAGTTTGCTTCCTCATTTTTACAGTCCTGAGCCGCGCTCAGTCCTTGATGACTAAATAACAGACAACAACCCCTACTTTTTTTCCTTAGAAAGGAGGTGATCCAGCCGCACCTTCCGATACGGCTACCTTGTTACGACTTCACCCCAGTTATCGGTCCCACCTTCGGCAGCTCCCTCCTTTCGGTTGGGTCACTGACTTCGGGCGTTACTGACTCCCATGGTGTGACGGGCGGTGTGTACAAGACCCGGGAACGTATTCACCGCAGCATTCTGATCTGCGATTACTAGCGATTCCAGCTTCATGTAGTCGAGTTGCAGACTACAATCCGAACTGAGACGTTATTTTTGAGATTTGCTCGGCCTCGCGGCTCTGCTTCCCTTTGTTTACGCCATTGTAGCACGTGTGTAGCCCTGGTCATAAGGGGCATGATGATTTGACGTCATCCCCACCTTCCTCCAGGTTATCCCTGGCAGTCTCTCCAGAGTGCCCATCCTTAATGCTGGCTACTGAAGATAAGGGTTGCGCTCGTTGCGGGACTTAACCCAACATCTCACGACACGAGCTGACGACAACCATGCACCACCTGTCACCGATGTTCCGAAGAAAAGCTTCCATTACGAAGCGGTCATCGGGATGTCAAGATCAGGTAAGGTTCTTCGCGTTGCTTCGAATTAAACCACATGCTCCACCGCTTGTGCGGGTCCCCGTCAATTCCTTTGAGTTTCATTCTTGCGAACGTACTCCCCAGGTGGACTGCTTATTGCGTTAGCTGCGGCACCGAATAGCTTTGCTACCCGACACCTAGCAGTCATCGTTTACGGCGTGGACTACCAGGGTATCTAATCCTGTTTGCTCCCCACGCTTTCGAGCCTCAACGTCAGTCATCGTCCAGTAAGCCGCCTTCGCCACTGGTGTTCCTCCTAATATCTACGCATTTCACCGCTACACTAGGAATTCCACTTACCTCTCCGACACTCTAGCTGCACAGTTTCCAAAGCAGTCCACAGGTTGAGCCCATGCCTTTCACTTCAGACTTGCACAGCCGTCTACGCTCCCTTTACACCCAGTAAATCCGGATAACGCTTGCCCCCTACGTATTACCGCGGCTGCTGGCACGTAGTTAGCCGGGGCTTCTTAGTCAGGTACCGTCATTTTCTTCCCTGCTGATAGAAGTTTACATACCGAAATACTTCATCCTTCACGCGGCGTCGCTGCATCAGGCTTTCGCCCATTGTGCAATATTCCCCACTGCTGCCTCCCGTAGGAGTCTGGGCCGTGTCTCAGTCCCAATGTGGCCGGTCACCCTCTCAGGTCGGCTACTGATCGTCGGCTTGGTGGGCCGTTACCTCACCAACTACCTAATCAGACGCGGGTCCATCTCATACCACCGGAGTTTTTACCACTGTACCATGCAGTACTGTGGTCTTATGCGGTATTAGCAGCCATTTCTAACTGTTATCCCCCTGTATGAGGCAGGTTACCCACGCGTTACTCACCCGTCCGCCGCTCAGTCACAAAAGTCTTCATCCGAAGAATCAAACTTAAGTGCTTCGCTCGACTTGCATGTGTTAAGCACGCCGCCAGCGTTCATCCTGAGCCAGGATCAAACTCTCGTTTAAAAATCTTAATTCCGATTTGACTCGGATTTAAAATCAAAGTTCGTTCCAGGTCAAGAAAACTACTAGCTTTCTTATCCCTTTTACTGTTTTAAGGTTGACATTGTCATTCAATGTCCGTTCTGAATTTTCTCTTAAAGAATCTTCAGGGTTGTTGTCTATTATTTAATTATCAAGGTTCTTTTTCTTTGTTGTCGTCTCAGCGACAGCTTATTTATATTATCACATTTGCAATCGCTTGTCAACAACTTTTTTATTTTTCTTTTTCGCTGTCCGCTTCGATCATCTCTGTCGTTCGAAACAGCTTAATTAATATACCATGTCCTTTTCTAATTGTCAATATTATTTTTATTTTTTATTTTATTCGCGCAATTCACACAATTCAGTTTTTTACTTTCTATCATAACTACAGTTTCAAGAATGCCTCGGCATTCTTGCTGCGAGGTGCGCGTCATGCAATTGCATGACTTGCTTCTACTGCGCACCTCTGCAATCCTTCCAGAGGCTATATCAGCTGGGGGATTAACTCCCACCACTGATACCAGCTTGTTTCTCACCACCTATAGGAGTCATCTCCCAGCTGATATAAAAATGCACTTCGGGCCACAATTTCCGATCTTACATTTTAACAAAACACTACGTCTCCAATATTGTTCTTTTGTCTACTTACTGTTATAATTGCTAGACGGAGGTTCTTTTACTTATGAAAATACAGCTTTTATCAACATTAAAAAAATATAAAAAGGATTATTTAAAACAGGACATTTTCTCTGGTATCATTATAGCCGCTGTATCTATTCCCATTTCCATGGGATATGCACAGATTGCCGGGCTTCCTCCGGCTTATGGCTTGTATGGTTCTATTCTTCCTATATTATTATTCGCAATTTTTTCTACATCAAAACAATTTATTTTTGGTGTAGATGCTGCTCCCGCTGCTCTTGCAGGCAGTGCGCTGCTTTCTCTTGGTATTGTTCCCGGATCTGAAGCTGCGTTGAATTATATACCGATTCTGGCACTTTTTACTGGTCTGTGGCTTCTTTTCTTTTACATTATAAAAGCCGATCGGATTGTAAACTTTATATCAACCCCTGTTATGGGCGGATTCATTAGTGGAATCTCTTTAACTATTATCTTCATGCAGATTCCGAAACTTATGGGAAGCTCTGCAGGATCTGGTGAAATCATCGAACTTGCAGAACACATTTATGCCGCCGGTCAGGATTTCCACGGGCTTTCTCTCGGATTAGGACTTGGTACATTACTTATTATAAGAATATGCAAAAAATGGATTCCAAAATTTCCAATTGCAATTCTTATCATGGCTGCAGGCGTAGTATCTACTGTGTATTTCCATGTTGACGCAAAGGGTGTGGCACTGCTTGATTCTGTTGGAACCGGACTTCCGCCATTTTTCATTCCTGACTTTAGTCAGGTAGATCTGACTCAGGCTGTTGGGCGTGGACTGATGATTTCACTGGTCGTAATGGCTGAAACTTTGCTTGCAGAAAACAATTTTGCTTTCCGCAATGGTTACAATCTGAATGACCGCCAGGAAATCTTAGCCTGTGCTGCCGGTAACGTTGCCTCTGCATTTGTAGGTTCCTGCCCGGTGAATGGAAGCATTTCCCGGACATCTATGAACGAACAATATGGCGGGCACTCTCAAGTTGTTTCCATTACTGCAGGCATTACTATGGCAATTCTACTGTTATTTTTCACAGGCTTCATTGGATACCTGCCGATTCCGGTTCTGACCGCAATTGTGATATCCGCACTTATGGACGTTGTAGAGGTTCATTTATGTATCCGCCTCTTCCGACTAAGCAAACAGGATTTTTCCATTTTCATGGCAGCCTGTATTAGTGTATTATTTTTAGGAACAATTTACGGTGTGCTCATCGGTGTATTGCTTTCATTCTTTGCCGTTATCACAAAATCCGCGAATCCAACTCGTTCTTTTCTTGGTGTGATTCCCGGAAAAGATGGATATTATGACCTTATAAGAAATGTACATGCGTATCCTATCAAAGGTGTTGTCATGTACCAGTTTAATGAAAACCTGTTTTTCGCAAATGTAAAGATTCTTCAGGAAGATCTTGAAGATGCAGTCAGTCCAGATACGCAAGTCGTAATCATTGACGCAAGAGCAATCAACAACATCGACATTACTGCTGCAGACCGCCTTGCGGAATTATCTTCGCGTCTGACAGACCTTGGAATACATTTTTATATCACTGAACATACTGAAAAATTGAATCAGCAAATGCGTCAGTTAGGTGTTGAACATCTGATCCGCGAGGGACATGTCCGCCGGACAATACTGGCTGCTCTTCACGACGCAGATATTTACGCTCCATATGAACTGGATATCCCGGATTCTGAAAAAGAAAGCGTAAAACTAAACCTGACATTTCTTCCTGCAGAAGATGAAGATACACTGGAGGAATTTGCATGGGCTTATGGTGATCAGGTAGTCGAGGAAATGGAACATGAAGTTCACCACATCTTAAATCATATTCACGGATTAAAGGATATTGAAGAGATTCTTGAAAACGGTCTTGTAGACCACCTTGAAAATTGGCATTCTCTTGGTGCCTTTGATGAGGACGAATTACTTCGCCGTATCGAGCTTCATCTCAATGAGTTGTCACAGGCACTGGCAGAAAACCAACCATTAGTTCTTCAGTTAATTGAAAAACGAAGACGTATTTTAAGAGACCGTGTTCTACGTGAACATCCGGAAGTCTTCGATAAGTTACAGAAACATCGTCGAAAGCTTGAAGAACGATTAGAACTTCAGCGCGCAAGCGTAGAACCTCAAGAACAAACACCTCAGCCAAATCAAACTTTTGAAAAAGAAGACGTTCCAGCGCAAGAATCTGATGCAGCACAAGATTCCGATGCGGCACAAGATTCCGATGCAGCACAAGATTCCGATGCGGCACAAGATTCCGATACGGCACAAGATTCCGATGCGGCACAAGATTCTGATGTGGCACAAGATTCCGATGCAGCACAAGATTCCGATGCGGCACAAGATTCTGATGTGGCACAAGATTCCGATGCAGCACAAGATTCCGATGTGGCACAAGATTCTGATAATGTACAAAAAGAATATGAACTTGACGAGAATACTGCCGAACAGGAATCCAATCTTGAGCGACAATTTCTAGAATATATTCGCCGACATTAATTCAAAGATTTCCACTAAACGCATACAAAAAAGGCAACACATACACGACGCATGTGTTGTCTTTTTTTCGTTCAATATTTCTATTTTTTCTCTTTGTTACTTTCATATTCTTTCAATGCTTTTAATGCCTGACCACCCATGAGATACAGAATTCCAGTGTTAAATATGGTCATAAGACCAATTCCTACATCCCCCAGATCCCAAACAAATGTATAAGCTGCAATTCCGCCAATGAACAACATTACAAGTGCAAGTACTTTATAAGCAGTCTGCCAGAACCATTTATCACCAAAGAGATAAGATACATTACTTCTTGCGTAAAAGAGTATTCCTAAAAATGTCGAGAAACTGAATAAAAATAATGTAAGTGCTATAAAGATTACACCAAATTCTCCAAGATGATATTTCATTGCTGACTGTAGTAAATCCATTCCAGACTTTCCGGCAACTACATTTTCCGGTGCCAACAGCATGATCATTGCAGTACAGCTACAGATCACAATGGTGTCAATAAATACTCCCAGCGCCTGTGTAAGTCCTGCTTTTACCGGAAAATCACATTCTGCTGCCGCTGCCGCACATGGTGCTGATCCAGAACCCGCCTCATTTGAAAACAGACCTCTCTTTACGCCGTTCATCAAAACTGCTCCGAATCCTCCAGATACAACCTGTCTGATTCCAAATGCCTCCTCAAAGATCCGACCAAATACGCTTGGAATACTTTTCATATTTATGAGAATAATAAAAATCGTAATGAAGAAATAACATACAGCCATAATCGGCACGATCAGGTCCAGAACTTTTACCGTCGCATTTTTACGAAGGACAATCACTGCCGCAACTGCAACAAGGACAATCGTTGTATAAAGCGGTGGAATATGAAATGCATTTTCAAAAGAAGATGTAACTGAATTACTGATTACCTGGCTGATTCCACACCAGCAGATCAGACCGGAAATTGCAAACAGAACAGCAATCAAGGTATGATTTTTCTTTTTTCCTGTCTTTTCTTCCATATAATGATGAATATAGTAAGCCGGACCTCCACGGTATCCTCCGTAAAGTGGATCTTTTTCTTTGTGAATCTGTGCCAGCGTTGCCTCTACAAATGCTGTTGAGGAGCCAATCAGGGCTGTTACCCACATCCAAAAGACTGCTCCTGCACCTCCTGCGGAAATTGCAGCTACAACCCCGACAAGATTTCCCATGCCGACTCTCGTCGCTGTTGATACGATCAACGTCTGAAACGTGGACAGACTGTCTTTATTCTCCTTCTTTGACATCAGTGCCCGAGTCATATCCGGGAACAAACGCAAAGGTAATACTTTTGTCCGCACTGTAAAATAAATCCCTGTCGGAATCAATAATATAATCAGCAATGAGATTCCCACACTCTCTCCACCCGGCAATGGAACATGTATCAAATCTCCCCACAATAATGCATAAATTCTTTCAATTAACGATACAACCATTTCAGAAATATCCTTTCTGAGCTCTTTGTCACTTTAACGCTCTGCACTATCATACTATATCTCAATATATTGTGCAAATACTTTTCATGAAAAAACAATTTCCTGCAATACTCTTCCGACCGCCTGTGAAAAATCACTGATATTTCGAATCTTTATCAGATTTTGCCCAAAAATCTTTCCTGCTACTTCTCCAGAGCGCGTACTTCCCATAAAAATTCCGATCACCTGAATTCCTTTTTGTTTCAGATTCTGCACTTCTTTCGCAGTATCTTGAATCGCAAGCAGATCTGTATATTCTTTATTTTTATAAAAAGCACCTTCTCCACTATCCTGATCATCCTGTGGGCTTGCATCTGTCAGTACGAGTAAAATTCTTTTTCTTTTTTCGCCGTTCTCCATCAAGTGTCCTGCTGCCCGAAGTGCAAGTCCATCGCGATTATTTCCCGCCGCAACATACCGGAACAGTTCATCCTCTCTCTCTTCTTTGCAATTAGGGAAAATGTGCAATATCGTATAGCCGCGGATACTGCAATAAGAATAAATCTGTACCGGAATCTTACATTGTTTCAGACTTTTGGATAAAATATACGCCTGAGCCGCAATCTGCTCCTGCATCTGCTTTCTCGAAGAAGAGGCATCTATGAGAATATCAACAGAAAATCCAGGAATTTCTACCTCTTCTTTTCTCTCAAATACTCTTGGATCGTCCAGATAGACTGCTTTCCACACTTCCCGTGGATTTAGTTTTCCGTGAGCTGCTTTCTCCGGAAATCTCTCTTCTTGTTCCTCAAGACAAATCTTTAGCTTTTCTGTAAGTCTTCGAATGGCATTCTGATAAATCGCATAATTCTGTTCATAATGTTTTTTATTCTTCTCATATTGTCTGGCAGACTCTGCCTGAAATTCTCTAATTTCCTTTTTTTCTCTTTTTCCTTTTATCTTGGATAATTCATTTTCACCGGTATATATCTTATTTCTGTTTTTTTCTGTCTCCGACTCTTTCAGGCCATCCTCCCCTGCTCTTGAATTCCCTTTTGTAAATAAAAGATGACAATTTTTATGATTTCCCACACACAATTTTTGTTCTATTTTTTCCTGGTATTCTTGCGAATAGATACTCTTTCCAAAACATGCCTCTACATATCTTTTTGTTTCTTCCGGATTTCTCTGTAGCGACAACTGGAATATATAGTGTTTGCCTCGCTCCATTATTCCCGATTTTCCATCAAAAAATGTATTTTGGTCATCATAATTTCTGGCACGTACATAAGTAGCACTTACTTTTCCAAAAGACTGAAATGCTCCGGATACCTTCTGCAGAAAATAATTTCCTTTCTTCTTTTCAGTCGGACGATACGCAAAATATTTCCACAGATTTTCTCTTGTCTGTTTCAGAATTTGATCCGTTGACATATCTTCTGAAAAAGAAAACGCATGTAAAATCTGCTCATCTTCCTCTTTTAACCCTGATGACCGTCCCAAAATTTCTCTGCAATGTCCGTTTCGTATCTGATCAATTCTAGAATACTCTTTATATTTCCGATAACGCCTCAGGCTTTCCCTTGCATACTCCTTCCTTATATCCCTAAGTGCCGATCTTATCTTCTCTTCTTTTGGATACAATGCATTTTCCAGGCCAATCCAGAGAAGCCCTTCATATAACTCTTGGTTTTTTCCTCCTAACTGATTAAAAAATGCGTCTATTTTTTCCTGATCGTACCATTTATATGCCAGTCCGATAATCAGGTTCAAATACATATCTGCTGTTCCATCCGGGGAAAATGCAAGAAACATTGGTTCAAATTCATACTTTTCTGCTGCAGTCCATATAAAATTATGTGCTCTTTTCGCTTCTATTAATTCCTGCTCTTCCATTTCTGTCACCTTGTAAATATTTGCATATTTTATTATTTTTGTGAAAAACATCCTTTCTTTGGATTTTTCTTGAAATCCTTGCCTGAATCGTATCCCGGATCAATGTCTGTTCATATGGATCAAACGATTTGTTCGCAATTCCCATATCTAGCGCTGTATGAATATCAAGTCCTTTTTCCATCAGATCGATTGCTCCCAAAAGGCCTCGAAGATCCAGTGCCTTAGAAGAAATCTCAGCATTTTCACATTTTTTCTGTAAATCTAAAAATAATGCTGCTAACTCTTCTGCCGCATCTTCCCGGATTGTCGGAGAGTTCTTTCTTATCAGTTTTATCAGGCTTTCTTTAGCAATCATTGGCATCTGAATGACGGCAAAACGTGACACCAATGCTTCATTCAGTTCTTTTGTGCCGGAATATCCATAATTCATGGTTGCAATAAACCGCGTTGCAGGATGAAGTTCTATTCTTTCATACCCCGGAACGTCAATGGTCCTACGAAAATCCAATGTTGCATGCAACACTGCCATAGCTTCACTTTTTGCCATGTTAATTTCATCCAATACCGTAAAACCACCTGTTTTTGCCGCTGTATATACCGGACCAGGCCGGAAAGTCACTTCACCGCCGCGAAATGTATCCATCCCTATGAGGGAAGCAGCATCCATATTCACATGAAAAGACACATCCCATCGCGGCCGCATAAAAACTCCGGCCAGATTCTCAGCGAACAGATTCTTTCCTGTCGCCTTATGTCCGACAAGCAGAAGATTCTGCCCGCATAGAATAGCTGTAATTGCCTGCTCCCACACATCTTTTCCATAATAAAACTGCTCCAGCTTTGGAATTCTTGCCTCATAAGATTTTTCTGCCGGATAACTTTCACGAAATTTTTTTATCTCATCAATCAAATCATCTCTGATTCCAAGTTCCCGTAATTTCTCTAACAAATGCTGTCGCTTCCCTTCTGTTCAAAACTTACCATCTATACTTCTTTTAAAGATGAAATAGATTTTTTGTTTTATCTTGTAATGTTATTATACTCGTGAAAGACCGTTTTTTCGATTTATTTTTCACATAAAGGCATATTTTTTCTTTTGTTATTATATTATCACCCCAAAGCAATTAGTCCGGAATACTCTCCGCAAGACACAACCTCCCCGAGGATGTCAAGTCATTGCTACAAAAAATATGCGGCTTTTTTGCCAAGAAAATGGCTTAAAACCGCATATTTCTGTATAGAGGACGTTATATAATTGTCACAAAATAGGTGAGGAGGATGTTACGTCATTGCTACAAATATCATTCTCCGCATAACGATTTTTTATAAATCATTCCATTCTTGTGAAAGCGGAAAATGATAAGCCATATCGAAAGCTGAAATAGCTGCTCTATTTACATCCAAAATTTCAGTAAAATCTCGATCTTGCCCTTTAATTCCTTTTTTTCCTAACCCCGATAATAATTGTTCAGCTGTTTCCAACATTAAAACATGTAAATTTTTTGTTTCAGCATAGGTTTCCAGAACACTATTTTGACATTGTTTATGAAGACAATAAAGATAATGCCTAAATGCTTCTTTTTCGCCAAAACCTGTTGATGATGGTAAACTTCCATTGAACAACATTTCACTATATTTATTTTTCATCGTTACTGGAGGTTCAATTCTATCTAATAGGTCCATACGTTTTGCAATATCTAAAAAAGGAATTTTATACTCTGATAATGCTTGTGGACAATAATACCATACCGCTCGACGGCTAGGCTGTTTATCATCTATTGTTTCAAAATGTTCTGGCTGAAACCATCTTAAATTCAAAAAATTTCCTGATGCAATTGCATCACATTTTGCTAATGCCATACATAATAATTGATGACTTGCATAACCCACAATCGTCATCTTCCGCTGTCTCTTAATTCCTGCTACTAATGACATAATATTAGACACCCACAATGGTCGATCCACCAAATAATATCGTTCCGGATGTTCGCATACAATATATACACCTTCTACATCCCATTCTTCAACATACTCTATCACCCGTTCAATCTGGCTTTCATCATTAAGTACATCACTACTCAATGAAATTGTGTGTATATACTTCATATCAGGTGCATATTTTTTTGCACTTTCTATTATTATTTTCTGTATTTTATTCCATAAATCGTCTATTTTCTTAGCGGTAATGGAAGGCAACAAAAACGCTTCTGCCTCAACTTCGTTATTTAATTTTGATAGTTCTTCTACTACCGTATCAAATTGTCCCATTTCCAATGATGTAATATCACTCTTCGGCCAATATGCATACTGAGACAATTTTTTTTGATATTGTCTAGGATAATACAATTGTGGATCAACAAGTACTTTCCCTTTTTTCTTATGCACCCTAGTTGCATAACCTTTTACCTTATTGGGCAAAATGTTCATAGGGCTAATGATAATAGTTCCACCATCAAACTCTTCTAAATGCTCGAGAGCTAACGCTTGCATATTATGTCCCATTTGTATAAAAAGTTCCATTCTTTAACCCCTTCTATTCATAAACAAATGTCTTTTTAGCTACTTTTAACCAATCTATTGCTTGCTTAGCAGTCCTAGGTCTTCTAGAAGGATATTTTCCCATCATTGCCCCTAATAATGCCATAAACTGACTTTGAGTATCCCCTTTGATTGAATACTGTACAGGTGTAATAGTTTCTGTCTTTTGTAAGACTTCAAGTGCATTTATAGAGCCTTCTCTAAATGGATTTTTTCCTGTAATACATTCATAGGTAACAACTCCTAGTGAAAAAATATCAGCTCGAGAATCAATTTCCTTTTTTAAATTATTAAATTGCTCAGGCGCAGCATATCCAGGTGTATGCGGACCCATCATTGCACCTGTTCTTGTCAATGAATCTGCTCCCAATATCCTTGCAATTCCAAAATCCAGGAAAAATATTCTACCATCATCTGCTCGTATAATATTTTCCGGTTTAATATCTCTATGCACAATACCTTTATTCTCTATACAAGCAATAAACTCTAACCCCTGTTCCAAAAATGTCACTGCTTCCTCTAAAGAAAATCTCTTTCCACTTTCAAGCACCTTCCGTAATTCTGTTCCTTTTACTTTTTGCTCAATAATATATAATGTCTCTGTTCCCTCATACTCTATGGTTCCAGTTTCATATATTTTAGGTACCATGGATAAGTTTAAATCTCTTTCTATTTGTATTTCCCTAAGAGACCTGGGATCGTTAAGCTGAAAATATAATTTAATAACAGTTTCTCCATATGAGTTGTGAACTCCATCAAATACAATCTTCTGTCCACCACGTGCCATCAATTCAATTTTTTCAAATTCTTCTTGACACATTTCTTGAAATTTTTTCATCTCTCATTTCTCCTAACTTAAATGGGCAACAGTCCTTCCAATCCATTCATTAAACTGTAAAGACTGATAACTTGACGGTGATGCTAATTTCTTTGCTTCTACTATTTTTCTAAAACTTCTCTTCTTACAATACAAACCTGTGCCTTGTCTTTCAAACTTTTTAATCGTACTACTTTGCGGATTTGAAGTACTTGTTAATGCATATGATTGTGATGCAAACCATGTATTAATAAGAGACTGTTCAGCAACTTTCTTTATATCCGTCATTTTAGCTTCCACTGAAATCAATTTTTTTATATTATATATCTTTTTGATATCTACTGGTTTCCATAAGCCGTGATCACGTATAATCATATGTGCATCTAGTAATTTTTCTATGGCCTGAATTGTATCTTTTTCTGGCATCTTAAGTCTTGTTATCAATTCACTTCCTGTACTTCCTTTAGTCATCAATAACTGAGATAACACTTTTAAATCATTCGTTTCCAGATTTTCTCTTTGTTCAGACCAATTCTCCAATATTTTAGGTGAATATGATGCAAATACAATGTCAGGAAATCCGGATGCAACTTTAGGTTCTACAAATATAGCTAAATTGTTTGTTTTATTGCTTTTTAAAAAATTACGAATATAATATTCAATAAAATCTTCAACCAAATCCAACTCATCCCCTTGAGTTGATGGTCGTGTATACAATCCTATATCTTTAATATTATGATCAAACATCAATATCCTATCCATTGTTACATTTCACCCTTTTCAATCTCTCTTTTGCACTTTTTATAGAAACAATTATAACAATCCCGCCTTTAAAAATCAATCATTCAAGGCTTCTTAAAATAAACATAACTAGTATTTTTTCATCCACACTCCACCTCCACTCTCCCATCATCATACACATATATCCCCTGCACATATTCTTCCAGCATTTCTCGTGTCAGCTTCTCATAGCCTAAATACTTCAACATCTGCTCCACCGGAACATTCTTTTTCATCAGGATTTCTTTCTCACCATTTATCAGTTCATCCAGTTCCTGTACACGTTTCTGCAGTCGATCTCTTTCTTCTTCTAGTTGCTTCTTTGCTTCCATGAACTGTTTCTGGTTCATCTGTCCTTCGTGATACTTCTCATAGTTCTGGCGGTTCTGGATTTTTATTTGCTCCTGACGTTTTTCGCAGTTTGCACTTTCCATATTATAGGCTTCTATGCGGTCCTCATGCTGTTTTCTCATGGATTGCTGCATCTGTTCTTGGCTGATATTCTGACGTAAGTAAGCCTTTATTTCTGCCAGCACGATATGCTCCAGCATTTTGTTATCCGCTTTCCCGGCAAAACATCCTGTATCTTCTTTTCCTTTACTGTAAGCACAGCTATAAAGAATATGATCATGAATCGGACTGCTTGAAGTCAGGCTTCTGCGACAATTCCCGCATTTTACATAGCCACCTAACAGTGTTGTTTCCCTGTCAAATTTGCTTTTCTTGGTGTATCTGATCTGCAGGGACTGTGCTTTCTCAAAGACCTCTTTTGATACAATCGGCTCGTGATGGTTTTCCATTACTTTCCACTGATTTCTCGGCACTGGTACTTCTTTCCCTGTTCCGGGATCTGGAATCTTTGTCTTTCCATAGACCATACAGCCTATATAAGTCTTGTCATCCACAATCTTCCGTATCATATCACTCGTCCACAGCAATCCTCTTGAAGCAGCTTTCTTGCTGTCTGATTTCTGTCGTCTGCTCATAGACTGCAAGGGAGTCAGTACGCCCTCTTCATTGAATAACTTGCAAATCTCCATCTTGGAATACCGCTGATTGGTCAGTTCAAATACTCTTCGGATTACTTCCGCTTCGTCCTCTACAATGACCAGTTCTTTCTTATTTTCAGGATTAATTCGATACCCATAAGGTGCAGAACCACAGCAATACTCGCCTTTTCCACGTCTGGTGCTGACTGCCGCTTTAACCTTTACGGACTGGTCTTTCACATAAAAGTCTGCTATTAGTCCTTTAAACTGTACTTCAATATCCGAACTCTTTCCTTTATAATCTTTAGAATCATATCGGTCTGAGATAGAAATGAATCGTACTCCCAGGAATGGAAAAATCTGTTCCAAATAAGTTCCCATCTCAATATAGTTTCTGGCAAAACGCGAAAAATCTTTTACCACAATACACTGCACTTTGTTCTCTCTGGCAAGTTTCAGAACCTGCTTAATTGCCGGACGCTCCATACTGGAGCCAGAATATCCATCGTCGTAGAACTCCTGAAATGGCATAGCAGCAAGCTCTGGGATATTGGAAATATAATCTTTTACCAGTTTTCTCTGATTGATAATACTGTTGCTTTCTCCCTTTGAATCATCTTCCATGGAAAGGCGATAATATCCAATAATCAGTTTCTGATCACTCATGTTCTACCGCCCCCTTAAACCCGAAGTTGATTTCCAGTCTGCCATCACCATATAGATACATACTCTCGATCAAACCCTCTGCAAGTTCCGCATTGATTCTGGTTATCCCATCCAGTTCCAGCAGGCTTCGTAAAAATCTTGCTTCTTCTTTCTGCTGTTTTTCCAGTTTTCGTATGGTCTGCTCCAGAGACTTCTTTCTCTCTTCGCAGAATGCTTTCCAGTTATTGCGGCCGTCTTTCATTTCTATATAGGCTGCTTTGGAAAGTTCACCCTCTTTATATTGCATGAATGCCTGTGCCAGTTTTTCTGAACGTCTTTCCATATCTGCATCCAGTTTCCTGATCTCTGCTTGAATTTCTTTGATTTTGGAAAGAAATACTGCACTGCTTATAGCAGACATATCCTTTTTCCGTAAGCCAGATAACTGAAACTGTCTGGTCAGCTCCGAACGGACAATTTTCTGCAGTTTTCCTTCGGAAATAGATTTATGACTGCATTTCCTTTCATCCCGATACTGGGCAGCATTGCAAAAGTAAAGCACATCGTTTCCGTATCTGCGTGTACACATTTTTCGCTTACAATCTCCACAATAGAATACATTGTAAAATGCTCTTTCATCCTCTTCCCATCCTACTGTAGTTTTTGTTGCTTTCTGTTGTGCTGCTTTTAACCTAACCTGTGCTTTGTCAAACAATTCTCTGCTGATAATCGGCTCATGAACATTTGGCGTAATAATCCACTGGCTCTCGTCCAATATGTCACACCATTTTTCACCTCTTTGAAATCTGGATTCGTATTTTCTCTGAACCAGATCACCATAATAATTATTTCGATTTAAAACCGCACGTATCGAAGAATTTCCCCACTGATGAAGATTCTCTCCATCTTGACAGTACACATGATGATATTGGTTATAGTCCGAAATCCGATGTACCCCATCTTCAAACAGCCTGTCAATAATACTCTGTATACCATCTCCAGAAGCATATTCTTCAAAAATCCTACGGACAATCTTTGCAGATTCCGGTTCCACAATCAGCTTATAAATCCCATTTACCTTTTCCACACAATATCCGTATGGAGCTGTAGATCCCACATATTCACCATTTTTCTGTGCAATACGTTTCGCAGCCCGTTCTTTTGCAGAAATGTCTTTCGCATAAGCATCATTCACAAGATTTTTGATATTCATGGATAATTCCTGATTCTTAGCACCAGGTGCAAATGAATCATAGTTGTCACATACAGAAATAAATCGTACTTTCATAAAAGGAAGAATCTTTTCCAGATAGTTTCCCGTTTCGATATAATTTCTTCCAAATCGTGAGAAATCCTTTACCAGAATACAATTTATTTTACCTGCCCTGACATCATTCATCATCCGTTCAAATGCCGGTCTGTCAAAATTTGTTCCGGTTTTTCCCAGATCAGAATAAATGTCATATACAGCAATTTCATACTCTCTGTCTGGATTTTCATTGTTCTTCTGAATAAATTCTTTTATCAGCGTAACCTGTGTTTCAATAGATTCTGACTTTTTTTCATCACTATCTACGGATAATCTGGCATAAATTGCAGCCACACATACCGGAATCCCAGAAGCTTTTTTCTCTGTGTTTTTCTTATATCTTTTTGCTGTTCTTGCCATTTATCCCACCTCTTTCCTGCACTCTGTTCGATGCTCCGCATAAAACCGTCTTATGACTTTCATTTTCTCAATCATATCCTGATAACGGATATGAATTTTAATCTGTTTGTTTTCATAAATATAGATTTTATCTACGGTCAGTGCCAGTAATGTACGATCCAGTTCTTTGATTTCCAGTGATTTCTTCCAGTCCTCCAACTGAACAGTTGCAGACACTCCACCCTCAAACATTTGCTTTACCAGTTTTTTCTGGTTTTCAATCATCTGCTCCAGTTCTTCACATTTTCTTCCGTAACTTTCCCGAAAATCATCGAACTCTTCTTTGCTGATCAGTCCCTCTTTCAAGTCATCACCTAAAGACGCTTTCAAACTGTAATAACGGTTATATTCTTCCTGCAATTTACTGATCTGCGTATCATAACCGATTACCTGATCGTAACTGACTTTCATCTCACAAAGTTCTTCCATAATCATCTGGTAGTCTACAAAAAGTGCTGTATATGCCTGAATCTCTTTCAAAACAATCCTTTTCAGCACCTCTTCCGGAATACTGTGTCTGGTACAATCTCCACCTTTATTCTTCGTCTGGCAAATATAAAAGGCTTTTTTCTTCCCTTTATACTGATTTACCCTGCGTATCATCGGTGTATGGCAATCTCCGCAAAACACAAAGCCTGAAAAAAAGTTTGCACTGTCCGATGTTTTCGATGCCCTGCCATCATATTGAAGCAGCTTCTGAACCACATCAAAGTCATTCTGCCTGATAATTGCCGGATGTGTATTTTCTACTTTCACCCACTCTGATTCTGGCTTATCCAGGCGTTGCTTTACTTTATAGCTGATTCGTTCCTGCTTGCCTTGTACCATGTTTCCAATGTAAACCTCGTTGGTCAGAATCCTTTTAATCTGCACTGCTGACCATTTCGGTGTGTCTGAGCTGTGAAATCCAGAATTATAATTCTCGCCATTTGCCTTTTTATATTCTTTTGGCGACTGCACATGACGTACATTCAGTTTTTCTGCGATTGCTCCAAGACTGAATCCATCAATTTTCCATGAAAATATTTTTCTTACAATATCCGCTGCATAAGAATCTATCACCAGACAATTCTTATTCTCCGGATCTTTGCAGTAACCATACGGTGCAAATGCTCCAATAAATTCACCTTTCTCACGTTTGATTTTTTGATGGCTTCGCACTTTACCGGAAATGTCTCGGCAATAACTTTCATTTACAAAATTTTTGATTGGAACTACAAATGACTTCTCTGAAAAATCTGCTGTTTTACTGTCAAACTGGTCTGTAACTGAAATAAAACGCACATTTAAAGCCGGGTAGGTCTTTTCGATCCATCGCCCGGCTTCTATATATTCTCTTCCGAATCTGGATAAGTCTTTTACAATCACACAGTTTACTTTTCCAGCTTCTATATCAGTTGTCATTCGTTTAAACTCAGGTCGGTCAAAAGCTGACGTTAGATAACGATACTTTTGAAAACACTGGAAAATCAAGGTTTTTCGAGCGACGGACAAGCAGGGTATTGTACTAAAAACTGAATACGACGCAGAAGCGGCGTTTCTTACTCTCTACATGGGAGAACAGGAACGCCGCTTTTTTATGCCCTTTGTTACGCAGTAGGGGCAGAAAAAGCCTTGCTACAAGCGATTTTGCGGGCGCGTATCTGGCGCGGCAAGGGATTTATACCTTATCCCCCGAAACCGCGCTTCTACTGCGTAACAAATCCACAGCAAAAGGAGTGATTTACTATGGCAGTTTTCAGAGTGGAACGGAACAAGGGCTACACCGTAATGAGCAACCACCACCTACGCAACAAGGAGCTTTCCTTAAAGGCAAAAGGGCTGTTGTCGCAAATGCTGTCACTCCCCGAAGATTGGGACTACACCTTGAAAGGCTTATCCCTTATCAACCGGGAGAAGATAGACGCTATCCGCGAAGCCATTAAGGAGCTTGAACGCGCCGGGTATATCGTTCGGTCAAGGGAGCGCGACGAGAAAGGACGCTTGCGGGGCGCGGACTATGTGATATTCGAGCAGCCGCAGCCGCCTACGCCGGATTTACCTACATTGGAAAATCCAACATTGGATAATCCAACGCAGGAAAAACCAACATTGGAAAAACCTACGTTGGAAAATCCAACGCAATTAAATAAAGATATACAAAGAACTGACTTACCAAAAAAAGAAAAATCAAATACAGATTTATCAAGTACCCATTCCATTCCTATCCTTTCCCCTAACCCCTCTCCTTGCAGAGAAGCGGCTACGCCGCCGGAACGGAAAGGAACGGAAGCGGCAGCACAGAGCGCAGTTGATATATACCGGGAAATCATCAAGGACAATATCGACTACCACATTCTCAAACAGGACATGAAGTTTGACGGGGACAGGCTGGACGAGATTGTAGACCTCATGCTTGAAACCGTATGCACCGCCAGAAAGCGGGTACGGATTGCGGGGGACGACTACCCGGCAGAGCTTGTGAAATCTAAGTTTATGAAACTGGACGGCGAGCATATCCGCTTTGTGCTTGACTGTATGCGGGAGAACACAACGAAAATCCGCAACATCAAGCAATATCTGAAAGCAGCCCTTTTCAACGCCCCGTCCACTATCGGCAATTATTACACTTCCCTTGTCGCCCATGACATGGCAAGCGGCGCACTGTCACCGAAGAAGCCGCAGTACGGCGACCCGGACTATTATTCATTCAAACCGGGCGAAAGCCTGTAAAACAACAAAAGGAGGATTTTATTATGGCACAGAAAATGACAGGAGCATTGGTATTTGACGAGCGCACCGACCGTTACGACATTCGCTTTGACTTAAACAGCTACTACGGGGGCTTGCATTGCGGTGAGTGCTTTGACGTATTCGTGCGGGGCAAGTGGAAGCCGACCCGGATTGAGTACGGCGACAACTGGTATCTTGTGGGTATCAGAGCCGAGGACTTGAACGGGCTGCGGGTGCGTATCTGACCGCCGCCCCATAAAGAAACGCGAAAGGAGGACGCGAGGAATTGCAGGACGAAGTAAACGAAAAGACCATAGCCCTTTACATCAAGACCGGGAAGCTGACCGCCCAGACGCTCCAAAAGGCAATGAAAGCCATACTGTCAAAGGGCAAAAAGCAGCTTGCAAAACCGCCACAGGGAAAGCAGAGCTTAAAGCAGCTTATGAAGCAGAACGCGGGCGTTTCCAACATTGAGATTACCGAGGGCAATATCAAAGCCTTTGAGAGTACGGCGAAAAAGTACGGTATCGACTTTGCGCTGAAAAAGGACGCAACGGAAAGCCCGCCCCGCTATCTGGTTTTTTTCAAGGGGCGGGACGCGGACGTGCTGACCGCAGCCTTTAAGGAGTTTTCCGCAAAGAAGCTGACACAGGAGAAAAAGCCCTCTATCCGAAAGCTGCTCTCTACGCTCAAAGAAGCCGCACAGGGCAAGAACGCGGAACGGGCAAAGGTCAAGAACAAGGACAGGGAGGTATCGCTATGAAGCCGGAAATCAAGAAGCTGCTTATCCTAAATCTCCCGTATCTGCTCTTTGTCTGGCTCTTTGATAAAGTGGGCGCGGCTGTCCGTCTATCCCCCGGCGCGGACGCAAGCGCAAAGCTGCTACATCTTGGGGACGGTTTTACCACCGCCTTTTCCAGTATCGCGCCGAGCTTCCACCCGGCAGACTTACTTATCGGCATTGCGGGGGCGGTCATTGTCCGGCTGATTATCTACACCAAAGGCAAGAACGCGAAGAAATACCGCCGCGGGACAGAATACGGTTCGGCGCGTTGGGGCGGGGCTGACGACATAAAGCCGTACACAGACCCGGTATTTGAGAACAATATCCCCTTAACGCAGACGGAACGGCTCACCATGAACAGCCGCCCGAAGCAGCCGAAATACGCAAGAAACAAAAATATTCTTGTAATCGGCGGTTCCGGCAGCGGCAAGACCCGGTTCTTTGTGAAACCGTCGCTCATGCAATGTACGTCAAAGGATTTTCCAACGTCGTATATCGTCACTGACCCGAAAGGAACACTGATTTTGGAAACCGGGAAAATGTTGCAGCGGTACAAATACCGTATCAAAGTGCTAAATACGATTAACTTCAAAAAATCCATGAAATACAATCCCTTTGCCTATCTGCGGAGCGAAAAGGACATTTTGAAATTAGTCAATACCATTATCGCCAACACCAAAGGCGACGGGGAAAAATCCGGCGAGGATTTCTGGGTGAAAGCGGAAAAGCTCTACTACACCGCACTAATCGGCTATATCTGGTATGAAGCCCCAGAGGACGAGAAGAACTTCACGACGCTGCTTGAAATGATAAATGCGTCGGAAGCCCGCGAGGACGACGAGGATTTCCAGAACCCGGTTGACCTCATGTTTGAACGTCTGGAAGAAAAAGACCCGGAACATTTTGCAGTCAAGCAGTACAAAAAATACAAACTGGCGGCGGGCAAGACCGCAAAAAGCATACTTATCTCATGCGGCGCGAGGTTAGCCCCATTCGACATTAAGGAGCTGCGGGAGCTTATGGAAACCGACGAAATGGAGCTTGACACCATAGGTGACAGAAAGACCGCCCTTTTCGTGATTATCAGCGACACCGACGACACCTTTAACTTTGTCGTGAGTATTCTCTACACACAGCTATTCAACCTCTTGTGCGACAAAGCAGATGATGAATACGGCGGGCGGCTTCCCGTCCATGTACGGTGCTTACTTGATGAATTTGCGAATATCGGGCAAATCCCCAAATTTGAGAAACTAATCGCAACCATACGGAGCCGGGAAATCTCCGCGTCAATCATCTTGCAGAGCCAGTCACAGCTAAAGGCAATCTACAAGGACAACGCCGATACCATAGTCGGCAACTGCGACACCACGCTTTTCTTGGGCGGCAAGGAAAAAACCACGCTCAAAGAAATATCGGAGATTTTAGGCAAGGAAACGATAGACAGCTTCAACACTTCCGAAACAAGGGGGCGGGAGCTTTCGCATGGGCTGAACTATCAGAAATTGGGAAAGCAGCTTATGACGGAAGATGAAATCGCAGTCATGGACGGAGGGAAATGTATCTTGCAGCTACGCGGGGTGCGCCCGTTCTTTTCGGACAAATTCGACATAACGAAACACCCGAAATACAAGTACCTATCCGACGCAGACCCGAAGAACGCCTTTGACATGGAAAAGCACCTTAAACGCCGCCCCGCCATTGTCAAGCCCGACGAGGTTTTTGACTATTACGAGATTGACGCAGCAGACTTACAGGAGGACGCAGACCATGAGGAAACGTAGCGCAGAGGAAAAACAAAAGCAGCTTGAACGGTTTTTAATGAATGTTGCGGAAGCCGCCGACGCTGCATTATGGGAGTATTGGCGGGAAAAGGAAGCGGAACACCGCCGTTTTGCAACGGAGTATGTCACGCGCCGGGGGCTTATCCCTCAACAGTGACAGCATGGCAGACCGCCGGGGAGGGGGGGACAGGGGAAGCTACACTTCCCCTACGCTGCCTTGCGGCAGCTACCCCTTTGTGAACTTGCGGGAAGCGAACACCTTGCTATGCAAGCTATTCACTTCCCGCAAGTCTGAATAATACCCGTCCGGCAGCACAGCGGGACACCGAAAGGAGGAATCGAAGCAATCACATATATCAATATCGGCTACATGATACGCGCCCCTACTTTCCGGCGCAGCACACAGCGGCAGGAGCCGCACCCCCCTACAACTGAATACCGCCGCGCCGCAGAACTTACGCAGCGCGGGGACAGCCGCCTTTACCAGAGGGCGGTTTTTTTATGCGGCGGCATACGCTGACCGCCTTTTGTCCGCTTGCCGGACAGCCGCAGACGCGGCAGAAAGGATTTATTTATGGCATTTTTCAATAGCGCAGTAGACGTTTTGCAGACCCTTGTTGTAGCACTTGGAGCCGGGCTTGGTATCTGGGGCGTTATCAATCTCATGGAGGGCTACGGCAACGACAATCCGGGCGCGAAGAGCCAGGGCATGAAGCAGCTTATGGCGGGCGGCGGCGTTGCCCTTATCGGCATGACCCTTGTACCGCTGCTTTCCGGCTTGTTCGGTTAAGAAGCGCGGGTAAAGGCTTATGCAGAGCATACTTGACGCGATTAACGAATGGATAAAGGAAATCCTCATAGGAGCCATAAACGGTAATCTGTCAACTATGTTCGGGGACGTAAACGAGAAAGTCGGCACTATCGCCGCAGAGGTAGGGCAGACCCCGCAAGGGTGGAACGCAAATATATTCTCCATGATACAGACCCTTAGTGAGAATGTAATCGTACCCATTGCGGGGCTTGTCATTACCTACGTCCTATGCTATGAGCTTATCAGCATGGTAACGGAAAAGAACAATATGCACGACGTTGACACTTCCATGTTCTTCAAGTGGGTGTTCAAGGCGTTTGTGGCAGTCTACCTTGTGACGCACACCTTTGACATCACTATGGCGGTGTTCGATATGGCGCAGCACGTTGTTTCCGGCGCGGCGGGGGTAATCGGCGGCAGCACAGAGATTGATGTTGCCGCCGCCCTTGCTTCCATGCAGGACGGGCTTGACGCTATGGAAATCCCCGAACTGCTCTTACTTGTCATGGAAACAAGCCTTGTGAGCTTGTGCATGAAAATCATGTCCGTACTGATAACCGTTATCCTCTACGGGCGCATGATAGAGATTTACCTTTACTGTTCGGTATCGCCTATCCCGTTTGCAACAATGACGAACCGGGAATGGGGGCAGATAGGAAACAACTACCTCAAATCCCTGTTCGCTATCGGTTTTCAAGGCTTCCTCATTATGATATGCGTCGGCATTTACGCGGTTCTGGTAAACAACATGATAATAGCGGACAATCTGCACAGCGCGATATTCTCCCTTGCAGCCTATACCGTTATCCTCTGTTTCTCCCTGTTCAAATCCGGCGCACTGGCGAAGTCGATATTCTCCGCGCATTAGCGGCGTGTCAAGGGCAGGGTGGAGATTTTCAGAGCGAAGCGGCGAAAATACGACCCGACCTTGACGCGGATAACCCCCATATAATACGGGCGGGCAAAGGGCATAGATTGACCTTTGCCTTGATTACCCTTATGGGAAGTTACAGCAACACCAAACCCAGAGAAAGGAGGTTTTCACTTGGCGTATGTACCCGTACCCAAAGACTTATCCAAAGTCAAGACAAAAGTAGCGTTCAACCTTACCAAACGGCAGATTGTATGTTTTGCGGCGGCTCTCCTGTTCGGCTTGCCGCTTTTCTTTCTGCTCAAAGACAGCACAGGCACAAGCCTTGCGTCTATGGCTATGATTGCCGTCATGCTGCCCTGTTTCCTCTTTGCCATGTATGAGAAGCATGGACAGCCCCTTGAAGTGGTGGTGAAGAACATCATTCAGACGAAATTCATAGCCCCCAAAGAACGACCATACAGGACAGACAACTTTTATTCCGTCTTAGAACGGCAGAGAAAACTTGAAAAGGAGGTATCAGCGATTGCAAAAGGAAACACGAAGAAACAGCGCGGCGGGAAGCGCAAAGCCTAACCCGCCCCGCAAGCTCACCCGCGCCGAGAAAAAGCAGATTGCGGAAATCATCAGACAGGCAAAGGGCGACGGGAAAGCGCACACCGCGCAGCAGACAATCCCTTATATCCAGATGTACCCGGACGGTATCTGCAAGGTTACGGGACGGAAATACTCAAAGACCGTCGCCTTTGAAGATATTAACTATCAGCTTGCACAGGCAGACGACAAGACCGCCATTTTTGAGAACTGGTGCGACTTCCTCAACTACTTTGACGCTTCCGTTTCGGTGCAGCTCTCTTTCATCAATCAGGGGACGCAGCGCGGCGAAGCGGAAAAGGCGGTCAATATCCCGGCACAGGAGGACGCTTTCAATTCTATCCGCACAGAATACCGGGATATGCTGAAAAACCAGCTTGCAAAGGGCAACAACGGGCTTGTCAAAGCAAAATATATCACCTTTGCCATTGAAGCCGACAGTCTGGGCGCGGCGAAATCCCGCCTTGCCCGTATCGAAACGGACGTACTCAACAACTTTAAGCTCTTGGGCGTGTCTGCCCGCCCCATGACAGGCTATGAACGCCTTAAAATGCTGCATGGCATTTTCCACCCGGAGGGCGGGCAGTTTGCCTTTGATTTTTCATGGCTTGCCCCGTCCGGGCTTTCCACAAAGGACTTTATCGCCCCGTCCTCTTTCCGTTTTGGCGAGGGGCGGTATTTCCGCATGGGGCGCAAAATCGGCGCGGTTTCATTCCTTGAAATCCTTGCGCCGGAATTAAACGACCGTATCTTATCTGACATTCTGGACTTGGAAACGGGCGTTATCGTCAATCTGCATATCCACAGTATCGACCAGACCGAAGCCATAAAGACAATCAAGCGGAAAATCACCGACCTTGACAAAATGAAAATCGAAGAACAGAAAAAAGCGGTACGCAGCGGCTACGACATGGATATAATCCCGTCCGACCTTGCCACTTTCGGCAGCGAAGCGAAGAACCTCTTACAGGACTTGCAGAGCCGGAATGAAAGAATGTTCCTCTTGACGTTCCTTGTGGTGAACATGGCAGACACAAAAAGGAAACTGGAAAATGACGTATTCGCGGCGGCGGGCATTGCACAGAAGAACAACTGCGCCTTAACCCGCCTTGACTACCAACAGGAAGCGGGGCTTATGTCCTCTGTACCGCTTGGGGAGAACCTTATCCCCATTCAAAGAGGGCTTACCACGTCAAGCACCGCTATCTTTATCCCCTTTATCACGCAGGAGCTTTTTCAGACGGGCGCGGCTTTGTATTACGGCTTAAACGCCCTGTCTAACAACATGATACTCTGCGACCGCAAGCAGCTAAAGAACCCCAACGGCTTAATCTTGGGTACGCCGGGAAGCGGGAAATCCTTTGCCGCCAAACGGGAAATGACAAACGCTTTCCTCATTACCGACGACGACATAATTATCTGCGACCCGGAAGCAGAGTATTTTTCCCTTGTGCAGCGGCTTGACGGGCAAGTGATACGGTTATCGCCTACGGGCAAGGGCATTGACGGGAAGCCCCAGTATGTGAACCCTATGGATATTAACCTCAATTACAGCGAGGACGACAGCCCCCTTGCGCTGAAATCCGACTTTATCCTCTCCCTCTGCGAGCTTGTCATAGGCGGCAAGGAGGGCTTGCAGCCCGTCGATAAGACCGTCATTGACCGCGCTGTTAGGAACGTGTACCGCCCTTTCCTTGCAGACCCCGACCCGGAGAAAATGCCTATCTTGGGCGACCTCTACAACGAGCTTTTGAAGCAGCCGGAGCCGGAAGCGGCGCGTATCGCGGCGGCGTTGGAGCTTTATGTTTCCGGGAGCCTTAACGTCTTTAACCACAGGACGAATGTAGAGCTTTCAAACCGCCTTGTCTGCTTTGACATCAAGCAGCTTGGGAAGCAGCTCAAAAAATTAGGTATGCTCATTGTGCAGGACCAGGTATGGAACCGCGTCACCGTCAACCGGGCAGAAAGGAAATCCACCCGGTATTTTATGGACGAATTTCATCTTCTCTTGAAAGAGGAACAGACCGCCGCCTATTCCGTTGAAATCTGGAAGCGTTTCAGAAAATGGGGCGGCATACCCACAGCAATCACGCAGAACGTCAAAGATTTGCTTGCTTCCCGCGAAGTGGAGAATATCTTTGAAAACTCTGATTTTGTCCTCATGCTCAATCAGGCGGCGGGCGACCGGGCTATCCTTGCAAAGCAGCTCAACATCTCCCCGCAGCAGATGAAGTATGTCACCCACACCGAAGCGGGCGAGGGGCTTATCTTCTACGGGAACGTGGTGCTGCCCTTTGTAGACCGCTTCCCGAAAGACACCGAGCTTTACCGGGTAATGACGACGAAGCCGGAGGAAGTGGGCGAAGCATGAACGGGCTGAAAACTGACACAATCATCAACCGGGACGCGCTCTATGCCTTGCGGGAGCTTCCAGAGGAAAGCGTACACTGTTGCGTCACAAGCCCGCCCTACTATGCGCTTAGGGATTACGGGCTTGATATGCAGATTGGGCGGGAGGACACGCCGGAGCAGTACATTGACAGGCTGACCGAGGTTTTCCGCGAGCTGCGCCGGGTACTGCGTTCTGACGGTACGCTCTGGCTGAATATCGCGGACACCTACTGCGGCACAGGAAATAAAGGCTACCATGCAGACCCGAAGAACCCGAAAGGCAGAAACGGACAGCAGATTGCAAGAAACAACCGCGTTTCCGGCTGCAAACAAAAGGACTTAATCGGTATCCCTTGGCTTTTAGCCTTTGCCCTACGCGCTGACGGGTGGTATTTACGGAGCGACATTATCTGGCAGAAAGAAAACCCCATGCCGGAGAGCGTGAAAGACCGCCCTACCCGCTGCTATGAACATATCTTTCTGCTTACGAAGTCAAAGAAGTATTTTTATGACGCAGCCGCCATAGCCGAGCCGTTAGCCCCCACAACGGCGGCGCGGTACCGCACCGGGCGCAGCGCGGGACAGAAATATGCGGACGAAGTACCCGGACAGGGGAACGTACAGGGGCTTAACCGGGCGCGAAGCGGCAGCTACTACGACGAAGCCCTCATGCCGACCATGCGGAACAGGCGGGACGTGTGGCTTATCAATACCGTTCCCTACAAGGGCGGGCATTTCGCCGCGTTCCCGCCAAAACTTGCCGAAACCTGTATCAAGGCGGGCTGTCCGAAAGGCGGCGTTGTGCTTGACCCCTTTTTCGGCAGCGGCACGACGGGGGCAGCCGCAAAGCAGCTTGACAGGCATTATATAGGCATTGAGATAAACGCCGAGTATTGCGCCCTTGCAAGGGCGCGGATTGGAGGGACAGACACATAAAACAATATAAGGCGCGTGAAAAAGTCACGCAGAAAATGACCCGCGAGGGGGCTGTCGAGGTAAACGCCGCTACCGGGAAAAAGAAACGTATCAGCAAGCGGATAAGGGACGCGGACTTTGCAAAGACCGAAGCCCCACCGCAGCCGGAACAGGCAGCGCAGCCCCTACCGGGCGGCGCAACTTCCCCGCCCTTAACCGACACGCCGCCGCTTCCCCATGCGCCGGGGGCAGAACGGGAACAGGACACCGCAGCAGCCGAGCGCGTCTTGGAACGTATCGACGGGGCGCGTACCAGAAAGGCGAGCAAAAAGGCGGCGAGGAAAGCACAGGCAGAAGCCACAGCAAAAGAAAAATCTTCCCGCTTGCAGTTTACCGACGAGGAACGGGCAACGCCGGAGCTTGAAAGGTATATCCGAAAATCGGACAAAGCAGCCGACCGTCTGGACGCGGCAAAGGCGGCTATCCCCAAAGAAAAGAAACTTGTACGGGAGCGCACCTTTGATGAAGCCACCGGGAAAGGCAAGACCCGCCTACATTTTGAGGAACAGGAAAAGCCCATAGGAAAGAATAAGCCCCACAATAACCCGCTATCCCGCCCCGCACAGGAAGCGGGTATTTTCGTCCACAACAAGATACATTCCGTTGAAAAGGACAATTCCGGCGTTGAGGGGGCGCACAAATCCGAAGAACTGGCAGAGCGCGGCGCAAAGTACGGGGCGCGGAAAGTCAAGGAGGGCTACCACAGCCACAAGCTCAAACCCTACCGGGCGGCGGCAAAGGCAGAGAAAGCGGCGTTCAAGGCGAATGTGGATTTTCAGTACCATAAAGCCCTGCATGACAATCCGCAGATTGCGGGCAATCCCCTTTCCCGCTTCATGCAGAAGCAGCAAATCAAGCGGCAGTATGCAAAGTCGGCAAGGAAAGGCGGCGCAAAAACGGCGCAGAAAGCCGCAGAGAACACCCGCAAGGCGGCAAAAAAGACCGCCGAGGAAACAAAAAAGGCAATCGCTTTTGTAGGGCGGCACCCGGCGGGCGTATGTATCGCCGTTGCCGCGCTACTCTTATTCATCATGGTATCGGCGGGGCTTTCCTCTTGCGGTTCCATGTTCTCCGGCTTGATGAACGGCATACTTGGGACTTCCTACACGTCGGAGGACAGCGACCTTGTGGCGACGGAGAACAATTACGCCGCAAAGGAAAACGAGCTTCAGCAGCAGATTGACAATATCGAAAGCACCCACCCCGGCTATGACGAATACCGCTATGACCTTGACAGTATCGGGCATAACCCCCATGAGTTAGCGTCCTACCTCACCGCCCTTTTACAGACCTACACCCCGCAGAGCGCACAGGCAGAGCTAAATCGCGTCTTTGCCATGCAGTACACTTTGACGCTGACAGAAGAAACGGAAATCCGCTACCGCACAGAAACAAGCACAGACCCGGAAACAGGGGAAACGACCACCGAGGAAGTACCCTACGAGTACCATATCCTCAACGTGAAGCTGACGAACAAGCCCATTTCCGAGATTGCGGAGGAACTTCTAACGCCACAGCAGCTTGAAATGTACCGCGTCTATCTGGAAACAAGCGGAAACAAACCGCTGATTTTCGGCGGCGGCTCCCCCGATATGGGCGCGTCCGAGGATTTAAGCGGCGTACAGCTTGTAAACGGCACACGCCCCGGCAACACCGCCGTTGTAGACCTTGCGAAGCGGCAAGTCGGCAACGTGGGCGGGCGACCCTTTTGGAGCTGGTACGGATTTAACAGCCGCGTGGAATGGTGCGCCTGTTTCGTTTCATGGTGCTACAATCAAGCCGGAAAGAGCGAGCCGCGCTTTGCCGGGTGCCAGTCACAGGGCGTACCCTGGTTCCAGTCACGCGGGCAATGGGGCGCGAGGGGCTATGAGAATATCGCCCCCGGCGACGCTATCTTTTTCGACTGGGACGGGGACGGGAGCGCAGACCATGTGGGGCTTGTTATCGGAACGGACGGGGAGCGCGTCTATACCGTCGAGGGCAATTCCGGCGACGCCTGCAAGATAAAGAGCTACCCCGTCAATTACTCCTGTATCAAAGGCTATGGGCTGATGAACTGGAATTAACATATTTTTGAGCAAAGAAAGGAGAAATTTATTGATGGCTATGAACAAAATTGAACGTATCGACAAAGAGATTGCAAAGACCCGCGAGAAAATCACCGAGTACCAGAACAGATTAAGGGGGCTTGAAGCGCAGAAAACCGAAGCGGAAAACCTGCAAATCGTACAGCTTGTGCGCTCCATGCGCCTTTCCCCGCATGAGCTTTCCGCTATGCTTTCCGGCGGCGGTATTCCGGGCATGGAAGCCGCGCCGGGCTACCCCGCAGAACCCGCAGACCACGACACCGAAGAAATGGAGGACACCGAGAATGAATAAGAAAATCCTTAGAACCTTGACCGCACTCTGCGCCGCCCTCATGCTGACGGGCGGCTTTTCCGTCACCGCCTTTGCACAGACCCCGGAGGGACAGGACGCGACCGACGACAGCGGCGTTGTCTATGAGGAACCCGAAAAGGAAGAACCCCTTACCCCGGACGGGAACGCGACCCTTGTAGACGATTTCGGCGGCAACAAGCAGCTTATCACAGTGACGACCAAAAACGGCAATTACTTTTATATCCTTATCGACCGGGACGACGAGGGCGAGGACACCGTACATTTCCTTAATCAAGTGGACGAAGCCGACCTTATGGCACTCATGGAGGACGGAAGCACCGAAGCAGCCCCGCCCGCCGTTTGCAGTTGCACCGATAAATGCGAAGCCGGAAAGGTAAATGTGAGCTGCCCTGTCTGCAAGGACAACATGACCGCTTGCAGCGGCAAGGAAGCGGAGCCGGAAACCGAGAAACCAACAGAGCAGCCCAAAGAGAAAGGCAATACAGGCGGGCTTGTGCTTTTCCTTGTCGTGGCACTTCTTGGCGGCGGGGGCGCGTTCTATTATTTTAAGTTTATGAAGCCAAAGCAGAACGTCAAGGGCGACACCGACCTTGAAGATTTCGATTTTGACGATTACGACGAGGACGAGGGGGACGGGCTTTCTGATGAAGAACAGGAGGACGAGGAAGCATGACGCTTTTTACCGAAAACCCTTTAGAAAAAATGATGGTACAAAGACCCACCGGGCGGCGTGACAGTGCGCCGCCCGTTCCAAAATCCCCGGCGTGTATGCGTTGCCCTTATAAGGCGCAATCCCCCTGTATCGGCTATTGTCTGAAACAGGCACAGGAGAAGAAGCACACCGCGCCGGAACGCTGAAAGGAGGATTTTTTCATGGCATTTAGACTTGTGATTGCAGAAAAGCCGAGCGTGGCGCAGACTATCGCCGCCGCGCTTGGCATTAAGGGGAAACAGGACGGGTATATCGAGGGCGGCGGCTACCTCATTTCATGGTGCGTCGGGCATTTGGTACAGCTTGCGGAAGCTGCCGCCTACGGGGAGCAATATAAAAAATGGAGTTTTGACAGCTTACCCATTCTGCCGGAGGAATGGCAGTACGCCGTTGACCCGGACAAGGGGAAGCAATTCAAAACCATTAAAGAGCTTATGCACCGCGCCGACGTTTCCGAAGTGGTAAATGCGTGTGACGCGGGGCGCGAGGGTGAATTGATTTTCCGCTTTGTCTACGAAGTGGCGGGCTGCAAGAAGCCCATGCGCCGCTTGTGGATTTCTTCAATGGAGGACGGGGCGATTAAGGCGGGCTTTGCTTCCCTCAAAGACGGGCGGGACTATGGCGCGCTCTTTGCGTCCGCCCTCTGCCGCGCAAAGGCTGACTGGCTTATCGGCATTAACGCCACCCGGCTTTTCTCCTGCCTGTATGGAAAGACCTTGAACGTGGGGCGCGTCCAGACCCCGACCTTAAAAATGCTCACCGACCGGGACGCGGCTATCTCCCATTTCCAGAAAGAAAAATATTATCATGTTCGCCTTGATTTATCCGGCGCGGACGCGGCAAGCGAAAGGATTTCGGACAAGGCAGAAGCCGACGCGCTGAAAGGGGCTTGCGAAGCGGGAAAGGCGGTATGCGTTTCCCTTACCAGAGAGAAGAAAACCGCAGCCCCGCCAAAGCTCTTTGACCTTACCTCTTTGCAGCGGGAAACGAACCGCATTTTCGGTTACACCGCAAAGCAGACCCTTGACCTTGCACAATCCCTTTATGAAAAGCGGCTCCTTACTTATCCGAGGACGGACAGCAGCTTTCTTACTGACGACATGGGCGGCACCGCAGCGGACATTATCGCGCTGCTTTGCGAAAAGCTCCCCTTTATGGCGGGCGCGGACTTCACGCCGGAGATTGCAAAGGTATTAGACAGCAAGAAAGTATCAGACCACCACGCAATCATTCCCACTATGGAGCTTGCAAAGGCTGACCCGGACGCGCTGCCGGAAAGCGAGAAGAATATCCTTACCCTTGCGGGGGCGCGTCTGCTTTTTGCCACCGCCGAGCCGCATATTTATGAAGCGGTTACGGCGGTTTTCTCATGCGCCGGGACAGACTTCACCGCAAGGGGAAAGACCGTACTTGCGGAGGGTTGGAAAGAGCTTGAACGCAGATACCGGGCGACGCTGAAAGATAAGCCCGAAGCAGAGGACGGGGAAAATGAGGGCGTGACGCTGCCGGAGCTTTCCGAGGGACAGAACTTTCCTAACCCCGCCGCAAAAGTAACGGAGCATACCACAACGCCGCCGAAGCCCCACAGCGAAGCGTCGCTTCTCTCTGCTATGGAGCGAGCCGGGAACGGGGACACCGACCCGGACGCGGAACGCCGGGGGCTTGGCACTCCCGCCACCCGCGCCGCCGTCATTGAAAAACTGGTAAAGGGCGGCTTTGCAGAGCGCAAGGGGAAGCAGCTTATCCCCACGCAGAACGGAGCCGCCCTTATATCAGTCTTGCCGGATATGCTCACTTCCCCGCAGCTTACCGCAGAATGGGAAAACAATCTGACGCAGATAGCAAAGGGAGCCGCAGACCCCGGCGAATTTCTGTCCGGCATTGAAGCTATGGCGCGGGAGCTTGTGCAGACACACGCCGCAGCACTGGACGGGAAAAAGGATTTGTTCCGGGAGGAAAAGCCCTCTGTCGGCAAATGCCCCCGTTGCGGTTCCCCCGTCCATGAGGGGAAGAAAAACTATTATTGCAGCAACAAAGAATGTGCCTTTGTCATGTGGAAGAATGACCGCTTTTTCGAGGAACGCAAGACCGCTTTTTCCGCGAAGATTGCCGCCGCGCTCCTTAAATCCGGCAAAGTGAATGTGAAGAAGCTCTATTCCCCGAAAACAGGCAAGACCTATGACGGAACTATCGTTCTGGCTGACACTGGCGGGAAATACGTCAACTACCGTATCGAAGTACAGAAGAACTAAAAACTTGAATAGCAAGCATAGGAAGCGGGTACCCACTTCCGTAAATCCCTGTCCTGCCGCTGACGCGCCGGACGGGGATTTTGCTTGTTGGGAAGTTTCCCAAACCCTCTAAAAAAATGAAAAAATTGTTGGCATAACGCACAGCCCACCGTAGTACGGGGCGAACCCCAAAAGCGCGGCGGTGCGCCGCCATTTCAGAAAGGAGCGAATGAATGGAAAAGAAAAAAGGTTACTCCATGTTTGAGCGTGACAAGTTAGACCCGGCTGACAGTATGCGGATAGAGCGAAATATTTATTTTGAGGAACAGACCGCTGACCTTTCCGGGCTTACCGCCCTGCCCTTAGAACAGTTACAGGCATTGCGGGAAGAATACGCGGCGGCTGAACAGGCAGCTTTTGAAGCCTTGCAAGAACAGGCGGCGGCATGGGACGAACAGGCGGGAAAGACCCTTGCCATTGACAAAGCCATTGAGTATGTGAGGACACCCGAAGCTACGCATACCGCGAACCAGTGGGAAGCTACGGACTACGGGAAGCACATCAGCAACCGCGTCTACCAAATGCGCTACCACATATCCGAGAATACCCGGTATGACAGGGAAAAAGAGAAATCCATTCCCTATTCGTGGACGCTTTCATGGAGTATTTACACCAACAGCCCCCACAATTACGGACAGGCAAAAATCGCCGGACAGGAAAGGAAAGTCTTTGCAGACAAGGCAGCTATGGAAAAATATCTGAATGGGCGTATCAAAGCCTATCAGCATTTATTCACCGAGGTATCGCCGCCTATCCCGCCAGAGTATGCAGAGCATTTCAAAGTAAACGGGCAGCTTTTACCGGGCTATGCTATCGAGGGCGAGGAACGGGCGCAGCCTACCGCTGAAAAAGCAGCCCCCACCACAGCAGAGCCGCCACAGGACACCGAACAGAGAAAGGAGCGTGAAACCATAAACGAGCAGTTTTCAATTCTTATCGACAGCCGCAGCCGCTTTGAAACAGGCAAACCGGGCGGCGTGTGGCTTCCCATGCCGACCACAACAGAGCAGCTTCATGCGGCTATGGAAAGCGTCGGCATTACCGCAGACAATCCGCAGGATTTTTTCATCAACGGGTATTCTTCTACGGAGGACTGCCCCTTTGACTTGCCGCTTTCCGTTATCCAAAGCGCAAGCATGGACGAGCTGAATTATTTTGGAAAACTTCTGGAAATGCAGAGTGACGGGGACAAGGATAAATTTGCGGCGGCGGTTACACATGGCGAGTATGCCGGAAGCATGAAAGACCTTATCAACCTTGCACAAAACCTTGACTGTTACTGGCTCTATCCCACTGTCCGCAGCGAAGAAGATTACGGTTATTATCTTATCGACGAACTGGACGAGCTGGAGCTTCCCGAAGAAGCAAAGAAATATTTCAAGTATGAAGAATACGGGCGGGACGCAGTTAGCAAGGATAAGGGGCAGTTTACCGAACAGGGCTATATCTATAACAATCAGAACACCTTTACCGAATGGTATCGGGGAACGGAAAACGAGATACCCAAAGAATACCGCGTTATGAGCTTCCCACAGCCGGAACGCGGCGGACAGGACAAGACCTTTATGGACGCAGCCGCCACAGAGCAGACCGCCCGAACCGCCGCAGAGCAGCCACAGGAGCCGCACCCGGTTATCCCTATCGTGCTGACAGCCGGGAAGCCCGCCGAGAAATTAAAAGAGATTACCGACCGTCTGGAACAGGGCATTACGGAACTCTTTGACAGCGAGCGTTACAAGGAATATCTGAAAGTCATGTCAAAATTCCATAATTACAGCTTCCGAAACACCGTCCTTATCGCCATGCAGAAGCCGGACGCTTCCCTTTTGGCGGGCTTTTCCGCTTGGAAGAACAACTTTGAGCGAAATGTGATGAGAGGGCAAAAGGGAATTAAAATCATTGCCCCGTCGCCCTATAAAATCAAACAGGAAATGCAGAAAATCGACCCGCACACGCAGAAGCCCATAATCGGCAAGGACGGAAAGCCCGTCACCGAGGAAAAGGAAATCACCATACCCGCCTACAAGGTGGTATCCGTCTTTGACGTTTCCCAGACCGAGGGAAAGGAACTGCCGGACATTGCCGTTGACGAACTGACAGGCGACGTTGACCGCTATAAGGACTTTTTCGCAGCCCTTGAAAAGACTTCCCCCGTTCCTATCGCCTTTGAGAATATCGAGGGCGGCTCTCATGGCTACTACCACTTGGAGGACAAGCGCATTGCTATCAACGAGGGCATGAGCGAATTACAGACCTTAAAGACCGCCATTCACGAAATCGCCCATGCGAAGCTGCACGACATTGACCTCAACGCGCCAAAGGACGAGCAACCCCGCGTTGACCGCCGCACCCGCGAAGTCGAAGCGGAAAGCGTCGCCTATACCGTCTGCCAACATTACGGGCTTGACACGTCGGACTATTCTTTCGGCTATGTCGCCGGGTGGAGCAGCGGGCGGGAGCTGTCCGAGCTGAAAAGCTCCCTTGAAACGATACGCAGCGCAGCCGCCGAGATTATCAATTCCATAGACGCGAATTTTGCGGAGCTGCAAAAGGCACAGGACAAGGAGCAGACCGCCGGACAGGAGCAGCCCACCAGAGAGGGACAAGAAGCCGCGCCACAGCCGGAAGCCCCGAAAAAAGCAGATACAGCCGGGAAAGAAAAGCCGGAAGCAGCCCCGAAAGAAGCCTTTACCCCGGAAACGATTTACAGAGTGCGCCGGAACCCTTACAGCGACAGCCGGGAAAACAGCCACCTCTTGCAAGCCTATGTGACACAGGAGAACGGGCGGGCGAAAATGGGCGACGTGCTTTATACGGGAACGCCGGAGAAATGCCGCGAGCTTATGGGGCAGCTCAAAAGCGGCGAGCTGACCGAGGGCGACGTAAAGCAGCTTTACGCAAAGGCACAGGAAACGGCGCAGACCACCGGACAGGACAAGGACACCTTTTCCATTTACCAGATAAAGGGCGGGGACGAAACAAGGGACTTCCGCTTTGAGCCTTACGACCGCCTGCAGGCGGCGGGAAATGTGGTTGATAAAGCGAACTATGAGCTTGTCTATTCCGCGCCCCTTGCGCCGGAAACTTCCCTTGAAGATATTTATACCCGCTTCAATATCGACCACCCAAAAGATTTTAAGGGACACAGCCTTTCCGTTTCGGACGTGGTAGTGCTTCATCAGAACGGACAGGACACCGCGCATTACGTTGACAGCGTAGGCTTCCGGCAAGTGCCGGAGTTTTTACAGGAGCAGAAGCAGCTTACCCCGGACGAGCTGACAACGGGCGAAACAATCCAGACACCGAGGGGGACTTTCCATGTGACCGCCATGAGCCGGGAGCAGATAGAAGCCGCCGGATATGGCTTTCACCACCAGTCGGACGACGGAAAGTATCTGATTATGGGGAACGGGACGCGGGCGTTTGCTGTTGCCGCAGAGCAGCCGGAAAAGGCAAACCCCTTGAAGCATATCGAGGACACCGTAGAGCAGAACGACAACAACTTTGACGGTATCATCAACAACACCCCTACCGTTGACGAACTGGAAGCAAAGGTTAAGGCGGGAGAAACAATTTCCCTTGTTGACCTGGCTAACGCGGTCAAAGCCGACAAAGAGCGCGGCAAGGAAGCGAAGCCGGAAAAGAAGCCCTCTATCCGGGCGCAGCTTAGGGCTGACAAGGAAAAGGCGCAGAAGAAAAACGCAAAGCAGAAATTACAGGATTTGGAAAGGAGCTGACCCATGCCGAAACAGAGTAAATTTGAGAACGTGGATTTGTTCGCTTCCCTCAATGCGGTTATGAAGCAGAACACAGGCTTTTACCAGAGCGACTTGGAGATTGACAAGGAGATTATCGCAAAGGCGGCGGCAAGCCCCCGCAAGGAGGACAAGACCCTTTTGTGGTTCTGCCGCCCGTCCGGGACGCATTGCTTCCGGGAGCGCGACGTTTTCCTCAAAGACACCGCGCCCCACAACACATGGCGTTTCTACATGGAGCAGACGAGCGACCGCGTCCTTGCCTATGCAATCGAGCTAACGGGGACGGAGCGCGGGAAAATCAAGGGCAATCTGTACGAACTGGACTACGCTAAACATTATGAGCGCGTCAAGGAAAAGGAGCTGCCCGCCGATACGGTGAAGCTGATTTATGAGCATGGGGAACGGGAGATACCCGCCGGACAGTTTTTCAACGGCAATCCCGATTATGAGCTTGGAAAGTTTGAACGCTTTGAAGCCGTACCCAACGACCCGGACGCGCTGCAATCGCTCTTACAGGAAGAACGGCGCAGCCGGGAGCAGCTTCCGCCGGGGGATTTCAAGGCGCATATCGCCGCATTGCGGGACGGGCTGATTGAAACGGAAGCGCGGCGCATTGTACGGGAAATGAAGCGGCACGACACGCCGAACAGCCCCAACAAGACCCATTTCATGGTAGAGCTTTCCCCGGCGTTCATGCAGCTTGCAGCCACAAAGGACACTGACCGCCTTTTCTCCATGCTGCCCTACAAGACCCTTGCCTTTTCCAAAATCGAGGGCAGACATGGGACGTATGCGCTGATTGACAAGGGGGAGAACCGGGACAGGAAGATAAGGAAGCCCCGCCCCTCTATCCGGGCGCAGCTTAAAGCAGACAAGGCAAAGACCGCCCCGAAAAAGGCGGCGGCAAAAACAAAAAATCACGATATGGAGGTATGAGCATGATTAGACTGACTGTTGAAGAAACAAACCTTTTGAGCATTTACAACGAGGGCGGCAAGCGGGCTTTGATTGAGAATGTCAACGCCGCGCTGCCCTACATGGACGCGGATATGCGGGAGCTTGCAAAGCGCACCCTTTCCAAAGTGGACGCTTTGACCGAAGCGGAATTTGCAGAGCTTCCCATTTACGCCGCTGATGAAGTATGAACGGGGTTAAGCGGCTGACGCCGCCCCAGAGCCGGAAAGTCAACGCCCTTGTGCGCCGGACGTGCTGCAATTATGATAACGGGAACTGTATCTTACTGGACGACGGGGACGAGTGCGTTTGTCCGCAGCTCATTTCCTATTCGCTTCTCTGCAAGTGGTTCCGGGCTGCGGTGCTTCCCGCCGACAGGCTACTCTATGCGGAGCTTTACCAGACAGGGGACAAGAAGAAGTGTACCGAGTGCGGCGCGTTCTTTGCGTCAACCTCTAACAGTGTCAAATACTGCCCCGTCTGCCGGAAGCGTATCACCCGCAGACAAGCTGCCGAGCGCATGAGGAAAAGACGCACCCCTGTTACGCAGTAGGTGCGGAAAATCCCTTGATTTACAGGGCTTTCCGGGCGTGAAAATCGGATAGGCGATACTTTATACCTTTACCCCCGAAAATGGCGTTCTACTGCGTAACATTCACGAAAACAGCACCCATAAAAAGACAGGGCGCGGAAGTCATATACTGGCTTCCGCGCCCTGTTCTTTTTTTGCCTATCTGACATTTCCCTTTTCCATTTCTTCAAGCGGGAACTGCGGGAGGGCTTCTATCAGCTTCTTTGTGATAGACTGGCGCATATCTTCGTTGATTTCCTGTTTCGTGCTTCCGTCTGGCTGTCTGACCGCTACCGTCGATAGCCTGTCGATTTCGTCCTTGTAGCAATCCACGACTTTCTCCACCGCCCATTTCTCCCCGGCAACGGCGGCGCGTATGGTTTCATATTCCGGCATTTTCTGGTTTTCCATGCTCAACGCTCCTCTGCTTTTTGATAGCCCTATCATAGCACAGCGGCGGGGATTTTGCTATCCTTATCCGCGTTCTGTTTCCTTTTCCCGTTCCGGCTGTCTGTCTGCCTGTAAAATGCTGTCAATGTTCTGCTTGATAATATCATATTCCCGGACTTTCTTTTTCAATTTTCCATAGTCGGCGTAAAGGGCTTCTTTCTGCGCTTGGAGGGCTTCATACTCCGATTGCAGCGCGGCGAGGTTCGGGAGCTTCGCAATGCCCGCCGCTTTCAGTGACCTTACGGCGGCTTCATGGAGGATAATTGCCTGTTCCTGTCCGGCGCGGTACTTCTCCCTGTTCCTTGCCTTGCGGTATGCGTCATAGACAGGCTTTGTCTTTTGATAGGTGGAAACATTCTTGATAAGCACCGCCATTTCCGCAAGCCGCTTTTCGGCGTTCTTCAATGCGTCTGCCGCCTGTCCGCTTTCCGCTGCCATTTCCTCAATCCGGCTGACTAAATCCGCGTACTGCTCAATCTTATGTTCCGTCAAGAAATTCATTGTTTTAGCTGCCTGTTTCAGATTGTGGATTTTCGCCCACTGTTCATAGCCCTTACTCTGCGCTGCCTTGATACTGTTCTCAATGTCGATAAGCAGCGACACGCCGCGCTGCTCTCTGGGAGCTTTCGCCACCTTTGTCCGTCTGCCCGCTATCCGTTCCCTTACGGCTTCCTCTGTATAGTCTGCGCCGAGGGTTTTAAGGCGGGTGAAGCGTTCCTGTCCGGGGGCGCGGCATGATACATATTTCCCCGGCTTTATCTCATAGCCCGCCGCCTGTAACCGCGTTAGCAATTCCTCAAAACTGGAAACTTGGGGGATAAGCGCGTCAACAGTGGTTTTCAGCTTGCCTTTCCAACTTGTACCCGTCTTTTCTGCCTGGTACTCCGCATAGCTCTTTCCCTTGCTGCCCTTGCCGGGGACGACAACGGACAAGCCATTTTCCCGGCACAGCTTGTCGCTCATGTTCCGTATGCCGTAATAGCTCCTTTTGTTGGAATTGTATTTATGGTGGTCTACAAAGTTCACCGCGCAAAAAATGATATGGTTATGGACGTGTCCTTTGTCAATGTGCGTCGTGAGTACATACTCATGCTGCCCCTTTGTTACCGCGTCGGCAAGCTGCTTTCCGATTTCATGGGCTTTCTGATAATCGACTTCCCCCGGCTCAAAGGACTGTATCAGATGAAAGGCTAAATTGTTCCCCTTTTGGAGTGCTTGCGACAGGGTATATTCAAACTCAATATCTGCCGTTTCATAGGAGCAACCGAAAGAGGACACAAGCATTTTCCCGTCCGTCTTGTCCGGGTTTTCGATATAGTCAAGGGCTTTGCTTAGAGTGCTTTTAATAGGCTTAATCTTTGTAACCGCCATATCTCCGCAAGCACCCCCTTTATTTCCTCTATGTCCTCTTGGTATGCGTTCCCCGTCGCGTTTACGCGGCGTGCTATCTGGTTGACGTTGACACCGATTTTCTGTATCTCTGCGGTCATAGCCTTTATATCGGCGTGGTCTATCTGAATGATATACCCGTCAATGGCAATCTTCCGCAGATACGCCGCCATGTTCCGGGTGGGTACGAGCTTCATTTTTTCCAGTATTAAATCCCGTTCCGCTTCCGTCACTCTGAATTTGATTTGCACTGTCCTTTTGCGTCCGTCCATGTGTTCGCTCCTTTCCTTTCCGTTCCGAGACTTCCCAACAAGCAATTTTCAACCGACGCGCCGCAGCGCGGGAGGGCGAAAATACGGAAGTGGTACCCGCTTCCTATGCTTGCTACGAATGTTTTTATCCTTTAGGCTCTTATCACCTACTACGGAGAAAAAGCGATTTTGCCAAACTTACGCAAAAGAAAAACGCTGCAACCTCAAAAAAGATTACAACGCTTTCTAAATCCTGTTCAGTTTTAAGTCGGACATTCCTATTCGCCCTCTTTTTCGACTTCGGAAATCTCCTTTGCCGTTGCGGTTACAATCCGTATGCCTGTATCACTCATACCGTCAAGAAGCGCGTCAAGCTGCCGCCGCTGCGTGTTCTTCTCCGGCGGCGTTTCTAAAAGGAATTGGTCTACGGATATATGGTAACGCTGTATCAGCTCAAAGAATATCTGTAAACTTGGGTGCTGCCCCTTGTTCTCAATGTTCGCAAGGTAGCGCGGCGAGATAAACATTTCGTCGCCTACTTTCTTGCGGCTCTCCTTGCATCCCTCACGCGCTGCCTTTATCGCTGCCCCAAAAGCCTTAAAGTCGTATCGTGGTACTGGTCTTTTTGCCATAGTTATTCACCCTATTACATTTTACTGTTCCCCTTTCTTCTTGGATATGTCTACGTAGTTCTATCAGTTAGCCAAAATAATTCATATATATATATGTTGACAACAAGCTGCTTTTGTATATAATATTATATAAAAGGGGGGGAATGTTTATGTTACATAGCATGCGTATTCGATAAGCATTGAAATCAAAAAAGATTTTTCCCATTTTCAATATGGGCTTTTTTGTCATGCTTATTTTGCGTATGCTATACAACAAAACTAACGACGTATAGACATAGTATAAAAACTATGCCTTAATTTTGTTGTAGTATTATATGTATAAATGCAGGTCAATGCTCATGTTGAGAATTGACCTGCATTTTTTTGCGCAAAAGGAGAAATATTATGCTTGAAAAATATTGGATAAAATGTCCAATTTGTAACGGAAAGACGAGGGTTCAAGTATTTTATAATACGGTATTAAGAAATTTTCCTCTTTTCTGCCCTAAATGTAAATTAACGCATATCGTTGATGTTGAAAAACTAGAAATCATAATCAAAAACTCTGAAAAACAAACTTTTTAATTTTGAAAAGGAAGGATATTTAAATGAAACACTTACCTAAAAGTACACCTACGGAAATATTGAATGACCCATACGGATTTACTTACAAAGAAATGTCGGAAGTAATTGGAGAGGATAAAGCAAGAGCCTTATATACGGAATTGTATAAACAGCCATTTCACAAAGAAAATCTATCAATATCAACAAAAAAAGTCTATAAAAGTAGCGATACTGAAAAGTATGTTTATGAATTGAAAGATAACAGGTATATTGAAACGGTTTTTATTAAACGGCGAGATGGTGGGACTGTTTGCGTAAGTACGCAAGTTGGTTGTTCTGTTGGCTGTATTTTTTGTGAGTCCGGACGCAATGGTTTTGTTCGTAATCTAACACCGTCTGAAATTGTGCAGCAGGTTGTATTGATACGTCAAAAAGTAAATCGTATCGTTTTTATGGGAATGGGAGAACCTTTATTCAATTACGACAACTTGATTGCAGCAATCCATATTCTTCGAGATAGAAATGGACTTAACTTTCCAACCGACGGCATTACCGTATCAACAGTTGGTCCAGTTAATCAATTAAAAAAATTGCGCGAAGAACATCTAAAAATTCAGTTGACAATATCTTTACATGCAGCAACACAGGCTGCGAGAAACTGTATCATTCCTCATATGCACATGTACGCTATTGAAGATGTTGTTAAGCAAGCATTGTCCTATTCTCAAAGGCATAATCGAAAAGTGGTATTTGCGTATTTGCTTTTACCAGGTATAAATGACCGTTCCTCAGATATAAGGCAACTTGCAAAATGGTTTAAGGGCAAAAATGTTATGATTAACGTGCTGCAATACAACCCGACGAGTAATTCAAAAATTAGAGCACCACAAAAACAAGAAATGGTTGCGTTCAAACATCAATTAGAGCAAACAGGACTTGAAGTTACCATGAGAGTTTCTCATGGTAGAGAGATTAAAGCAGCTTGTGGACAGTTAGCTAATACATATAATAAAGCCAAAAAACAACAGAAATAATTTAATTAAAAGAGCCAGACGCACAGACGCAGAGCCGATAATATGCAGTTTGAAATACTGCTGTTATCGGCTCTTTTTTGATTTTAATTTGTGCCCCTAATAACCATATTGGAGCAAAATCAGAACTGTTGCTTGTCGTTCTTTGATTTCCGCAGCAGCTTTGAAAAATCAAAGCCGCCGTTTCTTTTTATCTTCTAATGAAATGACGCGGTATCACTGTTGAAATCGGCGGCTAAAGGAGGTAGCCGCCATGAAGCAAAAAGCATATCGACAAAATCCGACAGTTATTGACTTATCAAAAAAAGCCCGCCCACCACCGGGGGAAACTACGCTTATATATATGAACTATCTAATCATCTGGATACTGCTTACAATGCCTATGCGCCCGTCCGGGCTTTTCGGACGGGCGCATTTTGTACGTTCAAAAAATTTTTGAAGAAATTTCAAAAAATCTTCGGCGTTTTTGAAAAACGCCGTATTGCCCCGCGAAAAGGGGGGAAGCACCACCAACTTTCCAACGAGAAAGGAGGTGAGAATGTGGAACCTAATAGCAGGGAGTTTTACAAACAGTGTGCTTTTCAGAAGTTTTGTAATACGGTATTGCACAATGAAGCTTGCGACACCCATAGAGAACTTCGCAGACACAAGGCAAAGGAAGTGACCTTTTCCGACATGACCTTAGACGAAGCGCGGCAGCTTCATACGTTTGATGAATATTTCAAACGTGAAGCCGCCGAAACCGTCTTTGAGAAAGCCGGGAAGAAAATCACGCCAAAGCTGCTTCTTGAAGCAATCCGTACTTTGCCGGAAGAAAAGCGCAAAGCCATATTGCTGTATTACTTCGAGGGAATGAACGATACCGAGATTGCGGAGCTGTTCAACACGTCGAGAAGCACGATACAGTACAGGCGGACAAGCTCTTTTGAGAAATTAAGAAAATATCTGGAGGAAAATGCTGATGAATGGGACGAATGGTAACGAACCCGGCTACCCGGAAAATGCCCTTGTTCCTTATCCTGTCATTGTGGCAGCGACAAAGGGCGACCCGGACGCCATGAAGATTGTCTTGCAGCATTTCAGCGGCTACATAGCCCGCCTCTCCATGCGGAAGCTGTACGACGAGCGCGGGAACGTCTATTTTGGCGTAGACCACGACATTCGGGAACGGCTGCAAGCAAAACTGATGATGGCTGTCCTCACCTTTAAGGCAGAGGAATAAACCGCAGCGGCGGCGGGACGCTTTCTCTCTCCCCCTTTTCCGTTCCGCTGCTGACGCGGCAGCAAAGCCATTCTGAACCTTGACAAAGAAAGCGGCGCAAGATAACGGCGGCGCAGCATAGGGCAAATCGGATACGTTCCTTTTGCGCCGAGCCATACGGCGGGTGCGCCATGACGCTATCCGGGTGAGGTTATCCCCGCCCGGACAGCCGAGCGACCAACACCGCGCCGGAAAGCAAGTGTAGCGGCTTGCGGGCGACGACACGCAGAATATACAATGATACTTCCTTACAGCCACAGTCCGAGCGTTAAGAGCGTCGCAGGCAATGGGTAGGGCGGCATGAGAACCATGCCGGGGTGAAATTCCCATGAGGTTATGCTAATAACCGTCCGATTAAAGCCTTTGTTTTATTGAATAGTGGACTTGCTGCTATTCATAGACTATATTATATGTTTGCGAAAGAAAGGGGGATTTTCTTTGACGCAAAACCAAACGCCCGTTACCACAACGGAGCATAAAATAGGAAAAGTTACTTACCTTGTATGTTCGTCCGCAAGTGAACGCGCAACGGACACACTGGATAAAAAGATAAAAAAACTCATTCGCAAAGACATGGAACTGAACCCCGCAAACGCCCGGAAATAGGGCGTTTCTTCACATTTTATACATGACACAGGCAGCGGTATGTGGTATAATATAGACAGTACAAATACCATGCTTGTCTGTCGTCGGAAAGGAGGACAAAATGTTACAGACAGACAAGATTACCGCTTTATATTGCAGATTGAGCCAGGAAGATATGCAAGCCGGGGAAAGCGAGAGCATACAGAACCAAAAACTGATTTTACAAAAGTATGCTGACGAACACCACTTTTTCAACACGCGCTTTTTCGTAGACGACGGATTTTCCGGCGTGAGCTTTGAGCGTGAGGGGCTTCAAGCCATGCTGCATGAGGTTGAAGCCGGGAACGTGGCGACCGTCATAACAAAAGACCTTTCCCGTCTGGGACGTAATTATCTGAAAACCGGGGAGCTGATAGAGATTGTCTTTCCCGAATATGAAGTGCGCTACATTGCCATTAACGACGGTGTAGACACAGCAAGGGAAGATAACGAGTTTACCCCTCTGCGGAACTGGTTCAACGAGTTTTACGCCCGCGACACCTCAAAGAAAATCCGGGCTGTCAAACAGGCAAAGGCGCAGAAAGGCGAGCGCGTCAACGGCGAAGCTCCTTACGGCTACCTTATCGACCCGGATAACCGCAATCATCTGATACCCGACCCGGAAACGGCGCACGTCGTAAAACAGATTTTTGCAATGTATGTACGGGGCGACCGTATGTGTGAAATCCAGAACTGGCTGCGGGACAATGAAATACTGACCGTCGGGGAACTGCGCTACCGCAGGACAGGGAGCAAACGCCACCCCCGCCCACAGCTCAACGCATGGTACAACTGGCCGGATAAGACGCTGTACGACATTCTGACAAGGAAAGAATATTTAGGGCATACCATAACCGGGAAAACCTACAAGGTATCTTATAAGTCGAAAAAGACGAAAAAGAACCCGGAGGAAAAAAGGTATTTCTTCCCCAACACTCACGAACCTTTGATTGATGAAGAAACCTTTGAACTTGCACAGAAGCGGATTGCCACCCGGCAACGCCCGACAAAGGTTGATGAAATTGACCTGTTTTCCGGGCTGCTCTTTTGCGGGGACTGCGGCTACAAAATGTATGCAGTACGCGGAGCCGGGACGCTTGAACGGAAACACGCCTACACTTGCGGCAACTACCGCAACCGGGCAAGAAATGATATGCTCTGCACTACGCATTATATCCGCAAAAGCGTATTGAAAGAACTTGTCCTTGCAGACTTGCAGCGAGTAACGTCTTATGTGAAAGAGCATGAACAGGAGTTTATCGAAACAGCCAACGAGTGCAGCGCAAAGGCAGTACAAAAGACGCTGACACAGCAGCGGAAAGAGCTTGACAAGGCGCAGAACCGTATTAACGAGCTGAACATCTTATTCCGCAAGCTCTACGAGGACAACGCTTTAGGGAAACTTTCAGATGAACAATTTGCTTTTCTGACTTCCGGCTATGATGAAGAAAAAAAGACGCTGACCCGGAGGATTGCGGAGCTGTCACAGGAAATCGACAACGCCACCGAGCGCAGCGCGGACGTAAAAAGGTTTGTCGCACTGGTACGCAGATACACAGCGATTGAAGAACTGACCTACGAAAACGTCCATGAATTTATTGACCGTATTCTTATTCACGAACTGGATAAGGAAACGAACACCCGCAAAATCGAAATCTTTTATAGCTTTGTCGGCAGAGTTGATACAGGTGACAAGCCTACCGAAAGTATCTCCTATTTCAGACAGATAGGAGCCGACGTAAAGAGTTATGCTATCTAACATACATCAAAAAGAGGTAAGATAACACCCTCTGCAAAAAAGGTATCGTTATCTTACCTCAACAAAATTTCCTCCTGAGTATCCGTCATCCACATATATATCAAAGATCTGAATATCCGGCTGGCTTTTTACAAAGCTCCGAAGTAACTCTCTCTGATTTGCAATGCTGTTGCTCTCTGACTTCGCACCGCCCTCTTCCATATCATCTTTCGATAATCGAAGATACAATGCAGCATCGTATATATCTGGCATATTAATTTGCATCTGTTCCATTTTACATCGCTCCCAACTTACTTATTCCATTGAATTTGAAGTCAGAAACCATGTATCACGTTCATTTTCCCTGACCTCACATTAACATAACATCTGTAGCTTCGCAAGATATTTTTTCAAGACTTGCATCTAATACATCAACTCCGTTCTTTTTCTAAGATAATCACTAATGGCATCTGTGGCATCCATTTCTCCGGTCATTTCCACGACCACCACATACCCTTCATTCATGTGAGCATACGGTTGATTGCCGGATTTATCCAGAAAAGTTTCCACTTTCTCAGAAATAGCTTTATCCATATCAGGAATTAAATCTTCAATGTCCTTTAACTGCTCCAGATCAACACTAGAATCTATTACCGACTGATTCACCATGATGCTCACCTCTTTTCCAACATATTCTTTGTATCAGTTGTCCTATACCTACAATTTTCTCAATCACATCACCTTACCTTTCACATTTTGTTCTCAAATTTTATCTATTACTATGGCATTGCATATTCTGTTCGGCGTGTTGGCTTCCATTTGTATAACCCGTTGTCAACGTCACAGTCAACCTCTATCAGAGTATTTCTGAATACTGCCAGCTTCTTCGCAAGCCTACCAGTCGTTTCCGGAGTATCTTCGACGCTCGCCCATAAAATCATTTACAGGGTTATGGCATCTGTGAGATCAGATTATACAGCTCATGTAATTTTCAAGGTACAAAAGAGTTTTTTTGAATATCCTTTCACTTATTACAGCCTGGAAACACCAAAATGTTGTTCACTTCAAAAAAATCCTCTCACTAATAAAGCCTGACAGAAGGATTTTACCAACCTCATTTTGCAATAATTTGCAAAAAGTATTTATCCTCATCTGTACATTCGCTTTCATGCGAACCTTTATCGTACTGTTATTTTAATTCGCATTCATGCGAATGTCAAGTGTTTTGTTCGCTTCAATGCGAATCTTTCTGTTTACATTCACTGTTTTTGGTAGTAAAATGGATTTATCAAAAAGAAAGTGGGAAATCTGATATGACAATCGGTGATAAAATAAAAAAAATCCGGACATTCCGGAATATGACACAGGCAGAACTTGGTGCTGCCCTCGGTTGGGGCGATAAAGGTGCAAATCGTCTTGCCCAATATGAAACGAATTACCGGGTTCCCCGCAAAGATCTGGTAACTGAAATGGCTAAGATTCTGGACGTAAACCCACTGACACTACATGAGCCAACCACGATGGACGCCTCTGAACTGATGGAAATTCTGTTCTGGATTGATGAATTTAACCCAGCAGCTATTAATCTCTTTCAGTTAGAAACCTATCCGGGTAAAAAATGCAATTCCAGTGAGGGTACCGCTGTCCGTTATCATGATTCTGATAACTGGCCGGCTCATCCACCTGTTGGTATGTGGTTCAATTATGGAGTTCTCAATGATTTTATGAAAGAATGGCTTCTCAGAAAAGAAGAATTGAAATCCGGTAAAATTACCAGAGATGAGTATTTTGAGTGGAAAATTAACTGGCCACAGACCTGTGATGGGTGTGGGAAATATGAGCCGAAAAGGCAATGGCGATCTGCAAATGCAGAACTTAGTGAAACTTAGCAAAACTTAAATTTATTATGTTTTTTCTCTTTAACCAAAGAAAAAAGCACTGAAAACCATCAGTCCAACGGTTTTCAGTGCTTTTTTCATATTGCTCTATTGAATTTTCCTCATTCCACCTATACAAGTGAAACTTAGAGAAACTTAAATTAAATCTCTTTCAGACAATTCAATTTGGATATTCACCAACTGTGGATTATTTCTCAGTGGGCCAGTTTCCAGCTTACTGCCTGCTGCCTTGCATCCACAAATCTCTTATAAATGCCTTCCTGCTTCATTAGTTGCTCATGTGTTCCCTGCTGTACAATTCTTCCTTTGTCAACAACCACAATCTGGTCTGCATGTCTGACCGTTTTTAATCTGTGGGCAATCATAATAATCGTTTTTTCCTTTGTAAGTGCATCTACTGCATCCATCAGCTCCTTTTCATTCTCTGGATCAACATTTGCCGTTGCTTCATCCAATATGACGATTGGCGCATCCTTCATAATCGCTCTGGCTATCGAAATACGCTGTTTCTCACCGCCGGAAAGTGTGGCTCCACCTTCTCCAATCACTGTGTCGTACCCATCCGGAAGTTTGCTGATAAAATCATGACAGCACGCTTTCTTCGCCGCTTCCACCACTTCCTCATGACTTGCATCCTGACGTCCGAATTTAATATTATTCTCAATGGTGTCTGCGAACAAATACACCGACTGAAATACAAATGAAAAATTACGCATCAGACTGTTCATGCTGTAGTCTTTTACATTCACACCTCCAAGTGTCACTTCCCCGGAATCCACATCCCAGAACCTGGCAATCAGATTGCAAAGTGTTGATTTTCCTCCACCAGATGGTCCAACGATTGCTGTCGTCGTTTTCTGCGGAATAGAGAGCGATATATCATCAATGATCTTCCGTTTGTCATAAGAAAACGAAACATTAGAAAGTCTAATATCGTAATTTTCCGGCTGTATTTCTTTACCGTCGATATCCATGGTATCCAGCTCCAATATTGCATTTGCTTTATCTACACATACGCTTACCACATGTAAAAGAGATGAATAATTTCCTGCACATTCCAGACTGGCATAAAGCATAAATGCTGAGATTGTCATACCAATTGCATAGACCGCACTCATAGTTCCATTAATATAAAAATATGCACTGCATGCTACGATTACTGCACCTGTGGTTTTTGTTATGACGCTTTGCAGAAAATGATAAGGGACAAACAACATCTCCATCTTTGTATTAATCTTTTCGCATGCTTCATTTGCATCATTTAATCTTTTTGCCTGTTTTCCAAGCAGGTTGTATGATTTTACTTCTGATATTCCCTGCAGATACTCCATGATCTGATTTACAAGCTCTGTATCGCATACCACTTTTTGCTCTGAATCGTTTTTCCCTGCATTCTGCATCACAGCATTTACACCAAAGAAAATAAGCACTCCTGCTGCAGCTGTCAGTCCAATTCTCCAGTCAAAAAGAAACAGCATAAGAATGATCATGGATGTTTCCAGAATTCCCTGCATGGTCAGCATAACCACTCTCGCAGCTACATCGCCAAGTGTTTCCATTGTATTCGTCGTAATAGAAGAAATTTCCCCGATGCTGTTGGCATTAAAATATCCCATCGGCAGATAGCGCAGATGCTCTGCAATCTTGATTCTCATAAAAGCACTCGCATTATATCCTCCTTCTGTCTGAAGCACTGTAGAGTATCTCTTACAGATGACATCAACTACAATTGCAATCACCATGATCGCAATTGAACCACCAATATATTTTCCTATTGGTTTTCCACTCATCAAACCAATCAATATGTACATAATAGCCGGTATCTTCATTGCTGAAGCGAGAGCCTCTATAAGTCCGATCACTATCGACAGTTTAAATTTATTACCATTTTCCCTACCTGAAAAACGAAAGAATTTTGCCAGAATTCCAAACATATCATTCTCCCTCCTTCACCGTATCTTTTACAGAAATATGGGCATCCCACATTTCCTTATAAAGCGGGCATAACATCAGTAGTTCCTCATGTGTACCATGTGCTGTTACATTTCCATCATTTACGACAAAGATCTGATCACTGTCCTTAACGGTAGAAAGCCTGTGTGCGATTACGATCAGTGTCTTCCCTGCTACCAGTTTTGCAATAGAATTCTGCAGAATCGCCTCATTTTCCGGATCCGTATAAGCAGTTGCCTCATCAAGAATTACAATCGGAGCATCCTTCAGCATTGCCCTTGCAATGGAGATACGCTGCCTCTCTCCTCCTGACAGATGTCCTCCTGCACCTCCTACAACCGTATCAAATCCGTTCTCAAGCTGCATGATAAATTCATAGCATCCGCTTTTCTTTGTCACCTCGATGATCTGTTCATCTGTAGCCTCCGGATTTCCCTGTCTAATATTTTCACGTACCGTTTCATTGAACAGATAATTATCCTGTGCAACATATGCAATTTTCCGATTAAAATCTGCAAGCGACATTTCTTTGACATCAACTCCACCGATTTTAATACTTCCGGAATCCACATCCCACAAGGACGCAATCAGCTTTGCGATGGTTGACTTTCCGCTTCCGGAAGGTCCTACGATTGCATTTACCGTTCCTGCTTTTAGCTCCATAGTTACTCCATGCAGAATCTCTTTGTCGTGATAACCAAACCTGACATTTTCAAGTGTAACGGAGTTATCTTTTGGAACACTTTTACTTTTCTCTGGACGTTCAAGCTCCGGCTGTTCCAGAATTCCTGCCACTTCACCAACAATCACTCCGATCTTGCCAAGATCATCTGTATAGGAACCCACTGTGATCAACGGTCCAACGATTCCAAGTGATAAAATAATGCAGATGACAAAATCTGAAATCGCAAGTGTTCCATTGGCTACATAATGTGCCCCAAACGGCAATACCGTAAGAAGCGTATAAGGTGTGACCACCATCATCAGTCCATGAAAGATCGAGCACCGTTTCATCCAGGAAATAAAGGAATCTGCATATTCAAAAGCCGCCTTTGTAAATTTGGCATAAGAACTTTCTGTCTTTCCAAATGCCTTGATCACTTCGATTCCGTCAATATATTCCACTGCCGCATCATTCAGATCTTTTGTTGTCTGAACCGTTCTCTCGAAGCTTGGTTTATAATCCAGCATCATTCCAAAATAGGAAAGAAATCCCACTATAACCGGCACCAATGACCAGAGTGCCAGTCTCCAGTCTGTCAGGAAGAAATAAATCAAAATCACAATCGGTGCCAGCAGATTGGACGTGAATTCCGGGACAATATGCGCCAGTGTTGTCTCGATACTGTCGATTCTTTCCACCATAATATTTTTAAATGTACCGGAAGGTGTGTCTTTCACATAGCCAAGAGGTACCCGCGCCAGCTTGTCACAGCAGGATTTTCTTATATTTGCAAGTACTGCAAACGTTGCTTTATGTGACAATGCTGTCGAAAGTGAATGAAGCAGTTCTGCAATGATAAACGATAATGCAATCAGAACCGCTTTTGCAAGATATATTTCAAACTCCTTTTCACCATTTAAAAACAGCTTTACTATATCTGCAATAATAAAATACGGCAAAATCTTAAAAACCACATTTCCGATTGCAAGTAACACACTCCATACATAGGCAATTCTTTTTTGTCCGGCCCATGTCAGGATCCAGCTGATTGCCGACTTCTTTTTTTCTTTCACATTCGTTCACTCCTTACTTTGGTTTTATTGTTGTTTCTTTCATTAGTTTATTCTAACTCATATATAATAAAATAGGTGGCTTACTGGCATTAGCCACCTGACTTACATTAGTTATACCGGGAATTCAATATTCCACAATCGTTCCCAGCCACCTGTATTGAATTCTTTCAGCTGATGCACATTTTTCTTTGCAGTCTCCCTGTCTATATCATGCTCAATGATCTGAAATACTGATGAAAAAAATCCCGTATAGATCATATGCATAAGGCTTTCCTCTACAATCGGTATTTTCACACCGTTCTCTTTCATCTTTTCCATATATTTCAGGCTGGACTTCATTTCCCGTTCTACCATATTGTGTATGAATAGTTCAAATTTTCCACTGTCTCCACATTTCAACAATAATCTGAAATTATCATAATGATCATAAATATAATCAACCATCTGCTCCATTCCATCACTGGATGTATACGACATATTCCTTGTCTGATCACTGGCCGAAAGCTTTTCAAACTCCTCAACGATCTGATCATAAATCTGATAAATGTGTTCCATATAGGGATCTGTCAGTGCATCAAAAAGTGCCTCTTTCGTCGGATAATATTTGTAAAATGCACCAGTAGTAAGTCCGGCATCTTTTACAATGTTTCTTAAAGATGCTCCGGTCAGACCATCTTTCAGGAAATGTTTTCTGGCTGTATTTAATATATTTTTTTGTGTATCTTCTGCTTTTGTCGACATTCTTTTCGTATCCTCTAAAGTTCTTTCCAAAAATATAACAGTGCTATATAGCACTGTTATATTTTAACTCATTACAGGAATTTGTCAAGTCTGCTGTTTCGATTTTTTATTTTCCCGTGTATTCAATTTTCACTTAGCAGATGCATCTGTAGTTTGATTTTGCCGTCGTCACACCACATGATTCTCTTCAGCATCTTTCCTTTTGACCAATATAAACTTTTCATTGCTATATATAAGAACGGAACCATGATTCTGCGTGTTGCCTTTCCAATTTGTACAAACTGTCCACCATCAAAAAATACATGCTTTAACGGTATTTTTGCCTATGTCAGAAATGCCATGGCAAGATCTGCACCAATCGAAGATGCAACTACAAGTTCTATTTCTTTGATTCCATGTTTAAGCCTCCTCTTCGACTTTTTCAAAATCTACTGTCAGTTCCTTCATAGAAATTTTTACCACCTTAAAACCATACTGCAAAAGTTCCTTTTTGAATGTAAGGAACGAATGATCTATAGGCACTCCGGCAATGTTTTCAATTTCAGCAAAAGTCAACTTGAAATCGTCTGTTTTATTTTTATTGATTCACTTCCATAAAGGATTATATTTGCTCATAATTATCATTCATCTACTTTCCAAAACTATTTACAATATCCTTTGCCATCAGTCAGATTTACTCCACTTGCCACAACACTTTTCCTGGATAAAATATTTTCTTATCTTCTCCATTCCTTCTGCATCCATCTGATACTGATCTGCAATAGTTCCATTTTCAAAATGAATGACATCAGTGCAACACTCTATAATCAGTTCCAAATCATGTGTGATCACATAAACCGAAATTCCGGTATCCCACACTTCTCTTAGAACCTCTGCAACCTCCAGCATATGCTTATGATCAAGACCACTGGTTGGTTCATCCAAAAACAGCACAGAGCGCCCGGAGGCAATTGCAGATGCGATAGCCGCCCGCTGCTTCTGACCTCCGGAAAGTGACATTGGATGACGGTCTTTGACTTTTATCAGATCCAGCATATCAAGAAATTTGTCTGCTTCTTTCTCATTTTCTTCTTTCATGCTAATCATAACTTCATCCTGTATTGTCTCTGTAAAAAGCTGATGATTCACTTCCTGCATAACCATATAACAGGCTTTCAGCCTTTCTTTTGGTCTGTAAGTTTTTCCATTCCAGATGATTGTGCCACATTGTTTTTCCAAACCACAGAAACAACGGGAAAAAGTAGATTTTCCAGCTCCATTATTGCCCGTAATTGCGACAATCCGATTTGCCGGAATCTCACATTCTCTGATATATAAAATCTGTGGACCATTCTTATATGCAAAATTAAAATCATGAAGTTCCATTGTGGTTCTTTCTGATATCAACATCTCTGGCATAAGGAGATTTTCCAGAACATAAGCCCGCAGTCCCATCTCTTCTCGCTTTTCTTCTGTCAGATTTTCAAACTCTGTGGCTGAATAATCCTGAATAATCTGTCCCTCTTTCATATAAATAAACCGATCCGCCAGCCCACGCAGATAATACAGGCGATGCTCCGATATAATAATCGTTTTTCCCTGTTCCTTCCAGTGGGCGATTATTCTTCGCAGATCCATGATTGAAGCTGCATCCAGATTAGAAGAGGGTTCGTCCAGGACAAAAATATCCGGTTTCATAATAGAAACCCCTGCACAGGCAATCTTCTGCTTCTCTCCACCTGAAAGCTGAAAAATATTGCGTCCAATCAATTTTTTCAGATGCAGCTCCTGAATTGTAGCCTGCAATCGATCTTTGATTTCTTCCTTTGGCATTCCAAGATTTTCACATCCAAAAGTAATCTCGCTTGTTGTATCTACATTAAAAAACTGTGACCGTGGATTTTGAAAAACACTTCCAACAATTTTTGCTGTATCATACAGTGGCTGCTGCGAAACATTTATCCCATTTATCCATATCTCACCAGTTAATTTTCCTTCATAATAATGTGGAATCAACCCATTGATCATTCGAGTGAGTGTTGTTTTTCCACAACCGCTCTCCCCACATAGCACAATAACCTGACCATCTTCTATCTCCAGATCAATATCCCGGATTCCCACAGAATATTCATTATTTTCTCCATATGTAAATGTTGCATGATCTATTTTTATCATAATGTACTACCTCAAAAAACAATATACTGATGCAAAAAGAACAATATAAAGCATGCAAAGCAAACAACAATGGCACTAAAATCCTGTACATGAAAGCCAATCTCGCAGACATTGGTTCTTCTGACCGGTGCACCAAGTCCCCTTGTTAGAGCTGCTGCAGACAGCTCATCACCAATTTTTATTACGGATACCATCAATGGTATCAGCCGGTATTCAATCATAAGGAATGGATTTTTACCACCAAAACGGATATTTCTCATTTTCATTGCATCCCGGATTGCCTGATATTCTTCCTTGATTGTAGGAAAGAAACGGAAAATAACTGACAACGGTATTATGATTTTTTCTGTGACATGCATCCGCTCCATTGCACTGATAAACTCACTTACAGATGTAGAAGAAATCAGATATGCGCCTGTCATAATTCCCGGTGCAAAACGCGTCATAATTGATGTTGCTGCCAATATCAGAAAAGAAATCATACCACTCCAAACATTCAATGCCAGCCGCTCCAGTACAAAGCATACCGCATAGAGAACTGCATATTTACCGGCTGTTTTGAATTTGTGCTCTGACAAAATCAATGCAAATGGTATAAGGCTTAGTATTGGTTTCACTATATTCATGATTCCATCATTGCTGGTACTGAACATCAATGTTGTAATCGTTATAAGCATAAACAATTTTGTTCTAGGATCTAAAACAATTCCATTTCTGCTGTCAACAGTAGCAGATAATATCTCATCCATTACACGATTCCTGCTTTTACAAAGTGTTTTTTGAGCAACGCTTTTCCAATCATTCCTCCAATGATTGCGCAGATAAAGATACCTGCAATCACAAGAACAATGCTCCACATAGGCATGACAGCCATTACTTTATCTGCATACTCTTTACCAAAACTGGCTGCGAAGCTGGCTCTTGAATCTTCTACCATGAAGTACATTGGAATATATGTACCAACCATCCAGAGACTGAATACTGCATATCCAATCAGGCTCCTTTTAGCACTTTTATAATTGCCAAATTTCAGAATCAAATCTCCCAGCAGCCCAAAGATAAGCCCCAAAGGTACACCCCAATATCCCATTCCGGTAAGTCCCATCAAAAGGCCACTCAGAATTGCCATCAGCGTTACCATACCAAACTTCTTTACCCTTGTCAGGAATAACATAAATGGAATTCCTGTGATCAGTGTCCACAATGCACCAAGAATCGGAAGAAATATCGGAACAAAGCCAATCGGAATTGCCACACAACATCCGAGTACAAAATAAAGGACTGTGAAAAGTCCCAGATTAATCAGGTCCTTCGCCTGTAATTTGTTATTCATACAGAATACCTCCCTTGTATAATTAGCTCTATCTAACTACTCCATAAAATACCATATGTTTTGTTATATCTCTACAACCAAATATCATTTTAGCTCCAAACAGCATTGGGTTTTATTGTTGACTCTGCTCTCTTCAAATCCTATAATATTATCTGTTACAGGGCAAAAGTACTTATATCAGGGAGATCTTCTATGAAAATTAACGACGTGATCAAAAAATGTATCAAAATACCAGGTATATCCATAAAACAGGCTGAATATAGTATGGAGCTTATATTAAATACGAAGGAAGGTAAAGGTTCGATGACCTTTTTTTCACTTTTTCCCGGTCTGTCTCTGGCATATATTTTTATAAATTCTCCAACCTGGACGGCTCCCGACCTTCGATCAGACAGCTCCATTACAAAAGGTCCATTGCTTCTTAACTATTGTGTGACAGGTCGTTGTGAAATGATCCTGAACAACAAAAATTTTGTCTACATCAAAGACAGAGAACTTTCTCTCACAGAATGCTTCGCCCAAAAAGAATATGTTTATCCAAAGCGCATCTATGAGGGGCTTGAATTCTTTATTGATATAGATACATTTACTTTAGAAAATACATGGGTACAAAATGAATTTAGCATTGATTTCAGAAAAATCTCAAAGATGTTTTGTCCTCATGGAAGCACTTATATATCGACAGCGACCCACGAAACTGAGGAAATTCTCAAAAAACTATGGGAATTATATGATTTTCCGGCCTCTTTTGCAGTCATTCAAATGAAAATATATACGCTCGCTTTATTCTCAGTACTACAAAATTTGGAGGCTATCCCTAAGTCTCAGGCCTGCACTTTCTTTACTGAATCTCAGGTTAATATTGCTAAAAAGGTCGAAAATATCATCACCTCAGACCTAAGGCTGCATCATCCTGCGTGGGAATTGGCTGAATATTTTTCTATCAGCGAAACCAGTCTAAAAAATTATTTTCGCGGTGTTTACGGACAGAATATTTCTGTCTATCTGCGTGAAATGCGTATGAATAAAGCAGGCGAACTGCTTGCCTCAACACGACTGTCTGTAGCTGAGATTGCAGCACAGGTCGGATATCTGAATCAGAGCAAATTCGCCTCTGTGTTTAAAAAGCATTTTGGTGTATCACCTTTGGAATATCGCCGCACCAGACATTTAGACTCCTAAACTCTCCATTTTGTTGCCTCTCTTCTTTCAACAATAAAATGACGATAAATCCCATCCTGTCTCACAAGTTCTTCATGTATTCCCTGCTGTACGGTTTTCCATTCTCCAGAGCGAAAATCCGTTCAGCTTTCTGTACTGTTTTTAGGCGGTGTGCAATCATAATAACAGCTTTATCATTTGTCAAGTACCACCCACTGGTCATTAAAATAACAAATTACATATAATCAAACTTCTTCCGAAGATATATTCTGAGTAGCATGATACCCATATTAATGAGTATAAATAGCAAAATCAAATTCACCGGCAGATATTTTCTAGTTACATCCCCAAGCACTGCTATCCCTGAAAGGCTTCCAATCAAAAACATTTGTGAAATTTCGTTCCACATTTTTTTGTATTGTTTTATTGTTTCCATAATTATCACCATTATGATTCCCATTATGAAAAGCACAGCTACGATTGCCAGAATCCTGATAACCCATACTTCCCCACCTGTATATGCTATTTTCTGGTTAAATCCATTATCATAAGTTGGATATACCAGCCATTTACAAAATCGAACATACCACATGAATGGAGCCATAAAAAAATCTATGAAATCATGTTGAAAAGCACCATTCTGTAGAATTGCAAACAGGACTACCGTAATGTATCCCATTCCCCAGAAATATTCTATAGACTTCATGCTTTCCGTTCTGTCCTTTACTTCTTTTTTCGCTTTACGAATTTCCAGCTCAGCACGTTTCTTTTCGTTACGGGCTTTGGATTCTGCCTGCTCTATCTTTTTCTCTGCTTCTTTTTGTTTCTTCTGTGCTTCATCTACTGCTTCAACAGATGATTTATTAACCTGTATCTGCAATTTAGAGTTCTGGTCCCGAACGTCTTTTATTTCTTCTTCGAGCTGCTCTTGCTCGCTCCTGCTCTTCAAGCCGTTTCTGTTCCTCAAATCGTCGTTGTTCTTCTGAAGCGATTGATTCAGCTTCTGCGTTTCGGACAGTTCGGTTGTCAAACGATGAATTTCGTCGTTTAATTTCCGAATTTCGTCTTGCATTTCGTGATTCTCGAAGAATAGCTTCTGTTTTTCCATTTTCAGCTTGTGTGTCCTTTCCTGAAATTTCTGGATAAACTCGTTCATCTTCTGATTTCTCACCTGTAACTCGTCTCTCTCTTCCGTCACTAGCTCCAGTGACGCCGCCTGCTCCTTCGCAAGCTGCTTCCACTTGTCGGTAGTATCCGGCAAGTTCTTCATCTGATCTGCTGTCTCTGTTGGCTGAATCTCTGGCTCTTTTCCTATTTCCATTAAATTCATTCTCTAGTCCCTCCTTGCTGATATCCAAATGAAATGTTTTGAACAGATTACTGTCACGTACTTTCTTTCCCTCTTGGTTCTGAAAAGTAATGTGCTTCCGTTTCTCTGTCCAGTTTACGTTCCATCCGAACTGCTTCATTTTTTCTATAAACTTTTCTTTGCTGATACAATTTTCCAGTGCTTTTAACACTGCCATTGCACAGTCCGCTACAAAGCTATCCTTTACCTGCTGACGGAACAGATTATATTTGTCTTTGCTCCATGCAATGACTTCCCCTTTTTCAATCTGACTTCCATCAAAATGCTTTCCTTTTTCGGCAACGGTCAGTCCTCGTTCCCGGCACATCTGATTGGTAAGCTGTTTCATACGTTCCAGATCTTTTCTGGTGTTATGCAGCTTTCTCCCATCTTCATAACTCACTGAATTAGTAACCAAATGGCAGTGGATATGGTCTTTATCCTTATGCACAGCCACTAAGGTCTGGAATCCACTGAACCAATTTTCTGCAAACTCTTTTCCAAATTCAAATGCCTGCTCCGGGGTGATCTGCTCATCCTTATGCCAGGAAATAATGTTGTGGGCATACATTCTCCCTGTATCTTTATTCCACATCTTCTTTTCTTCCAAAAAGGTTCTGTACACCAGATCATAATTAATTTCATTGTGACAGTACGGGCCTGTTATATAAGTAAGCAGCTCACTTGTCTTGTCCTGTCGTAAAACATATTCAATACAATTTCTCATTGCTCCATGTGTATTTGTCCGCTTATTAATCGTCTTATTAACTGCCATATCCTTTCACTCTCCTTCCGATACTTGAGAATATTTTTATTGAGGAAATACAACATACTGTCGTTTGGGATTTCTCCATCTGTATGCAGTTTTCTTGCAATCTGGTTGATATTTGTCGTAGCTCCCCGGAGCTGACAAAGGATATCCGCAAACATCTGGTTCAGTCTTTTCAGTTCTTCTATTTCCTCTGCCGTTGCTATCTTCAAGTCTGCGATTGCTTTTATCACAACTTCCTGCTGTGTTCTTCCGGATTCTTTAACCTTGCTCTGAAACAAATCGTATTCCTCTTTATTCATCCGTATGGTTACTGTATGATTTCGTTTTCTCATAGGCTTTTGTCTCCTTTCATTGCTTGATTTTCATTCTTTGTTAACAGCCACAGCGTTCTGGCGGCATATTGGTAGGAGATTTATAAGAGAGTGCAACGCTCTCTTATACAGGTGCAGGACAGCGTCCTAGTCAATCAGTAAGTGTTCCGTAGGAATGTCCGGTGGACATTTCGCAGGAATACTTACGCCATTGACGTGCCGGGGTTCCAAGGGGCGGAGCCCTCTGGCAAGTTTAGGAACAGCCCAAAGGCTGGCTCCGGTGCATAGTGGCTTGCCACTTTGCGAAACTTGCCTGTCATCTCCCCACCACTGAATCGACACCCGCCAGGCAATATTTTCCACCCTACATTATCAAATCCAAATGGAGATGACGGTGGGTTTGTGGTGCAGGAGCCGACTGCGGAAGAAAAAGAAAAGCTCCACCTTTCATAGATTTTCCCTTTCTGAAACAGGCTGGTCATGCACCACTCCGATGCGAAGTATCGGACAATCATGTGCCGTATCCGGCACCCTATATCTTTTCTTTGCCTGTTTGTACACCCCTCTCATCTGCAAACACCTTTCTGCCATATTTCCCTGTTATTTCTGTCTTTCTTTTTCTGAACTGCTTTCTATTTCTGCTGAAAGGCATAAAAATAGCAGTCATGAACATTTCTCCAACTCATAATGTCTGAAATGCTATCACTGCTATTGTCTTTTTCTGCTATTCTGTTTTCGTAAAACTATTCTTTACTGTCAGTCCTTTTTCCTGTTACTGCTATTTTATTTTGTCGCAAATTTCAAGCAGGTCATGTAATAAATTCTCCAGTTTCATAAGTCTGCGATGCTGATACCAGATCAATCCTGGCAATCCCGCTGCAAGAAAGAACGAAGCACACAAAATCTTTATTGCCTGTCCTCTGCTGCTTATCCCTCCATATCCAAATCCACATACCAGATTCACGAATAAAACATAGAAATATCCACAAAATAAGACAAACTCAAAAATCCACACCAGCACCTTTTTCACTTTCTCTTTCACTCTGTACTTCTCCCTCCTACATTTTTAAATTCAGTGTAGCGAATTTCCCGCTATATTTCAATAGTGAATATCTCGCTAAGTTATTATTATGCTAGAGGTGAAACACATGTATCAGAGAATACGGGATCTGCGTGAAGATCGTGACCTTACGCAGAAGAATATGGGTGAAATCCTAAATTGCAGTCAGCGTATTTACAGTAATTATGAATGTGGTGATGTCGATATCCCTACTCACATTCTGATTAAACTGGCTGAATTTCATAATACCAGCGTTGATTATCTGCTAAACCTGACAGATGATAAACGTCCTTACCCAAGAAAAAAGAATAGCTCCACTTAAAGCAGTCTGATTTATTTTATGTAAGCCAGACTGCTTTTCTTTTATAATCAGCTAAAAACTGTCTGCAAAATCCAGTGCTGCATCCATATCAGCTTCTTTCTCCCAGTCCAGATTATCTTCTGCGATCTCTTCATCCGTTTTCTCCATTGTTAGTGTTCTGTCTGGCAGATTAATTTCTCCTACCGATTCTTTTACAAACGGTACAAGCATTTCCATCAGATTCTTCGCTATAGCCATCGGGGCAGATTCTTTCACTCCATCCCGGACAGCTGTTTCCACTCTTTCCAGAAAAGCATCTTCCTTTTCTCTGGTTTCCAGATACGGATCTGCTTCATTCCTGTACTCTCTGGAAAAATAATCGTTTAAAGCAACTACAACTGCTCTGGTGTACGATTTATATTTTTCCCTGTCCATCGTCTGCAAATATTCCCATGCCTGCCTGTCCTGTTCATCACAAAGATTCAAACGGATATTTGTGTTGATGATTTTCCGTTCTTTTCTCATACAAGCATCCCTCCGTTTCTCTGGATTTTCCTTACGCTCATTGCTTCATAGCCTTTCGCTGTGGCACAGATGTCCCGTACAATTGTCACCCGGCTCTTGTCATATTCTCCAAAATTCTGGATCATACAACCGCCACCGCCGACCACATACAGACGCATCAGTTCTGGATTATATTCCCGTTCTCTCAGCTTATGAAAGATTTCTTTCGTATAATCTCCGGCAGCTTTACGAATGACTGTCAGATATTTCTCACCAATATCTGCTGTCCCGGTACGGATCACCTGCTCAATCACCAGATCATCCACCACTGTTCCCAGTTCTTTCAACAAAGATTCCCTGACTGCAAGCACACACTGGTGCGTTCCATATTTCTCTGTAAAGCATTTCTTCTCTAATGGACGGGAATTATTGATATACATGATGTTCATAGTCCCGTTTCCAATATCCACAAGCATGTTGATTCCTTTGAAATCCTGTAAACGGTAAAAAGCTGCTGCAAATCCCTGTGGGTAAATATCAGCTCCTGCAAACTCCACACGATATTCTTTATTGCGGAATGTAAAATCCACACATTCATTCTGGAGAAGATATTTCTGGAAATCTTCTTTCTGTATAGCTACCCAGGTAAGTGGAAGTCCGGCTGCAATGTGTACCTTTGCCCGGTTCATACCTTTCCCATCCAGTTCCCTTGCGATAGCCGCCAGTGTCAGCACATAATAGTCCTCGTCCTGCGTTTTCTCTGCACAGAACTCCTTGTGTTCCTCTCCGATCTGGTAATACATGTCATTGTAAACAAGAAGATTATTCTGGAAGATTGGCTCCTTGTCATATCTGGCTACACCGGATGGAAAGCATCTGGTGGCTGTTTTCATGTTTCCATACCCATGATCAATCCCGATCACCATAACTGTCTCATTATTGTTGTTTTTCATCATTCTCATAATCATACCTCATACTTTCTTAATATTTATTTTTGACTTTCTCCCAAATTTGGGAAAAACCTATATTTGTATCAGCTAAAACGTTGATACATGAAAAAGGGCAGTCAGTGTAAAAAAAGCAAAATTTTATGTACTCTGGCAGCTATCTTTGTTATTTCTCCTGCTCCGGTAACATTTCTTTTTGCTTATTTTGCCCTAAATGCCCTTAATTTCCTGATTCATATTTAATTGTAACTGTTTATAATCTATATCTGTTTCTTCAAAAGGTATTCTTTCTTCTGGATCTACAGGACAAAAATCTTCTTCCTTAACTGCAATATCCTGATAATAAAACTCACCATTGTACTGCTTCAGAAGGAAACCTTTATCTGTCATATTTCTGAAAAAGTTGGATTTACCATGCCCCTGTCTGCCATTCTCTTTACAGTATTCCTCATACATATGGAACACTTCACTTCGTTTCAGACGTTTTCCTTTGGCACGCACCAATGACTCATCAATAAAAGCACAGATACTATCTGACGTCCGTTGCACTTCTCTTACACATTCTTTGCTGTGTTCGCTCTCCGTGAACTTTCCCTGTTCGTACAGATTTTTCAATGCAATCATCGCCATATGAATTGCATAATCGGATTCTGCCTGTAC